>NZ_JBEPRQ010000012.1:0-225023 GCF_040548425.1 Bradyrhizobium sp. i1.15.2 | reverse complement strand
GGCTCGTCCTGACCGCGCCGATCTGCGCCTTACAACGTTCATCGCAACCTCCAAACTCCTGGTGTTGCGACGACCGTTTGAATCCGCCCAATACGTATCCATTAAGTACACCGAGCGCCTGGCTGAAGCAGGTATAGAACCTTCCGTCGGCAGCGTTGGAGATTCCTATGACAACGCTCTCGCCGAAACGATCAACGGCCTTTACAAAGCAGAGGTGATCCATCGGCGTGGACCATGGCGCAGCTTCGAGGCCGTAGAGTTCGCGACCCTGGAATGGGTGGACTGGTTCAACAATCGACGGCTCATGGAGCCCATCGGCAACATCCCGCCTGCCGAAGCCGAGCAACGCTACTACGCCATGCTGGAACAACCCGCCATGGCGGCATAACTTAAACCAAATGGCCTCCGGCAAACCCGGGGCGGTTCAGACTCATTAGTGGTCCGCGTCAGATCGCGCGCCAAATGCGCGACTCTCGACATAAGGGATTGAATCGGACGTAGCGTCAGATTGTAAGGTCTTCAATGCAGCTGGCGACCGCGCCTGGCCGTACAACAGCGTCCGGGCGACCAATTGGGAATGTGTCCTTTTGAGCTCAGATTGCAGAACGCCCGTGATGCCTTGAAACGCCTCAGTGAAGTCGCCTCGGCGAATCATTGCAAGATCTCGCGATGAAACGGGGAGTGCAGGAGAACCGGATGCTAAGATCGGAGCAGCATCGCCTCGTGGTGATTGCCGATTTGAGATATTGCTCATGGTGGAGGTCGCCTTCCGGAGATCAGCGCTTCGCTGCTCAGAGTGGAATGGAAGTTGGAGGCCATGCAGCTGGTTGTGATCCGCCTCCCGCGAACCTGTAAATGGCTTGCTCGCGCCGAAACGGAGCAGGGCTGTAGGCATACACGTTCGCACAGTGTTTGGTTCGCATCCTCCTATCGCGACATCTTCGTCATGCCTGGCTGCAATGATTGAGCCATCGTACGAAAGCTGGTCGGATTATGAGCTGGCTCACAGCTTGCTGAGCAATCTCAGGAGGGTTCAGGCCTTAGGGATTACCAACGCCTCCTCGATACACGCAGCGAACGCTCAACGAGCCCGACTGCATGCCTGCCTCATTCGAGGCCCAACAATCGGCTCCTTTCGAACAGGTCGCATGTCCGAGGCGGCCATCCTATGGCCCGGCTCGCCGCGCGAGTTGAGCAAGTAGAGACAGTGGAACGGCTTCTCGGTCCCGACGGGTCGCTTGCCACCTGGCCGCGTCGCAATTCCACTGGTCGCACCCAAGCAGTGGAGCGACGCCCGACGAAGTCGAACGAAATCCGCCGGATTACAAACTTTCGTATAGTCCTTCAAAACCGTTTCGATGTGGAACGTTTACCTCCGTACAGTTGAGCGATCGATGCAATGTCTATACACGTCCAGAGTTCAGTGCTTCTTGAGCGTGACGCTTCCGCATCGGAGGCCGACGCGATTAAAGGTCGTCGATCGCGGGACGACATTAACATGCGCAGAGAAACGATTTGTCAAACCAAGCGAGCAAACGGCGGATCGCTCTCATCACCGGCATCACCGGGCAGGACGGCGCCTATCTCGCCGAATATCTGCTGTCGCTCGGCTATGTCGTGCACGGCATCAAGCGGCGTTCGTCCTCGTTCAACACCGCGCGGGTCGATCATCTCTACCAAGACCCGCATGTCGGCAAGGTGCCGTTCCTGATGCACTACGGCGACATGACGGATTCGACCAATCTGATCCGCCTCGTGCAGCAAATCCGGCCGACCGAGATCTACAATCTCGCGGCCCAAAGCCACGTCGCCGTCAGCTTCGAAAGCCCCGAATACACCGCCAACGCCGACGGCATCGGCGTGCTGCGGCTCCTGGAAGCGATCCGCATCCTCGGCATGGAAAAGGAGACGCGGTTTTATCAAGCTTCGACCTCCGAGCTCTATGGCCTGGTCCAGGAGATTCCGCAGAAGGAGACCACGCCGTTCTATCCGCGCTCGCCCTACGGCGTCGCAAAGCTCTATGGCTACTGGATTACGGTGAACTACCGCGAGGCCTACGGCATGTTTGCCTCCAACGGCATCCTGTTCAACCACGAGAGCCCGATCCGCGGCGAGACCTTCGTCACCCGCAAGATCACGCGCGCTGTCGCCCGCATCGAACTCGGCCTCGAACAGACGCTCTATCTCGGCAATCTCTCGGCCAAGCGCGACTGGGGCCATGCCCGCGACTATGTCGAGGGCATGCACAAGATCCTCCAGGCCGACAAGCCGGACGATTTCGTGCTCTCCACCGGCGAGATGCACTCCGTGCGCGAGATGGTCGAGCTGTCGTTCGCGCAGGTTGGTCGCCGCATCGAATGGCGCGGGGAGGGCGTTGACGAGACCGGCGTCGACACCAAGACCGGCAAGACGGTGGTGAAGATCGATCCGACCTATTTCCGCCCCACCGAGGTTGATCTCCTCGTCGGCGACGCCAGCAAGGCGCGCGAGGTGCTTGGCTGGACGCCGAAGCGGAGCTTTGCAGAGCTCGTCGCGGAGATGATGGTGAGCGATCTGGCAGACGCAAAACGGGACGTGGCGAGTGGCAAACGCAACGTTTGAGCTGACCGGCAAGAGCGTCTACGTCGCCGGCCATCGCGGCATGGTCGGCAGCGCGCTCATGCGCCGGCTCGAAAGGGAGGACGTCAAACTCGTCACCGTGGACCGGCGCGAGGTCGATCTCTGCAACCAGGCCCAAGTGTTCGACTGGTTCACGCGCGTGCGGCCGCAAGTGATCTTCCTCGCCGCAGCGAAGGTCGGCGGCATCGTCGCCAACAATACGCTGCGCGCCGAGTTCATCTACGACAACATCGCGATCGCGGCCAACGTGATCCAGGCCGCGCATCGGAACGGCGCCGAGAAGCTGATGTTCTTGGGTTCGTCCTGCATCTACCCGAAGCTGGCGGAGCAGCCGTTGCGCGAAGATTGCGTGCTGACCGGCCCGCTCGAGCCGACCAACGAGCCCTATGCAATCGCCAAGATCGCCGGGATTAAGATGGCCGAGGCCTATCGCAGCCAGTACGGGTGCGACTTCATCAGCGTCATGCCGACCAATCTTTACGGGCCCGGCGACAATTATCACCCCGAAATGAGCCACGTGGTCGCGGCCCTGATCCGGCGCTTCCATGAGGCCAAGGTTTCGGGCGCAAAAAGCGTCGTAGTTTGGGGCACCGGGACGCCGCGGCGCGAGTTCCTCTATGTCGACGACATGGCCGATGCCTGCGTGCATTTGATGAAGACCTATTCGAGCGCGGAGCTGATCAACATCGGCACCGGCGAGGACATCACCATCGCCGAGTTAGCCCGCATCGTCGCCGAAGTCGTCGGCTACATCGGCGAGATCAGTTTCGATACCTCCCGGCCCGACGGCACGCCGCGCAAGCTGCTCGACGTCAGCCGTCTCGCGAGCCTCGGCTGGCGCGCGAGGACATGGCTTACACATGGAATGCGGCAGGCCTACCAAGCCTTCTTGGCGGCACCGGCTACATCGGACAAACGGAAGAACCATGCAGCTGCTAGCCGCTGATGGCGCTCATTGTTCGGTTCCAGAAAGTTGCTTTAGGATCTTCCGGCGAATTCGACCGGGCTCCGGTGTTCCTTGGAACTCGCGCACCGCCGGGTGACGCGTGCCCGATGGAGGGCAGGCACGGGCTAGACTGGCCGAAGCTATGGCGAGCGAATTGGTCAGGCGAGCCTTGCGGGACGCTTTGTTTTGAACTCGAGGTAAACTGATTAGCATGTGCGGAATTGTCGGTATCTTGGGGCGCGGTCCGGTCGCGGATCGACTCATCGATTCACTTAAGCGACTGGAATATCGCGGCTACGACTCAGCAGGCATCGGAACGCTCAAGGGAGATCATATCGAGCTTCGGCGCGCCGAGGGCAAGCTGAGGAACCTTGAGACACGCGTTCGCCGCCATCCGCTCTCAGGCCATGTCGGGATCGGGCATACGCGCTGGGCTACACATGGCAAGCCGACCGAGCACAATGCTCATCCGCATGCAACGGACAATGTTGCAGTGGTCCATAACGGCATTATCGAGAATTTTCGCGAGCTGCGCGCGGAGCTGAAACAGCATGGCGCCTGTTTCGCTTCTGAAACAGACACCGAGGTGGTGGCGCATCTTATCGACTCTCATCTGAAAAAAGGCTGCTCGCCGCAGGACGCGGTAAAAGCCTCGCTCCCGAGGCTAGTGGGCGCGTTTGCGCTTGCAATCCTGTTCAAGGGTCAACACGACCTCATGATCGGCGCCCGGAAGGGCTCACCGCTTGCGATCGGCCATGGCGAAGGCGAAATGTATCTCGGATCGGATGCTATCGCGCTTGCGCCCCTTACCGACTTGATCACCTATCTTGAGGACGGCGATTGGGCCGTGCTCAACCGCAACTTCAGCGTGGTTTACGACGCACAAGGCACGGTCGCCCGCCGCGAGGTGGTGAAATCTGGCGCGTCGTCGGTTCTCGTCGACAAAGCAAACTACCGCCACTTCATGGCCAAGGAAATCCACGAACAGCCAGAGGTGATCGGGCAGACGCTGGCGCATTACGTCGATGTCGCCACCGAGAGCGTGGCGCTGCCGCAGGAGCTTCCGTTTGATTTCAACGAGATCGGACATATCTCGATCACGGCTTGCGGTACGGCAGGCTATGCCGGCCATATCGCCAAATACTGGTTCGAGCGGCTGGCTCGTATTCCGGTCGAGCTCGATGTCGCCTCCGAATTTCGCTATCGTGAGGCACCGATGCGCAAGGGAGATCTTGCTATCTTCATCTCGCAGTCCGGCGAGACGGCCGATACGCTGGCCGCGCTCCGCTATGCCAAATCGCAAGGCCTGCATACGCTCTCGATCGTGAACGTTCTGAGTTCGACCATTGCGCGCGAAAGCGGGACCGTGTTGCAGACACTCGCCGGACCTGAAATCGGCGTTGCCTCGACCAAGGCGTTCACATGCCAGCTTGTCGTCCTGGCGGCGCTTGCGGTCGCTGCCGGCAAGGCGCGGGGTGAATTGTCGGAGAGCGACGAGGTCGATCTCGTGCGAGCGCTGATCGAAATTCCCCGGCTAGTGATAGCGGCGCTTGGCAGCGAGCCGCAGATTGAGAAGCTCGCACGCGACATCGCCAAATCACGTGACGTGCTATATCTTGGTCGCGGCACCTCGTTTCCACTGGCGCTGGAAGGGGCCCTGAAGCTGAAGGAAATCTCCTATATTCACGCCGCTGGCTATGCGGCCGGAGAGCTCAAGCACGGCCCCATCGCCTTGGTCGACGAGAGCGTTCCCGTCATCGTCATCGCTCCTTGCGACCGGCTCTTCGAAAAGACCACCTCGAACATGCAGGAGGTCGCCGCACGCGGCGGCAAGATTATCTTGATAACGGACGCTTGCGGCGCCGCGGAGGTGTCCATGGATACACTCGCGACGATCGTGCTGCCGGAAATGGGGACGACATTTACGCCCATTGTCTATGCCATTCCGGTGCAGCTCCTGGCCTATCACACGGCCAACTTCATGGGCACGGACGTCGACCAACCGCGAAATCTTGCGAAATCGGTTACCGTCGAATGAGCCAAGGCCAATTGCCGAAATTATGCCGGAAACGTCAGGCGCTTACAGGTTGGTCGATCGTGCCCTGATGGCAGATTCGCGGCCATCAAACGCACTCGGCTGGCGTGAGATTTTCTCCGGAACCGGCCATTTCAAACGAGAGGAACCTCGCCATGTCACCACCGTCCATTGGGCACGCGTCAAATGCCAAATCGCGCATTGGTGCCATCTTACGTGCGACGAGCGGCAACTTCCTCGAGCAGTTCGACTTCTTCTTGTTTGGGTTCTACGCCAGTGCCATCGGAAACGCATTCTTTCCATCAGGAAGCGAAACGGCTTCACTGCTTAACACTTTCGGTGTGTTCTGGCTGGGTGCCTTGATGCGACCTGTTGGCGCGATCGTGCTTGGAGCCTATATTGACCAGATTGGCCGTCGGCAAGGCCTGATGATCACGCTTTCGATCATGGCCATTGGCACCATCATCATCGCCTTTTGTCCCGGCTATGCGACGATCGGCATTGCCGCACCCGTGATCGTGCTGTTCGGACGGCTGTTGCAGGGATTTTCTGCCGGGGTTGAGGTTGGCGGCGTTTCCGTCTACCTCTCCGAGATTGCCACTCCGGGCAACCGCGGTTTTTACACATCGTTTCAGTCCTCGAGCCAGCAGGTTGCGATCTTTGTCGCGGCTCTTATCGGATATTTTTTGAGCGAAGCACTTCCGGCCGAAATGGTTGCCTCCTGGGGCTGGCGGATCCCGTTCTTCCTTGGCTGCTTGATCGTTCCGCTTATTTTCTTCCTGCGCCGGACACTGGAGGAAACTCCGGAGTTTCTGGTCATGAAGAACCACCCAACGGCCCGCGAGGTCTTCGCCTCCACAGTTGCGAACTGGCGCATTGTCATTCTCGGCATGATGATCGCGATGCTGACGACTACGACCTTCTATTTCGTCACGGTGTACACGCCTACATTCGGCAAGCACGTATTGCAGCTGTCGTCGCAGAACACGCTCTTGGTAACGCTTTTGGTCGCCGTGACGAACTTCATCTGGAACCCAATTGGCGGGGCGATTTCAGACAAAATCGGCCGGAAGCCGATCTTGCTGACGATTGCCGGCCTCGCCTTGGTGACCGTATATCCGGCGTTGTCTTGGCTCGTGACCGACCCAAGCTTTGGCAAGATGCTGGTGGTGGAGATGATATTCTCGTTCTACTTTGGGACCTATAGCGGCGCCATGTTGGGCGCTCTAGTCGAAATCGTGCCGAAGCACGTTCGCACAACCTGCTTTTCTTTGGCCTTCGCACTCGCCGCAGCTCTCTTTGGCACGTTGACGCCGTTCGCATCGACTTGGCTGATCCATCGGACCGACGACAAGGCTTCGCCAGGTTTTTGGCTGATGTTTGCAGCTTTGCTCGGCATCATCGCCGCGCTGACGATTTATCCAGGAAGCACAAAAAGAGTTGCGAAACCGTCGAGACCCGAGCGGTCTAACAGGGCCGTAACCGCGCAATTTGCCACGCATTAGCACGCGCCCCCACGGGGACGTTAACGGCCCGAGACCGCACCGAACTTGGTGCGTGACCGCCCTTGCGGTGATCTCACGGTGGTGCGCGGCCGACTCTGCCGGTCACGGTTCTTCCTATGCGATCGCGGGCAGTATCGGGACGAGCTGGCGCTGATGTTGACCGGGAGTGGCTGAGCATTATCAGCTAAGCCCGGTTCCGTCTGTCGTCGAAGGGCACGATGATAATGCCCGCACGTTGCAGTCACGCGAAACACTCAGATCTCGCGCGAGGGGACAGATCCCTCGCGCGAGCTCCGCGCAGCGAATTCGGCGGGGTACTCTGTACGGCTGCCACACAAACTGAACGGCCACCTCGTCAGGCTGCATGAATTTCCCGAGCGAACCGGTGTCTCGCACCACGAGAGCGACGGGCCAATGCATGACCACGACCCAGGCCATCGCTGGCTCTGCTCGATCGGCCGCGACTTCACGCGCCGGTCGCTTGTGCGGACGAGGTACCGCGCGCGAGCTGTGCGAGCTCCTCCTCAAGCATAGGGTTGCGCTTGAACATGGCCTCGATCAATGCTTGCGCCGGCTGCTCGGCCGCCTCCACCCACGTCGCCTTCTCCGCGCGCGCGGCGGGCGCGAAAACACGTTTGACCACCGTCGGAGACCCCCTCAGACCGCATTTGGCCATGTCATCCACGCCAGCATTTTGGGCGCTCCACTTTACGATTGTGGCACGGGCGGCGCGCAGCGCATCTATCATTGCACCGCGGCGAATTTGATTGGTTGCCTCCAACATGCTGACCAGACACGGCAGCTTGGAACGCAACACCTGGACGCCGCCTTCGCAGCGCCGTTCCGCCTCGATTGTGCGTGCTTTGAAGTCCAACGCTTTGACTGTGGAGACGTACGTAAGCTGCTGGACCCCGAGCCTCTTTGCGATGCCAGGCCCCACCTGCGCCGTATCGCCGTCGATCGTCTGCTTGCCTGTGAATATGACGTCCGGCGGGCCATATTCCCTCCCGATATTGCGAACGGCGCACGCCAGCGCGTAACTCGTCGCCAGCGTATCGGAGCCCGCGAAACTACGATCAGTGAGCAGGACAGCGCGATCGGCACCAAATGTCAGTGCCTTTCGGAGAGATTCTTCGGCCGACGGTGGCCCCATTGTGAGGACGGTAATTTCGCCGCCGAACCTAGCTCGTAGGTCGAGCGCAGCTTCCAGTGCGAAGAGATCATATGGGTTGATGATTGTCGGCACGCCCTGGCGCATGATCGTATTGGTAACAGGGTGCACGCGGATTTGCGCGGAGTCGGGGACCTGTTTGATGCAGACGATGCTGTGCATTACTTCTCCTAGGATGCTGAGCCGGCTCCCGACGAGCAGCAAATGTCATACCACCCCAGGCATTTCGCCGATGAGGAAGGCATGCAAAGACTGACGGCGACTCGGTTGTCGCAACTACGACGGCTTGAGCATGGGCGCGTCTTGAGCTGATCTGAGTTACGGGCAGCAACGGAGCCGCAGCAATCACGCGCCGGTTTCACGCCAAGCCAGTTTTCAGGGGGAATACGTTGCAAACAGACGATGACAAAGCCCGCCGACGCGAAGACGCCCTACACTTCACCGGCGAGCGCATCCCAACCAAGGCATGAGGCTAGTATTCGTATCATGCATTTTAACTGGCAACCGCCTCTTCCCACGCTCTCCTATCCCAGTCGGACGAGCGCGAGAGAGGAGCGGCCCGACGCTTTAGAAGCGCTTGATCTCGATACCGTGTCTTCGCAAGGCATAGCCAATCTGGCGCGGGGTTAGTCCAAGCAGGCGCGCCGCTTTTGCCTGTACCCACCCGGATCTTTCCATGGCTGCGATGACGCGCTCGCGATCGGTGAGTTTCGCAGCACCCACCGCGGGTCGCCCCGGTGGCCCTAGCGGTGTCAGCTCGCTGCTGACCGGCTGAACGGCTGTTATAGCTTCTGGAGGCGGCATGCTCAACCTCGCGGGCAGTGAGAAATGGGGGCTCGGCTGTCGTGCCATTTCCTCCGCTCCACACTTCCATAGCATGGCCGACAGGCACTGCCCGTGGCAGCATGCAAAATCATGTCTTACGATCGACGATCCTTGCGCGAGGGTTGCGGTCCGCTGCACGCAGTTCTCGAGCTCGCGGACATTACCGGGAAATTCGCAAATCGTGAGGACCTCAATCGCACTTGAATCGAACACCAGAGCACGTCCGTTTTCATTGTTGAAGTTCTTCAAGAAGCGAGCGGCGAGAAGCGGAATATCAGTGCGTCTTTCGCGCAGCGGGGGCAGTAGCAGAGGAACCACGCTGATGCGGTAGTAGAGATCGGCACGAAACTCCCTCCTTGCCACCGCCTCTTCAAGATTTCTGTTCGTAGCTGCAATCACGCGGACGTCGACTTTGATCGTCTGATTGCCGCCGACCCGCTCGAATTCCTGCTCCTGAAGCACGCGCAGGAGCTTCGCCTGGAACGACGCCGAGATCTCACCGATCTCATCTAGAAACAACGTTCCCTTGTCGGCGAGCTCGAAGCGACCCTTGCGCGCATTGAAAGCACCCGTAAACGCCCCCTTCTCGTGACCGAACAATTCGGATTCTAGCACCGTCTCAGTCAGGGCTGCGCAATTCAGCTTGATAAAGGGGCGTTTGGCCCGCGCTGAATGCTCGTGAATAGCCTTCGCGACCAGCTCTTTTCCGGTACCCGATTCGCCACGCAGCAGAACCGTGCTGTTGGATTTTGCGATCACCTGGACCTTCTCAAGTAACGCGCGGAGCGCCGGGCTGTCGCCAATAATTCCGTCGACTTGAACCTTCTTACGCTCCGGCCCATGAGGCTTTGGTTCGGCCAGCTGCTTCTGCAGTCGGAACTCCTCGTCCATAAGGCGCCTGCGATCGCGCTCAACAATGGAATGCAGCTTCGCGGTCTGGCCCACAAGGCTAGCGACCATGGTCAGCAGGTGGAGGTCGTCATCGAGCTGCGCGCGCATCCCGTTGTCTGCGATACGGTCAATGCTCAGCGTACCCGCAACTTTCTCGTCAATGTCTATGGGAACGCCGATGAATGCAACACGCGTATTACCGGCGGCATCTAGCATCTCGACGTCCGAAGAACTGAAGGCCGAATGCAGCGCTACGTTCTCAACGATGAGCGGCTGCCCCGACGCCACGATTTGATCAATTGCTCCTTGCGGCAAGCGCACCCCGCGGCGCGAATCGCGGTCTTCGTCCCGACCGTCGCCTACGATCATCTGGGGCACGCCGTCATGACCGAAGAGACACACGATTCCGCGGCGCATCTGCACGAGCGATTGCAGACGCTCGATGACGCTCTCCAGCTTGGCTTCGAGCTCGGCTCGGCCGGTCAGCGTGTGCGCCATTTCAAAGATCGTGCTTAGCGATTTCTCTTGCGACGGCACAATATAACCGGAGGGGTCCGCGTCGGAGGTTGAGTTTAGTTTTTCGCGCAGGGAAACGTTGTCCAGCATAACGACTTCTCCGTTCCTTTCTTGATCCTCCCGTGATCTTGATCGGACTTGTTGGACGCGTGTTGCATGCCCCTCGATCTGACATCCGGTTCTCAGGGCGGGGCGAGAGATGACGCCTCTTCATGGCACGTCGGCAGCACCTACAGTGACTAGGTTTGCTGCGTTAATCTTTCAACTCCCTGGCGGATTCGCCCTGGCCAAAATGACTTCCATCCGGGATGGCCCAGATGAACCGGGCTTCGCCAGGGGCGAGTTCATCACAAGTGTTGTCCGCCATTGATCGGGACTTCGGCGCCAGTGACATAACTTGCCGCATCTGAACATAGGAAGAAAATGACCTTGGCGACTTCCTCGGGTATACCCACTCGGCGAAGTGGGATCTTTGGCACAAGATGCGCTTCCGTGGCAGGCGACAAAATGTCCGTCTTGATTTCTCCGGGCGCGACCGCATTGACGCGAATGCCATGTGAGGCGTAATCGTGCGCCATTTCGCGCGTGAGACAAGCGAGCGCAGCTTTCGAAGTCGCATATGCCGTGCCTGCAAATGGATGCACGCGCGAGCCGGCGATCGAAGTCACATTGACGATCGAGCCTGAAGCCGCTTTTAGCTCATCGAACAGACCTTGGGCGAGCAGGATCGGCGCCACCAGATTGAGGTGGAACACGCTCATCCAGGTATCGACTGAGGTCGCCAGCGACGTCAGCCGGGCACCGTTCGGCATTTTTGGTGACGTTCCGGCATTGTTTACCAGTCCATGCAATGGTGCGCCGGCAAGGCACTCCTTGATCTCGGCAATCACGCGCGGCAGCGTCCGATGGTCGCTCAGGTCGACTTTGATATAGCTGTCGCCCTCTGAATTCCATGGGCAGCGCACCGCGTCGAAGGGTTGGCGCGCGCAAGAAATGACGCGCCAACCGGCTTGCGAAAACAATTTTCCGGTGGCACGACCGATGCCGCGCGATGCTCCGGTCAATACCAGCGTCTTCCGCTCACGCAGCAGGCGGCGCGCTCGATCGGCGTGAATTGGACCGCCAAAGTCCGTTTGCGACGATCGAGCTGGGACCGCTTTGTCATTTAGTAGACCCAGATTCACATGCCGCTCCCGTCCGCTTCCCTCGGCTGAGCACCTGGTGCAGGATCCGGGCCAAAGCGATACAGGGCACAAGCGGCGAACCTTTGCGACCCAAATGGCAGGTTCCGAACATCTCGCCTGTTCGCTTTTCGACAATGGCAACGCCCCGGCAATGGCGGGACCATCGCCGTGTTTCCGGGCGCGTTACAAATGCGTGCGGGCTCGATCTTCGAGCCGAGAAGCCGGCGTTTACACCGCGAGCTGACTACATCGCTCTCCCCAGGTGGCCTGAGGCTCATTCGCCAGGGAAGATAGATCAGCTCCCTTTGGCGGAGATCAGGACCGATGCCAGTTTCGTGCAATACCTTCTCGGCCGCTGTGCGCGCGCGCACATGCGGCTGTTGATCAATCCGATACGATGGGCCAAGGGTCTTGCTGTTCGCAAGGTCCAACAAAAAGGACGCGATGAGCGCATGAATGAATAAGACTAGCTAGTGGCAAACAGATGGCCCAGCAAAGGCGATCTATCCACCGGGCGCGCCCTTGTTGCTGCTGGAACATTCACACGTGATTGGCCTGCTGCGTTGAACGTCGGACAACAATCACTGTGCTCTTCGCCGTCTGCCCGGGGATCGCAGTTTTTGGCTGCGACGATGATACGCCATAGCCCTTCCGGACGACACCGCTTAAGCATGGCGGCGCGAAGCATTACGTAGCCACGCCGCTGGCGCTCGTGGTATTGGCCGAGGCTTCGCACCCGTACGCCTGATCGTGCCGGCATCACATCCGTCGCACAAGCAGCCGTATTACCGGTCGGCCGGCCAGGCGTCGCACCCGGGGCGGAAATCACCACCGTTTCGTTTCTGCGATATACCTCGCCAAGCAGATGGTCGACGCCAGCACTGTCAGGCCGATGATCTCGGCAGGCCATTAAGTAGCCCGAGCAGCCTCGTGGTAAGTGGTTCGGCGCGGAATAAGGCCCCCTTTGGTCCGCGCGCTAAACTGGTAGCGCTCGCGTCCTCAGAACTGGTCGGGATTGCGGAGCCAGAGAAGCGCGGGCTGTTCGAGCATCGTCGCGGCCTCCCTCGCGGTCGTTTTGGGTCTCGACGATGTCGCGGTGATGGGCGCCGGATTTTGGAATCGGCGAGCACGGTCGGCCATTCCCCGGTCGACGTCAGGCTCAGCCAGGACGGCCTGCGCGATCGCCTTGGCCCGCCAGCACGTAGCTGGCGGCCAGCACTCAATGCCGCGCCGCAAGCTGCGTGCCTGGCTTTCGTGGTCACCTAAACCACGCTCTCCGCTTCACGCGGCCGTGAGCATAGGACTCCTGCAGTCGGATGCGGCCGCCATCATTGCGGCTACATCCAACAACAGTGCTAGTCACATGAAATCATCCTCGTACGCGTATCTGGGGGAACCTGGTGCGCTCTCGGTATCACTGCTCCTGTTCTCCTCAGCTTTGGAGAGATAGAGTCGAGGTTTGTCCGCACTCTGCCATTCACCGGCACTGTTCTTCGTCCACTTGTCGGGATGCTGCGCAGGATCGAGTACCATGCCTCCATCAGCTTGGAGGTCTGTCATTCAGGAAGTACGCTGGTGCTCCCGCAGAAGATGAGCTTCCGCCAGAAGTCGATTCGTCTAAGCGCATCTGTGCAAACGTGTCAGCGAAGCTTTCGGTTCCCGCATCGGTTTGCCAGCTGGCGTCATGCGTGTAGGCGCTATCGGACGATCCACCAATTCGACCATACATAACTGTTCGCTCTCCTATTTTTTGCATTCGGTTCAGGCCAGCAAGGCGCGGGAGATACCCATAAATTGCTTGCTGACGACTAGCTGTTCTCCCCGACGCACAAACCAATCAGAATTGGCTCAAGTCGACGAAATTAGGTTGCAACTCGGCTTGACGAAGCTCGCGCATCGGTTCTGCTACGTCCGCCGGATCAAAAAACGGAAGGGCTGTTGCTGGCTCGAGGCGACGGGGCCTGCTACTGCAGCGTCGGCTCCCGGTCGACGGGCTTCACTAGGCTCGGCCAATCATTGCTTCATGCCCCTGCGTACCAAACCTAAACGTCGCCACCAGCCCGCAAGATCGGGTGGGACTGCGCGGCCGACCTGCTGTAAACAGCCCGACTTGGGTAAAGGCAGTGTGACCAGCGAGACCAGAATAGCGAGCGCCGGGAGCAAAAGCCCATGCGCCCGCTGTCGAGATTTGGACCTGATTTACGCTCGAGACAGCGGCTTCTGGAAATGCCAAATATACAGCTCTGACCGAACGCCGCACTCGATCACGTGCCGCAAAGGGGCAGGCCTCTTGTTGAGAGGCACCCACCAGATGGCACCAATATCAATTGGCGTCGCGGTTGGTCTCAATGGGCACCAAAAAGGTGAAGCTGCTAACGCCGAAACGGCGTCACCTTTTGAATGCCGACTGAGACCACTGCAAGCCGATCAACGCGGCAGTTCATGAAGCCGCAAAATGCTCGTATGGATTATCGATCATGCTCAAATGCTCCGGATTGCTCAGATCGAATTCAATAATGCGGGGCACGAGCAGACGAGCGTAGCGCGTGAAGGCGCTGGTTGGGGGAAAGCGGATCACGGTAGCGCATCGCGCAAGAAGATACATGTCGACGAGAGCGGAAGCTCCACCTTCAATTCCCATTTCCGCACTATGCAACGGCCCTGCCCGATCGGCCTGGAAACGTTTTGGTACGGCGAGGACATTGGGAAACATACCCGATACGTGATCGAGCACCTGTGCACTGTCCGTGCACAGGAAGATCTTTACAGGCTTTGGATATGGCAAAGCCTCGGCTTTGCGGATTGCCATGCAGACCTGACGAAGGGCGAGCTCCGAATCGGCCCAGTATGGCGCATGCTCCATGATGTCTTCGCCATTGCCGTGCCGAACATGAACGCCGATGATGCTATGGCCGCTAAAGTGTTCCTCACAGAACGCGTCGATCCGCGCTCGAATCTCAGGCCTGAGTTTGATGTTCCGAAAGATCAGTCGCTCGGCTTCCTCGCTACAACGCCACATCAGGCAAGCGTCACAGACAATGGTGTTGGCTTCGTTATCTTCTCTTGACTGGAACAGCTCGGTCAGTTCGTCACGTTCTCGGAAGATCTGCTCATCCGGGCGATTGATGCAGTCGATCGATGGCCTATTCCACCACCGCGGGAAGAACGGTCCGGGAAACGAGAGCTGGTTGACCCGATCATCGCAAATCACCGGCACTCCAGCGATGTCCTCAACCGGCTCGAAGAACACCGAAAAGGCGTTGCTGAACGGTTGGTCGACGTAACAGGAACCGCGCCAGTCGATGACGAGCGTCCGCCCGGTCCGCTGCGCGTACGACCAGGCTGACGCCAGCGACCAGAGGCAATCACCAAAGCCGGTACGCCTCCGAGAAATAACAAAGCGTTCCTTCGTCAAATTATCAAACCCTTCTCGTTGCGCAAGATCAGTTTTGTGTGGCGTACCTACTCTTCTGCGATTCCGATCCCCGCCAATGGACACGGCTGGTCACCTGGACGCAAGGCGATCAACCCGCAAGCCTATCCTTCACGGCCCCCGATTGACAGGTCATGCAAGAGGCGGAGCCCTCTTCCGCATTGCTCACCTTTTACGACCGCGCAGGATGCAGCCGAATACGGCGTTGATCCCAGAGCCCGCGCAGTTCGTTGACGAGACCTTCGCGCCTAGTCCTGTCAGAGGTGACTCTTGCGAGAAGATCGGCAAGAACAGCTTCCTTCTCAATTTGCATCAGCATGTCGAACAGGTCATGCGAGACGCGCACGCTGTCATGGCTGGAGTGACCCATGCGGATCTCGCAGACTGTCTCCTGGCGTTCTCGGCTCGCATGAGCGCGAACCCGGTAAAGAGATGCATGCGGCGGCAGTGATACAGCGAGTTCAGTCCAGCTTTCGAGCGTTGTTGCCCGTTTCTTGACGAGGAATGACCCGACCACAAGACCATCGAGCTCGGTCGACAAAAACGCCGTAATCGCATCGGCAACGGAATCGACGATCGGTTCGGCATTGTTGTTGAATGACGTATTAAGCAGAATCGGGACGCCTGTCCGGCACTTGAACGCATTGATGAGATCCCAATAGGCGGCATTGTTCGTGCGGGAAACCGTTTGCAGCCGAGCGGTACCATCGATATGCGTGATTGCCCCTAGCAAAGCACGCTTGGATTCGCGCACGCGAACGACGAAATTCATGAAGGGATATTCTGCGCGACCATCCGGCAACTCAAAGAACGCGCCCGCATCCTCCTCCAGAACCGACGGCGCAAATGGTCGATAACTCTCACGCTTCTTGACCATCGCGTTAATCCGCTCCTTGTTAGCGGCGGGCCTCGGGTCCGCAAGAATACTGCGATTGCCGAGCGCACGAGGGCCGAACTCAGACCGGCCCTGTACCCACCCGATCACGGCGCCATCAGCGATCCACTCGGCTGCTCTGGTTGCGACGTCAGCGGTCCGTTCCATCTCCAGGTGTCCGGTCCATCGCTTCAGTTCCTGTTCGATGCTGTCGTCGCTGCCGACATCTGGCCCCCAATAAACCGCCTGGAGTCGCTCGCGGGGCGCCGGCTGCCCGGCCTCTTTCGACACCATCAGTGCCGCGCCCAATGCGCATCCGGCATCATGCGCAGCCGGCTGCACGAAGATGTCCTCGAAGAGGCCTGAATACAGGAGTTTTCCGTTCAGAGTGCAGTTGTGGGCGACCCCGCCGGCCAGGCACAACCGTTTCATTCCCGTCGACTCACGGTAGTGCCGAAGGATATGAAACACGATCCGTTCCAGCGCCTCCTGCAACGATGCGCTCACATCTTGATGCTGTTGCGTGAACGGCATTCCCTTTCGCCGGACTTCGATATTGCGCAGCAATGACGGACCGATCCGGTCGAGGTGAACGCGGTAGCCACCGTTTGCGGAGAGCTCATAGAATTGGGCAAAGAGCTCGCGATAGCGTGCGGGATCTCCGTAAGGAGCCAGTCCCATCACCTTATACTCGTCGAACAAGCCGTAACCGAGATATCGGATCGTCTCCAGATAGAACAGTCCGAGAGAGTTATTCTCTGGAAACGTCATAAGCTCGGTCATTTCGGTACCCGACCCAACCGCCAAGAGACCCGAGAGGAAGTCGCCACAACCGTCGATCGCGAGAACCAAGCTTTCTTCAAACCCCGACATCGCCAGAGCGCTCACGGCATGGGCCTGATGGTGGCCTACGAATGACACCCGCGACGGATCAATTTCGGTTCCGAACTCCGCCGCCAGAAGGTGCCGTAATAGCAAATTGGCATTTAGCGGAATTGAGATCTCGGGTTGTGAGATGAACAGCCGTTCGAGCATCGCGTTGCAATAGGGTTCGGTGGCGTAGAACGCAATACGATCGACGTCGCGAAGCTCCACACCCGCAGCTGCAAGACAGTATTGAATCGCACCGCTCGGGAGCTTGTTTGAGTGTTTGATCCTATTGAGGCGCTCCTCTTCAACGGCAGCGATGACGCGCCCGTCCCTGACAAGTACGGCGGCGCCGTCGTGCAGAAACGTGTTCGGCAGTTCAAGCGGATTTTCATAGACCCTATCGAGCCCGCCACTCAGTCCTAGACACAGCATCTTGTTCTCCGTTCATCCTGAGAGGCCTGTTGGCCTATTCGTATCGCTTGCTTTGCAAGTAGACCGCACATCGCGGCGGGCAGATCCGGCATTGCGAGCGTAACAAGGCCCACATAAGCGTCGCACGCGCATTGCGTTACGCCCGATATCTGATCTCGCCCACGCGATGCTTCGCTTGAGGTCTTGTTCCTCTCACCGCATCAGGCGTTGCCGAAGCAACGCGGCCGAGACGAGGAAGGGAAATGCCGCGTAGATGCAAAGTGCGCCCACATGCAAGCCGAGGCTATCGACCGGCCGGCCGAGCATTGCTGGACGAATGAGATCGACCGAATGAGTCAGTGGCAAGAAGGCGGCTATGCGTTGAAATGACCCTGGCAACTGGCTCATTGGGAAGATCGCCCCGCTCAAATACATCATGGGCGTGAGAATGAGTGACTGGTAGAAGATGAAATAGTCGTGGCTCGGTGCAAGTGCTGAAACGACCATTGCGAGGCTCGCGAACGTAACGCCAGTGAGGGCGATGGCTGGTAACGCATAGGGGATGGATGACCACTCGGCATAACCCAGTGCGACGGCAACAATCGTAATCGCCGTACCAGCCAGCAAGGCCTTGCTCGCTGCCCATGCCACTTCACCGAGAACAATGTCGCCGAGCGTAAGGGGCGTACAGAGCACTGCCTCCCATGTGCAATTTGTCTGCATGCGAGCGTAGGCCGCATAGATCGTTTCGAAGGTTGCGGAGACCATCGCGCTTGTGGCGACCATGCCAGCGGCGAGAAACGAGATGTATGAGGTCCCCTCGACGCCACCGATGATCATTCCAAGGCCAAAACCAAGGCCAAAGAGAGAGCTCATCGGCTCGGCCAGATTCCCAAGAATCGATGCCAAAGCGACTTTCCGCCAGACCAGAAAATTCCGCCGCCATACAGCGATCCAGTTCCATGGATTAGCAGGGAGCGCCGGCGCAAAACGTTGCCACATCGTTCAGTCCTTCATCTCTCGCCCGGTTAGCCGCAAGAAGACATCCTCCAGATTTGGAGGACGCTGCAGAAGGCGGAGATCCGCGCGGTTGGCAAGCCGGACGCGCACCTGCTCTGGATCCCTGACATAGCAGAACAACGTCTCTCCGCTGACCTCAGCGCGCTGCACTTGGGGTCTGACCAGCGGCAGCAGTTCATGCGGATTACCACCGTAAATCTCGATCACTTGGCAGCCGATCTGCTGCTCGATCAGCGCGTGAGGCCGGCCTTCGGCGATCTTGCGGCCGTGCTCAAGCACACATAGGCGGTCGCACAATCGCTCCGCCTCTTCCATGAAATGGGTGGTGAGAAGAATTGTTTTGCCGCGCGCTAATAGCGAGCGCAAGCGTTCCCAGATCAGGTGACGGCCGTGCGGATCGAGGCCGGTCGTCGGCTCGTCTAGCACCAAGAGATGCGGGTCATTAATGAGGGCACGAGCCAGCGTCAGGCGCCGCTTCATGCCACCGGACAGTTCGCCTACCCGGGCATCCGCCTTGTTCTCCAGGCGGGCGAATTCGAGCAGTGACGGCGTGACCGCTTTGACCTCGGTGGCGCTCATGGCGAAGTAGCGACCGAAAACGAGCAAGTTCTCGCGCACCGTGAGCTGAAGATCAAGGTTGTCGAACTGTGGGACAACCCCGATGCCCCGGCGCGCCAAGCGAGCACGTGTCGGCACCGGCTCGCCAAGCACACATATCTTACCTGCGTCGGGCGATGAAACACCCAGGATCAAACGCGCAAGCGTGCTTTTACCCGCGCCGTTTGGTCCGAGCAGACCGAAACACTCTCCCGGCGAGACCGTAAACGAAACAGCGTCCACGACGACCCTGTCGTTGTACGACTTGCTCACCTCGAAAAGGTCGACTGCCGCGGTTGACATTTGCTTACGCCATCGCGACGGACGTTGTTCGCGCCGCTTCCTGGGTCGCGCGCCTTTTTGTCCAAAGCAGGCCGTCACACCATACGTGATCAACGCGTCCCCACTGGCACGCGGCGGCGGCATCCGGGAAGAAGCCGCGTCCATGCAGATTGGCGCTGGTATTGCAAAGCAGCGGAATGCCTGTGAGCTTCTCGTACGCGATGAGAAGCTCGGCCACTTTATGTGGAGAGGTTCTGGAAACGGTCTGTAGGCGGGCAGATCCATCGAGATGCACGACGGCCGGAATTTTGTCCCGCCATTCCGGTCGCGTCTGGTGATCGAACAGCATGTACGGATCGGGTACGCCAGGGCTGAAAATCTCGACCGCGCGATCCTCCAGGCATATCGGCGCGACCGGCCTGAAATGCTCGCGAAGTTTGATATCGTTGAGATGATCTTTCATTCCTTCCCAGGTCGCGGCTGCGAGAATGCTTCTGCCACCCAGAGCTCGTGGTCCGATCTCGGCGGGTCCAGCAAGGAAGACGACCGGCTTGTCGCCCGCGAGAATTGCCGCAAGTTCGCCCATCGTGCAGGGCGCGCTCTCCCATTCGGGCGGGCCTTCGCTGGGACGAACGGCCGGTCCACTGTAGACCGACCATTCCAGAGCTTTAAAGCCTTGCTGTGCCGCCAGTGCAGAGCAAGCAGCACCGATGGCTGAGCCGCTGTCGTTTGGAAAGGGGGGCACCCACACGGCATCGAACAGGCCGGTCGCACGAAATGCACTATTCCACTTAATATTCAAGCCACAGCCGCCGGCGATGCAGAGGTTACGCGCCCCCGCAAGATCCGAATGCCGCTGCACAACATCAGAAATTGTGCGAACCAGCAGACGCTCTAGAAAGACGTGAAATGACGCAAGGACGTCTTCGGCTTGCTTGGCTTTCAATCGCAGTGCGCACGCATCGAAGAAGTCGTGCAGAGCTTCAAGTGGCGATCGTGAGCTGTTGGTTTCTGCAAGCTCACGGCAAGCGCGGTCAGCATGCGTGGCAAAGTGCGCCTCATAGAGTTCCTGAAACGTCTCGATAATATCCCCGTCGGGCGATCCCAGCGCGATATAGGCCATCAGCTTGCCGGCTATACCGAGATCCCAGCTGGTCCGGTCCGCCCGCCTGTAAGGTCCAAAGTGATGTCCTGCCGTCGCATAGGCGTGACCTATCATCGGAAACAGGCATTCGATGAAACGGATGCCGTGGGGCTCGACATAGTAGAGGCGTGGAAACATGCAGCCGTCCCACACCAAGCAGAAAGCAGATTGTGCGGATTTGGCAAACGAGCTGGCGCAGTATGCGGATGCTACGTGCCCGGTGACATGGGGATAGCTTTGATAAGGATATAGCTTCCCGTCTAGCATGAGGCCGATGCGATCGCGGGACGTCAGGGGGCTGTCGCCGTGCCGTTCGACATACGGCGCGCCCTTGAGCTTGACGGTCGTCGGCCCACTAAGGACTTCAAACTGTGATTCGAACTCTCCATCCCAGCCATCAATGACGAACTGATCAACATCGCTCGGATCCAGCCCGTGCTCCGCCAAGGCGCCAACAACGGAATCCAGGTTGTCAATGGTTTGATAACGCGGATTGTTGTTCAGCTTCTCCTGTTCGACACAAAACACCAGCCGGCCGTCCTCGATCAGAGCGACTGCCCCGTCATGCGTCAACTTGATACCGCAGATACGCATAGTGGCTCCTTTCAAGCTCGGCCGTTAAGACGGACCGAAGAATGCTCCGGATTGTGAAAGCGGACCAACAAGCAGTCTTCGTCAGCTGACTGCCCCTGGCACTGCGCGCGTTCGACCTCAATGAGCGCTTCAGTCAACATCGCGATGACCGTCTCGGCGCCAGCGACATGCCCCCATCGCTTGCAGGTGGCATCACGTGCAGATCCGAAGATCAGATGCCCACCTGGAGCAAGCATCTTCACCATATTGTCGACCGCGATACGCATCTGTGTCATGTCTTCGAGATAGTAAAGAACTTCAGCGACCACGATCAGATCGAACAACTCTGCGGTCGAGAACTGCAGAATATCGCTCGCCGCCCAGCTGATATGCGACCACCTCTTGGTCCGCTGGACCGCTCGACCGATCGCTCGCGGCATAACATCGATGACCGTGAGTCGTTTGCAGTGAGGAGCAAGCTTCTCTGTGAATGCACCGGCCGCGCACCCGACCTCGAGGCCGTTTGAGACGGCGCCGTCCGACAGCGATAGCCGCAGCAATTGGGTGTGACGCTTACGTTCGAACGGATTGTCGTCAAGCCGCCACGGGTCGTCGTTAGCCAGCTCCCGTTCTAACGATTGATATGTGTTGTCAACACCCACGAGTTTATCCCTCTACAAAATTGCTTATTCAGTCTCGGCCGCAACGTCATCCGACGCGATCAGCCGCTGGGAGGCGCGCAAACGACCTGCCCTGCGAATTGAGCCAGGCGTTCCCGATCCTGGGTTAAGGCTTGGTCCAGTTGTCGCCTTTTCGGTCGAGGCCTTCGATCCATCAACGTCTGATTTCGCTACTTTGCGCGAGAGCCAGTCGCTGTTGCTCAAGGTACAGAGCGCGTAGGCCTTCATTGGGAGCAGGAGGAAGATGTTGATCGGGGTGTGCAGCGCGAATCCGAGAAATCGAAGCTCGCGGGCGCGAAACGCCGCCACGCTGCACCGAACCATGGTCATCGCGACGATGGTCAGACCGGTCCACCAGGGCACGCTGTCGGTGAGCGCGAGCTGAGCGAGCGCGGCAATCGACGAGATGGCGAGCAGCAGCGGCCCGAGGTTCTGTCCGAGCACATCGAGCGTGAGGTACCGATCGAGGCCGGGCAGCAGGTGCAAACCGAGTAGCGTGTCGCGGTAAGTGCTCCGCGCCCAGCGGAGCTGTTGCCGCAGATACGGCAAGAGCTTGTCCGGGACCACCGTGGCGGCGATGGCGTCCGGAACGTACTCGGTTCGAAATCCTGCCTTGAGCATGAGGATCGTCAGATGGCGGTCCTCACCGAAGTCGCTTGGCTTTCCTCGGAAAAACTGCGTCTCGTACTGGTCGAGCAACAACATGAGCGCGGAACGGCGGTACATGGCACACGGCCCACAGCAGCACATGACCGCACCAAAACGCGTCTGCGCCGCACGCTCCTCGTTGCAAGCCAACCAGTACTCCATGTCGATCAATCCGGTCAGCCAGCTGTCGTTGCGGTTGCTGGCCGTCAATTGACCCATGGCCGCGCCGACGGCTGGATCCTGCATCTTGCGTACGAGCTTGCTGACAACATCGCTGGCGATTTCCGTGTCGGAATCGACGTTGAGTACGAGATCGCCGAATGAGCGGCGTATCGCGGCAATCTGCGCCTTGCGCTTTCCGACATTGCTTGGCAGCAGAATGACGCTGACCCTCGGGTCATGTGCGTAGCTTGCGTGTACGGGTGCCACTGCACCGACATTTGCGGAACCGTCATCGACCACATAGACCTGCAATCGCCCTGGGTAGTCCTGGCCTGCAATAGACTTCAGGCAGGCCGCCAGCGTACGCGGGTCCTCGTTGAAGCAGGGCACGATGACATCCACGCTGGGCAGAGCACCGGTGTTGACCGGGTCGCACGGCGGCAGTGTGGCGTCGGTTCGCAGCGCATAAAGCGCCTGGGCGCTCTTATGGACGCTGGAGAGCAACGCGTAAGAGGCAACAGCAACGGTGCTGATGGTGGCAAGCAAGGTCATGGGCATTGATCGATTCGGTTAGGTTGAGGAAGCGACCGGATTGCAAATCCACGGTCGTGCAGTGCTGGAATGAGCTGGGCGAGCGCCATTACGGTCTGGTCACGCCGACCAGCATCAGGGCGGCGTCCCAGCTCGTCGGGAGGGCATCCGTCGTGCAGGAGCACGATTGCCCCCGGTTGCAGCGAGGTCAGCACTGCGGCAACAATCGCCTCGACGCCGGGACGAGCCCAGTCTTGCGGATCGACTGACCAGTGCAGGGCTGCTAGATCAGCCTTCGCCGACGCGGCGAGTGCCTCCTTCGTCCATATCCCGTACGGCGCGCGCATGTGCCGCACAGAGGCTCGGGGGCAGGCCATTCCGATGACCTTGTTCGTGGTAAGGATCTCGTATTGCGCTTCATCCCGCGTGCATTTGGACAATTCCGGGTGCGTCATTGTGTGGTTTGCGATTTCGTGCCCTTCAGCAATGATGCGCTGGATCAGCTCCGGCTGGCCCGCTGCATACGCACCGATCACGCAGAAGGTGGCGGGAGCCCGATGCTGGGCCAGCACGTCCAGGATAGCTGGCGTGCAATGCGGGTTTGGACCATCATCAAAGGTCAGATAGACGCAGTGCTCTCCGCCGGCCTCGGCGTAGTCGCTCCGCGCTTCAGTCACGTCGTGTGTTGACGTCACAGCTCTGGCCCGTTCCGTTCAATCATCTCACCGGCCGGCCATTCGCTCATTGGCCTAGCAATCGGCAGAACGAGGCCGACCACGTCCTCCACGCGCGTCGGAGGCACAGTGAGATAGATATCCGGACGAGCGGACCGAACGCGGAGCCCTGGTAGAACAGTCGCCAAGCCCTGTCGTCCGAGCAGCCTGGTAATATGTTTCTGCAGGGCAGCTCGGACCGTGCCAAAGCCGAATGGCACGCCAAGATCTCGCAATACGGGATACATCACGCGGATGGAGTGGCTGATTCCGAGCCCCTCGAGATCCGGGCGTACCCCGTACAATCCGAGCTCAGCCACGAGCAGATCGACCTCACCAACTTTTATGAAGCGGCGCAGTGCGCCGATGTGAATCGCGACGCCACGATCATCGTAGCCAATTGCCCGGATCTCAGGCCTTGCGCCGGCCCAGCTTCGATGACCTTCAAAGGGCTTTGCATTGAATTCCCCGGTCGGACCATAGGTCTTGCGGAAGAAGTCGGACAATTCGATATGGTCAGCAATTTGAAGCTCATTCTCCCAGCACAGCCTCCAACGAACTGGAGGGCGCGCCGAAACACCTCGTGTGGACGCGGGCGCGATCATGTTCATGGAGAGTAACTCCTATTCATTATCTGGCTCCTGACGCAGGCCAGCAGTTCGCAACGTTCGAAAGGTTTGCTCAGGAACTGGAGTCCAGCTTGCAGGACTCGGCTCACGTGGTCTCCGGAGTGGTCTGTGAGCAGAACGGTGGGAATCGCGCCTCCGGATGCAACCAGATGATGGAAAAGCTCAAGGCCACTCATCACGCTCGACTGCATGTCCGCGATCAAGCACGACGTGATCAAACGGCGACCCGATTTCAAGAACCCGTCTGCGCTCTCAAAGGGTTCTGGCACGTAGCCCGCGGAAAACACCACATCCGTGAGAGCTTCACGCACTGACTGATCTGCATTCACAATCGAGACCACATCGAGCGTGTGCGCAACTCGCATCAGATTCGCCAAGGACGTCTTCGCTTGCATGTTCCGCACGATTTCACCCCAGCAAGGATGCGATCCAATCGACTGCGACCACAACACATTCGGCACCCGCAACCGGGAGGGTCTGACTGGATGGAAATCTACGGCCAAGTTGAGCGTTCGCTCAATTCTACGGCGGTACACGGCAAATATAGAATGGGTTGGCAAAGCCAAACGAAGGTTTGCCCGTCGTATACGCCAACGCAAGTTTGCGGATGCCCACCGTCCTCGATCGAGATATGGCTTGCGCAACACGCGCGAAGCTGCGACGGCACGGTCCAGACGTCTTGATCGATCCCCTGCGCTGGGCTGAGACGCGCAACGATGTGTAACCATTCTGGTAGATCTGACTTCTCGCTATACGATCGTTTGCTATCCTCATTCGGTACAAAGGGTAAAATCGATTGTGTCGATAGAACACATTCACAGCGTGGATCACTCACGATTATGCGTTTCAAGGGCCTCGATCTGAATCTCCTCGTCGCGTTCGACGCCCTGGTGACGCAAGGCAACCTCACCACGGCGGCAAGAAGCATCAATCTCAGTCAACCCGCCATGAGTGCCGCCGTCGCGCGGCTACGCACCTACTTTCGAGATGAGCTATTCACGATGAGGGGCCGAAAACTGGTTCCAACGCCGCGGGCTGAAGCGCTCGCAGCCCCGATTCGCGAGGCCCTCGCTCACATTCAGCTCTCCATCATTTCTCCGGACCACTTCAATCCGTCCCAATCAAATCGGCGATTCAGGATCATCCTGTCCGACTTCATGACTGTCGTATTTTTTCGAAGGATCGTGGACCGCGTCGTGCGGGAGGCTCCTAGAATCCGCTTCGAATTGCTGCCACCTTCAGAGGAACCCGATGAGCTTCTCCGGCGCGGTGAAGTTGATTTTCTGATGTATCCGGAGATGTTCATGTCGAGTGCGCATCCAAAGGCGGCACTGTTCGAGGACACTTTCGTTTGCGTGGGCTGCCCCATGAACAAGCAGCTGACATCGCGACTTACGTTCGAGAACTACATGTCAATCGGGCACGTGGAAGCTCAATTTGGACGTTTCTTGAGGCCCTCCTTCCGCGAATGGCTCTTGCTCGAGCATGGTTTCAAAATACGCACCGAGGTCGCTGTGCAAGGCTTTGGTATGATTCCGCCTATGTTATTGGGCACCAACCGTATCGCGAGCATGCCCTCAAGACTCGTCAGCCATTTCGCAAAGACGATGCCCCTGCGGGTTGTCGAACCTCCGTTGCGACTTCTGACATTCACCGAGGCCGTCCAATGGCCCGCCATTCATAATACTGATCCCGCAAGCATTTGGATGCGCAACATATTCTTCCAAGAGGCATCCACGATGGTCTCTCCGCCCGAGACCAGCCAATTTCACAGCCCGTTGTAGGATTGTTCGGGCCGGTTGCGAGCTGCTCTCGATTAACCAGATCTACGCCAGGCTCGAAGCTTCGGTCCTCTGACTGACGTTGGGCAAGGGTCGAAATGGGCGCGCTTGAGCGCGGTTTGATCGGGTCGTTGGCGCTATTGATCTCGCGCTGCCATGACGATCTTGCGCCTCAAACAGGCCGCTCGGCGGCACTCCGTAACAATTTGCGCTGATCCGGGCCGGCAGCATCGCGCCGGTCCATGTGAGTCGAGCACAGAGCTCGCGAAATCATCCGGCGAATCAGGTGAACAGTATCGGCCTCAGCACTAAAATTCCCTTGAACCGCACGCTGCGTCAGGTTGTAGACCAGCACCTGCGATCGAGGCTGCAAGGTGGACGCTGGTAGCGCACTCCCACACCGCTCATCGCCTGACGGTTGGCATTCTCCTAGCCGTCAACTGGGGCCCGGCGATCGAAGCAATGCCGAAGCACACCTGTAGCTCGACGTCTATGTGGCGGGCGACCTACCGGGGGCGATGCTCGCTTGTTTGCGTCGGAACAGCTTGTTCTGCCGAACGCCAATGCCCGCCACGGTCGCGCCCGCGAAGCCCAACGCGAGCTGACCTAAACTCGGGAGAGCCGACCGGCAAGTGAGAGGCATTGCGTAAGGCTGGAATGGAGGTGGGGACACGCCATCTCAGCGGCGCATATCTTACCCTTATTGTGCTCGATCCGGGATGATCAGGGCAACCGCAAAGTCGCTGGCCGCAGGCTCAACCTGGATACAGGCCATGAGCACGGGGCATGGTCCCGCTGCGCGCGTGTTTCGGTGATCAGTGTTTATGATGAGAGGACGGCAACTGTGCCAATGTCTGCGCACGGAAGGGAGGGGCTCGCCGCTTCCATTCGCCAAGCCCTGCTCCAGCGACAGTTTTTGATCATTTCGGCCGACCTGTTCACCCAAGCCAAATCTGATGATGTATGCGGGGTCCTTCTTTCGGATCTCGCGACAGTAGTGTCCTTTCGAAAGTGTCGTGGCGTGACGCGCGCGGTGCCACCGCCGTCGGTCTCGAGTTGCTACCCCTCACCGCTGAGCCCGATGGGCTCCTTCGGCGCGGTAACATCATTTGTCTATCTTCCCCGAAGCATCTATGCTCAAAGCACGCACCCAAAGCGATACCGCTCGAGGATGATATTGAGTGAGTGAGCTGCCGGACGAGCAAGCCAATACCGCGACAGGAGAAACTTCGAGCCTATGTTCGATAGGATACTTGCGGTGAATCCCCAGAAACTGCCCCTCTGATTCGAGGGGTCTTTGGCTTGAGTATGGTCTTAAGATGCGCATTAAGATCCTCCTCCAAGCTATAGCATCATCCTCCTTTGCTATTGCGGACCCCGTATGGCGCGGCTGCCAGCAAGGCTCGCCAAGCTTTGTGAAGACTACGCCGCTGCGGATCCTTGCAGCTTCTAGTGCATTGCATCTGGCGAGACCGTCCGATGTACTGCGCTGCGCGACACTGATCCGGTACAGGTCTGGATATGCGAGTTATTGCGGTAGGGGCCATGGCACGTCGGCGTTTGCCCGGCCTGACCGCGTGGTGGCGGGGGCCCGTCGACCCATTCTGAACGCCTCCACCTTCAGCGGATGCCGGAGCGCTCCTTCGAAAGTCGGTCCTCAATCGCGAGCAACGTTTCGCCCGCCGCCAAATGCGCTTGCGTTGAGATGCATGCCGGGATTGCTTTTGAGACTCGCCTTCGCTCATTCTGCCGATGCTTTGCCGCCGCGGACTTGCGCCATTAAAGAGCAGCCATCATCTTGTGGCATTCCAAAAACAGATGTAGCCATGCGCGAGCAACGCCTTCGCGCCCACAATGCCATCTCAACCGGACTACCATAGGCGCCGAGCCGGCGGCGCGCCACGACGTGGCGGTAGAACTGATTTGCGATGATTTACCGATCAGCGTCAGGCTCAACGAGGGACATCACAGGAAGGATTGCGACCGAAAGAGGCCCATCTGATCAGGACTGTGTCTGGGTCCGCCGTTTCGTGAAGCAGCATCTAAAGATCAAGCGGAGCTGCATGCACATGGCGGTCGCTTCTCGCGCCGATCAGACAGCAGATTGCTACCGCTGCGGCAGTATCCAGGAGAAATTACATAGTTTCAGCTAGCGACGCCTTGGACAAAAGGAAGCGTACGCCGTGTTGCACAACGGCATCACGCGGCTCCTCCTGACATATTCTTTCGCACACGTCGCCGCTCCGTCTCGTTTTTGCCCCACCACGGCCAAACGGCTTCGTCACGTGCGGCGCGAGTGCGACAATGAAAGGAGCCTACTCTTGGGTGAGTCGAGTGGAGTCTACGATCCGGAGGATCTCGCGATGTTGGGACACCTCTTTGATCAAGCAATCACGTGTTTACCGACATGCATGCGAACCAGCGAGAACCGCGCGGCGATCGCGAGACTTGTTCTGCAACGCGCAGCGAGTGATGAATTGGGGTCGCTGGCGAACTTGATGCTTGCACTTGTCTCGGCCGCTTGATCAACAGCGTGCTCTTAGTCCTTTTGCGGTACGCAGCAAGAGACCATCATCTAGATCATTGAATTAACTTGATTCTCACGTGGCGTCAGGTTGTAGGCATGTAAATAGAGGACCATGACAAACGCCAGACCACGACGGCGCCGATGGCGCATTGGAGAACTTGCAGAGGCGACCGGTGTAACCGTACGCACTCTGCATCACTACGAACATATCGGGTTGCTGATGGTCTCGGAACGTACTGATGGCGGTCACCGCATGTACGACCATGAAAGCCTACAACGCGTCACCCAGATTCTCGCGCTGCGTAATCTCGGCTTCTCACTTCCTGAGATCCGCAAAGCAATCGAGGGGCGAACGTCTCTCACGGACCTGTTGCGCAACCATCTGGAGCGGATTGAACGTGAAGTCGCGCAGGCGACATTATTAAGGGACCGAATACGCAGTATTACGACGCAAGGTGAGACGCAAGTCAGTGTCGACCAACTGCCGGCCACGTTAGACGCAATGTCGCGGATTGAGGAGCCTACCCCCTCGGCGATGTGCGCCGCTAACGCAGAACGGTGGCGGAAGATTCGCGACGAGCTACGAAGCTGCATGGATCAGGGCGAGCCTCCATGCAGTGAACGAGCAAAAGCGGTCGCGCGTCAGGCCCGTTCGCTGCTGACTGAGATCGGAGGAGCTGATTCGACAGTCTCAATGGTACTCAAGGTGCTGACGCGATTGACCGAACCACACAATCTCGCCGGCTGGGATGCGAGCCTCATGCAATACCTCGATCTCGCCCTCGCCGCGCTAGAGGACCAGCTCGGAAAGAGTTGACGCCCGGTTGCGCACGCAATCGGTTACCGGAATGTCTTTAAACCCAATGGGTTGATAGTGCCCCTTCGAGTCTGAGGACGATCGTTAGCCGCTAGCATTTCGCCCTCGAATCTACGTTGTCTGTGACTTTTTGGGTCTTTGGCTCTGTGGCTCTTGGCGATCAACCTCGACGAGCACGCTTCGAAGTACTTGATTCGTACGTAACGTCAAATTGTACCATCTAACGCATCGTCTCAGCGGCGGGGCGGACAGAGCGTCGGCTAGACCGATGGAGACTCCAATGATTGGCATGGCTTTCGGAATTTCCAGGTGAGAGGCCTCGGCGAGAACAAGTCGGCGGATGATCGTCCGGGCCTTTCAAGCGCCTCGTCGGCACACATCTGCCGCGCACAGGAGATTGATGAGTCTACGGGGCACCGGCAGGATGCTCGATATGGGTCCTGTTGACGCCTAGAGAACGCCCTCCTGGCCAGTCCCGCAAGGTCCGTTCGTCCGTGCCCGCCGGATATTTATGGATGAGCCTCGCAACAACTTGAGCCGTTCGTACCAACCTGAGTTCGATTCAAACATCATTGCGCCGGGCTGCTGGTCGCCGCGTCGTACCAACGGCGAAGCCGATCAAGAAGTCGCGCCATATCGGGAGCTCCACATGTCGATTCTTCCCGTTCATAACCTTGCAACTGCCGCGCTCCTTTCTTCAATCCTAAGTTCGAGCGCCTGGGCAAAAGATGCTTACATTGCGGTAGCGGGCCCAATGATGGAAAGCACTGCGGCGCTGGTCGCGCAGATACGCGACGGAGCGTCCGCGGCAGTGGATTCGATAAATGCATCGCGTCTGCTGCCTGACACAAAGCTCGTGTTGAGGATTTCCGACGACGCATGGGATCCCAAGCAGGCCGTCGCTGTTGCCAATCGCTTTACAACTGACGGGATCAAGCTTGTCTTTGGGCACTTTTGTGCTTCAGACATATACGCCGAAGCCAAGGTGCTTCAGATTTCACCTGGCTCGACGAATCCCTCTCTGACAGAGCGTGACGCAACCACGCTGTTTCGGATTTGCGGCCGCGATGACCAACTAGGCGGGTTTGCGGCCGACTATATCGTGCGGCACCACCAAGGCGCAAAGCTCGCGGTCCTCGACGACAAAGGTACAGCAGGCAAGGTCAGCACCGAGATCATTGAATCACAGCTTCGTGCAGCTGGCGAGCACACTGTTCGACAAAGCTATGCTGCCGGCGGCGAGACGGATTACACCGCTCAGGTTTCGAGACTGAAGAGAGAGGGACTCCAGATCGTCTATCTCGCCAGCTATTACGACGAGATCGGCCTAATCGTGCGTCAAAGTGGGGAGGCGGGCGCACGTCTGGCCGTGATCGCAAACGATCCGCTGATGCCAATCGAGTTTTTGGCCATTGCCGGCGACGCCGCAAACGGCACGCTCTTCACCTTTATGCCGGACCCGACGAAGAATGCTGCAGAGCCAGCCGCCGTCGCCAGGCTCAAGACTTCGAACCTATCTGCCGCGGGTTACACGCTCTACGCTTATGCCGCGGTGCAAGCATGGGCAGAGTCCATCAAACAAGCCGGCACCTTCGATCCCACCCCGGTCGCTGCGGCCCTACGCTCGGGCTCATCAAAACGACCATTGGCACGGTTCGATTGGACTCCAAGGGAGACAATGCCGCTCCTGGCTTCATCGTTTACCGCTGGCGCGACAATAGCGTCGACGCGGTCGAGCAGAACGGATCGCCAGTCCCAGCACTGCACGGAGCGTTCGAATGATGAACCATCCTCGACATAGCGATTACGCCCTGCTCACGTGCCTGGCAGTCGCTGCGGTCGCCGCATTTCTCGCTCTCGCGGCAGTGCTATTACAGCTGTCGTGCGCGCCCGAACAGTCGCCCGAAGAGTACGTTCCCATTCGCCTGGTGCCACTGCAGTGAGCACCAGGTCCAGACTCATAAGGGCGACGAACATCCGCACCTTCTTCCAGCTAGTCAAACTGATGCGCGTCTCGCTCTCGGGAGTGAGCCGTCCGGGCCTCTTCAGAAGGAACGCACCCTGTGGCAAGATGTCAGTCGCGCGCAGTCGGTCTGCTGATTGCGCCAGTTCAAGGCAAGGGTTACCAGCGTTGTTCGGCCGAGTGGACGTGGCGTTCCATCCCCTCGTGGAAACGAGTATTCGCTGGGATAACGCCGTGCGGCGCCTGATCCGCGCGATCGCTACCGGCCCTTGAGACAGGCTCTGATCCGGTGCGACGCTTAGTCTAAGCCGACCTATCGCCCCCAACGCTCGCATTCAGTCGTGCCTTGCGCTTCCCGGTCCCGAACATAGCGCGCGTATCGACTAAGCTCGATGAGCGGCCTCAACCGCTCTCGTCGACACACCAAAGGGAGAACACCTGGTTGGATGCGAAATGCGAACTCTGCTCTCCTCCCTCTCGCCAGTCGCCCGCGAGCTGGGTGCTCTGCCGTCCGGCCGGCCTACCCCGGACAATGGTTGCGTGAAACTGAACACAAGTGAGAACCCATTTCCTTTGCCAGGCATCGTGATGCGAAGCGCAATTGCGGCTCTTGAGCTGCAATACCTTTATCCAGAAGACGACAATATCAGCTTGAGAGAAGCCGCCGCAGCTGCCTATGGCATCGCAACCGATCGCGTGATGGCTGGCAATGGATCGTCTGAACTCCTCAGTCTGATCTACAGAGCCTTTCTTGCCCCCGGCGATGGCATCGCGATGATGTCGCCGGGCTTCTCGTTCGATCGCAAGCTTGCCATGTTGCAAGGGAGCCGCTTCATTGAAATTCCCCGGTATGAAACTGACTGCTTGCCAATGGATGAGCTGCTTTTCGGTCCCGCTAAAGATGCCAAGTTCATTCTGCTGGCGAACCCAAACAATCCGACCGGAACCCGTTGTTCCGCTCGCAGAACTTGAACGGCTCGTTATGCGATCTGACCCATTGATTGTATTGGACGAAGCCTATGGCGATTTCGCACCTGAGGATGGCCTACGCCTTGTTGAGCGCCATTCGGCTCTTCTGGTACTGCGCACGTTTTCCAAGAGTTATTCCGCTGCTGGCATTCGCGTCGGCTTCGGTTTCGGCCATCCCAAGCTAATTGGGCGGCTTCGCAACATCCAGAATGTTTTTGACATGAATGTGGTGGCTCATGCGCTGGGCATGAGCGTCCTTGCGCATCGCGACGCCTACGAGGAGAACCATCGCCACGTCAGGCTTGAGCGGCAACGCGTAGCGGCCGCCCTTTCAGAATTTGGGTTCTCTTTAACGCCTTCCCACGCGAATTTCCTCCTCGCCCGTGTGCCCGTAGGCCAGAGTGGCAGATGGTGGCAGGCGGCGTTGGAAGAACACAACGTCCTTGGCGCCTTTTTTCCGGATGCCGGGCTGGAAGAGTACATTCGGGTTAGCATCAGTACAAAGCGCCAGATGGATGCGTTGCTTAGAGCTGTGGCGGCATTCTTAAGAAAGTTGGATGCCGTGGCTAGTGGCCCCTTCAACTCATGTCACGGATTCCCGTTCGTGATCGATCTGGACGAACATCTGATGCGGCTTCGCGACGCAGCCGGAGTCAGTTTTCATCCAATCAGCGCATGACGCGCCGTTGAGAACGGCTTCGCAGCCTATGCAGCGCATTGCCAGCGCGCGCCTCTTGCACCCACGCAATCCGGCGGACTCCCGCCCCCTCTATTTAGGAGATAACTGAGTGAGAAACGTTCTTCCCACAAACCTGACCTGGGGCATCTTTGATCATCTTGACGAGGACGGCCGCGATATCGCCCGGCAATATGCGGACCGCCTCGCGCTGGCGGAGGCCTACGACCGGCTGGGTTTCTATGCCTATCATCTGGCGGAGCATCATTGCTATCCTCACGGAAGGGGCCCTTCGCCGAACTTGCTTCTGTCGAGCGTCATACAACGCACACGGCGACTTCGCGTTGGTCCGTTGGTTATGCTGCTCAACCTCTATCACCCGCTGCGTGCATTCGAGGAGATCTGCATGTTGGATCACCTAAGCAGCGGCAGGGTTGAGGTCGGGCTCGGTCGCGGCTCCCTGCCGATCGAACTGAGCTATTTTGGGGTTGGAGCCGATGTTGCCTCAAGCCGTTACGAGGAAGCTTCCCAAATCTTCGTTAGCGCGATGAATGGCGGCCCGCTCTCATACCAAGGGCAACATTTTGCGCTAAGCGACGTTCCTTTGACGCTTTCACCTCACCAGCGTCCTTGTCCCCCGACATGGATTGCTACAAGTCCGCCAGAGTCCGCCCTTTGGGCGGCGGCAAATGGCGCAAGTCCGGCGTGCATGGGGCCTTCTTCTAACGTTCGCAAGGTCAGCGATCGCTATCACGCTCATCGAAGCGCGCAGCGTGACGCCAGCGGTTCAGCACCGTCTCGCGCATTGCTCCGCATGGTCGTAATCGCAAGCTCTGAAGCAGCGGCCCGTTCGCTCGCCGCGCCAGCTTACGAAAGATGGCTCAAACACTTTAAGGTCCTGTACGAGCTCAATGACATCCCGCCTCCATCCAACCTGCCCCTGGCCTTGGAAGCCGCAATCCACAGTGAACTGTGCGTTGTCGGAACGGGCGCTTCGGTGCGCCAAACTCTTCTTCACCATCTGGCAGAGGCAGGGACCAACTATCGTCTTTGCCAGCTCGCCTTCGGATCTCTGACCCTGGATGCCTGCCTCAATACGGCAACGGCGATTCACTCCGAGCTCATAGCGGCACAGCACTGACGGCGAACCCAACAGCAATCCCAGTAACTTCGCTCTTGACTAGGCAGCAAATGGCAACGCCGAGGCCAATGAGTACCGGAGCCGAATGCATTTGTAAGGCCGCTCTTGCGGTCCAAACGGCTTCGACGCGGACTCGGTCCTTTGGACTGCATCACCAAGCGGGAGGCGTAACGGCAATGAATGGCCTGTCCTCCACATTGCATGCGTTGACACTACCCGAGCAGTGGATTGCCTGGTCAGGTAAGTCGGCTCACGCTCGTTCCGCTTTGGCGGGCCGGTTCAACGATCGCATTCTACACGAATCCGAGGTGCGGCTTACTGCTCGAGCGGACCTGTCGTGACGCGATCCCGGCAGCGCGCCGCTCAGACCGAAGAGATCGCGCGTAAGCTCGATGTCGTGCTGGCAGAGTTGGCTTCGCTGCGCATTCTGCTGGCCGAGCACGGCATTAGCACCCCGCGACCTCTCGATGAGGACTACCTCACTGTTCAGCGGTTCGCAGCGATGAACCACATAAGCCCCGAAGCCGTGCTCTCTCGGATCCGCCGCGGCAAGTTGCGCGCAGAGGAACGCGGCGGCCGGTGGTGGGTGAAATGCACGGTTTGCACAGCATAGCCGTGCAGGGACGAGGAGAGTAAGACAGACGACGTGAAACCAATCCGAGACACGGACTCCGGCATAAAAAATGATATGTGCGTTCAAGTTAGCATCTCTTCTGAGCTCGACCAGTCGGTCGATGGAGAGTCAAGAGATCGATCAAGGTCAACGTGGGCGCACGGCCAACACACCTCCGCCAGATCGGGAGGCTCAATCTCGATGCACCCATGCAATGACAAAACGCGTGGGCGCGCCCTGAGCACCGGGTATCGGATGACCCCCGTTGCGTGGACCGGGATCACTCAGTCAATTCCGCCCGAACAACAGAGCGATCCAGTGAACAAGCGGAAAAGCATTGGACGCCTGCCAGGAGAAGTCCAACTCCGATGCCGCTGGCGGTTTGTCGCAAACAGAACCACCCTTCATGTCGGTTTTCGACGTGAGCCGCCGCACGCGCCCTGGTTACGGCCTGGAGCACAGGAAAGATAAATGCCTTGCTCGCAATCGCACGCTTTGCGAGCTCCCCTGAGCAACCTGCGTCTCACGCCCCTGGGCGTAGCAGGGAAATTGCATCCCAGTTATTTGCCTGTTTCAGGGTCGCCGCGCGCGCCGGTGTCAAACGGGAACAGATCTGATTTCGCTGGGATGGTCGCCAGACTCTGGCTGGAGAAGGAGATGGCAATGATATCACCAAGACTGATGTCAGTCCTCGGTTCAATGGTAGCAGTCGAGCGTATGTTTTGGAAACTTCGAGAATTGATCGATGCAGACGGCTCGATCTCACCCGACGTTCGAGAGACGCTTCATGTAATGTTAGATGCAAAGCTTCTTTCCGCAAAAGATAAGATTATGAGCGACGCGCGCGCTGCGATCGACGCGACTCCCGATTTGCCGCAGGCGGTCCGCGACCGAGCATTCCGGTCGCTGGATTTTGCAACGAGAATGTTCATGACCAGCGAACCGCGCCGCACTGAGGATCCTCTTAGCCGAGTCGGCATCTGCAGCGCTAATCGCAAGATGCATTGATCCATGCCCCGTTCCACCCATGCCCGCCGCAACACTTGGCGGTGCACTGTTGATGTTAGCCGAGGCGCTTCGATTGAGCTCTTGAGGCGCTTTGAAGCTGGTGGAATCGAGCGATAGCGACCTCGCTAATTGATAAATCTAATGTCTGCTGGGGCCGGCACGCTTGGCTGGAACCTGCCGAAATGCTGCGGGCTCGAGTTTGGCTCAAGCATCCGGGAGCAGGCTCTCTCTGGCCATCTTTAACGTCCTCTGCGTCGAGCCGATATGCGAGTCCCCTCAGCTCTGTAGCTTAATCATCAAAAAGGGCCGGTCACTCGTCGCCATGGGACAGTGACGAGGGCTCGACTCTGTTCGTGGGAAGCAGTGCTCGAGTTGATTCAACTCAAGCATCATGGTTCGCGTTTTCGCGCTATGGCTGTGATGCTTGGCGATGAGGTTCACCGAACCGGAGGTGGCGTGTTGAGTCATTCCTTATGCGCCTGGGATCAAGAGGACCGGCACACCCACCCGAGGTTAATGAATCCCTCTTGGCCCATCCGCAGCATGGATACCTCCCATCAAAACAATAGATTTTACCAATATTCTCCGTATCCACATAGCTAGCCGCCGGCTATAGCAAGGACGTTCAGGATCAGGCGCGTGACGACGTATTCGCGATTTTCAACGCAATGTGCGGATGACGGGCAAGCGCCAGCACATGATCACCCCTTGCGTCCATAGAGGCAAGTCTTGGTCTCACTATCGTGGCACGCGCGAGCTTCTTGCATGGATTAATCCGGCCCCAACATCAGTCATGAGACAGCATGGGCAGCTCGCCTTCGGATCTCTGGCCAGACTTAGCAGAAGCGGCGCAGCGCAAGCCGATAGCGACGAGGGCGATCTAGCGCCGTTGGGTGCAGCGCTCTTGCAGCCTGATCCCGGATGGATGCGCTTGACGCGCTCCGGTCCGGCGTCGCGTCGATCGTGAGTGCTTTGCGAGTCAACAATGAACTGGAGTGTCTTTGATGCGGGCTCGTCGCCACGGCACATGCGTGCGCCGTATGGGATTTGGACCAAGGAGGCCCTCGCCGCGTCGGCGAAGGCCAAACTGGCAGCCCTGCACTGGTCAGTCGACCCGCAAGACTGGTCTCGTCCTGGCGTCGAGGCGATTGTTGCCGCAGTGCTGGCCTCGCTCCAACCGGGGGCAATCGTGCTCCTGACGACGGATGCCCACCCGACGAGTTGGGACGCCGCCCTCATGCTGGTCGGCGCGACCAGACTGTGATGGCGCTCGCCCAGCTCGTTCCAGCACTGCATGACCGTGGATTTGCAATCCGGTCGCTTCCTCAACCTCACCGAATAGATCAATGCCCATGACCTTGCTTGCCACCATCAGCACCGTTGCTGTTGCCTCTTACGCGTTGCTCTCCAGCGTCCATAAGAGCGCGCAGGCGCTTTATGCGCTGCGAACCGACGCCTCGCTGCCGCCGTACGACCCGGTCAACAACGGTGCTCTGCCCAGCGTGGATGTCATCGTGCCCTGCTTCAACGAGGACCCGCGCACGCTGGCGGCCTGCCTGAAGTCTATTGCATGCCAGGACTACCCAGGGCGATTGCAGGTCTATGTGGTCGATGACGGCTCTGCAAATGTCGGTGCAGTGGCACCCGTGCACGCGAGCTACGCATATGACCCGAGGGTCAGTGTCATTCTGCTGCCAAGCAATGTCGGAAAGCGCAAGGCGCAGATTGCCGCGGTACGCCGCTCATTCGGCGATCTCGTGCTTAACGTCGATTCCGACACGGAAATCGCCAGCGATGTTGTCAGCAAGCTCGTACGCAAGATGCAGGATCCAGCCGTCGGCGCGGCCATGGGTCAATTGACGGCCAGCAACCGCAACGACAGCTGGCTGACCGGATTGATCGACATGGAGTACTGGTTGGCTTGCAACGAGGAGCGTGCGGCGCAGACGCGTTTTGGTGCGGTCATGTGCTGCTGCGGGCCGTGTGCCATGTACCGCCGTTCCGCGCTCATGTTGTTGCTCGACCAGTACGAGACGCAGTTTTTCCGAGGAAAGCCGAGCGACTTCGGTGAGGACCGCCATCTGACGATCCTCATGCTCAAGGCAGGATTTCGAACCGAGTACGTTCCGGACGCCATCGCCGCCACGGTGGTCCCGGACAAGCTCTTGCCATATTTGCGGCAACAGCTCCGCTGGGCGCGGAGCACTTACCGCGACACGCTGCTCGGCTTGCACCTGCTGCCCGGCCTCGATCGGTACCTCACGCTCGATGTGCTCGGACAGAACCTCGGGCCGCTGCTGCTCGCCATCTCATCAATTGCCGCGATCGCTCAGCTCGCGCTCACGGACAGCGTGCCCTGGTGGACCGGTCTGACCATCGTCGTGATGACCATGGTTCGATGCAGCGTCGCGGCGCTTCGCGCCGGCGAGCTTCGATTTCTCGGATTCGCGCTGCACACCCCGATCAACATCTTCCTCCTGCTCCCAATGAAAGCCTATGCGCTCTGCACCTTGAGCAATAGCGACTGGCTCTCGCGCAGACTGCCAGATTCGCCCGACGAAAATGGAAGGCCTGGCAACTTTTTGTACACGGCCCCCAGAACCGATAAACCGAAGGAAATTGTTTGCACGTCGCGCATTCAGCACCTTGAGCACCGGATCGCTTTCCAATTGGAGGTCGTGGCTCAACTGATCTGCCAGGACATATTCGCGCTCGGCGCGGTCAGGCTGCTCGACGAACTCACAAGCGAACTGGTCGCGGCAAAACTGGAACTCGGCGCAATAGGCGAGGCGAGCGCCAGCAGGCGAACAGTCCCAGCGGAAAAACACGGTGACCTCTTCTATCCAGAAGACCTCCGCATCCTAGCTAAACTTTTGGACGAGGCAGTCGCAGCTTTACCGCCAGATCGTCGTACTATCGCCAATCGTACACAAATCGCCAAACTTGTTCTAGCTAGTGGAACGACACGTGAAGTCAAGTCCGACCCAAATCATGGCGCCTGCGTTCTTGGCGATTTGATTGATCACACGTTCAACTCTTCCTCTTCTAATCAAATCGAGGTTTCGCCTAGCACCTGGCGGAATTCTGCATAAGGCGCGGTTAAATCACTTGAGCGGGTAATAAGACATCACCCCAGTTTTTGATAACCGGCGGTCCTTTCGAGATCGCCGAGCGATGTGTCTACAGGCAGCCCTTTTCCTAACAGATTCGTCTCGTCAGCAGGCAGGTCGCGGGACAGGTGGCAGGACCACTTCTTCGGCATCCTCAAGGCAAGAACCCCGTAGTTCAGGCCCTCGGGTCTCAGAGGATGAATGCGGTACGCCTTGCACTGCAATGCGACCGCCTACCGGCCGCCCCCACGCAAATAGTCCACGCGTCCTAACAGCACGCCGACTGCGCAGCGAGCTGGATAGCCTCGTCCACGTTTCAGCTGCCGCCGAACGTCTTCTCCGTTCCCCCAGGCCGGGTGGGACGATGCTGCCGAGACAAGCGAACCACTTTGATCAAACCACAGGTATCAGCACATCACGAATGTCGTTTCCTACAACGATCACGGCGTGGGCTCTTCCGCGCATCTGCAGACTATGCCTGGCTCGCGCACACTGCTGCTGCAGGCCACCTCACGTTCGAATACATTTTGGCTGGGAGTAGCCGAAGGGACTTGAATCGGACGTAGCGTCACGTTGTAGGAACGAGGCAACCGCCGCCTCGCGCCGACCAACTAGTCAACCACTGATGGCGGGAGTGTGACGTAACACATCAAAGCAATCCTTCGGGTTCAGACATCGAGATGACAACAGCACTCCTTTTTCTCACTATAATCTTCTTCGGCGGCTTTGGATTAGGCTACGCCGTGCGCAGCTGGCCTTCTCGCAAACGACGTGAGCGCGCCCGGCTCTATGGTGCTCTCTTTCATTCGGGCACTTCTGCTCCGCCGCCGCTCCACGTTCCCGCACGCCGTAGTTCCTAACGCTGTATTCGGCCTCGCTCAAACAAGGAAATTGTCGATGGGCCACGCTAGGGCGCACGCCAACCGGCGGCAACTCGTCGAGCACAGATTCGCAAGGCAGAGTGGACTCCAGCGAATGTTCGCGCGGAATCAGTCCTAACAGCACGGTGTAACGTATGACTGATCGCCGATTTGACCCGAGACACTGGGCGGTGAAGACTGCGAGTCGGCCCTTCGCGGATCATCGGGTCGGCGGCGGTGGATTCGCAACCGGCCCTCGGCCAGACAACGTACATCTGTGTGATCTTAGCATGTGCGAAGCTAATGCCGGACCGAATTCCGATCAGCGCCGGCGCGAACCGCGGAGAAGATATGTCTGGCACGCGAGCTAGCGCTTGAACTGAATGCAACGGCAAGCACGATTTGGGCAGCGTCTCGATGCCGTCGCGATCTGCCTGGGCGAAAAGAGAGATCCAGAGCCTTCGCACGAGTTCGAATTTCATCTCGCGTCATAATCAACGGTGCGTTGACCGTGACCAATGCTTCCTGACCGAGTTCGAGTCGCTCAACCGGCCTACCTAAACTGAGAGGTTTTGAAGGTGAGGCTTCCTTCGTAGAACTCGATCCGCGACAGTCGGTACAACGGATGCATCATGAAGCCTGACGAGCGTCTCGCCGAACTCCTTGAGGATCGCAGGTATTTTGAAGATGAGGCATGGGAGGTATGGGCAGGGTGCCTCTCACCAGCTGAGCGGCTGGCGTATATTCGCAAGCATCGCTCGCACTTCCGGTTCGCAGATTATGATGAAGTGATAGCTGTTGTACGCGGCCGGCGCTTCACCGGTTGCTCATCGCAGCTCCTTCGATGGCGCCACAATATAAGAGCAAGGACGTTACAAAGCGCTTTGCTGTTCTCGGTTGCGGTGTGGCTCGGTATCATCTGGCTTGCAGTGCGCCTGATCCGCTGAGATCAGCAGCCCGCTTTTCGTCAACACACCTAAGCTACCCATGTTCGCAGGCGACCGAGCATTGCGACGCGGTTAGAGATGATCTGCAATGCCGCAACCTGACGCAGCGTTCGGTTCGAACATTCCTTTCGGCGCGAATGTTGCGATGCAGTTACAGCAATTCGCGCAGACGTTGTTAAGACGCATGAGGCTCGGGGGCACTCAAGACATGAGAGTAGAAATGAAGAACTTGTTGCTCGCGACTGTGAGCATTGTGGCGCTTGACGCGGTGGCGCCCGCATTTGGCGCGGATCTGGCTGCGCAGCCCGTCCAGCCTCTCTACACCATAGCTCCGCAGCCTATCGCCGCTGCAATCTACGACTGGAGCGGCTACTATCTCGGTATGAACGGTGGATTGGGCTCAAGCTCGAATTGCTGGGATTTCAATGGCGGCACGCCCGAGGGCTGTCATGATGCGACCGGCATGACCGTTGGTGGCCAGATCGGCTATCGATGGCAGATGGGCCAGATCGTGCTTGGCGTTGAAGGCCAGGGGAACTGGGCTGATTTGACCGGCTCGAATGTCAGCGTCGCGTTTTCGGATGTCAACCTGACCAAGATTGATTCGTTCGGCCTGGTAACGGGGCAGATCGGCTATACCCTCGACAACGTACTGCTTTATGCCAAAGGCGGCGCCGCAGTGACGAGCAACACCTATCACATCAGCTCGCCCCTCACGGGCGCGCAGCTTGGAAACAGCGAGCACGTTCTTTGGGGCGGCGCGTTGGGAGCCGGAATCGAGTACGGCTTCGCACCGAACTGGTCGGTTGGCCTCGAGTACGATCACGTATTCATGCTGCCCGGCACGGTGAACTTCGCCGCATCCGCTGGTGGGACCGATCGCATCCGCCAGGAGTTCGATGTTATAACGGCACGGCTCAACTATAAGTTCGGCGGTCCGATTCCTCTCAAATATTGATCTGTCGTTCAAACGGCGGATCGAAAGCCCCGGCCCGTGGGCCGGGGTCTTTTGGCCCGTTGGTCTGCTGTACAGGAGCCATACACGGTCTTATGCATTCCGGGAGACTGGGCCTGCTGTATCAAGCAAACCGTTCTCCTGTGCTAATATGTCGGCGCAATCCGAGCGCCAGAAGCTCACATACGGGAACATGTCACAACCGGGGCAGATGAGGCCCATATTCTGTGAAGCTTCTGTTCGAGCTGGGCCCGTAGCGCTGAACGTGCCTTCTGCTCTGGGCGCACCGTCGAACTCACGTTCACAGGCACTAGAGAGCGCTTCCGCAGAACAGGGGAACGGGCTTAGCGGCTCGATTGGGCAGCCAGATTGACGGACCAGAGGAATATTCAGGCGAGCATGTCTCAACCAATTGCAACACGCGCCAATGCTTGAGCATGCAGATGGACGGGCTCGACGACTCGCGCTATGCGCGACTGATCACGCCGGCGCTGAAGATCACTTATCCGCACGCAATCAGCGATACCGTGAATGGTCAGCCATCATTTCCAGCGCGCGCGGCTGACTGGCGGAATCCGTGTGAAACTCTCCGCTAGGCCGGGGTTCCTTGACATTTACGATCATCTCGCTCGATGCAAATACCTGGCGAGTAGGGTCCGGGATCGTTGCACCAGCCGTGCATCATTATCGTCCGTTGCGCCAATGCCGGCGGCGGCATTGATCTCGATTAGAACGCTCCGGCCGGCCGCAACTTTCGCGGACCACTCGCGGCGTAAGGCCTACGAAATCGTCGTGCATCTTGATTTCTTTGGGAACACGGGCCTTCATTAGCAATCTCGTTTGGACGATCTCTTCAAATCGGGACAGCAGTTTGTTTTTCTGCAAGCTTCCAAAGCAGGCGCCAAACGGCGCAGAAATTAAGCGATTCTTGGCGCCATACGCAGGATTCCAGATAATGAACGCCGACAAGACCGATATGACAATTCTCACCGAGTTAACCCAGGCGCCGATGACGGTATCAAGCGAGAGAGATCTCCGCTTCCCTCCAGAATAGGTAGGGGCATTCCCTTCCCTTTTACTGTATTCTTCACCATCGAGATCGACGACCGGTTCGCGATTAAAGAACAGCAATTTGTAGGTGGCCGCGAGCCGGGAAACGATGGTTCGAGACGACTGGAGATCGCGAGAGCTCTGCAGAGGCCTGTACGTAACGAGAATCCGCAATATTCACGAATCGCATCGAAATGGGGCTGTCCATCGCACGTCCGATAAGCAATCCACGCTTCCCAGAAGCATTCCTAGATTCCGCGACTAGCACGCTTGCGATGAGAAGCAGCCAGTGGCAAAGCGGTCAGGTTTGTGTCAGGAGTTGACGCTTGCCAGATTGGATCTCATGAATGCGCTGGCGAGTTTTGCGCTTACTGCCCAGGCCGCGAATATCAATGGCCCCATTGCCCCGCACTTCAGCCAGCCGACCCACGGGATCGCTGCCACTTTCAACAAGAAAGCGGGCCATGTGGCTGTTGAGCGCACACAAGCGGGCGGTTTTACAGCCACATCACTTCAGCCGCGCCTTTCCAGGTGCTTCTTTCAGCCGAACGCTCCCGCCTCAAGGAGCTGATCGAAGATGGTCTGACGATTGGGGGAAAGTCGCGTCCCGGACGATCGGCACGCTCATGCAATGCAGAATTTGGTGAACAGCGCGGGGATGCCAGGTCAAGAGTATCAAAGTCATGGAACGATTATGAACGTGAAGCTTATCGAAGCTCCTTCGTGCAATCGCGCAGCGTCGACTGTCGTCTTCGTTGGGACGAATGGACGTGGAAACTGGGTTGCCCGCGAACGAAACGGCTTTTTTGGCGGCCTGTTTCTGAACCGAGCCCAAGCATTAAAATACGCGTTATCCCAGAATGGCCATCATGCAGAAACTGTCTTTGAAGTGTCGCGCGAAATCGAACTCGATATTCCCAACAATACATAGCTCGCCGGCACGAGGAGCGTGGTCTGATATGTCGACGATTGAGTAGAGGGGCAAATGACTGAGCTTTGCAGCGCGGTGGACGAGCAGATCGTCAATATATGATTGAACTCACGCGTCCAGGTCGGCCAGGGAACTGTCCCTCGCTGAGACGACGTTCCGTCGAGGCGCCACGCCCGTGATGTGCCTTACCCAAAAGGCGGCACGCCGGTCACGCCCCCAGGCCGAGACTTGGTGACAACGCTTGCCTAGGCTTCTCCGTTCCTAGCACTAATCTGGCCATCACGATCTTGACCCGGACATGCGAGAGCGCGCTCTCTTCAACAAGATAACAGAAGCTGCAGCAGATGTTCGTTCGTATTGAAGCAGCTGTCGGTGCCACTGCGGGCTTGTGCAATCGGCCTCACCGCAAAGCTTCAGTCAGATGGGCAAGCGGCGTAATCTCGCAGACCAAATCCATTCGATGGAGCAGGTGGCACAGACCGGGAAGCCTTCGAAAGCTTTGCGAACGCCAGATCGCAGCCCGCCTCGCGGGCTTGGTGGTTGCGAGACTGCGAGCGAAGTGTCGATCCTTACACCATCGTGCGAGCGTCTGTCGAGGGCGCGGAGCGCGCCCGGGGTCGTTGCGGGCGCAGGTTCGACCTTCGCAAACCAGGCCATCGAATCGAAAGGGCGCCGCCTACGCGTATTTTAACATCATCGCCGATTCGACCGAGTTGCCCATGCGCGCACTGTCTGCAACTAGCGAATGACACCCTGGTCCGCCTGGCCGAATAATGCCGCCCCGAAATATGCATTCAGCCTGCTCGGCTTGATGTTCCCCCGGACGCGGCTCCCGATCTGCAATTGGATGAAACCGCAAGGCACGCGATCGAAGACTATGGCTGGGCTCAATGAGGATCCGGCTGGCCCCCCAGGCTTCATACTCGTTTAGGATGGGCCCCCATAAAAGGTACGCGTACGACGAAGGCCGCCTGATCGACGCATGCGCGCGAGCGCGACGAGCTCTATGAAAGGCGTTGCGTGAAGATCAGGCAGCCTGTTGATCGGCGGGAGTGTCGCCTTGGCGGAGGAGCTTCCATTCCCAGGGCAGCAGTTCGTGCAGACGCGATACGGGAAGATCGGCGATACGGGCGACGATATCGGCGAGCCAGGCCTTGGGATCGACATCGTTAAGACGACAGGTGGTGATCATTGTCAGCATGATGGCGGCGCGGTCGGCACCGCGCAGGCTGCCGGCGAAGGTCCAATTGCGCCTTCCCAATGCGATGCCTCTCAGGGCGCGCTCAGCGCAATTATTGGTCAAGCAGATCCTGCCATCGTCGAGGAAGCCGGCGAAGCCGTCCCAGCGCCTGAGCATGTAATTCATGGGCTTCAGAACCTCGGCAGAGCGCGAGAGGGTTTCGCGCTCGCGGAGCAACCAGGAATGCATGTCGTCGAGAAGCGGCTTGCTCTTTTCCTGGCGCACGGCGCGCCGCTCGTCGGCGCCGCGGCCGTTGATGGCGCGCTCGATCTCGAACAAAGCGTCGAGGCGTCTGACCGCCTCCAACGCGATCGGGGAGACCGGTTTGCCCTTCTTGCCTTCCCGAGCATTTTTCTCGATATCAGCCAGCTCGAAGAAGCCCCGCCGCGCATGGGCGAAGCAAAACGCCGGCGTAATCGGCACCACCTTCTTCTGCGGATCGAACAACGGCTCGAAGCCGTTGTAGCAATCAGCTTGCAGGATACCGGCGAAGGCGGCCAGATGCTTCTGGGGATGCTCGCCTCGACGGTCGCTCGAGGCGTAATAGACCGCCGCCGGTGGCGCTGGCCCGGCGAAGGGCCGGTCATCCCGCACATATGTCCAGATCCGACCGGTCTTGCACTTGCCCTTCGCCAGGATGCGGATGGTGGTGTCGTCGCCATGCAGGCGCTCGGCAGCAAGCACATGGCGTTCGATCAAGTGGAAGAGCGGCATGACGGCGAAGGTCCCGTGGCCGACCTGGTCGGCCAGCGTCGACAATGGCAGGTCGATCCCCTCGGCCTTAAAGCGCGCACTCTGGCGATTGAGCGGGATGTGCATGCCGAACTTGTCGAACAGAATCGTCGCCAGCAATTGTGGGCCGATGAAGCCGCGCGGCGTGGCATGGAACGGCGCCGGCGGCTGGCTGATCTTCTCGCAATCGCGGCAGGTGAACTTCTCGCGCACGGTCTCGATGACCTTGAAGCGGCGCGGGATCTCCTCCAGCGTCCTAGTCACATCCTCGCCGATCTTCGCCAGGCGCGCCCCACCGCAACAGGCGCAGGTCGTTGGCGCCTCAATGCGACTCGCTCGCGTTCGATGTCGTCCGGCCAGGGCTTGCGCACCGGCCGCTTGCGCGTGAAGGCGCGCACGCTCTGGGTTTTCGCCGCGGCGGCCCGCGCGGCAAGCTCATCCTCGCTCGCCGTGGTGGCGAGTTCTTCGAGCTCCAATTCCAACTGCTCGATCAGCCGCGCCGTGCGCTCGGAGCGCTGCCCGTACAATTCGCGTTTGAGCTTCTCGATCCGCAACTCGAGATGCGCGATCAGCGCCGCGTTATCCGATAGCTCCGCTTGCGCGCTGGCAGCCATCGCCTCGGCTCGCAGCCGGGCCTCACGCTCGGCCCTCAGCGCTGCCAGGGCACTGACAAGATCCGATGGAAGGTCGTTCGGCTTCGATATCATGAAGCCATTGAATCAGATCAAGCAGCAGATTCAAACCCAAAACGGCTATCCGACCCGCGTCGGACGCTGGGTTTCTTGTGGGTTGCGCCAATCGATTCCGGACAACAGATAGCTCATCTGCGCCGGAGAGATCGTCACTGCATCACCCGCAACCGAAGGCCAGATGAACCGCCCTCTCTCCAGTCTTTTGGTGAACAGGCATGCTCCCTGGCCATCGTGCCAGATCACCTTCACAAGATCGCTTCGGCGACCGCGGAAGACAAACAGATGACCGCTGAGCGGGTCCTTGCGCAGCACCTCCTGCACCTGGAGTGCCAGCGTCGGAAAGCCTCGCCGCATGTCCGTGTAGCCTGTCGCAAGCCACACCCGCGCACCCATCGGAACGGGGATCATCGGCGCACCAGAGCCTCAAGAACGCGACGCAGCGCATCTCCATCAACGTCGCCATCGACCCGGATGCGGTGCCCGCTACCAAGGTCGATCTCGATGATGCCAGGGCTCTTCGGTCGACGCGCCGCCGTCGTCGTCAATGGCGCTTCGGCCATCGCCCGCGGCGGCACAGACGACCCAATCTCGACCGGCACGAACGGCGCTATACTCGCTTCAGCGTGCTTGCAAAGCTCTTTGCGCCACCTGAACAGCTGGCTTACATGAAGGCCAGCCATGCGAGCCACCTCGGAAACGCAGGCTCCGGGCTCGAGCGATGCTGCAACAAGCCGTTCCTTCTCATCCTGCGACCACCGGCGCCGCCGCTCGACCGATGTGATCACCTCCGCCCTCGAAATCGTCATAGCGCTTCTCCTAGGATTACCCCTAGGACCTGCAGCGTTCGCGTCCGTCAAACAAGGCGGCCCTCAACGCAGGAATACCATAAAAGTCGTTACCATAGATCATCAGGTTCCAATCGAGTGGCAGGCCAGGATGCTGCGCTCCTGCCCCACGATTCGCTCTAAAACGAGAGGATCCGAAGGGCGTAACGGACTGCGATCGAACGAAATGGCGGGCTCGACTGGCCGGGTTGACTTCAATCCCCTCGATCAGCATGGAGCCTTGTGAAGCTATTTAGCACTATCGCATCGTTCACTTATGAAACAGTCGTAGCTTGGCCGCATGGGCGTTGCGCTCACGCGGTGATCACGAGCCGGAGTTCTTCGCGAGGCCAGTCGCGATTAGACGCTTCGATAACCAGGCTACGGCAACGCCTTGAGTAGCCGTGCGAACGCGACTGCGGTGCCGCAATCAGGATGGAAGTACCCATCCAGATTGTCGCGCTATACAGTAAAGCCGCCGATCCTTGAACTCGGAACCGCCGGGCTCCTAGACGATCGATTCCATGAAACCTGCGATGCTGGGGCAGGCAGAATGGGCGGAACGGACGGGCACTTGGCAAATTCCTCGTTTGCGGTCGGCGAAACGAGGAGCTGTATCATGGCTGGATGGCGGCGAGCGGTCGAGTTGACGATGACCGACGAAAGAGATAGCAACATTGGCGGCTCTTTCGCGGTCGAGAACTGAATTGGCGAGCCGGTGTCGCGGGCGCAGATGCTGCTGGCGTATCGCGAGAATCCTTCGTTTTGCGCAGTGGGCCAAAGACTTGGTGTCCATCATCAGACGGTGCAGCGCTGTGTCGAGCGAGCGCTGGCCGATGGCCCGATGGCCGCCCTCGACGATCGCCCGCGACCCGGCAAGGAACCAACCATCACGCCTGAGGCCAAAGCCTGGTTGGTGTCGTTGGCGAAGGCGAAGGACCACGGCTATCCACATGAGTTGTGGACGACGCGGCTGTTGGCGCGCCATGCGCGCGAACACGGGCCGGCGGCAGGGCATGCATGCTTGGCCAATTTGGTCGAGGGAACGGTGTGCAAGATCCTGGGCAAGGAGGAAATCAAGCCGCACAAGGTGCGCTACTATCTTGAAAATCGCGATGCTGAGTTCGAACGGAAGATGGCCGAGGTCCTGTGCGTCTATCGTGAAGTCGCAGTTCTGAAAAAAGCCCCTGCCAAGTCGAAGAGACGGGGAAAGCCGGTGGCGATCGTGTCGTGCGACGAAAAGCCGGGCTTTGCGCGCGACCACGAGTACAAACGGCACGGCACGCTCAGCCTGTTGGCCGGGATTGATCTGCTCACCGGGAAGGTCCACGCTCTTGTCAGAGACCGCCAACGCAGCCGCGAGTTCATCAAACTCCTCAGACTTCTTGACGCCGTTTATCCGAGGAGCACCACGATCAAGTTGATCCTCGACAATCATTCCGCGCACATCTCGAGAGAAACCAGAGCCTGGCTCGCTACCCGATCAAGCGGGTGCTCGAGTTCACCTTCACGCCCAAGCACGGCTCGCGGCTCAACCTCATCGAGGGCTTCTTCTCGAAGTTCGCTCGTTCGGTCCTGCGCCACATCCGGGTCGCCTCAAAATATGAGCTCAAGGAGCGCATCATGGCCGGTATCGACGATGTCAATCGCCCCCCCGTCATCCACACATGGTCTTATAAGCTCGCCGAGGCCGCCTGATATGATTCGAACCAAGAAAACGCTGACCTAGTACCCACTTTTCATAAAGCGTGAGTCGTGATTCAACATCGGGATGATACCCGAAGCAAGAGAAGTCGAGCTTTCGAAGAAGGATCGCAAGCTGCTTGAGGCATGTTTCCGCTCGCCGGTGACATTGCAGCGCGATTTGAAGCGGGCTCGGATCGTTCTGTTGGCTGCAGCCGGGCGCAGCACCCGGTTGGTTGCCAAGGAGGTTGGGGTCCAGCCGCGGATTGTCAGCCTGTGGCGGCATCGCTATGCCGACCATGGCCTTGAAGGGCTGCAAGACAAGCCGCGGCCTGGCAAGCAGCCGATCTATACGACAAGCGGATTCTGCGGCTGTTGGACAAACCGCAACCGGAAGGATTTGCGCGTTGGACGGGACCACTGCTGGCCGAGGCGCTGGGCGATGTTGACGTCCAATATGTCTGGCGGTTCCTGCGCAACCACAAGATCGACCTCGTGGTTCGCAAATCCTGGTGCGAGAGCAATGACCCGCACTTCACGGCCAAAGCCACCGATGTTGTCGGCCTCTACGTCGCCCCGCCCGCGAGGCCATTGTGCTATGCGTGGACGAAAAGCCTTCGATCGAGGCCTTGGAGCGGGCGCAGGGTTATCTGAAGTTGCCCAATGGCCGCGCCCTGACCGGTCAGAGCCACGACTACAAGCGGCATGGCACGACAACGCTGTTTGCGGCACTCGAGGTTGCCACCGGAAAGATCATCGCGACGCATTCAAGACAGCGGCGGCGTGTCGAGTTCCTCGACTTCATGGACAGCGTCACCTCGGCTTTTCCGGACCGCCAGCTTCACGTCATCCTCGACAATCTCAACACCCATAAGAAGAACGACCACTGGCTCAAGGCCCAGCCCAATGTGAAATTTCATTTCACGCCGACAAGCGCGTCCTGGCTCAATCAGGTCGAGGTTTGGTTCTCGATCTTGCAGGGGCAGTCGCTCAGCGGCGCGTCCTTCACAAGCCTCAAACAACTCGAGCAGCACATCGATGGCTATATCAAAGCCTACAATTACAAAGCTCAGCCCTTCGTCTGGACCAAGAAAAAGGTCCGTCAAAGCCGATTCAAAGGCCGCCGTATCACCCAGCTCTGATTCCGGGTACTAGAAGGTGACAACCCTTGGCATGACGAGCCTTGCCTCCGTCCGAGCCCGGCCGCCTATGTCACCCACGGCGCCGGCCCGCCTACAACCGGGCCTCCGTCGCTTCAATTGGCGGTTTACACGGGCAGCAGCCGAACGGCTAATTGAGGTCCGTCCTAGGCTCGAAGTCGAGGCAATGGTCTCCAGCGCCGTCTATAGTGACGTGCAACAGGTTGCGCCACGGTCAACTACCAACGTTAGCAATTGATCTAGGTAACAAATGCATGGCAAAGATCATGACCCTAGGCAAGTCACACGTCACAAGGAACGAGCATGCAACATCAGCCACGATCTGTTCTCGCTGACGGATCTGATCGACGCGCTGTCTCGTGGCCTGCAGAAATGCTGCGCGCTCATGTCTGCTACAACAGTGACCTGCCCTTCCTCACGGAAGCGAATGATGTGCTTTCCGATGGGATGACCAAACGCGCTGGCTTCAAAGGTCTCCGGGCATCCGGCCTATTAACAGGCTGCTCTCTCGGCTATCACGATGCCAGCGAAGCCTCATGTAGCCAACTCGTCGATGTAGTCGAGCGGATGATGGAGTCGACTGAACTACCCGTTCTCGTTGACGCCCATAGCGGCTTCGCCAACCTCAACAAATGCGCGCGCACTCGGTCGACGTGGTGTTGACAGCGATGCCCTGTGACACGCAGCGCAGGAAAGGAGCCGCAATGCGCGGCAGTTCGAACGAACTTACCGCTTGGGACCGGGACCACTTCTTTCACCCTTGGACGCTTGTCGGCGCGCATGCGCGCGGCGATATCTCAACCCGCGTGATCGGCCGCGGCGAAGGCATCTACATCACCGACACGTGCGGGAGAACCAGCCTTGACGCCTTCGCGGGTCTTTTTTGTGTCAATGTCGGCTACGGTCGCCAGAAGATCGCCGAGGCGATCGCCGAGCAGGCGAAGGAGCTCGCCTACTACCACGCCTCTGGCCACGGCACGGAAGCCCCGATCACGCTATCTAAGATGATCATCGACCGCGCTCCGAAAGGCATGAGCCGAGTCTACTTCGGCCTGTCTGGCTCTGACGCCAATGAGACGAACATCAAGCTTATATGGTACTACAACAATGTGCTCGGCCGGCCGGCGAAGAAGAAGATAATCTCGCGCTGGCGCGGCTATCACGGCTCGAGCGTCATGACCGGCTCGCTGACAGGGCTGGAACTTTACCACAACGCCTTCGATCTGCCGCGTGCGCCGATCCTGCACACAGAGGCGCCCTACTATTTCCGCCGCGCCGACCGGTCGATGAGCGAGGAGCAGTTCGCGCAGGCCTGTGCCGACAAGCTCGAAGAAATGATCGTGGCCGAGGGGCCTGATACAGTCGCGGCCTTCATCGGTGAGCCGATCCTCGGCGCCGGCGGCATCGTTCCGCCGCCTGCCGGCTACTGGCAGAAGATCCAAGGCGTGCTGAAGAAATATGACGTGCTGCTCGTCGCCGACGAAGTCGTCACCGGCTTCGGCCGTCTTGGGACAATGTTTGGTTCCGACCACTATGGGCTTGAGCCGGACCTGATCACCATCTCCAAGGGCCTGACTTCGGGCTATGCGCCGCTGTCTGGCGTCATCGTCTCCCACAAGGTTTGGCAAGCCCTCGTGAAAGGCTCCGACCAACTCGGCGCCATCGGTCATGGCTGGACCTCTTCCGCGCATCCGATCTGCGCGGCGGCCGGCATTGCAAACCTCGAACTGATCGACGAGATGGGTCTAGTCTCCAATGCTCGCCATACCGGCGCCTATTTCCGCGCCGAGCTGGCCAGGGCACTCGACAGCCACAGACATGTCGGCGAGGTGCGGGGCGACGGGCTGATGGCGGCGGTGGAGTTCGTCAAGGACAGGGACGACCACGTCTTCTTCGAGCCATCGCAGAAGGTCGGCCTGCAGGTCGCCGCCGCGCTGCTCAACCGCGGTGTTATCGGCCGCGCCATGCCTCAGGCTGACATCCTCGGCTTCGCTCCGCCACTCTGCCTAACGAAGGAAGAAGCGGACATCATAGTCCAGAAGACGACCGATGCCATTAATAGTGTGCTTGCCAACTCGTAGGAGATCGACAGCGGCCTTTGGACAAAGCGCGCGCCGTTAACAGTGTCAAAAGATGAGTTCAATCGAAATGCCGATTTCAGCCGCTCCCATTCTCTTCTGAATCGTCGTTATTGCGCGACCGAACCCTGCATGCTTCGGAAGCCATTGTGTGGATCGGCATCGAGCATCCGGATGCACCTTCCAGCGCCTTTGCGGAACAAGCGGGCATCGGAGTCGGTACTCGATGGACTGCGTGTCGATCTTGCGCTTCTCGCAGTGGAAGTCGCGCTCGGCATGGCGTCCCCGACTGCTGCCCGATCGCTTGCCAGATGGCGGGCTTGCCATTGTGGGTCACAGGAGCACTCAATGTACATCGCGAACCCTTTAGATGTTAACGCGCCCATCAACTGGCAGGAAGTACTGGATTGGGCCCAAGCGCTAGGTGAGAGCCTGGCGTGCTGGGAAGATCAGGCGGGCGGGTCTGATGGAGAGACCTGGTGTCGATAAGCTTTGGCCTTCTACAAGCGCGGGCAGTCGCAAGGGGCGACACGCGGAATATGACCGCTGCCTCAATGCCTATCATAGAGCGCTCGACCGTGCCCGCGCAGAGTCGAGGCACGGGATCGGGCGGAGTACGACGTCCGCATCCGCCAATTGCAGCTCGTCATAGCCCAGCGGCATCCAGAAAAATGGTCGGAAACACTTTGTCGGACGATACGGAGGGTCAATTGCAGCCGGCAACCTGATGAGGTGCGGTGGTCTTTTGTTCCAACGGTGCCGATGTGAGTTGTGTGGTTGTGTGGTTGTGTGGCTGCCTGGAGCGTTTGATCACCAGGCCGCCATGATCATGAAATCGTTGGCGAGCACCGCGGCACCAACAAACAATGCGAGCGCTCGGCCCCTGCGGCGCGGCAAAGGTTCATGCCGCGGCCGCGCATCAGCACCGAGATGCGCCCCTCGATGCCGGCGCGAAAGCGCTGGCCTTGCTTGAGCGCCAGAGATTGCTCCAAATTTGGGCGCCGCGGCGTCTTTCTGCTGCCGCGCCGTGGAATGCACACCTTCGTGACAGCGTCGCGCACGCAGGTGCGCCACGCTCTTCTCGCTGAAGAAGCAACGATCGCGCCGAAGGGTGTATCCCACCGGCGGCGACCGGCGGCGGCCGCCTTGTGTAGTTTGAGCGGCGGGCCGAGGATTTGACCTTAAGTCTAGCTTTAAGCTCACGTGGCGAATGCAGGTCAATGTGCTGGGCGCCGAGCGTCGGCGGCGATGGAGTTACGACGAGAAGGTTCGCCTGGTCGAAGAGACCTTGCAGGCTGGCGAGACGGTCTGCGGCGTCGCGCGCCGCCGGCACGGGGTGGCTCATAGCCTGCTGTATGCGTGGCGTCGACAAGCGCGCCTGGGTCGACTGGGCGGAGATGTCGCGCCTGCTCTTGTTCCCGTCGAGATCACACCTGTGGCGGCTCCGATCTCGGGCGGCGTGCCACAACCACCGTCTTCACCGCCTGCGCAGCGTGCAAGGGCTGGAATCATCGAGATCGAGCTTGGCGGCTGTCGCGTTCGCGTTGACCGCGACGTGGACGTTGAGGTGCTGCAGCAAGTTCTTGAACTCCTGCGGCGACGATGATCCCGATTCCGAGCGGCGTCAGGGTTTGGATCGCCACTGGCCACACCGATATGCGTCGTGGCATGCGAAGTCTTGCTCTAACAGTTCAGGAGAGCCTGAAGCGCGATCCCCACGCTGGCGATCTCTACATCTTCCGTGGCCGCCGCGGTGATCTGGTCAAGATTCTCTGGCATGACGGGTTGGGCCTGTCGCTCTACGCCAAGCGCCTGGACCGCGGAAAGTTCATCTGGCCCTCGGCGTCGGCCGGCGCGATATCGATCTCAGCGGCACAAATGGCTTACATGCTTGAGGGCATCGACTGGAGGACTCCCCAACAAAGTTGGCGGCCGCAGAGCGCAGGCTGAGCAGATTAATCTGCAGCTTTTTTTGCATTTTGGGGAGTCACATCGGGTCCAATCTGTGATTCACTGTGTCGGATGAACGCTAATCATGACGCTGTACCGGATGACATTGCCGCCCTGAAGGAGGCGCTGACTGTCGAGCGCGCGAAGGGTTTGGAGATCGCCGCTGAACTCGCGGTCGCCCGCGCGAAAGCGTCGGAAGACGAGGCGCTGATTGCCCAGCAGAAGCTGCAGATCGCCAAGCTAAAGTATCAGATTTACGGACAGCGGTCGGAGCGTTCTTCGCGCCTGATCGAGACGTGACGCGGACGCTGGAAGTGGTGCCGCGCCAGCGGAAGGTGATCGAGACTGTGCGGGAAAAGTTCAGCTGGATGGGCCTGGAGCGTGATGACGTCGACCTCGACGCCGGCGTGCTGACGGTCCGGCTGACCAAGTTTGGCAAGTCGAGGCTCGTGCCATTGCATCCGACGACGAGAACCGCGCTGCGCGACTACGCCCACCGGCGCGACGCGATGCTCGGATCACGCTGCGGCTCGACCTTCTTCGTTGCCGAACAGGGAGGCCGCTCTCTGCACCAGTACGTTCATCGCGTCTTCTGGCGATTGTCCAGAGAGATTGGGCTGCCCAGGTGATCATACCGGGCCACGCGCGCACGACTTCCGTCATCGCTTCGCCATCCGGACGTTGCTCGACTGGTTATAGCGCGACAATCTGGATGGGAAGCGCATCCAGATGTCGCGCGCAGTCGACCATGGCAGACGTCGTAGGGGCGTGCTGCACGGTATTGGAGCCGCTGTCGCGGCTCTTGGAAGCCCACGTCATGGCAGCCGAACGCCTCCATGGCGACGACACCACCGTGCCCGTGCTGGCCTTGGGCAAGTGCGATGTCGCTCGATGCTGGGTCTATGTGAAGGACGATCGCCCCTTCGGCGGCTCAGATCCGCCGGCGACGATGTTTTATTACTCGCGCGATCGAAGTGGTGAGCATCCGCAGGCGCATCTGGCCAACTACACCGGGATCCTCTACGCCCTATGCCGCGCGCGGCATAGGGCAGAGACGATGAGGCTATACATGGCGGCGACTCGGCACCCTCCGCGGTCGAACCCACAGAATAACCGCGACTTTCTGCCCAATCCGATGCCGCGCACCGCTCTTTCGGCGTCATTGTTCGAGAGGCAGACGCGGCCATCGTCGAGGAAGCGCGTGAAGGAGGCCCAGCGCTTGAACATATAGTTCATGGCCTTGGCCAGATCGTGACCGCGGGAGAGCTTGGCGCACTGCTCGCGCATATTGGCTTCCAGATCGGCGACGAGCGGCGCGCTCTGCGCCTGGCGAACAGCCTTTCGTTGGTCGGCATTTCGGCCATTGATAGAGCGCTCGATCTCGAACAGAGCGTCGATGCGGCGCACGATCTCCACGGCGACGGGCGAGATGACGATCTCCTTCTTTCCGGCCGCTTTGCGCCGCGCGTTCCTGTCGGCCCTCGGCGCGAACGAGTATCTCGCTGGCGCGCCAGTCGATATCATCGAGCGTGAGCGTCGCTACCTCGTCGGCCCGCAGGCCGAGCTTGGCCAGCAACAACAGAATGGCGTAGTCGCGCCGTCCCATCACCGTCTTTCGGTCGCAACCGTCGAGAGCCTTCCGCACCTGAGCGGGCGGCAGATAGGTCGGCAGAGTTGCGAGCTTCCATCGCCGCATCGATGGAACGCAATTCGCCAACGGGCGCCCCGCGATGGAGGAGGTAACGAAGAAAGGCGCGCAACGACCAGCACATCGCCTTGCCTGTTTCCGGGCTCCTATCCTGGGCGTGGCGCTCAATGTAGCGGATCACGTCCTCTTGGCTGATCTTGCACAGGTCGCCGGCGCCGCCGGAGCACACCTCGTGCAGGAACCTGCGGATGACCGGAGATGGCGGACGATGGAAGGCGGCAGCACCAACGGCGCGATCGCGCCTTCCGCGCGCAGCACCGACAGCCATCGCTTGAGCGCGGCCCGGTCACCGGGTTTGGGCAGACTGCTTCCCGCTCGATGTCGGAGGTACCGCTCAACGAACTGCTCATCGAGATCGGCCAGCTTATAGCGACGGCCCGCGATCCAACTCAGGAGCCCGCCAACCACATTGAGGCAACGCCAGGCGCTGTGCCGAACGAGCCTCTCTTCGACGAGACGAACGGCGTAGCACTCGACGAGCCGTCCGTGCGGCCCGCTTCTGAGATGCCGGTACAGCCGGCTTCTGCCCAAGTACTCTTCAACTTCCATCTTCCTGTTCTCCGCTGTTGAAAGCGGAGGCACAGAACGAACTATGCCGAACCGACCAAATGCCGGTCAGCCAGAAATCTGGGGAAAACAACCCGACTCGGCATAGTTCGGCGGGCGGCATAATCTGCCAAGATGAACGCAGTTGACCCTCAGGCCTGGCTCGCCGATGTACTCGCTCGCATCGCCACCGACCCGCCCACAGGCTCGATGAGCTGCTGCCCTGGAACTGGAAGACTGCGCAACAGCAGGGCCTTTCGGCGCAGGCGGCTTGATGGGGCACGTCAACAAAGTCAGCCACGTGTTCACTCTCAGCCATGTCGCTGAGATGCTCGGTGAAGACGAGGAATGGCTGTTCGAGGTCGCCGAAGAAATGGACACCGAGGATGGCCAGCTATGGGTCGTCGGCGTCGGTGAAGACGGGGTGATGGCGTTCACCGATGACGGGATCGAGAACCTCAAAGAGCTGATCGCAATCCACAAGGACACCCGCAGCATCATCGAAAAACGCCGCCAAGCGCTCGCTGCGATGATGAAGCCGAAGACCGAAGAGTCCGACGAGATCTAACCGCTAACCGGATAGATCAGCGCGCTTGCGGCCTACAGCGCATGGTTACCGAAGGGTTTGGCGGTTTCACTCTGCAAGCGCCACATGTACCTCGTCCGCAGGATTCCCTTCAGCATGTCATACGGGTGATCATTCCCAGCACTTTCGGCGAGAAACACCTTGTGGCTCGAACTCGACAGGCGTGCGCGCACTTTGCCGCGCCTGGTCGGGTCTGTATGCGGCTCGAAGATCGAATAGATCTTGTCCGCATTGGCGATCTGCCCGCTGCGGCGGGAGGTCTCTCGGTCACCCGGGCCCCTCGTCGCGGCGGCGTCGATTTCAGGGCAGTCAGCACGTCCGTAGTGCCGGCGTTGTCGAGAGCGGTCCCGGCGTTCACATCACCTCTTCGGCAACGTCGACCAGCGCCCGGTGGGTTGTTCCCTCCGGGGATCCGGCGGCCTGGCGCTGGCGCGTCGTCTTCTGAATCTCGTACATGCGCCGGTGCGCGGCGCGCCGGGAGTTGGAGAGCCCGAGAAGCCCCGCAATACCTCGCCATTTGCTTTCCGAGTGTCGGTGCCGCGGTGCGGATCGTATAGGGTCCTGCACCTTCGCGTATCGGCATCGAAGGCTTCGACGACGCAGTTGGAATGAGAGGCTCGCGCCGCATTGTTATGAAATCCTCGACGAGGCAGTTCCTGTCGACGACTATGCGGCCGTGGCAAAGACTGCTCAATTGTCGCCGATCAGCCGACTCTTACGGCGAGCACTTGCGCGGCTGCGTAAGATCAAGTCCGCCGTAGGAAGCTTACGCAGGCTCGGTTTTGTCGAAACGATCAACACGGCGCCGCACCTCCTCGCCGGTTGTCCAAGTAAGCCAGTCGTCGTCGACAATATTCTCTTCCACCAGCTGCAATATCGATCCGCCGGGTTCATGATGCCGGTTTTCGTATTGCGCAACGACGCCCTTATCCAGTAACCAGCGCGGTACAAGCCCACACAAGAAGTCAGGGGCCCACATGGCTAAAGACACGCCGTGCGATATTCCTGCCATGATCTTGGGCATACCCTGTCCTCTATAGTCTTTGCGAACCCAAAGATCCCCGTGATAGGCCACTTTGCCGATCATCTGCTTCGCGCTCGGTGCTGTGCAAATACAACGGTCCTCAGGATGTGCATGTATGGTCGGGTCCGCGTAAAACGCCTTAAGGGATTGAAGATGTTCTGCAAAGTTGCTGTGCGAAAGCTCATACAATCGAGCAGCCTGTAAAAGCGCGACATCGTTGTTCTTGTCGACACCTATCATCCAATATCCCTCGCCTGGTTTAATTGGCGAGCGATCCGGCCGGAAATTTGGATATGTACGCCCCTTTGTTGGAGTGGCACGTGTGATTGACACATACTTATGAAAATCGAACCCTACCGATAGGCTGACGCCTTTTTGAGCAGCGGCCTCATCATATATTTGAAGGAAGCGCGAGACATTCAACGGATTAACTACGCTTGCCATTGCTGCCCCCAGTCCACCGTGATGAGTTGCGTCTTAGTCTGTACGGCTCGTTACCAATTGACCTTACGCCACTAACAAAAAATTGTGACCTACTCGATCTAGTGAGGAATATTGTATCGATATTGAGAGTCCGGTCGCTGTCCGCCAGCCGCGTGTGCGCGACCGCGAGGCGGCGGTCACCGATCCTGACTGCATCCGGTTCTCTCCGTCGATCCTGCCGCCGTACATGCGTCGCTAGAAGTCGATCGAGCGATCGAGCCGCGAAGCCCGCCTCGAGGACGAAAACAGTGCGTCCTCGTGCTGATCGGTGATCGGTGCGACGCCGGAAGGGAACTGGTCGGCTTCACCGATGGCGCCCGCGGGAGTGCGCACGACTGGCGCGATCTGAAGCGGCGCGGGCTCGACGCTACGCATACGACGAAGGCCGCCTGATTGACGCATGCGCGTGAGGGCCGGGTAGCGCTATGAAGGCGTTGCGTGAAGATCAGGCAGCCTGCTGATCGGCGGGAGTGTCGCCTTGGCGGAGGAGCTTCCATTCCCAGGGCAGCAGTTCGTGCAGACGCGATGCGGGACGATCGGCGATGATATCGGCGAGCCAGGCCTTGGGATCGACATCGTTAAGACGACAGGTGGTGATCATCGTCAGCATGATGGCGGCGCGGTCGGCACCGCGCAGGCTGCCGGCGAAGGTCCAATTGGAATCTTCGGTGCCCCATACGTTGGACTCGTACGCCTGACGCGGCACGCCTTCCGGATCTGTCACGCCATCGGCGATCGTCGCAGGGGCAGATACGAGTAGCGCCTAAGCAGCTCCTCCCTTGCGCTATCGGGAAGCGTAGGTGCGCTCGATCCGGACCGACGTGACAGACTCGCTCCCACTGCAGCTCGCGGGCATGTATTCGGCTATCAGCTACCTGCGGTTGACGCGGGGTGAGACGAGCCCATCGTGATCCCCACGCAGCCGGCCGAGCCTTTCAGATCGGTTGTTGGCTTCCCCTCGTTGGGCATGACATGGCGATAAACCTAGCTTGCCGCTGCCGTTGAGCCGAAACGCGCATCCGTTGATTCATTGTAATCGGCCGCAGTACGCCGCGAGTTCCTTCTCGTTGACTGGGCGCGCCCCAGTCATTTTACCAGAGATTAACTGGCGGCGAAACCATAAGGTGTCGCTCTGTCCGAGGTTGGCTACGCCACGCATGTGCCGCGCCTGATCCTTTCTAAATTTCCGATGACCTCTCTTGACGTGCCGGTTCGAGGCCACAGTTCACGGGATAAAAGCTTCACATTTTGACGCTCAGGGGCAGAATTGCTGCGCTGTGACTGGTGATATTGCTCGAACGCAGATCCCGCGGCCCGGTACTATTAATTCGAGATCATTCTTTGCACCGGCCGGCCCGGCGCACCTGTTCCAACCGGTGTACTTGCTGCCGCTGATTGAGCTGTGCGCCGGACGGCGCACGGCGCCCGATGCTGGGGCGGCGGAGATCTACCGGCGGGGATGCACCCGCTCGGGTTGCGTAACGGTGGGATCGTTAATCGAGCAACGGGCATTCAAGTAGTCGTGGTCGAGGCTCACCAAGCGCCCGAGGTCACGGACCACAGCAGCAATGGAGCAACCGATGAATCGGCCCGCCAACATCCATAATGACCAATCCAGCAGTAACTCGCTGGATCTTACAAGCCTCACTGTCGAAGGCGTTCAAGCTGGATTGGCAATCGGAGCGTACACGGCCAAGTCGTTGGTCGAGGCAAGCCTCGACGCGGTTGAGCGGTACAATGCGAAATACAACGCGATCATCTTTCTGAACCCCTCGGCCGTCGACGATGCGAAGGAAATCGATAGGCGCCGTACGGCCGGCGAGCGCCTTGGTCCGTTGGCAGGCGTTCCGGTCGTCGTAAAAGACACCATAGACATGGCCGGCCTTCCCACAACTGCGGGATGGTCGCTGCTGTGCAGCACAACGGGCGGGGTCGATCTCACGCCGGAGCGTGACGCACCGGTCGTGGCCCGGTTGCGGGAGGCGGGCGCAGTGATCATCGGAAAGACAAACGTTCCCATTCTAAGCTGCAGTAGTTCTCACGCCAATAACAGTTGGGCAGGGCCGACACTGAATGTCGTGATACCCGAGCGCGTGCCAGGCGGCAGCAGTTCAGGCAGCGCCTCTGCGGTCGCCGCGGCTATGGTTGTGCTCGGCCTGGGCGAAGAGACCGGTGGTTCGATTCAAAATCCTGCTTCGGCGCAGGACCTCGTCGGCATCAAGCCAACTATCGGGTTGGTGCCCAACGCGGGCGTCTTTCCTGGATCGGCCAATCGGGATGTCGTCGGTCCCCTTGCGCGATGTGTGCGCGACGCGGCCATTTGCCTGGATGTGCTTGCCGGGTACACGTCAGAGGATCCCAAGACCCTCGCAAGTGTCGGCAAGAAGCCAAAGGGAGGTTACACCTCAAAGCTTGACGCGGATGCGCTTAAGGGCAAACGGCTTGCCCTTTACGGCAGCGGATGGCGCAATCAGGGTCTTTCAATGGAGGCGGAGGAACTCTATGGCAGAGCAAAAGACGAGCTCGAAAAAATCGGCGCAGTTCTGATCGAAGATCCCTTTGCCGGCTCGGGATTTGCGGACCTCCATTGGCCGATTCCTCCGCTTGCGAATTTCGACGCACGCGGCCTTGAGTCCGCTCCCTACGACCTTCACAAATACCTCGAGCGGCTGGGCTCTAAGGCCGCTCTAAAGACGTTTCCGGAGTTCGCCAAGGCGACTGCGAAGGAAAATCCGTTCGGGCCGACCGGCATAGCGTACTTCCTGGCCAATCTACCGCAGTTCGCAGCGGTCCTGGCAAACCCGTCGCACCCGCCGAACATCAGTGAGTTCATTGCTCTCAAGGAGGAGTATCTTGCGATATTCGATGAGGTGTTTGCACGTTATCACCTCGACGCCTGCGTCTTTCCCCAGATGCTTCAGGAGCTGCCGGCGCTGCACGGGACGGAGCTCATTCGTGCAACAACTGTCGACCAAATCAACATTGGTGGTTTTCCGGGGGTCACTGTTCCTGCCGGCTACTACGCGTCGGGGTCACCGTTCGGCTTGATCTTTGTGGGCGGAATGTGGAGTGAGGCCGAACTGTTGTCTTACGCATACGCATATGAGTGCGCAACCCGGCACCGTAAGGTACCCACTCTCAGAAACGAAGCTTAGCGCCTCGGCGCTCGCAGGACTAGTCAGGCTTGATCGAACACCGCGCATTGCGTACCTCGCACTTGAGCAGCCGGCGGCAGTTGACCTGTCGAGCTGAAGAGGTTGAGGATCCAAGATCCACGCGGGATGCTGAAACAGACTGGCGTCGCCTCCGCATAAGCGCGAGGTCGAGCCCGGAAACATGCGCAAGGACGCCCTGATCGTCAGTGATGTTGTCGGTCTCAAGCCGCAAGCGGGTCATCTCCCCAATCCCTGCACTCCGCTGGCCGTTTTCCACCTCTGTCGTGGGCGGCCTTTCAGGTCGTATCCGATCCTCGACATATGCCTCGTATCGCCACTTCGTGTCCGGCGCTCTCTCTTGTTGTTGAGCTCGATGGGCTCCGCTCGCTTCAACTCAAGGGGACAGCGCGTTCATGGCCCTCGTACATAGGCATCATCCACCTATGGCGTGCAGTTCCGTCCCGGATCAATACTGATCCCAACAGGGGGGGAGGTGCTGCTGACGGAGTTCCTGAAACTCGCAGAGAGTTCACAAGCGCATCGGTGAGCCCCGGAGCCAGCCGCGAACATTTCGACTCCCGCAAACCTGCACGCTGGTGTGATATCGGATCCGCGAGCTATCGCCAGATTGGCCAAGAGAGGACAGCCTGAATCGAGATGAATTCGACCAGAATCGCGCGGGAACGACAACAGGCGTCCCGGCCGATCTGAAGCATTGCTGCTACAGACGCAGTCGGCCGCTCTTCGGCGTGATTTCCCTGTTAGGCGCAGAATTTCGGCTGTGCGACGCCGCATTCGGGAGATTTGGTCTTTTGGCACACGATATGATTTTTCCCAGCAATGACGTTCTGCCCGCAGTAGAGCGACGCTTCGGAGCGCTCTCCTGAAGAACGGGCCAGGTACACCTATCGAAAAGATGAAGCAGAGAGACTGTGATGGGTCTGCTCGAATTCGACGGAAAGCGCTATCTCGACGGCCGTGCTTCCGATCCGCGTGAACTCGGCTGGATGTGTGGTGCGCCGCCGCCTCCGGAGAAGCGCATCACGTTCGAGAGCGATGCGTTTATCGATTTTCCTCAGATTCGCTGGTCGCTGTCGCACATGCGCGAACTCGGGCCGACCGCAAACGTGTGGCGCGGCCCCGGCGCGCCTTCACAATTTGAGCGTGTGGACAGGACCAGCGAGATCGAGGCGCTGACCTTCGCCGATCTGGATGGCCGTACCCGCCGGTTCGAGGACGCCCTCTTCGACACCTATGCCGACGGCATCCTGGTGCTGCATCGCGGACGAATTGTCTATGAGCGGTACTTTGGTGAGCTTGAGCCGCACCTGCCGCATGCGTGCCACTCGGTCACCAAGTCCTACACGGGTTCACTTGCTGCAGCATTCGTCCATGAAGGCGTGCTCGACGATTCAAAGATGATCCCGCACTATCTTCCCGAACTGAGGGGCACTGCATGGGACGACGCCACGCTGCGTCAGGTGATGGACATGCACACCGGCCTTGACTACAACGAGATCTACGCTGATGAGCGCTCCAGCGTTCGAGTACTTGGCCGCGCTTGCGGCAGGCGGCCGCGGCCGGCCGGCTACGACGGGCCGCGGACCTTGTGCGACTACCTGCGCACTGTACGCAAGGAAGGGGCGCATGGCGAAAGCTTCGCCTACAAGACGGTGAACTCAGAAGTCATGACGTGGGTCATGACGCGCGTGACGGGCCGCTCGTTCACGCAACTGATGCATGAGCGACTCTGGGCCCCGCTCGGCTGCGAGGAGGACGGCTACGTCAGTGTTGACCCTGCTGGCACTCAGATGGGCGGTGGTGGCATGTGCGCGACGCTGCGCGACGTGGCGCGCTTCGGCGAGCTGATGCGGCGCGAAGGCGAGTGGAACGGAAAGCAGCTCATTCCCGCAGCGGTCGTACATGACGTCCAGAAGGGCGATCACCCCGCGAGGTTCGTCTCCCTGGGGGTGACTCGCTCGTATCGCAGCCAGTGGTGGGTAACGCACGACGAGCTCGGCGCTTTTCAAGCCTCGGGCATTCACGGCCAGCGCGTGTATATCGCGCCCAAGGCTGAGATGGTGGTCGCGCGTTTTGCGTCGCACCCAGTGGCATCATCTGCCGCGAGTGAGCCGATCGTACTGCCGCAGATGCTGGCTCTGGGGCGGATGCTGCGCGAGTAACGAACACGACGACAAGGCTCGGCCCCACGCGCACCACGTTCAGCGCGGAGCACGCGCTGGCTAGGCGATCCCCCGGCGCCGGCGCGCGGAAAGATGGCGCCGAATGTTGCAGACCATGTCAATGATCTGCACTCAGTGGCTGGCAGAAACAGACACGCGCAGAGGATCAGCTTCTGACGACAGCGGCGCGCCCAGTGCGCGTTGTTTTCAGTACCTGCTGAATTGCGGCGGAAATCGGCCCGCACCCCTGGCCGCGGCGCGGATTTGCGCGGAACGATTCCCCGTACCGATGGATGCGCAGGGGGACGAGCGCTTCGTGATTTGCCCCAAGCCGGGACGCCCTGACCATTAACAGCTTGAGTCGATATTGCCGAGCTGCCTGTGTCGTCGCAGACCCCGCCCCCCGGACGGCTCAGCGCTTTTCGTCGGAGAAGGGATAGACCCGATCAACCGCAACATGTCTATATGGTAGGCTGCGCAAATCTGCAGGTCCCCAGTCCGGAGTGTCGACAATAAGAATGGCCGCGGATGCAGACTCGAAAAATGCGCGGAAGTGCGTCTTGGAGCGCAGGACGACGTAGTCGAATTCGTCCAGCGTGCGTCCGAATTGCGTCAGGCAATCGTCGTCGACGGCAGTACTTGGCAACGAAGTCAACGAGACGATTGCTGTTCCCGTGTCTATTACGGCGGTGTCGCCCAGCGCTACGGTGCGGCCAGTAAAGTAAGGACCGGTCGCGCGGTAACTGACGTGCCCCACGTGAACCACCTTCCCTTCGACCAAGACCGCCCCGCCCGCACGCCCACTGCTCCTTCCGCCGACCTTGAGATTGACTGCGGCGCCGACGCCGGCGGACACCGCTTCGGCAACTGCTTGAGGATCCCACAGATAAGGAACGGCCGTTCGCGGCAGCCTCTGGCTCAGGACCTCACGAAGGATATAAGTCGAATCATGCATCCGATCGGCATGTTCAAGCAGAATGACCGGGCGTCTGCCTTCGGATACGAGCTTCTTGGCCGCGTCGATTCCGCTGACGACGGAGTGCAGCAGCTCGCGGTGATTCAGAGCTTCCCGTTGCGTCCAGATCCGAGACGAGAAGCTGTTTGCGAGCTCGAGTGCGGTCGAACGGTCTCTGTCCACTACCACCACAACCGAGAAGCCACAGTTCGGTACATCGGCGTAGGAAAAGCCGGCGAAGATCGATACATCGAGATATCGGTCGCTCCGATCGCTCGCAGAGATTGACTGGGAGACGATCGACTTGAGTGGATTCAGGTTCGTCGTGCTGAAGATGCTCGGCACCATGACACCTGGCTTCACGAGAACGCAGACCGGTGTGATCTCTCCTCGCAAAGAACGAAACAGGCACTCCGCCGCGCGCTTTCCTGCCAGGCCCATGTCCGTGTGTGGCGAGAAGCGACAGCCGAAGACAGCATCCGCCGCCGCGATTGTTCCCTCGTCGAGATTGGCATGATAGTCGAGCGCAACCATGATCGGGATGTTCGCTCCGACAACCGCTCGGACACGTTCCAGTGTCTCCCGATCAGCATCAAGACGTGTCGGCGTCGCCATCGCCCCATGAAGATCCAGCAGGACGGCATCAAGCTTGCCCGCCGATCTCAGGCCCTCGACCAATCTTTCGACATAGTGCTCATAAGCTTCGTCGCTGGTCGGGCCGGCAGCCCCGCCTGAAGTACAGAACAGAGGAACGATCTCGGCACACTCGCGCTCGCAAACGTCGATCATCCCACCGACTCCGGTGTTGGTCCCCCGATACTTGTCGAGCAGATCCGGACCGGAGGTCTCGACCAGCCTGAATTCTTCAAGAGGCATCTGCTTGTCGATGAACGTCACCGATTCCTGGATGAAGCCCGCAACAGCGATACGGTGTCCCGTGCTGGCGTTAGAAGACATCAGTCATCTCCTTTTTGCGTCCGCTGCCGACAATATGCCGCCAAAACCGGTTGCCAGTCTCCTACGGACACGGCCTGACAATTATTGATCATGTTCGTTCATTTGGAGGACATCGGCAATCGGGCTCCCTCCGGGTTCGTTTGGGCGCTTTCGCAGTCGAGGACGGACGCGGATACATGGAATTGCATGATCGACGTTGGTCGATCGTTCCGGGCAGACCATTCATGCCTCAATACCGTTCTCCCGCATCAATCGCGCTCCAGATGCCTCGGTGAGAAGAATGCGGACGTCGAGGACGTCCAGACCATCGGGATGGACGAGGACCGGGTTAAGATCGAGTTCAGCGATCTCCGGGAATGCCTCAACGAAGCGCGAAATCTTCACCATGAGGTCTGCAAGCGCATCCCGGTCAACCGGGTCTCCTCCGCGTACGCCATCGAGAAGCGCTTTCGACTTGATTTCACCCAACATCGCAGCGGCATCATCTGGCGAAATCGGAAGCGCGCGGAAAACGACGTCAGCGAGGACTTCGACCAGGACTCCGCCGATTCCGAACATCATCACGGGGCCGTACGCTAGGTCGCGCACGACGCCGACGATGACTTCGACTCCCTCCTTTGCTGCCATCGGCGTGATCAGGACACCGGAAATATCCGGATTCGCTACAGCGGCCCTGGCATTTGCAACGATCTCGACAAAACTGCGTCGCGCCGATGCGACGTCAGCCACGTTGAGTTTTACTCCGCCTGCCTCCGTCTTGTGGATGATGTCTCGAGACACGATCTTCATCGCGACTGGCTGTGCGCCGAGGCGGAGAAACGCCTCCTCGGCATCCGCCTCGCCTGCAGCCAGCAGAGCCGGAGCGAACTGCAAGCCGAAGTCCTGCAGGCTTGATCTGCCTTCGTGTTCGAGTACCGCCTGCCGACCCTCGGCCCTGCAGCGCGCAAGAACCTGTTCAAAGATGCCGTTGCGTTCCGCGCGGCGTGGCGGCAGCTGCGCAAGGGCGCGACGCGCCTCACCATACTCTGCGAGGGCCTGCAGGCATTGCACGGCGGTTTCCAGGGAACTTTGCACGGGGATGCCGGCTCGGCGCGCGTACACAAGCGGCAACGGTCGCAGATCTCCCTGGAGAGCACCATACAGGCTGTGAATGATGATGGGCTTATCATATCGGCGCGGCATCGCGCCTATCGCGTCCGTCGCATCGAGTTCGACCGCGAGCAGGTCTTGCGAGAAACGGACCGCGTACCCGCCATAGAGACCGGATATGAGAAGGCCGTCGACTGCCGAATCCTGCAGAAGAATCTCGGCGGCGGCGGCAAATATTGACGGATCAGCATCCGTGCCGCCAGCGACATCGACAGGATTGCCAAGCGATGCGGCCGCAGGGAGAATTGCCGCAAGCCGCGACCGCGTCTCTTCACTCAGGCGGGCGAGCACCAGCCCGCGCTCACACATTGCATCGGCAGCAATCGTTGCGTGACCTCCGCCGTCGGCAAGGACGGCGATGCGGCGGGAGTTCAGGGCTGGCATTAATGAAAGCGCCTCCGCAACCGGCAGAATTTCATCGGATCGGTGCGTGAGGATCGCGCCGGCCTGCCGCAGTGCGCCCTCGCTCACCGCGTATTCACCGGCAAGAGCGCCGGTATGAGATCTCGCGGAACTCCTTCCCGCACTTGTCCGCCCCGCTTTGTAAATCACGACCGGTTTGACTGGCGAGATGCGCCTCAAAGCTTGCAGGAAGCGGCGACCATCCTTGAGACCCTCAATATAGGCGATCACGACGCTGGTGTTGGGGTCCGCTGCGAAATAGTCAAGATACTCGTGGAATTGTATGTCGACCTCGTTTCCAACGCCAACGTACGTACTCAGACCGACACACCCGTTGGCTTGAGCTTCCGTAACGAGCGACAGCGCCATGTTGCCGGACTGGGACAGGAGCCCGATCGTACCTTTGCGCAAGTCTGAAAACCCAACGATGTTGCAGGCCTTATGAGTATTGAACATGCCCGAAGTATTCGGTCCGATGATTCTTACGCTGCCGGCACGTGCGGCGGCAAGCATTGCATCCTGGACCGCTCGGCCATCGTCCCCGGCCTCGGCGAAGCCCCCCGCCAGAACTATGGCGCCGAGCACTCCTCTTTCCGCGCATTCGGTCATGACCGAAGGGACAGTGGCGGCCGGAGTACAGACCAGCACGAGGTCGACGGGGCCCGGCAAGCCATCCAGGCTGGAGAAGCACCGTACCCCGCAAATTTCATTCTCCTTTGGGTTGATCGGATAGATCGCTCCGGAGTAGCCGTCATCCAGCAGCGTTCTCAGTGACCGATAGCCGCGCTTGGCCGGATTCTGCGACGCGCCGATGATCGCGATGGAGTTTGGATATAGAATGTCGATCAGATTGTTCGATGCCATTATTACTCCCCGCGGAAGATCGGCAGACGCTTTTCGGCGAAAGCGTCAATGCCCTCCTGCCAATCACGCGTCTTCGAACAGAACATCATGCCCTCCAGCTCAGCTGTAAGCGCAGATTCGAAGGTCCCGTAGGCAGCCGACGCCAACTGCTCCTTGGCGAGCTGCATCGAGAATGGCGCCTTCTTTGAGAGTTCGATTGCCAGGATACGGACGCCTTCGGCAAACTCGTCGTCGCGGAAACACCGCGAGGCGAGCCCGATCCGGACCGCTTCCATCGCATCGATCTGATGGCCAAGGAAGATCATTTCACGTGCTTTTGCCAGGCCGACCAGTCGTGGAAGGATGTGCGTAGCGCCACCGCCGAGAAATGCGCCGATCCCGATCTCAGGAAGTGCGATGCGCGCGGATGTAGCCATCGCGATGAAATCGCAAGCAATCGCCATTTCAGCACCGGCACCCAGTGCATAGCCGTTTACGGCCGCAATGATCGGCTTTGGATGTGAGGCGAGACGCCTGCAGACCCTCTGTTCGCTCATCAGATATTGCCGTCTATCGAAGGTCGTGCGGCCAGCCTTGTGCTCCTTCATATCGGCGCCCGCACAAAACGCCCGCCCCTCTCCGGTCAGGACGATCACGCGGACGGCCTCGTCATTTTCGGCCTGGTCGAGAGCCGCGAGGAGATCGTCGTAGAGTTGCTGCACCACTGCATTGAGTCGGTGAGGCCGATTCATGCGAATTTCGGCGATACTGTCCTGGATCTTGTAGGTGGCGGTCTCCACAACATGTCCTTCCACTTGATCCGCCCCGTTCGATCAGGGGTCGTCATCAACCGAAAACATAAGCTTAAGAGTAAGAAGAAAATCAACCGCTTCCGTCCGCGCGCGCCCATATCATGCGAGTTTTTTGTTCTGGCGCAGGGATTCATCGTGGAAACTGGGCACGCGGCTGCATTGGCCCGGTCTGCTTTTCTGGGACAGGAATTCATGGGATCGAGCGGACGCGTGGAGATCGGCTGCAGAGAGCTGATATGCTGACACGGCGCACTCAGCCCGTCGTGAAATTGCTGGAGACTTCAACTTCCGTGCAGCGGGACCTGAAGTGGCTCAGCGGCGTCCGCTCGGCCGTTCTCGACGGCAGCCTGGCCGCCCATACCATTTTTGCGGCAGATGTGTAGCTACCTGCCGAACATTGGAGTGATCGACGCGACGAGTAGCATCGTTCTGGCGCCCAGCACCTGAAGGCGGTCCAGATGCCAGGATGCCAATCTGGGCGATGCAGGTCTGCCGGAACGGCGTGCGGCCTGGCGAGGCGTAATCGCAAGATGGGCTTTTCGTGCACGCTCGAGAGCCTGGATCTTGAGTGAGAAAGGCCCCCGGCGGGCATGCCGGAGGCCTTCTTGGAGGTTAAACTTGGATTGTATGAGCCGTTACTTGTCTCCTTCTGTCAGATTTGCCGATACTCAGAAGTTGCGCTGAGCGCGGAGCAGCAGCACGAGGCTGTTCTGGTCCTTGAGTTCATACGTAGCAGCCGGCTTCGCGATGCCCGCTTGCAAGGGCAGGGTCACCGTGCTCCCGCTCGCGTATTTCTGGTCGAGCATCATGTAGGCGAGCTCGGCCGAGAAGGTCAGGTTCTTGACCGGCGTCCATCCCGTCCTCGTACCAACGACGGCATAGTTGAAGTCGGGGTTGCAGCCACCAAGACCGCTCGAGAGCGCGAGGTTTGCGACGAACGCTCCACAGATATAGCCCTTGGCCGTGTTGTTATAGCGCACGGCAGCCCATGCGCCGAAGATGGACGTATTCCAGTAGGGATCCCAATTGTGCGTGTAACCACCATTGAAGCCATATGTTGTGGTCAGCTCCTGGCCGGCACCGGTCACGAACACGGAGTCCGACACACCGGCAACCCCGAGACTTTGATAGGTCCCGGCCACATTGCTACTACCGTACATCGCAAAGGCGGTGCCGACGTAGTCATGGAAATTGTAGCGGCTTGCACCGTTCGTATACACGCCCGTCAGGTTAATCGTGTCACCGGCGCCGGTTGGCAGGTTCTTGATTGACAAGGCCAACTGCCCGGCCCAACCCCACTTGTCATCCGGATGGCCGGTCAACTCGGTGGCACCGTAGTAGGCAGCATGATTGTCATGCGCGGCGAACGATGCCTGGAAGAGGCCCCAAGCCTGGTCCACGCGAACCCTCGCGACGAGGTCTGGAGCTCGCGAGCCACCAATGTCGTTGGCACCATACAGACCGATCGCGTTACCTGCAGCCGTCGCGCCGCTTACGTTCCAGATGTTGGTCTGGTAGTTGGCAACCTGATCCTGCGCCGAGAACGACGCAGTAATCCCCTGACCGAAGTCGGTGGTATACGAGATCTGGTTCACAGGGTCCCAGCCGGCGCTGCCGGGAAGCTCGAAGGAGTTCGCCGGATATTCGGCCCACGGCGTCCTGAACTGCGACTCCGCTTTGCCGAACGTAAACCCGCCGAACTGGATGAAAGCGTAGAAGATATTGAGCGTACCACCGGCAACCTGAGAAGCGGCCGATGTAGTGTAGGCTGTCGCGCCGTTCACGCCCGTTGTGCCAGCCCCACTGTAGGTGCCGCTTCTCCATGTGAAGGCCAATTCGGCGAAGGTCCGGACCACACCGTACTCGGTCGCGGTGCGCGTATCGATTTGCAGATCTTGACGGGTCTGGGTCGTGAAGTAGTTGCTGAGGCGATTCCGCGCACCAGCGACGCCAGCGCTGGCAGCATCAAAGTCAGCGCTCGTGCCCACAACGGTATCGGCGCGCAAATAGCCCCCTAACTTGATGCAGGTGTCAGTACCCGGGATGTAATAGAACCCGGCCCCGTATAGCGAGCACACCTTCACGTACTCGATCGGCTTGGCCTTTACGGGCAGATCGGCCGCCTGCGCTCCCGCCCCCGCGAAAATTGCCGTAGACCCCAGAACAAGACTCTTCATCACTTTCATCGATGAACCTCCAAGTTGGAAACGTCGTTTCCGTCCTTCAAAGATCCGCCACTGCCAACTCTCGGGCAGGCGTTTGACGGAACGACTTCGAGGACCCCCCTCGCCGTCCCATCGAGATGTACTTGTCATATTGAATTGTAGCAATTAATTAATTGACGCTACTGTTGTTTAGATTGAAGGCGTTGTAATTCGGCAACTACCCCCGAGTTTACAGAAGAAATAGAGGAATTTTGGCAAAAAAGCCCCTAGGGGGCATCCCAGGGACTCTGTTTGGAGATTTAACTATGACCAATGGAGCTGAGAGCGCAGCGATGATGCGGAATGATATCTCAAATCAATTGTATTAGTCAATTTCGTTTTTGACATTGCTTTCATGTCTTGTGCAGTCTTTTTCGAGCTGCCCACGACGAATAAGAGGAGGTAGCCGCTAAATGAAGAATCACCCGGGCGCGGCTCACGGTGACAATGAGCTTTCGCGGAAAGACCGACATGGCCGACAGAGAACGACTCGATAGAGCCCTTAGCGATTTCATCTGGAACATCGTCGAAATCCATTCCCAGATCGAGGAGATTCACAAAAGCTGGGCTCAGATGCTGGGCGTATCAGAACCGCAATGGTTGATCCTGATGGCGATCGATGAGCTCGATGAAAGTCGCGGCGTCTCGGGAATAGCGGTTGCAAACAAGCTGCGGATCCATCCTGCCTTTGTGACGAACCAGACGAAGAAATTGGAAGCAATGGACTTTCTTGCCCGCCGGCCATCGCCTGATGACGCACGATTTCTGCAAATGTCATTGACCCAAAAAGCGCGGGCTGAAATCGCTAAGCTCACAATCAAGAGACAAGCTCTGAACTCGACGATGTTCGACGGGTTAGATCAGGCGTCCGTCGACTACCTCAACAAGCGGCTGACCTCGATTGCCAAGAATAGCCGGCTGGCGTCTCAAAAATTGAGCATAGGCGTGCTGTAGGCGCGGTTCGCAGACGCCCAGCTCGCCGTTTCGGCAATGCTTTTCCGATTCAGGCCGTAATAACCTGATCGCAAGCTTACCCTGTGCATCGAAGGGGCTGCAGCCAAACGTTGCAGATGTATCGAGGCCTTACCCCGCGCCGTCTTGCGTGACGATTGTCCGGACCGAGATCTCATGTTGTTCGAACCTGAACTACATGTCCGTCCCTCGCCCTGATGATTGAAGTATCGTGCGCCGAAATCAAGTTGCTCGAGGAGGTCTTCACTTCAACTTCACTGCTGTTACCAGGCTGACCATGGCGACGTGGCTGGAGTGCTTGCAAGCTGACTCTTCAGCCATCCAAAGGTAAAGTCGTCGGAGGTCACGAAGTTTTCGATCTCGCCCATCGGCGTTCGAGTCGTGTGCGGTATGGCCAATTCGAGGTCCTTGCCTGTTGCAACACACTCAGCTTGTAATTTTATCGCTTCTGAAACACTCACAGTCCCACGCCCACCCGCGACAACGAGAACAGGGCACCTTAACCGTCGCACCAATCGCGAGCGACCCGCCAACACCGCGTCCGCATCCAATATGTCTGCGGCCCTCGTCATCCAGCCTACGGACGCCACAGTCCGCGCCCAATTCCAAAGGCCCCCGTCGCATACCGCCGCAGCAACGCGGTGATCAGACGCGGCAAAATCAGTCGCTAGAACGGCCGAAAAACCTTCTCCGTAGACGCCAATCCGCCCCGGATCAACCTCGGGCCGACCTGCCAAGTAATCCAGACAGCAAGACAGCAAGATATCCGCTCGGCCGCGCAAGTGTGTTGAAACGTCATCGTGAGAGACAATGAGAATCGATATGCCTCGATCAACGACCGCGGGCAAGAGCCTTCCGAGCAGTGTCTCCGCTGTTTCTTCTTCTCGAGTGATGCAAATGACTGCCGAGCCGGCCAAGTCACCTGCGCGCAAGAAGCAAGCGGGAAATTCGGCCTGATCGCAGCACGCGATCTTTACACGCTCTACCTTCTGCTCGAGGTTCAGTCTGAGCCTGTGAATGCCAGCCTCGATCTTAACCAGAACGTCTCCACATTGTGGATCGTTTTCGTCAGCGAGGCGCCTCGCAATCTCAAAGGCGGTCAGAGCGCAAAGCCAAGCCTCGCTCGCTTTATCCAGGGCGCCTTTTTTGATGTTCAGGTCAGCAAGAACACAGTGGTCATCTCCGACGCTGGTCCATCTTGTGATCCAGTTCTGCTGAACTGCGCTCCCGCATATCTCCTCCAGACTGTTCAGGAATATCGCGGCGCCTCGCCTTACGGACGAAAGATCGCCATTCACATGAGGCCAGCCTGCGTACTTCATCCCGTTTCCCCCAGGGCCTGGATCTGCCCCCCCCGCTCGGGGATTGGTCAGATGAACTTGATCGGACTCCACGGTAACGATCGGAGCTTCCTCGTCTCCATCGGCGAGGCACCCGGCTCTCACCCTTCAACCTCGGTATTTCACAAAAATATTACAACGCAGCCAAGTCGAAATTCTTCGATGTTGGCGGACACAAGTTCGAAATGCTGCACTTTTCCCTGGGAATATGCAGTTTTTCAGTTAGTCAGCGGGCAGCGCTGAAATTGCCGATGGCACCTCGGAAGTGCGTGTAGCGTTCGTAGCTTCAACTGGCCGAATGCGTCCTGCGTGACGTGACACTGTCTGATACGATGACCATCTAAAGCAAAACACGCTCCTCGCCTCGTCATCATAGCGTCAGGGTTTTGTTCGCGCGGTCTTCCGTTCCGTTCGAGCACTATCAGTGATAGGCGACCTTCTGTAGCTGTCCGAAGTCACTCAGGCGGTCCGACTAGCGCGCATGTGATCGAGCGAAATTTGTCGTTGCTGCAGCGTTCCGACCGATCGTTGTCAGGAACTCAGCAGATCGAGAATGTATCGGACGGTGAGCTCCGTCGCCGGTATGATCTGTTCATCGGACGCAGCGAATGTAGGCGTATGCACATATGAGTCGTTGCTGGGCGAGCAACTACCGAACAGGAAATAGATCGATGGCACGCAGGCGGCGTAGAAGCCGAAATCGTCGCTGCCCTCCCCCTGCCGCGGCTCGCTGAAGGCGTCGCGGCCAGCCGTTTCCTGGACGAGTTGCCGGAAGCGCCTCACCATCTCGGCATCGTTGATTATGGCGGGCTCGCCAATGCGGATGATGCATTCGGCGCGCCCCCGGTGCATTGCAGCGACGCCTTCGGCCACTTCGCGCACGCGCTGCGCGAGCAGCGCCCGACGCTCCGGGCTGCGGGTCCTGATTGTCCCCTCCATGACAACTAACGGACAGATGATGTTGGTCGCTTCGCCACCGTGGATGGTCCCGATCGTGACAACCGCGCCATCGTCGACCGGCATTTCGCGCGAGACGACTTTTTGCACCTCATTGACGAAGGCAGCCGCGATGGCGATCGCGTCGATGCCCTTGTGCGGTGCCGCACCATGTGCCATCTGGCCGTGGACGGTAAGTCTGAACTGATCCGCGGATTTGGTAATCGCGCCCTCGCGTGCGGCGAACATGCCGGCGGGAATCTCTGGCCAGACATGAAAACCGACGGCTCGATCGAAGTCATCGAGCAGATGCTGCTCCTTTACAGTGCGCCCGCCGAGCGGTTCCGCCTCCTCGGCAGGCTGGAAGAACACGCGAACCCTGCCCGCGAAATTGTCGCGCAAGCGGTGGAATGCGAGTGCGGTGCCCAGCGCGATCGAGCCATGCAGGTCGTGACCGCACGCATGCATGACGCCGTCGACCTGGGAGCGATAGGGAAGATCATCGCGCGCCTCCTGGATCGGCAGGGCGTCGATGTCGCCCCGCACTGCGATCGAGCGCTTCGGTCCGATGGCAGTACCTTCGATGTCCACGTAAACGCCGGTGTTGTGGAAGACCTTGGCATTGCTGAGGCCGAAGCGCCGCAGTATTCCAAGGATCCGCTCCTGGGTTCGCCATTCGGCATTGGAGAGCTCAGGCTCGCGATGCATGGCGTGGCGGAGCTCGATCACCGCCGCACACTCCGCATCCGACAGAAGGCTGTTGTTGTGTGTGCTCATTCTGGCTTGACCTCTCCACGCCGCTCGGCAGGACCGTCCACAGGTGAAATCTTATTCTGTCATCAAGAAAAAAGACCGCCAAGTTCTGCCCGCCCGCGCACAACTCCAGTCGATTTTCGCTCCTCCGCGAAGGAATTCGTCGCGAAATTCCACCGCATTGATGTACGAAACCGACTTCAAGATAGACCGGCAGAGAACTCGAGCCGGCGGAGTCGCAACTGGAGCGTCATCGCAGCTGGCTGGACCGCAGCCTGATGAGTCCAACGTCATCCTCGATGGCGATGTCGGTTCCGAACGGCTTCGAGAGCTTCTGTAGACGCTCCAGAATGACTTTTGCCTGCGGCGCGGGCGCCAGGCGTGGTACGCCCCGATTGGCCAACCTCTTCGAGTGACCAAGCTCGATAGGATAAAGACGCAGTTCAGCAAGCTGGTTCTGCTCTAATCGACTGACTGCGATGATGCTCTCATAGAAGACCGGGTCGGAAAAACCCGGATCCGTCTCGTATCCTCCTGTCATCTCAGAGACTGTCACCTCGGCATCCGTGTCGATCCGAGGGTCTTTGCCTTGAGCAGCAAACATGTCGGCCCCTACGGGCGTCCGAAGGTCGTCCATGATAAAATTTCCCAGGCTGTAGAAAATCGGCCGGCCCTTGTAGATCTCGATGCCCCGCAACTGGTGCGGTCCATGGCCGATATATGCGTCGGCTCCGGCATCGATTAGCCTGTGCGCAAACGATGCCTCGTAGTCAGCCGGCTCCTGGCTCCAATTCCCCGGCTCGTGACCATGGTTCGTGATGATGCAGAAGTCGGCGAACTGCTTGCCCCGACGAACGTTGCGCAGAATGTCGGCGACATCGCGCGGGTCGGCTTCGTAGCTGTAGCCGGCCCTGTCGCCGGTCTTGAATGTCACTCCAGCGAGCATCACCCGGTTTGGATCATCATGACCGGGCCGGAAGCCGGGCAGTGCATTACGTATCCGCCTCATGCTCTCGAGCATTTCCGGTGGCACCACGATGCTTCGTGCCAGACGAAGGCTGTTGAGTCCTGGTCTGCCTGGCGCTTCACCGGCGGGATCGGCCGCGCGAGACAGCGGCGTAAACGTTGAAGCACACGACACCAGGGCCGCACGCCCGCGTGGCGTCTCCAGGAAGCGGGCGGCGCCGGCTTGCGCGAGATTCTCGCCTGCTCCTGCATGCACGATGGCGTTCTGATCGAGAACTCGGCTCGTCTCGCGCATGCCTTCGACGCCCCAGTCAAGCGAATGGTTGTTGGCGCGCCCCAGGAAATTGAATCCCATCGCCTTCAAATCAGGTCCCAGCTCCGGAAGGCTGACGTGATAGGCGCCGCCATACTCAGCCTGCGGACTTCCGTTGAACGATCGAATGTCGAAGATATTGGTTTCCATGTTTCCGAACGTGACATCCGCATCATGCAGGATCCTAACGATGGCGCTGAAGCCGGAATCCGGTCCTCTGGTCAGGGGCCGCGTCACGATGAGGTCACCAACTGCTACCATCGTGAAGCCGTCCGCAACGTTCGTTGCAGTCGAACCGACGGTGTCATAACTGCCGCCCTGCTGGACGGGATCACAACCGTTCTCGTGTGACTCGTTCTCCATGGGACCTCTCACCGCGCTGACCTTACCCAAATCTGTAGACTCTACTTGTTCTTCTGACCGGACCTGACCTGGATCTTTCATGATCCCGGCGCAAATCCGCGGGTCTTCGGAACCTCAATACCGCTTGAGCGGCGTGGAGCAGTTTCTGACCCGCGGAGGGGAACCGGCTCATCGTGCCGGCTATCCGCGTAGCATCCGCCCGATGGCAAGCATCTGCGGAACAGTGATCGGGTTATGGGCGGCGCCTGATGCTACTGCGTGCGATGCGAAGCGCGCGACCACCATCTCAGCCTTCGGCGCGACATGCAGGAGCTGACCATGGATGCCCCGGCCCTCGAACGCGCCCAGCTCGTTGTGCGTAACCCACCACATGCTGCGATATGAGTAGCCGGGCTGTGGCATGTTCGGGCATTTGGCCGGGTCGACGCCTCTCTGCACATCGTGCACGACCGCCGCCGGAATAAGCTGCTTTCCGTTCCACTCGCCCTCGCACCGCATGAGTTCGCCGAACCGCGCCAGGTCGCGCAGCGTTGCCGAAAGCCCGCCGCCGGCGTTTGGCAGGCCGGCGGGATCGACGATGAGGTAGCCGTCCTCCTCGCAGCCGAGCGGAGCCCACAGCCGCCCGTGCAGCAGTTGCGCGAAGGATCGGCCGGTTACGCGCGCCATCACCCAGGCCATGACATCGGTGTTTACGGTCTTGTAGGCGAACGTTTCGCCGTGCGCGCCTTCCTCCCTGATGCAGCGCAGAAAATCGCAGCACGTCGTCGCCCCCTGATAGCCCGCAGGACGTGCACGCAGGCCTGCAGATCGTGCGTAGTCGCGCACGCTGGAGCGCTCGTCGGCATAGACCTCCGTGTATGCAATGCCCGCCTGCATATCCATCACCTGGCGTAGCGTGGCGTTGTCCCAGCCCGTGCCCCGCAGCTCAGGCAGATAGTGCGGGATCGTTTTCGAGTCGTCGAGCACGCCTTCGTGCACGAACGCCGCAGCAAGCGTGCCTGCGTACGACTTCGTGACTGACATGCACGCATGCGGCAAGTGCGGCTCGAGCGCGCCGAAGTAGCGCTCGTACACGATGCGCCCCCGATGCAGCACGACGATGCCGTCGGCGTAGGTGTCAGACAGCGCCTCGTCAAAGCGGCGGGTGCGACCGTTCATGTCGACAAAACTGAGCGCGCCGATGTCGGCGGCCTTGTCGCTGCGATCGAGCGGCGACGGCCCGCAACGCCCGCGCCACACGTTCACGGTCGGCGCAAGCTCGCGCATGTGCGACAACGACCAGCGAGTCTGCGGAAATTCGAGGAAGTTATCGCTCTCGAACGTGACCCACTTTTCGGCGGGTGGTGGCGCACCGCGCGTCCAGCCGAGCTCGCGCGGATCAGACGCACGGCCATCAAGGTAGCGCAGTCCGTCGAATTCCACCATACCCATCTGCAGCGTTTCCTTCTTCGAGCTGCTGCTCATCCGGCGGGTCGCGGCAGCGGACCACGGTAGCCGTCCTCCCGCAGATGACAGGCGACGAAATGACCGGGCACGACCTCGCGCAGTTGCGGGCTCTCGCCGCGACAGCGAGGCATGGCGAATGGGCAGCGCGTATGGAAATGGCAGCCGGAAGGCGGATTCATCGGGCTCGGCACATCGCCTTCGATGAGCAGGCGTTCACGCTTGAAGCGCGGATCCGGCACCGGGGCCGCGGTAATGAGCGCCTGGGAGTAAGGGTGCAGCGGTTCATTGAAGATCGCTTCCTTGCCCGCGATTTCGACAATGCGGCCCAGATACATGACCGCGATGCGATGGCCGATATGCTCGACGACACCGAGATCATGGCTGATGAAGAGATAGGCGAGCTTCAGCTCTTCCTGGAGATCCATCAGGAGATTCAGCACCTGAGCCTGCACGGACACGTCGAGTGCCGAGACCGGCTCATCGGCGACGACGAGGCTGGGATTGACGGCGAGCGCTCGGGCGATGGCGAGGCGCTGGCGCTGCCCACCAGAGAACTCGAAGGGATAGCGCCGCATCGCATCGGCGCGTAGTCCGACTCTTTCGAGCAAGCCCGCCACGCGCGCCTTGCGCGCGCTGGCCGAGAGGCTCTCGAAATTCTCGATCGGCTCGGCGACGATCGTTTCGGCAATGAGCTTGGGATTGAGCGAGGAGTAGGGATCCTGGAAGACCATCTGCATGCGCCGTCGGTGCTGGCGCAGCTCATCCTCGCCGAGATGCGTAACGTCGATGTCCTCGAGCCGGACGGCCCCCCCGGTGGGCTGGATAAGGCGGAGGACGAGCTTGCCCACCGTCGACTTGCCGCAGCCACTCTCGCCGACAAGGCAAAGCGTCTCGCCCCGGGCGATCGAAAAGCTGACGCCGTCCACCGCCCTGACCCGCACGGCCTCGCGCCGCATCAGGCCGCGCCGCACCGAAAAGTGCTTCTCGAGGTTGGTGACCTCGACGACTGGCGTACTCACATTACTGGTCATGATTCCAGGACTCCCCTGCCGGGCACCGGCGGCGTGCACAAGGCACGCCCACGTGAGGAAAAGTGACTCGTCATGCTGCGGCCACCTTCGTGGCTTCCCAGCAGGCGACGAAATGCGTTCCCTCGTGATGCTCGAAGGGTGGCGCTTCGGCGCGGCAGCGCTCGGTCGCGAAGGAGCAACGCGGCGCGAAGGCGCAGCCCTGGATGGGTTGGTTGAGCATCGGCACAATGCCCGGGATCTCGGTAAGGCGCTTCGGCCGCGCTCCCTGCCCACGGCGGCGCGGGATCGAGGCGATGAGCCCCTGCGTATAGGGATGGAGCGGTCGATCGAAGAGCTCAGTTACCTCGGCCTCCTCGACCTTACGGCCGCCGTACATCACGATGACGCGCTGGCAGGTCTCGGCAACGACGCCCAGATCGTGAGTGATGAGCATGACCGCGGCGCCCATGCGCTCCTTCAGCTCCAGCATGAGGCGCAGGATCTGCGCCTGGATGGTGACGTCCAGCGCCGTGGTCGGCTCGTCAGCAATGAGGAGCTTAGGGTTGCAGGATAGTGCCATCGCAATCATGACCCGCTGGCGCATGCCTCCCGAGAACTGGTAGGGATAGTCCTTGAGGCGCCGCTCAGCGTCGGAAATGCGTACGAGGCGGAGCATCTCGGCCGCCTGCGCCAGCGCCTCGCCGCGGTTCTTCTTCTGGTGGATCATCACCGCCTCGGCGATCTGGTCACCGACGGTGAGTACCGGGTTCAAGGATGTCATCGGCTCCTGGAAGATCATGGCGATGCGGTTGCCGCGGATGTCCCGCATCTCGGCCTCACGGAGCGTCAGGATGTCTCTGCCCTCGAAGCGGATGCGCCCACCCACCGTGCGCGCAAGCTTCGGCGGCAGCAGGCGCATGATCGACAGCGCAGTGACGCTCTTGCCGCACCCGCTCTCGCCGACGATGCCGAGCGTGTCGCCGGTGTTGACTTCGAAGCTCACGCCATCAACGGCACGAGTCACGCCGTCTTGGGTGAAGAAGTGGGTTCGCAAATCCTGCACCTCGAGAATGGGCGCAGTTGCAGTTGCAGTTGCAGTCATGGTCGAAACACTCTTTACATCCGCCGGGCGAGGCGGGGATCGAGGCGGTCGCGAAGCCCGTCGCCGAGAAGGTTGACGGCGAGAACCACCACGGTGAGAAAGGCGCCGGGAAAGAAGATCGTCCACGGCGCGCGTGCGAGGTAGAGCCGGTTCGCGGAGACCATGTTGCCCCAGGTCGGAATCTCCGGTGGCACGCCGATGCCGAGAAAGGACAGTGCCGACTCGGTAAGGATCGCCGCGGCCACGATGATGGTCCCCTGGACAATCAGCGGCGCAATTGTGCTGGGCAGGATGTGGCGGCAGATGATCTTGAGGTCGCGACTGCCCGACGAGATCGCCGCCTCGACGAACGCCAGCTCGCGCGTCGAGAGAACGACCGAGCGCACCAGCCGCACCACGCGCGGGACCTCCGGAACGACAATAGCGACCACAATGACGGCGACGCCGCCCCTGGTGACCGCGACAAGGGAGATGGCGAGCAGGATCGACGGTATCGCCATCGCCCCGTCCATGAAGCGCATGATGATGCCGTCGAGCCGCCGGTAATAGCCGGCCACCAGCCCGATCACCAGGCCAAAAGCGATCGACAACGCCGCAACGGAAATCCCGACCGTGAGCGAGATGCGCGCGCCATAAATGGTGCGCGCATAGACGTCGCGGCCGAGCGCGTCGGTGCCGAACCAGTGCTGCGGCGAGGGCCGCGCTAAGCGTTGGGCTGGTGCGATCACCATTGGATCGCCCGCAATGGCCGGGGCAAGGATGGCAGCGAGCACGACGAGGATAAGCAGCGTCGCACCCAACACGATTGTCGGGTTGCGACGGGCGAAGACGCGAAACGATCCGTGCTTTCGAGGCAGCGCGTCCTTGAAGTCGGTAGAGAGAATAGCCATCAGTAGCGGACCCTTGGATCGAAGAGCGGATACGAGAGATCAACGAGCAGGTTGATGAGCATGTAAACGCCTGAGAAGACGAGTGTGACGCCCTGGATGATCGGGTAGTCGCGCCGCGCGATGGCGTCCACGACGAGCCGGCCTATGCCCGGAAAATTGAAAACGGTCTCGGTGACGACGGCACCCCCAATGAGAAACCCCACTCCCATTCCGATTACCGTCACGATTGGCGGAGCGGCGTTCTTGAGGGCGTGCTTCATGAGTAGCGGACCGCTCGCGACGCCTTTGGCGCGTGCCGTGCGCAAGTAGTCCTCGCCCAGCACCTCGAGCATGGTCGCACGGGTGATGCGCGCGATGAAGGCGACATAGGGCAGTCCAAGCACCACGGCCGGCAAAATCAGGCTGCGCAGCCACGGCCCCACACCGTCGGCGATGGGTGAATAGCCCTGCACCGGCAGCCATTTGAGCTCGATGGCGAACACAAAGATCAGCAGGTAGCCCACGACGAAGGCCGGCACCGAAAGGTTCAGCACAGCAAAGCCCATCACGAACCGGTCAAGCGCGGTGCCCGCGTTCGCCGCAGCGGCAATGCCAATCAGTAGCGCGATCGCCACAGCGAAGGCGCCACTGGTTAAGGCGAGGGAGATGGTGGGCTCGGCGCGCTGCGCGATCAGCGTTGTCACCGGATCGCCCCAGAACATGGAGTTTCCGAGATCGCCATGCAGTAGATGCAGCACCCACAGGAGGAACTGCCTCCATAGCGGCTCATCGAGGCCCAGTCTCTCGCGCATCTGCGCGATGGCCTCCTGCGTCACGTTGTCTCCCGCCATGACCGCAGCAGGATCGCCTGGCGCGAGATGCAGCAGCAGGAAAATGATGACTGCGACTATCCCCATGACTGGAAGAATCGACAGCAGGCGGCGAATGATGTAGCTGCCCATGGATGATGCCTCACGCTTTCTCTGCGTTCCACCAGGGGGCGGACCAGGCGAAGGGAGTAGAGAGCACGCCGTTGAGATTGGCGTGCATTAATACCGGCTGGACCCACTGTCCGTACCAGACGTACGGCACGAAGTTCCACGCATTCTCCTGGATCTCGCGCGCGATTTTCTTCCGCTGCTCCACCGTCTCCCCGAGCGCCCACTCGGTGGTCAGTTCCTCGTTCCGGGCGTCCGTGGGCCAGCCGAGCCATCCCTTTTCGCCGTTCGTCCTGTGGCAGATCCACAGTGGGCTGTCGGCATCAGTGGAGGCGGCCGAAGTAATGAACATATGCCAGCCGCCCTGTTCGGGGGGCGCCTTGCTTGCACTGCGCGCCCACATGGCGGCACCGTCCATCGGTTCCATTCTTACGTCGATGCCGGCCCGGCGCATCTGGTCGGCAAGGATTTCGGCAGCGATCTTTGCGGGGGGGTAGCTGGTCTGCTGCAGAAGGATGACCGGGCGCCCATCATAGCCCCCTTCCTTGAGGAGTTGCTTCGCTCTGTCATAGTTGGGCGCGGCCTTGAACCAGCTGGTATTCGCATCGTTCTCCATCGGGACATCGCAGCCGAAGTAAGAGCCGCATATTTTGTAGTACTTGGGATTGCCGATGATCGCTTTGAGATAGTCGGTCTGGTTGACGAGGTTCAGGATCGCCTGGCGACACTTCACGCTATCGAAGGGCGCATGCAGGAAGTTGAAGCGGATGATGCCGACGTTGGCACCCGCATAGAGGACCTGGAGCTTCACGTTTCTGTCGTGCGAGAGTTGGTCCAGCAGGTCGAGCGGGGGCCCTCCGTAAAAGTCGATCTCGCCCGCCTGCACGGCTGCAACGGCCGTCTGTGCATCAGGCATGTTCACGTAGATGACCCTGTCGACCTTCACGACCTTGCCTCCAGCCAGTCCGTCGGGCGCTTCCTTGCGCGGCACGTAGTCGGCGAATTTGTCATAGACGTACTGCGTGCCCGGTTTGGTCTCGCCTAGGTTCAGTCTAAACGGGCCGGAGCCGATGACGGTGTCGATCTTCTGCGCCGGGTCGGTCTCCGCTTCCTTCTTGCGCATGATGAAGCAGTTCTTGCCGAGCAAGTCGATCACCAAGCCAAAGTGATCCTTCAACTGGATAGTGAAGGTCTTGGCGTCCTTTGCGGAGATCTCCTTCACGTACTTCATCATCACTTGACCCGCGCCGTCGCGGGCGCCCCATCGCCGGATCGAAGGAATGACGTCGGCAGTGCTCACGAGCGTGCCATCGTGGAACTTGAGCCCATCGCGAAGCTCGAAAGTCCAGGTGAGCTTGTCATCCGAAACTGCAAATTTGTCCACCATTTGCGGGCGGGGAACGTATTGCGAATCGTAGGCGAAGAGAGTGTCGTAGACCATCGTCGCGTGGTAGTGGCTCGAGTATGTCGCGCTCACTACCGGATCGTAGCTCGTGATATCGCCTACGGTCCTGATGGTCTTGCCGCCGCCCCTCTGGGCAAACGCGATTCGGGGCGCTGCGGCGGAACTCGCGAGTGCGAGGCCACTTTGCATGATGGTGCGCCGCGTGAAGCTGCTCATGTGCTTAACTCCTCCGTGATGAAATCGTTGATTCACTGCCGTGCCTTCCATGCGCCCGACATTCGTCCCGAAGCAGGAAGATCCTCTCGCGGAGGAGTTGCGGGCGTGATGGGCCTGACAGGTCCGGCCGTGTACTATTCACGGGGCGCGAGTCTCCCTGTGAGAGGTCCGGATACGACGGTGAACGTGCCGTCCCACACCGGATCGGCAGCACCGTCAAGATTGCCGCCTGCATCTTGTCCGACCGCATGAACGATGCCGAGGTGCTCAGCCACCTGAAGGCGCGGCCAACGTGAGCGCAATGCGGCGATGACCTCTGCACCCGCATGAGCGTGCACGCGCGGCTCACCGTTCACCACGTTCACGCGAGGCCAGCGCAGGGCGTCCCCCAGATTCAGCCCTCGGTCTACGACGTTCACGATTGCCTGGACAACCGCCCCCGGAATACGTTCGCTTCCCGCGGCCCCGACTGAGAGCAGCACGCGGTCACCGCGCGTGACGATGACCGGGGACATCTCCGTTATGTCGCGAGCGCCCGGTATGGGCTCGACATCCATTCGATAGCTCTTGGCCGGGAAAAGGCCAAACGCGGCATCGGTTGCGCAAAGTCCAAAATGAGGGCCGATCGACAGAGTGATCGCTACCGTTGAACCGTCAGCGTCGAGTGTCGAAAGATGCGTCGTGTCCTTGCTTTGCATCAACGCTGGAGACTCTGCTCCGGCCGGCGCAACGGAGGGCACGTCTTCGGCCAGGCGTTGCGCAATCTCGGCGGCGCGAGCAGAAACGAAATCGGGCGAAATGAGCGTCTCGAAGGCGCGAGCACCCGGTTTGGGTTCGAGCGAGCCGAGGCGCTCGGGACGATCCGCAAAGCAGGCTTCGATGACAGCGATCAAGCTGCAGGCTTCGAAGCCCGTCAGCTTGCGCCCGAACCGGGGCAATCGATCCAGGATGGACAGCATCTCGATGAGACTGTGACCCCAGCCCTGACGCCCGATGGTGGTGACCTGGCAGTCGCGAAAGCGACCATGCAGGACCTCGCCGTCCCGGGCAGGGTTTGCGCTCAGGTCTTCCACCCGCCAGTGCCCACCCCGGGCACGCACACCTTCGGCCAAACTCCTCGCAGTCTGTCCTGTCGTGATCGCTGCGGCACCGGCTGCACCGAAACCACGTAGCAATGCCGCCAGCCGCTCATGGCGGAAAAGGGCCGGAGGGTGCACGCCATCGAGATAGGGGTCGGCGCCGCCCTGCGCCAGCGCATTGGCGTTCAGAGCCCAGGCCGCGGCAAGGCGCTTTGGCGGAATGAAGCCCACCTCGGCCAAACGCGCGGCCGGCCCAGCGACTACCGACAGCGGCAGTCGACCATGCTCCGCGTGCAGCTTCTCGAGCGCCTGCGGCAGGCCAGGGATCGCCGCGCCGGCGAGCGGTCCAGTGCCAAGAGTCTGGGGCAGGCGAGAAGGAATCACGCTCGCCCCGTCGATCGCCGCAAAGCGCCGGTCACGCGTCCGCACGACAATGTGGCAACGTCCCAGCAGGCTTGCATTAGCAGGATCGGCAACACATATCGCCAACGCCGCCGCCACGGCGGCATCGGCCGCCGTGCCGCCCACCCGCAGCATCTCGGCCCCCGCATCGGTTGCCGCGGGTGCGCCTGTCGCGACTGCGCCGACCTCGGAATTTCGATGAATGATCGACATGCTCTGCTCTTATGCTGATGACCGTTGGATCGAGAAACTACGCACAGCCCATCCCGGATGAAGGCGATCCCGCCTGGCAAGCGCGGCGCGCTGCGCCGATCGACGTCGTCACAAATCCCGACCGATCACACCTTCTCGACGTTCCACCAGGGTACAACCCCGGCAATCGGTAGAATGCCGTTGATGTTGGCGCGCATCACCGCCGGCTGAACCCACTGCCCGAACCAGACCTGTGGCACGTAATTCCAGGCGTTGTCCTGCATCTCGCGCGCGATCTTCTTGCGCTCATCGAGCTTCTCGGCGAGAGCCCATCTGGCGCGCAGCTCCTCGTTCTTGGCGTCGCTCGGCCAGCCGAACCAGCCCTTCTCGCCATTCGACGGATGGCCAATGAACTTGATCGGGTTACCGACAATAGCAGAGACCGCCGAGGTGATGAAGATATCCCAACCGCCGTGATCGGGCGGTGCCTTGACGGCACGACGTGTCGCCACATTGGACCAGTCCATCGGCTCCATCTGCACGTTGATCCCGGCTTGACGCATCTCGCTGGCCAAAATCTCGGCCGCGGTCTTCATGTAAGCAATGTTGGTCGCCTGCATCAGCAAGACGGGGCGCCCGTCATAGCCCCCCTCCTTCAGAAGTTGCTTCGCTTTGGTGTAGTCGGGCGCAGTCTTGAACCAGCCAGTGTTAGCGTCGTTCTCCATCGGAGTGCCACAGGCGAACAGCGAGGCGCAGGTTCTGGAATATTTCGGACTGGCGATCGCCGCAACATAGTCGGCCTGCCTGACGATGTGCAGCATCGCCTGGCGACACCTCTCGTTGTCGAAGGGCGGATGAAGGAAGTTGAGGCGGATGATGCCGATATTGCCCGACTCGTTCAGCACCTGGACCTTGACGCTCTTGTCTTGAGAGAGCAGATCCAGGAAATCGATCGGCGGGGTCTCGTAGAAGTCGATCTCTCCCGCTTGCACGGCGGCGACCGCGGTCTGTGGATCAGGCATGTTGATGTAAACGACGCGATCGACCTTGACGATCTTGCCGCCGGCGATGCCGCTCGGTGCCTCCTTGCGAGGCACGTAGTCGAGATTTTTGTCGTAAACGTATTGCGTACCGGGCCTCGTCTCGTTGACATTGAACTTGAAAGGACCCGAGCCGATGACCGACTCGATCTTCTGCATCGGATCGATCTCGGCCTCCTTCTTGCGCATGATGAAGCAGAGCGACCCGAGCACATCGAGCACTAGGCCGTAGCGTTCCTTGAGCTGAATGGTGAAGGTCTTCTCGTCTTTGGCCGAGATATCCTTCACATAGCTCATCATGTGCTGGCCGAACCCGTTACGCGCGGCCCAGCGGCGGATCGACGGAACGACGTCGGCGCTTGTGACCGACGTGCCGTCATGAAACCTGAGGCCGTCACGCAACTCGAAAGTCCAGGTGAGCTTGTCATCCGAGAGGCCGTATTTGCCAACCATCTGCGGGTGCGGGTTCTCCCCGGCATCGACGCCGAAGAGCGTGTCATAGACCATGGCCCCGTGATACTGGGACATATCCGCGGAGCTCCAGACTGGGTCATAGCTTGGAATGTCCCCATGCATGACCGCGTTGATGATCTTGCGGTTGCCCGCCTGACCCAGAGTGCCCCGTGGCGCGGCCAGCGCTCCGGCAACGGCAAGACCGCCCTTCATGACTGTGCGACGCGTAAGCGTTCTCATCCCTGCTCTCCTGGCTTGTCCCGCGGGTTTCCCGCTTTTATCGAATGGCGTTTCAACCTGAGTCCGCAACTCACCCTGGCTTGAGGATGAAATGAGTGATGCCGCGCAACTGACCGCCTCCCCCAGGTCCTGAAGAGGCCGCTGTTCCTTGCCGGTTTTCGACAGAGCTTTGTGAAGCGCTGTGACGCGTGACAATAACGTGACCTTAACGCGCGCTGACGCCCGATTTGATCGATAATCTGGCTGTTGGCGCCTAATTTCAGCGCTCCCGCCCGCCATTCCGACGGAATCCGGGGCGTTTCAACAGGCATTGCCAATGAAGCATGCACGGCGATTGCAATGATGACTGCGTGTCAGCTTCTGCCCGATACGGATCGCGCGAACTCTCAAACGCTGGCCGGCAGATCCGTTCATCAAGAGGAGCCGCCACCTGTTCGACCGTGACGGCAGATCGCTGCCCGTCACCATCGCTCCTTCGTCGTTCATGCTCGCTCACCACGGCAACTTCTTGATCTCGTCGCCTCATTTCAGGGTTGCGAGCAGTCCGGCCATCAACCGGCCGCGGTCGGCGAGACTGTCGACCTCGATATGTTCGTCAAGTGTGTGTGCATTGGCACCGCGAACGCCAAGGCCGTCGAGCGTCGGAATTCCGAGCGCGCCGGTGAAGTTGGCGTCGGAGCCGCCTCCGGCGCTGCCATGCGGCAGCTCGGCGCCGAACTGCTTCGCTATTCCGAGCGCCGCTTCATACAGTGCGATCGTGCCGGCGTCCGGCTCCCACACCGGCCTTGTGACGCCGCGCGTCACCTTGAAGGTGACATCATTAGACGTACCTGACAACGCCAGCATCTTCTCAACACCGCGATCTAGATCGGCCTGGCGCCTGGCCATGGAAAGCGCCTCGCCGGTGCAGGTGGTGGCCACACAATTGACCCATCGACCCCCATGCACGATGCCCACGGAGAAGGTGCAGTCATCCGTGGTCATTGCATCGACGACCAGAATCTGCCGCGCCATTTCGCGGATCGCCGAGCGGCCCGACGAGAGTGTCAAACCTGCATGGCTCGGCCGCCCCGTCGCCTCCAGGTTGAAACGCGCAATCGCATAACGACCGGTGACGACGCCATTGTCCGTCCCTCCCGGTTCCGGCACCAGCACATATTTGTTGCGCTTGGCTTCCGCCTCGATGATGTCCCGCGTCGAGGGCGTACCAACTTCCTCATCGGGAGTGAACAGCACGGTGATCGGCAGCGGCGTGACGAAGGACGCGCGGATCAACTGCCGGATGGCCTCAAGGGCAAGATAGTTGCCGCCCTTCATGTCGAAGATTCCGGGGCCATAGCACTTGTTGCCTTCGCACCGCCACGTCAGCTTTTCAATTGTGCCGATCGGGTGCACGGTATCCATGTGGCCTGCGATCAGGATGCCCGGCTCGCCTTGGCGAGGATGCGGAAAGCGGGCGCGGATAACGCTGCCAAGGCCCTGCCGCCCGGCGATTCGCTCGATGGTTGCGCCCATGACCGCCATGTCCCGTGCCGCAAGATCCAGCATGCGGTTCACGGCAGTCGCATCCCATGTCGGGCTTTCGCATTCGACCCATTCGCGCAGGCCCTGCAGCATCGCTTCGGAATCGAAGGGGAGATTGGCCGGGTTCATCGTGTGCCTCTCAGTGTTGGACTGATGCGCCATGCACCGCCAATTTCGAGGAGCGGCGGGGCAGGCCGCAGACCGGGCCTCGGGGGTGACAAACACCCGCGACCGCGGGCCAGTCCCACCACGCCTGAACTCGAGTTCGTCGTGCCTGCATCAAAGCGTTACGCCGTCAGCTCCCGGGCGATTACCAGGCGCTGAATTTCACTTGTACCCTCAAGAATACGAAGCACCCTCGCCTCGCCGACGAGGCCGGATACCTCATATTCTTCGAACACGCCGTAGCCGCCATGGACTTGGAGAGCGATATCGGCCGCTTCGCTCGCCATCTCGGTCGCAAACAGCTTGGCCATCGATGTCTCGAGACGAAAAGGCCGCTCTGCGTCCGCCAGGCAGGCTGCATTACGGATCATGAGTTCGGCCGCATGAATCTTCGTAAGCGCGTCCGCGAGTGGGAAGGTCAGACCCTGGTGATTGAATATCGGCACTCCGCCGACCTTGCGGCCGGCCCCGTAACTCTTGGCCAAGTCGATCGCCTTGCGAGCAAGCCCCAGGCCCGTGGCGCCGACAAGAATACGGCCGATGCTGAGGGTGGTCAGTATCTGCTTCAACCCGTCTCCGCGCCTGCCAATCATATTCGCCTTCGGCACGCGACATTCGTCGAGAAACAGCTCCACCGAATCGGCGATCCGCCAGCCAATCTTGCGGCCCGGCTTGCCGACGCTGAAACCAGGGGTTCCAACCGGCACCAGGAAAGTCGATAGTCCCCTCGATCCAAGGTTCGGGTCAGTGACAGCGACGAATGTCGACGCCCCGTGCAGGGACGTGCCGGCGTTGGTGGAGAACACCTTCGATCCCGACAATACAAAACAATCGCCATCTTCCACAGCTCGTGTCTTGATGCTGGCGACGTCAGACCCGCCGCTGGGCTCGGTGACACCAAAGGAGGCGATGAAGTCGCCGCGGCACAGGGGCTCCAGCCACCTCTTCTTGAGTTCGTCCGAGCCGTAGCGTGCGATCACTGTCATCGGCGCGCTGTTGCACAGATAGATCGCCGCAAAGCCCGGTTCAGTCCGAGCCAGGGTCTCGGCCACTATCGCCGCGCCTCGCGTCCCAAGGCCGGCGCCGGCAAAGTCCGGATCGTAGGCCGTACCCATGAAGCCGAGCGAGAGAAATTCCTTGACGAGCTCGGCAGGAAACTCGTGTCGATCGACAAAAGGCTTGATCCTCGGCCGGATCGAGCCTTCTGCGAACTGTTCAAGCCCCTCTTTCAGGAGCCTTTCTTCCTCGTTGAGGTCGAGCAGCATCGATCCAGTCCTTTCTGGTTGGGTGGCAGCCATCAGCGGCGCCGAAACTTGTCAAGGGTGGCTTGGGCGGCTCTCTCCCGACAATTGTCGAGAGAGAGAGACGATTGGCTTCGAAGTCCATCGCTTCGGCATCTTTCATCAGATAGCTGGAGAAGAAGCGCATGGTCGCCGCAACCGCCGGCGGCCAGCTTTTCACCAGTGCTGACAGCGGTCGACAGTGCCGCACTATCGTCACAACAATAATCAACCACACCGAGTTCTCGCGCATTTTCAGCGGTCAGCGGCTCAAGGCAGAAACAGAGCAGACGGGCCTTGACCAGCCCCGCGCGAGCTACCAGCGACTTGATCCCCCAGGGCGTGAGCCACCCGTGCGGCACCTCGGGCAGGCTCCAGTTCGATCCGCGTCCCGCGACATTGACGTCGAAACCTGTGGCGAATGTATCCGCCTGGATCAGTTCCAGCTTGTAGATCTTGTTGCCGACCTTGAAGCCGCCCTCTGCGTTGATTTCCTCGATGGCGAGCCTGGTGCCTTGCGCCCACATCGATCCGTAAGTGGCGGTGGCGCCTGTAAGTGCCTCGATCTGGCCGATCCTGACGACATCCTCGGCGCGAACGGCTGGCGCTGCGAGCTGGCTGCACACCAGGGCTGCAAGCACAAATCCTCTGGATCCAAGCACGTTTCCCTCATCACGCCTTATTATCTTAGTAAGGTATTACTGATATCTTACACGGTCAAGCGCTCGAGGCGTCAGACACCGGGAGGGCGCAGCGCCGGGAGCCGACCGGGTTCTGGGGGGAAATCGCGACAAAATGGTATAGAACTCGACACAGCTCGGTTGACTTGGTGCTTGCGAGTTCTTCAATCAAATTCGGCGCACGGCAGAGGCTTTGGACGTCCCATGGGTAAGAATCCTGCGAACGAATCCACGACTGAGTCACAGGCCGATGCCGCGCATCGACGCCTCGAGGAGATGATTGTTACTCTGCAGCTTCCTCCGGGCAGCCACTGGTCTGAAGAAGGACTAGCCGACAAGATCGGGATTGGCCGCACGCCGGTCCGCGAAGCAGTAAAGCGCCTGCAGGCGGACTATCTTGTCAGCATCTTGCCTCGTCACGGTCTGATGATCACCGAGATCAATCTCCATCAGCAGTTGCTCGTTATCGAATTCCGCAGGGAACTTGAGATTTTCATTTCAAAGCGAGCCGCACGAAGGATCATGGCCGCCGATCGCGAGCGCCTGCTTGCAGCGGCCAGCGAAATCGACGCTGCCGGTAGGCAGGGGAATCTGGAACGGTACCTCCGCGAAGTATTCAATGCGAATCAGCTTCTCGCAAAAGCGGCAGGCAACCCTTTTGCGGCCAGATCGATCTCACCGCTTCACGCGATCTCCCGGCGCTTCTACTACAGGTATGAGTCTGACCTGCAGAACCTCGAAGCCATGGGTAAGCTGCACGGCGAGCGTGCGCGCGCCGTCGCGCGGCAGGACGAGAAAAAAGCGCTTGCCTACGCTACAGAGCTGATGGATCAGATCGAAGGCTACACGCGCAGGATCTTCGAGCGAGGCATCGGGTCACGTGTAGCTTGATCAGCGGTAGGGTTTGGCGATCGTCAGCTGGCCCTTGCTCGGCCCGGCATATCCAGGAAGAACTCCTCATCCATGAGCTTGAGATCGTCCGCTACCTTCCAGGGTGCGAATTCCATCTGATCGAGTACGTCCCGGCGGACGTCGATGCCTGGGGCAACTTCCGTGAGGATCAAGCCCTCCGTGGTGACTTCGAAGACGGCCCGTTCAGTGATCAACCGGGCCGTTTGGCCGCGTCTGACGCCATCAATTACGGAATAGGTAACATGTTCGATCCTGTCGACAAATTTGCGTACCTTACCTTCTTTGATGATACGCAGTTTTCCTTCCGCGAATGCGACTTCGAGGCCGCCGGTGGTGAAAGTGCCGGTGAATACCAGCCGTTGAGCGTTTTCGGCGATATCGATGAATCCGCCGGCGCCAGGATTTGCGGCGCCGAACTTCGATACATTGACCAGACCAGCCCCGTCGAACTGGGCAAAAGCCAGAGCCGCGAACCGGCACGCGCCGCCATCGATGGCATCAAACTGCTGGATCCCGTCCACAATCGCGTCCGGATTCAGGTTGGCTGAGAACTGCCATCCCGACATCACGATGCCCCCGTACGAGCCGTGTTCCGTCGTAAACCAGTAGTCCTTCAGGCCATTCTTCTCGAACATCCCCTGCTCGGCCATCACCAATGGGACATCCGCAGCCGCGCCGAATCCGAAAATGGACAGTTCACGCTTGCGGACTTCTTTCGCCGCACGCAAGGCAACGACCTTGTCGGGCGACATCATAATCAGCGGAAGCTCCGAGAATGGAAGCCGTCTCCCGCCGAAATACGCCGGTTCGAACTTCACGTCGGTCGTCATCATCATCGACGGATCAACCACTACGCAGTCGACGAACACGCCCGGAATTCGCACCTCGGAAGCGGGCCGATTTCCATAGGGTACCACTCGACGCACCTGAGCTATGACGCGGCCACCATGAGCCTTTGCCGCAAGGACGAGCGCAATGTTTGAGGAGACAAGTGCCTCATTCTCAAATGAGAGATTGCCCTCCTCGTCCGTTGATGACGCGTAGATGAAAACCGTGTCAAGCTTCCACGTCGGATAGAACAGATATGGCGCACCTTCGAAATTGATGCGCCGAACCAGATCGTCCTTTGCTCGCTCAGTGAACTTGCCACCGCCATTCTCAGGATCGATGTAAGTCCCGAGACCGATGCGCGTCATGTAGCCGGGGCTTCGGCGCGCGACTTCGCGAAGCCAGTGCATGGTTGCTCCGAGCGGCCAGGAGTAGGCTTCAATCCTGTTTTCCCGGATCAGACGCATGAGCTCCGGCCGCCTGCCTGTCAGCGGATCGACGGGATTGATGTAGGATCCACTGACGATGCGCTTCATGAGCCCTTCCTGCGCGACGTGATCCATTCCCTTGATACCCTGGGCGTCACCCGTTCCGACGGGGAAATAGAATGTCAGATCTCTCGGACCAGCTGTTTTGCGGAAACGTTCTCCAAGTGCCCTGAGCAGCGCATCCGGCGTCACCCAGCCGATTACACCGACGCAACCGACAGAGGATCCATCCGCTATCGAAGCGACAGCAGTTTCGGCATCAATAATCTTGCTCACGCGTTCACCATGAAACGTTGGAAGGTTTCGACAGAGTTCGGTGTCTTGCAGTTCGACGCGAATTCCCTGGACGCAACCTGATCCAGACGCTCCGCATCGGCCATGATGAACGGTTCAAAGAATCGTTTGGCTGACGCGATGGCTTCTCGTGGCACCGCGGCAAGACCAGCGGCCGATCGCATGCTAGAGCGCTCCGCCGACCACGAGTCCGATACGAGCCGCTTCAACACCGCCGATCGGCGCGGCCCCCAAGTCAGGCGACGCGCTCGAACAGGGCCGGTTCGCGCGACTAGTGCCGCCAGCACCCAGGGAGACAGCCAGCCGTTTGGGGCCTCGGGCAGATGCCAACGAGCTGTTGACGCACTGACAACAATGTCGCAGGACGCGGCAGGGATAAAACCGCCACCAAGGGCATACGTCTCCACTGCAGCGATCACCGGCTTCGCCCGATATCCGATGGCGCGCGCGAACGCCGCGGTCTCGGATTCATGTTTGCACATATCCGCTATCGACAGACCGGCCAGTTCCTTCAAGTCGCTGCCGGCGCAAAATGCCGGCGGTGCCCCCGCCAATACGACGGCCCTCACAGCGCCATTCTGTTCGGCACGGGATAGTGCCGCACCGACATCTCGCATCAACTGCGATCTCGGTGCGTTGCGACGTTCAGGACGATCGATTGTGACGATCGCCGGCGCTTCTCTGATCTCGGATCTGATCATGGCGAAGTGTTCCTTCAGTCAATCCGAGCGCCGTCCGCGTTCACTGCGGCTCTGACGTCCTTGCCATCGATAGATCGAGGCAGGGCGTTTTCATGCACCGCAATGGCAGCGGCGAGACCGATCGCATGACCATACGAAAAGCACTGCGCCGTCACACGCGCCGATGCCACCGCCTCATGCTCTGCCGATAAACATCGACCCGCGACGAGCAGCCCCTCACCACGCGCCGGCACGAAACATCCGTAAGGGACCTCGTAGTAGTCGTTGAGCAACCATTCCACCTTGGGCTTGTCGCCCGAGTGCAGCTCGATCGGCCACGGTGACACGGCAATACCGTCGGCGAATTTCGCGCCTTGGATGACGTCTGCATTCGCAAGCGTTTTCACACCGGATACCTGACGGGTCTGACGCACGCCGACCTGGACGCCGGTGTCATTGAGGAACGCCCGTTCACAGCCGACGAGATTGTCTCGGAAGAAGCGCGCATATTCGCGAGCCTGCAGGCGACCCTGGATTTCCGCGTCGGTAAAGTCCTGGTGAAACAGGGTGTTCAGCTCGCGGCCATCCGGTCCGATGACGCGCGTGCAGTTGCAGAGCAGTTCGCCCGGGCGCGTCGTGGGAAACAACCAGATCTTGGCGCGCGGGAGCCTGTATTCGCCGGCGTTGTGCTTGGCCCGGATCATGGCGGAGACCTTCTCCGGCATGATGGTGTCCACACCGTATTCGCGGATGAAGCGATCGACGTCGACGCCCATCATGCGAAAGATCATCGTCGGATTCTGTACCGCTCCGTTGTCGCCAATGAAGTTCGGCAGCCCTGCCATGGCGACCACGTCAGCATCGCCGCTGGCATCGATGACCACCCGCGCGCGAGCGTCTAGCGGCCCCTGCTTCGTCCAGATGGAAAGACCTTCGACCTTATCGCCTTCCATTTGCACCGATTGGGCAACCGCATGGAAGATGACGCGGACACCTGCTTCCAGCAGCATTCCATCGGCTGCCTCCCGCCACACCAGCGGGTCGTGGACGCGCGCCCATGTCTTGCCGTAGAGCAGTGGCTCGCCAAGCCCTCCCATTGCCTCCAGCCTGCGGCAGAACTCATCGGCGAAGCCGAAAACGACCTGCTGCGGGCCTGCCGCAATATTGTTTGTCGCTTCGTACAGACCACAGACCGTGCCGGAGAGCCCGGCAACGGCGCCGCCGCCGCAGAAACCGTAGCGCTCGACCAGCGTAACGTTAAGCCCCTGACGCGCCGATGCTATCGCCGCCGCTACCCCGGCCGCTCCGCCGCCCACAATCAGGACATCGCTATCAACACGAATGCAACTGCGGGCGTCCAAGGCCGCCTCCCGGTTCGTACACCAATGATGTTTTACTAATATCTCAGTTGGTCAATTGTTGCAATACGTCGGACCGCAAGAGCCAATCCGGAGGCGCACGCGGATCGCTGGAGGGACCGATGCCGAGGCCAGCGCTCTAGGAAGGCGTGGACGCCTGGAGGAGAGCCGGCGACTCTGACGAGATGGGCCGCTCGGGCAGAACCATCGGGTTCTGCCCACAATTGCCGCGCGATGCGCACGAATGCCCGCCTTCGCGTTCAAAGCTCACAAGTGCGCGGCCGCCCGCCACCATGCGTAACTGTCATGCGCGAGTCTTTCGAAGAGGCGCAGAACTTGCGCGCCGGCAGCGCGCCTCAGAAGCCCATGGGTACTGTGTCGGTCCGTGAAGAGCCTGCACCTGCGAGACAGTCCTCCAGCATGCGCTGCATCCCGTCGGGATCAAACGAGTCTCTGCGCGCTATCGTAACGAGCGAATTTTGACATTCTGACTTCGTGGCCATCTGGAAATCCAGAGATGATCGCTTTCCCACGAGCTGGAACAGGGCGCGCTCGCCAGGCGCCGAAGCGAAGGAGAGCAGACCTTTTGCACGATAGACACTTAGCGGAAACTGCTTGACGGCTTCACGGAATGCAGCCAGATCGAGCAACCGATCCGATTGCCAGGCCCAGGAAAGAAACGTATCGCCGTGGGATTGTGTCACGGCGCTTGCAATGAAAGCAGCGGGTCGCGCGTTCAGGTCTGGCCTTCGTCGATCCTTCGGACCGAATATGATTTCGGACGAAATCCCGGCGTGTGCAGCCTCCAGAATTCGCATGTGCGGCTGAGCGCCGCGCAGGATTCCGCGAACCTCATCAATGGTCTTCGTCGACGCCAGATCTATCTTGTTGAGAATCGTGATGTCTGCAACCGCAGCCTGATCGATCGCGAATTCGGTTTCCTCGTAGCTCAACTCGGGAAAACTCAGACAATCAAGCAGGCAGACGATGCCGTCCACCTCCACCGCATCCTTCAAGGCGTTCGAGAAGAAGGTCTCGGCTACGCGGCGAGGCTGCGACACACCGCTTGTCTCTATGATGATGTGATCCGGGGGCGCTTTGCTTGAAAGAAGCCGACGAACACCGCCAATCAGATCAGCGTTGATGTTGCAACAGACACAGCCATTTTTCAATGAAACGACATCAGGCAGAATCTCGCTTATGACTTCCGCGTCGATGTTCAACGCCCCGAAGTCATTCACGAGCACGCCCAGTCGACGGCCTTCTGGCTCTTTCAGCACGCGCCGGACAAGTGTCGTTTTTCCAGCGCCCAGAAAGCCGCCAATGATTGTAACCGGCGTCATGTCTGTTCTACGAGAGACTGCACTCTGACACCATCAACATATGTTCCAAGTACCTTTATTTCGCGCAAGTTCTCTAGGTCGACTGACAAGGGACTCCGATCAAGGACAACAAAGTCGGCACGTTTTCCTTCAACGATACTTCCGACAAGGTGCTCCATCTGAAGATGATAAGCAGCATCTATTGTTAGCGCCTTGAGCGCAGTTGCAATATCAACGCGCTCGCTCGCTCCGATCACCACTCCAGATTGCGTGCGCCGTGTTGTTGCGAAGTAGAGACAGACCATCGGGTTTGGCCACGTCACGGGCGAGTCACAATGGTAGGAAACCCGCATACCGATACGTGCCGCTGTTCCAAATGGCAGCACCGCATCCGCAGTTTCGTGCCCTAGCAAGTCCTCGCGCAAAGGATCGCCCCAGAAATGGGCAAGAGGGTTGAAGAAACTACAGACCAGGCCGAGTTCATGAGCACGCCTAACCTGATCCGGCTTCATGACCATGCAGTGTTCCAGGCGGCACGGTCCATTTGCATCCGGATAGGATTTGAATATCTTCTCAAACAAATCCAGAGTCGTATCGATTGCCACATCTCCCAGCGCATGCACAGCTAGTTGCCAGCCCTGCGAAATCGCAGCCGTCATCAACCTTTCCTGCTCATCGCGGCTGTATGTCGGATGTCCAACATTGTCAGACGGAAGGCCCAGTTTCTTGATCGTCAATTCCGTATTGAGATATGGGCGCGACACGGCAGCCGTGCCGAGGAACAGCGCGCCATCCGCCCAGAACTTGATTCCGATGGTCCTGAAATGATCGTCCCCGCTGCCCAGAGTTGACACGTAGGGCTTATCAAGTTCTCCCTGCTCATACACCCGAATCCGGATCGGCAGGGTTTCCTGCTTGCGGACAGTGTCGAAGTAACCGGCCCACTCGGGAACCATGCCCATTTCGGCCGTGGTTGTGTATCCCGCAGTAGAGTATTTGGACAGCCAGTCACGCAGTTCGCGGACCGCACGATCCTTTCCGCACTTCTCCAAGAACGCGTCGCGCGCGTACCAGCTCGCATTCTCGACCAGTTTCCAGGGACGTCCCTCTTCATCCCGAATGACCTGTTTATCAAGTTCGGGACTGAGCTGCCCATCGAGACCGCAGGCGGATATCGCTTTGCTGTTGAGGTATGATCCGTGAAAGTGAAACAGCGTAACCGACAGCGGGTTGTCAGGCGCAATGGCGTCAAGCTCGTCTCGGCTTGGCTCTTTCATTCCTGCATGCAGCGTGGGATCCAGGCCGACCGCCATGATGTACTCGCCAGGCTTTGCCTTCGCGACCCGACGCCTGATCTTGGCCAGAGCGGCTTCATAGGTCGCGGTATGCACGGCTCGGATATCGATAACGGGTTCACCCCAGGTCAGCGCACTGAACAGAGGATGCCCGTGCGCCTCGATGAATCCGGGCAGCAAGGCCGCGCCTTTGAGGTCAACAACATCTGTCTCCGGCTGACGCAGCGCCAGAATGGCGTCTCCGGTGCCCAACTTTGCAATCTTGCCACCCTTCACAGCCACAGCCGCCGCGATCGGCTGCGCAGGGTCCATCGTCACTACGGTGCCGTTGAAAAATATGCGATCAACCATCGTCCTTCAAGCGTTTCCTTTGTTGCTGCTATTTTTCGGCTTCCGGATGGAAGCTGCGAGCGCTCCAAGCCGGTCTCCAATGCGCCCCATTTTCCGGCACGCTCCTGAACGCCATTCGGCACCAGCGAGCGCTGCCTCGGACCATCACCGAGCCGCCGAGCTACGCTGGAGTTGCCTGCGTTCAGGATACCGGCATCGCAAAAGACATTTCCATCGCATTCCCTGAAGTTCTGCGGATTTTCTGCGCCGCACACGGATTGTCGGTGAAAATCTCCAGAATGGCATAAAGCGGCAACTGGAGAACCGACCTTTCAAGACCCCCAAGCTGAACAACTCGAGCTCGACGTTACCCCTGCTCAGATCGGATACGGAGAGACCCGAGACACGTCATTTTTCCACGTAGTGGACGGGAGATCAGGAAAGGAGGGTGTCTCTCATGAACCAACGTAAACGGTCTTCAAAGACGTGTAGAACTCGCGTGCGTGCTTGCCCTGCTCCCGCGCGCCGTAGGATGACGCCTTCCGTCCCCCGAAAGACACATGATAATCGACGCCCGCAGTAGGTACGTTGATCATCACCATGCCAGCTTGTGAGCGTCGCCTGAAATCCGCGGCCAGCTCGAGAGAAGTGGTACAGATTCCTGATGCAAGGCCAAATTCTGTTTCGTTCGCAACCGCAACTGCCTCTTCGTAATCCTTGACGCGGATGACCGAGGCGACCGGCCCGAATATTTCTTCGCGGTTGATACACATCTGATTGTCGGTGTCGACGAACAGCGCCGGCTGCAGGAATAGCCCTCAGTGTCGCGCTTCAGCAGCTCGCCGCTGAGCCCCCTCCTTGCGTCCAATGTCAATATATCGCAGGTCCTGCTCTAGCTGGGATGAACTCGCCACCGGACCTATATCAACCCCGGGCTTCAGAGCATTCCCGACCGTGAGGTGCGATATGGCGGAGACCATGTGCTCCACGAACTCATTGTGGATGGCGTCTTCGACAATAAGGCGGCTTGATGCCGTGCAGCGCTGGCCGGTTGAAAAATACGAGCCATTGATGGCTACGCTGACAGCAACATCGAGATCGGCATCTGCGGCAACGATCACAGGGTTCTTGCCGCCGAGCTCGAGTTGCACCTTCTTGCCGCGCTCCACGCAAGCGACGCTGATGCGTCGGCCGGTCGGCACGGAGCCGGTAAAGCTCACGGCCTGGATACGGTCCGATTTGACGATTGCGTCGCCAACCACCGCACCGGAGCCCCATGACCAGGTTGAAGACGCCGGCCGGCGTGCCAGCGCGCTGAAGGATATCGGCGAGGATCCAGGCGCAAGCCGGTACCAGCTCGGCTGGCTTGTAGACAACCGTGTTGCCGTAGGCCAGAGCCGGAGCGATCTTCCAGGCAGGGATGGCAATTGGAAAATTCCATGGCTCGATTATGCCAATGACGCCTTCCGGCTCCCGAATGACCTCGACCTGGATACTGGGACGGACAGAATCCAGTCGCTCGCCTTCCAGCCTGATAGCTTCGCCCGCGAAATACTTGAAGATGCGGGCTGCGCATACAGTCTCGCCAATTGCTTCAGAAAGCGTTTTGCCCTCTTCGCGAGCGAGGATGTGCCCAATCTCAGCCCTCCTTGCGAGGATCTCGCTTCCGACGCGGTCAAGAATGTCCGAGCGAAATTCGGTCGTCGCGCGCGACCAGGCCGGAAACGCCGCTGTCGCCGCATCAATGGCCCTCTCGACATCCTCCCTGTCGGCCGCCGCGTACTCGCCGATGATGTCGCTGGCATCGCTCGGGCTCGAGTTGACGCTGCTGTCGTAACCAGCGATCCATTCGCCACCAATGAGATTGCGATTCAACATTCCTCTCCTTCCATCATGCCGCGAGCCTGTTCAGAACAGGGAGGGCGTCCTTGAGCGCGGTCGCATAGCGCGCAACACCTTCCTCGATGTCGGAGCGAGAGATGGACAGCGGTGGCGAGAACGAATTGACATCGATATAGGGTAGCGCCCGCGTCAGCACGCCACGTTGTGCCGCCAGCTTTGCCACCAGCCGGTGCGAGTTTGAGTCCGGCGCGAACGGCCGTCGCGTGGCTCTGTCGGCAACAAATTCGATACCGATCATCAGGCCGACGTCCCTGATGTCACCGATGTATGGATATTAGGCCAGACGCTCCCGTAGAAGCTGCAGCATGTACGGCCCATCCGCGGCGCATTTTTCCACTAGTCCCTCTCGCTCCATGATGTCGATGTTGGCCATGGCGACTGCACTGCCGACCGGATGGCCGCAGTAGGTAAAGCCGTGCATGACCGCTCCGGTCCGGGGCGAGGCGTCTTCAAGAACCTTCCAGATGCGATCGGAAATGGCGGTGGCTGAGACCGGGAAGTATGCGCTGGTAATGCCCTTTGCCATATTGACGATGTCCGGCTTCAGCCGGAGTGTGCGCGTGCCGAACCATCGGCCCGTGCGGCCGAATCCGGTTATCACCTCATCGGCAATGAGCAGAATATCATGCTTGTTGAGCAGGGTCTGGATTTTGGCGTAGTAGTCCGGCGGGGGGATCAGCACGCCGCCTGTTCCCATCACCGGCTCGGCTATGAACGCCGCGATCGTGTCCCCCCCTTCGTGCCCGATCATGCTCGCAAGATCAGCAACCATGCGGTCGCAGAATCGCTCCTCGCTCTCGCCGTTCCGTGCAAACCGATAGTAATGCGGACACGAAGTATGCAGAACGCCTTCGATCGGCAGGTCGAAGGCGGTGTGGTACGCAGAAATACCCGTCAGGCTGCCGCTCGCGTACGACACACCATGATAGGCTCCCAGTCGCGAGATGACTTTCTTCTTTTCCGGTTTTCCGCGCAGGTTGTTGTAATAGCGGACGAGCTTGTATGCCGTATCATTGGCATCGGATCCAGACGAGCCGAAGGCGACGCGCGCCAGATACGGCGCCTCCGCTCGTTCCCGCAGAAGCGACAGCACTGGATGGCCAATCGTATTGTGGCCTCGTTCGAGGCAGTGCCGAACATATGAGAGTAGCTCAGTTCCTGCATCGCTTTGGAGGCGGCAGCGGCTATCTCGCTGCGTCCATAACCGACGTTGACGCACCAAAGTCCCGCGCCGAAGTCGATCAGGTCTGCACCGTTTCGCTCGGTCAACCTTGCCCCTGTGGCCTTCGTATAGATGATTGGTCCATTTTTCTGCTGATCAGCGATGGACGTTACCGGATGAAATACACTGAGCTTATCCATCTCCTCGAGGGAGAAGTTCGCCTGCGATCGGGTCATTTCTGCTTACTCCGCAAATCTTTTCGGACGCCGGCGGACGCGTCTGCCGTGCCGGCTATTGTGCGCAGTGCCGCGACTGGCGCGAACTGCCGTATTATTTCAGCGCCAAGCTGGCCGGGGTACTGCACGATCAGTCGCATCGGCTCTTCCAGCGCTTAGGTCAACGCGATGCGAGGCGCGGCTCTCATGTAGATCGCGCCGCCCGTGTCGCGAGCACCTTCAAAAGAGACCGATCGCGCTCGGCTTCGAGTTCGGCTATTGAGCGACCGTTCGCTTCCGCCAGGACCCCGGCCACGAGCCGGTCACAAACATCGGGCGTGAGAGCCGGTGCCCCGAGCGTTGCCCAGCGACGCTCCTGGCTTGACCCAAGATGCTTCAGGTAGTGTTCCATACCGCCGGCTCCGCCGCCGAGATGATAAGCCATATGCGCGCCAATCACCGACCAGCGCAATCCGGGCCCATGCACAAGCGCGGCGTCGACAGCTGCGACATCGGCGATGTTCTCCGCAACGATGTTCACGGCTTCCCGCCAGAGCGCCGAAGCGAGCCGATTAGCTATGTGCCCGACCACATCGCGAGAGAGCACAACCGGCTCGCGACCGAGACCCTTGAAGAATTGAATAGCTGCCTCGCGCACATTTGCGTCGACGGCATAGATTTCAACGAGGGGCATGATGTGTGGCGGGTTGAAAGGGTGCGCAGTGATGAAGCGTGCACTGCGCTCCAACCCGATTGCAAGCTGGGACCATGTCAGGGACGAGGTGCTGCTTGCGATCACGGCGTCGGGACTGGCCGCTGCTTCTACGCGGGAATAGAGCTCCATCTTGACCGACACTGATTCCGGAGCGTTCTCCTGAACCCAGAACGCATCAGCGACGGCTGCCTCAGGCGTTTCGGCAAGGCGAAATGATCCTTGCTTCAATCGAGACGCCGAGGGAATGCAAATCTGGTCACGACATCGGGTAACCCGTTCTTGCATGCTCGATATTGACTTCGGCATCGGATCCCAGCCGACGACATCATAGCCGTAGGCTGTGAACAGCGCCGACCAGCTCTGGCCGATGAGCCCGCAGCCCAGGACCGCGATTGTACCGTTTCGAGCGGTCATACTGAGACACCAGTCCGGCTGCCTGAAAGATTGGCGAACTGTGCGAAACCGGCCGCCGAGGGAGGGAGAACTGACGATCCGCAAAGTTCTGGCGCCGACGCGCATGGATGGGGCCGATTTTGCAGTTTAGTGCAAGAGCTCATCATCAGGTCCAAGGATCGAAGGTCGAATGATCACGCTGCAGAGAGACGGCCCCGCGCGTTGGCATATCTGTCGCCGGGCCGGCGCGGCGATAGGCGGCTGCGCCTCACCGACAATGCCCGAGGGTGTCGACCGCGCGATATGGAATGCTCGGCATGGCCGCGCTGCGGTGCCGATATGACTCCACGCTCACGTAGGGCTGCCTATCTCGTCAGCTCATCCATGACCTGCCTGGTCGCCCGAAAGGCGAGATCAACAATTTCGTCTATCTCTGCTTCCGATACGACCAGAGGCGGAGCAAAGCCGAGGATATCCCCATGCGGCATTGCTCGCACGATAAGTCCCTGATCACGAGCAGCCTTCGAGATGCGGGCCGCCACCTTTTGCTCAGGATCAAACCGTCGCTTAGTCTGACGATCGGCAACGAACTCGATCGCGCCGAGCAGGCCCACTCCTCTCACTTCTCCGACGATTTCCAGCTGTGCAAAACGCTCCTTGAGCCGCTTTTGGAAACGGGAGCCGACGACCCTCGCGTGATCGGTTAGTCTTTCTTTCTCGAAAATGTCGAGAACTGCGTTCGCAGCAGCGGCAGCAATCGGATGGCCGGAATAGGTATATCCGTGCGAGAACGCCCCGACGCGATCGGCTGCCTCCTCCATCACCGCGTAAACCTTCTCGCCAACGATGGCTCCCGACAGCGGCATGTAGCCCGATGTCAGACCTTTGGCGACTGTCACCAGGTCCGGCTGGATGCCGTAGAGCGTGCTACCGAAGTCCGCGCCGGTTCGACCGAAGCCGCAAATGACTTCATCCGCGATCAGAAGTACGTCATACCGCTTGAGCACGGCCTGAATTTCACGCCAATAGCCGGCAGGCGGCGGTGTGATACCCCCCGTACCAAGCACTGGCTCGGCAATGAAGGCGCCAATCGTCTCCGGCCCCTCCCGCACGATCAGCTCTTCTAGCTCGGCTGCGCGGCGACGAGAGAAGGCCTCCTCCGTCTCGCCTCGCTCGGCGCCCCAATAGTGGTGCGGCGCACCCGTATGCAGAATGCCCGGGAACGGGAGGTCCATATGATCGTGGTAGAACGACATGCCGGTCATCGACCCGGAAATCACCGAGCAGCCATGATAGCCACGCTCGCGCGAGATGATCTTTTTTTTTCTGGGCTGACCACGCAGATTGTTATAATACCAGACGAGCTTTGCCTGGGTTTCGTTGGCGTCCGATCCGGACAGTCCGAAGAAGACTTTGCTTGGCTTGCCCGGCGCCATTCGTACGAGGCGATCTGACAGGGTCGCCAGCTCTTCGGTCGTGTGCGCCGCGTATGTGTGGTAGTACGCCAGGCTGTAAGCCTGCCGTGCAATGGCCTCAGCAACTTCGGCGCGACCATAGCCGATGTTTACGCAGTAGAGACCGGCAAAGCCATCGATGTAACTGTGACCCTCTGCATCCTTGATACGAATGCCCTTGCCGCCTGTGACAATCGTGGGATCACCGATCTTGCCACTAGCGAATTCCTTGAGCTGAGTGAAGGGATGCAGAACTGTCGCGCGATCTCGTTCAGCAATTGTTTTGACATCAATCATGCCGAATTCTTCTCCTAGGCCGTCAGATCGCCGAAGCAGACGTATTTGAGTTCCATGTATTCCGCCAAGCCATGTCGCGAGCCCTCGCGACCGAGCCCGGATTGCTTCCACCCCCCGAACGGAATGGGCGGGCCCGTGAATGACGCTGTATTGATACCGAGCATGCCGCACTCGATCTGCTCAGAAAGTCGGAGCGCTCGACGCAGACTGTCCGTGTAGATGTAACCGGCCAACCCCATTTCGTTAGCATTAGCCCGGGCGACAACCTCTTCTTCGGAATCGAACGGGAGCACGGCAGCCACGGGTCCGAACGTCTCCTCCCGCGCGATCAGCATGTCCTCGGTGACATCACTCAGGAGCGTCGGAGGAACGAAGTTCGGACCGAGACTGGCGTCCTGACTGGCAGAGAATGCCCGGGCGCCTTTTTTCACCGCATCATCGATGTGAGCCCTGCATTTGTCGGCAACCGACAGCTTGGTCATTGGACCAATGTCCGTTGCAGACTCAAGACCGTGACCGACTTTCAGCTGAGCAACAGCCTCGGCAAAAGCATCAACGAAGGCATCATAGATACCTCTCTGTACATAGATGCGGTTTGCAGCAAGGCAGTCCTGACCCGAGGTCGCAAATTTTGCGGCCATCGCCCCTTTGACAGCCTTCTGAGGATCGACATCGTCGAAGACTAGAAATGGGGCATGCCCACCCAGCTCGAGCGACACCTTCTTGACCGTGTCAGCCGCCCTCTCCAGAAGCAGACGCCCCACCTCCGTAGAACCCGTAAACGAGAGGGCGCGTATTCTTGTGTCGCGCAACAGCGGCGCAGACAGCTCGACCGGATTACCGACGAGCATCTGAAGCACCCCGCGCGGGATGCCGGCCTCGTCGGCCAATCGAGCCACCGCAAGAGCGGAGAGCGGCGTCTCGGGAGCAGGCTTCACGACGATCGGACAACCCGCCGCAAGAGCAGCCCCCGCTTTTCGCGTGATCATGGCGACAGGAAAATTCCACGGGGTGATGGCCGCCGCCACACCGATCGGCTGCATCCGCACCTGAAGCAGACTCCCAGGCTTGTGGCTGGGCATCGTCTCGCCGTATGCGCGCTCTCCCTCTGCAGCAAACCAGTCGAGAAATCCAGCACCATACGCAATTTCATGGCGAGCCTCAGCGAGCGGCTTGCCCTGCTCGCTGGTCACGAGGACAGCAAGTTCTTCGGCATGCTCGAGCATCAACAATGCCCAGGACCTGAGGATCGCCCCACGCTTTGCAGGCAACAGATCTCGCCACGCAGCGTACGCTCGTTCGGCTGCCGCGATCGCGAGACTCATATCCGCGGCAGAGCAACGAGCGACCTCTGCGATCTTTTCTCCGGTGGCAGGATCGACCACAACATCTCTATGTTCGCCCGCAGTCCAGCGGCCGTCGATAAGCGCAGCGCCCGCCAGAAAGTCGCGACGACGGAGATCTTGCAGATGCTGGGAGGCAAGACCGACCCGATGCCGACTTTCGTGCCGAACAGGTTGAAGCGCCATTTTGGAAGTTCCGCCGGTCGTCAGTTGAAATTGCCTCGGCAATCAGGATACTGATATCACAAACAGATTTACGCCGGATTCTCCTGTCGTTCGGAGGAATTCCTGCATCCCATGGGCATTTTGCGCCGAAAGGCATCTGAGGGCTGGACATGAATATGCAATACGACCGAATAGACGCCCGGATCCTCGAGATCGTGCAAAAGAACAACCGCTTAACGTCGGAGGTGATCGGAGAGATGGCGGGGCTTTCGGCTACGGCCTGTCAACGGCGACTGAAAAGACTCCGTTCGGAAGGCATCATCGAGGCCGATGTCTCGATCGTTTCGACGAAGGCGGTAGGAAGACCGATTCAGATGCTCGTGCTCGTGAGCCTCGAGCGGGAGCGTTCCGATATCATCGACAAGTTCAAGAAGGCGATCAAATCGTCGGCTGAAGTCGTCAATGGATTCTACGTCACCGGCGATGCGGACTTCGTCCTTTACATCACCGCGCGCACGATGGAGGATTATGAGCAGTTTACCCGGCGGTTCTTCTATGAGAATCCCGATATCAAAGGTTTCAAGACGATGGTCATAATGGACCGCGTAAAGGCGGGCTTTGCTGTTCCGATTGAGCCTCCGCCCGAGGATTGATGCGAATATCACACCGTGCATTCAGCGATTGTGCACTACTGCCGCTCACTCGCGTACAACGCAAAAAGGCCGCACGGTCGCTCTTCTACTGTATGCTGCTGTCGTCAGAGCCGAGCAGTGTACTTTTCAGTTTGAAGTTCGAAAGAAATTGAAGCTACGAGATCGCGTCTCATTCAGTTGCGCGCCCCATTCACTCTCAGAAGACCGTCCCAAGAACCGCAATCGGCGGTCGAAGAGATTCATTTGAGGTTCAGCTGCTATCGAGATGTCAATGCCACGCCCACCCGCAGCGCAATAAACGAAGATACGGGACATCATTAGATTCGATTCGGGCAAGGGAGCTGCTATGTCATTACATTCAGGCACCGCGAAGAGTGCTTGGCGCTCGGTCTCACAAGCGCCTCGCGCGGTGCCAATTGTTATTACGACGGATACGTCAGGGTGTTGGCCGGTCTCATAAAACTCTCGAACACGTTGGGGCGGAGGCCCACTTTCGAGCCGCCGAATGTGTCTTCTCACTGATGTTGTACAGAATGAACCTATAGGAGGCAGCGCAGAAGCTAGATGACGCAGCCGGCCAAACCTCTGCTGTCCGGCATTAACGGCATATTTGCACCGTTACGGTATCCGAGCTTCCGGCGCATACCTGAGCCTTGATGCAACATTTGAGCGCGAATCTGAGCCTTCTTTCGGTCGATAGAACTCACCGGTCGTCATCATCGCCCAGATGATCCGTGCCCACTTGGTGGCAACGGCGATTGCAACGACCATGGGTCGACGTCGCTCAAGTAGTGCTTCGATCCAACCCCCTCCGACCCGTAATCGCGCTTTCGGGTACCAGACGATGTTGCGGACCCGAATAACCGACAAGTGCATGGGATAGGCGTCTCCCTGTTTGGTTATACGGTGGAGCCGATCCTCCCCGCCCCTGGGGTTCTGCCTTAGCATTAGTTCGAGCCACGCAGCGAACTCCCGACTGGCGGAACATAGCTGGGTCTATGACAGCGGCCGCGACGGCCGTGGCCGCTATGGGGCCAACGCCAGGGATAGAAGCCAGCAACTTCGTCGTCGGATGTACTTTCTGATCCGGAATTCGACGGCGTCTAACTGCCTGTCGAAGTTTTTAATTGATTTGCAGTGCTAAGAGCGCCATGCGGGCGGTGGTCTGCAGGATCAGCTCCTCGTCGTCCAACATATCCACCAAACGTCTACCCTCTGCCGACCTGTCCGACAACGAGACCGAACTCAGCAAAGTGAGCACGGATCGCGCAAGATGTCATTGTCCTCTGACGGACCACCAAACACTCGCCCGCGGAAGCATCAAAAAGCCCTGGTTCGGGGGCACAAACCGCACCAAGCTTACCGAGGCAAAACCCGCTACCAACCGTTCGAAGCCAGCGCGTTGTCGCGCTATGCGTGAACGACTGAAATCATCATCGGATTAATTCGATCTCCGCCCGCCCGAGAGCCGTCAGCCGGTCCCCCCATGGCGCATTGCAACGCGCAGCTCTCGCGATTATGCAACACCTGATGTGCTGAGGATTGGCACACATAAAGAATCGCCTTGTGCTCCAGGTGATGAGGCCTGACCTCGTCAGAGACCATGACCGACCCTCCTTCAGGAGGTGTCTTCGCAGCATGGTCGAGGATCAACTATAGCGCGACAATCTGGATGGGCACTTCCATCCTGATTGCCGCGTCGCAACATGGCTCGCTCCCCGATACTGGTCGCCAAAGACGTAAGCATCCGGTGAGGGCCTCACCGGCTTTCAATTACCCACATTTTTGATTGTGCTGAGTTCAACGCCGAGCGCGATGTCGGTAAGCTACGGTAAGCCACGCCATGACAATGTTTCCGGGCGGTGGATCGTGGGCTCTGACCAAATAGCCGCCTAGCGAGCTTGACAAGGTAGTAGCCGAGCGTCGCCATGCGGCACCTGCGGCTACCGACGCCGTTTACGAGCGCGTCCAGCAGAGCGAATTCGACGCCAGTAAATGCCGTAGTGGGCGACTTGTTGGGGTCGGTGCGGTTCAGCATGGTCGCCACAGATGCGCCAGCTGAGAATGCAAAAAATCGCCATCAGATTAGCGAGACGATTTCAGCCGTGCGCAGCCTTGAGTCCTCGGCGTTGCAGCCCGATTTCAGAATCTTGTGCAACACCTCGATCTTCCATCGCAGAGCGTATCAGTTGATCTTTCCGGTCGCTTCGGAGCGTCCGTGCACCGGCAGATCAGTTATTAGTTTCCACTCGATCGGCTTCCGGCCTCTTGGGTCTCCGCGTTCGCTGGCATGTATGACAGTCAGATTGAGCCCAGGATAGCGCTTCTGTTTGCCAATCGAAGGCAGGACCTTGATCCGCTTAAACTTAATTTCTAAAGCGGCCCTCGTCATCTCACCGCGATCGTTTCGAAATTCGATGTGGTGCAAGCCTCTGATACTGGTTCCTTCCATCTCAGTTGTGATCGTGTGCCGCCATCCCCTGCAAGCCGATCAACACAGGCGCGCCCAATATTGATCCCTCACTGTGATGCTGTTTTGATCATGATGAGTGCAACCAGCCAGGCGTGGACGCGTAAATCGTGGGTTGTAAGCGCCCGGTCGAAACGGCGCGGAAGGCAGCGGCGACTTCGCCTTCTACTCGGCCTGCATGCCCTTGATCTATTCCAGCATTTCGCGCGAGAGCACTTTCTGCACCTCGTTGACGAAGGCGGCGGCGACGGCGATCGCGTGTTCTTCCAGCGAGCCGATTGTTCTTCAGGGTGCTCGTTCATACGCCTACGTTGTAGAGCGTCGCATCGGCTCCGATTATTCTCAATCGCAAAAACACGCTCTTCTGCGGCCACGACGAGAGGACGGAGAGCTGGCCTGCATCGCTCGCTCATCGGCCGGCGTTGATCCGCAACCCCTACTTTGCGGATGTGCTGACTAAACTCGTCAATCTGTGGCCGGCCTCACGCATTGACGAGCTCATGCTCCGGGCCTCGGCCGCCGACCACTTCGCTAACAAGCTCGCCGCTTTAACATCCGCCCCCGGTTGGAGAACTAAGCTGTCAGCGCCGTGGGGCCAGAAGTCCCTTGCTATGTACCGAGGTGACGCAGATATGCCGGGCCTAGTCACGGCGTGCTCCGAATCAATTCGCACCACGTGACGAGCCCAGGATCGAACGGCGACATTCCCGCCTATGCGCGCGGACCCGGCGCCTTCGAGATCGCGCGCGGCTAACCCAGAGGACGGATGGGCACCAAATCCCGAGCGCCCGAAGGGTGAGATCGCATAGGGCATATCATTCTCAAGCACGCGTTCGAGGTCGGCATGACAGCGCTTGAGCCTCCCTCCCTCGTACCATCCATGTCCGGCTGATGACGCCGATGTCGGAACCCCGACAACGCCTCGCAGCCATTCCAAGCGGCGTGTTGGCGCGTATGCGTGTTTTCACTCTCGCAGGGCAAGCGCGCCCCATATTCCGCGAGTGGCACGCCTATTGCTGGGATGAGGAGCAAAGAGCCGCCGATCCGGACGAGACTTGCCCCAGTGATCCTAACCAATGCAACGTTGATGCTGCGTATGCTGGGAAACGCAGAAGCGCCAAACATTGATGTGGCGGTCGTCTCGAACTTCACTGCGGCCAATGAGATAGCGGCGCCGAGCGGGCACGAGGCAGTGTTACGCTTTGGCGCAGTTTTGCAGCCAAGGTGCACGTCCTTTCGGCGATTGGTTGTTAGGCAATGAAACTTGTCAAGGCCACGCGGTTTTGCGAAACAACGATGGCGCAGTAAGGAGATACGTAATGAAACTCGCTTCCGGATACGAGGCCTTTTGGGAGGCCGCTCACAAGAACTACCCCGATCAAACAAAGCCGGGTGGTCTACTTGATCAGGGAATGTTTGACGCGATTAGCAGCATCGTCAATGCTGACTATTCTGACCGTTTTGCAAAGCCATCGACCCGTGGATGGGGGTCGTCTATTTTCCCATGGAGTTTTCCCGTCAAGCGCTCCGCAAAAATTGGAGCTTTGGCGCTGACCTACAAGGGGTTAATAAATATCAAGACTCCTTTTGATCTGTCTCTGTATACAAGGCTTATTTGGGAGCTTCAGCCGAAGACAATTCTAGAACTCGGTTCGTTTCAAGGTGGCAGCGGACTCTGGTTCGCTGATCAGATGTCGGCGCTTTGTGACGGTCCCGGTGAAGTCCACTCCTTTGATTTGCACACCAAATGCATCCACGAAAATGCAAAACATCCACTTCTTACCTTTCATCAGGTTGACCTTTCGGACGTTGAGACCTTCGATAAAGAGCTTCTGATGGGGCTACCTCATCCTTGGCTTGTGATCGACGATGCGCACGTGCAAGTATTTTCGATATTTTCTTACCTAAGCCAACTTCTAGTGCCGGGTGACTATTATGTAATTGAAGATGTTCCTATAAAAGCAAATAAACAGATCATCGATGGCTTGCACTTGGTCGAGCAATCCGGATTTTTAGTCGATACTTATTACACTGACGCGTTTGGGATGAACCTTACTTCTGCTCCAAATGCTTGGCTTCGGAAATCCTAAGTGTGAGTCGGCTTCTTCTAGAACGAAGGAGCAACGATAACGACTGTGGAGAGACGCTGAATGCCATGAGGCTACAGACGAGGGATATCCGGCAGGGATTTCGGTTCGGCGGGGCGGAGACATCTGTCCGGCAAAGTGCAGCCCGAGTACAGAGTCGAACCTCAATAAAAAACTTCTGCCAAGGCCAAAGCTTGGCGGAATCGGAGGATCGAAGGCGAGCATCCGTCTCTGCCTCGACGGCGTCGTCATGAAGCGCGGCTGGGCCGGCGAAGTCCGCAATGTATCGCTCCTTGTGGCTTCGGCGATCAATGCAGAGGAGTTCTGGAAAATCGACCGCATCTGTGAAGGCGCCGCGAAGGACAAATCCGGCTCGTCATCGTTTCTGCGCCAGCGGCCTCAAATGCGTGCAGCTAGTGATTTCCGGCGCCTGGCGAGGTCTTGCCGAGCGTCGCGGATTGTCTACGGGAGGCGCGCTATCACCGCAGCATTGGTGCACTCGCAATGTCCTCGGCCACGTGCCGTCGACTAGGCGTTCGCGAGCTGAGCCACATTCTCAAGGCTATTCATGCGCAAGAGAGGGCGTGCCGCGGCCGACGAGAAGGCCGGGACCGTCATCGCAGATCTGCGGGAAACCGTAACGCCAAAGCTGCCGATCTCGTCGACAGGCGGTCCACGAGACGCTCAGCTACTACGCCTTTTCGGGACGATGATTCGAAAGGAACAATCCCGCTCGCCCGCTCGAGCCCATCGTGAAGGACGTCCGGGGACGAACCCAAGTCATCGGTTCCTTTCCTGATGGCCAATCCTGTCTCAAGTTGGCGGCGGCACGGCTGCCGCACATTCCCGGAGCGCGTGGTCGACCAAATGCTGCGTGAACACGCGACCCGCTATATCAGCAGCAACTCTCTCAAACCGAAGTCGTCACCTGATAAAACGTGCGAAAGATTCTGGACAATGCCCGACTCATGCCCGCTCCTTACGCCCCAGAATCTCGTTTGTTCTGCCGATCGCGAATCGCCGACGAGAATGGAATCAGCCAATTGCGCCTTTTCGACGCGCCCAGGTGGCAGCGCTGCCAGCTCGCATTCAGCGCGTTGGTGACTGCGCCTTGATCCCCTCGCGGGCATGGGCGATCACCAGCTTGACACCGCGCAGGCGCGCCGCGCGAGCTTGCACGGGAACGAGTTCCAGAACGTCTCGGCCCCGGACGGCCTGATATCCATCCCGAGCGCGACGCGTCGGCCGTCGCTGTCAACACTCTCCGGGCTCGTACGCTTGAGCCGGCTTGGGCACGACGTGTAGTGGGTCGAGGCGTGACGTTTTTTTCGAGAGCCGGATGCGGGAAATCTGCCTGTCCGCTTCTGATTTGTGCCTCTGACCCGTCGCAAGGCTTTTGATGCGGCGACGACTAGCTTGAACACCATCAGCCTGGCGGTCGTTGACGACAATGATCCATTCGTCCGCACGGTTCGGTGCTGCATGGCCGCGAACACGCTTTCGATAGGGTTGGCAAAACGCCATCGGTCCACACATACACATAGCGTCGCGCCGACAGATCGCGCATTTGCCAGCGCTCATACTCGCCCCTGCCACGCGGCCGTTCAGCCGGGAGATGACCGGCGCCATCGGTTCGGCGCGTCCTTGCGCAGCAAGGCCGTCAGCGCCTCCAGGAAATCGCCGCTCGAGATGCCGCGCAGGTCCAGCACCGGCAAGAGCGCATCCAGGCTCCTGGTGCGCCGCGCCCACAGTGGCAGGATCGCCGAGCTGAAGCGGATCCGCTCGCCGTCACCGGCCACCCCGCGGTCCCGAATTCTCGTCCGCGCGACCTCGATGGGCCTGATGTCGGTCGCAATCGTTCGGGCCGGACCGTAACCATGCTGCACGACACGGGCCCGCCCCTCGGCAAGCTTCAAATCCTTCACCGTGGCAACAAACGACTCGACTTCGATCTCTACGGTCTGCGCCAGACGCTGCCGCGCACTGGCTCGCAGAATATTGGCCAGTGATGGTCGAAATATCCTCGGGCTGACGAAGCGCCACTCTTGCTAGTCTCGTTCATGGCGGATCGCTCTCCCGGAGAGGTTCTGGCGGGCGCGACACCCGCCTCGATGCGCCGCCTATCTCATCCCGTGATCACCCACTTTCCCGCATAGCTTGCTATCGCGGTTTCCACGTCTTTGGCGGCCCCAATCAAATGTCACATAGGGAGATCGTCAATCGCGAGCCCCCGAGCCAATGCTCGCTGCGTCGAGCCTCAAAACCAGCAGACGCCGCGCTGGAAGAACGCATCCGTGTAACTCATCATAAGAACATCCGTGCACTGTACTTTTCCACGAATCCGGCGGGCCGCCAGCTGAGCTTCGCTTGGCGTAAGCCCGGAATACCAAGATCCTGCGCTCGATTGATGTACCTCAACTCGGCTGCAACCTCCCCCGCGAATGCATGAAGAACGTACTGGTAGGCGCCCTTGAACTCTCGTGCGGCCTTCTCGTAGTGTTCAACAAACATTTCAGAGTTGAGCCGTTCACCCATGGCAAAACCGACGAGCTTCTGATCTATCTCCACCACCACGCCCTTTATAGGCAGGGATTCAAAGTGATGAAAAGCGATCTTAACGGCAGCGGTCTCTTCTGCTGCTGAACTTCGATCTGCATCTTGTTCGCTAAGCCATCTCTCTTGAAGCTCAATGCAAGCAGTCGCATCGTGTGCCTGCATCAACCGCACCGTCGGATTCAAATCGGCAAACCTCCTGATGAGGTTTCGGTTCCCTTCGAACTTCTTACCCTTCAACGTTATCAACTCCTCGACGTCGTAGTAGTAGTCGCTATTGTCTCGATCGAACACGATGGACATGCTTCCTGAAAGGTCATCTGAAAGGGTCCTAGGAATCCGCACCCATCGGTACGTCTGGAGCCCCGGAAGCGGCTCCAGCATGAGGTCCTCCGGATGTTCTCCTATCGGAGGAAAGAACTGCGGCTCACTGTCGGATTTGCGTTGATAAGATACGAGCAGGTGATCACGATACACACAGAATTGGTGGTTTTTGACGTCGGCCCAGCAGAGAATGTTTGTAAAGGTCATTTCGGAGCATTTGGGCGGATACTCCGCAAAGTAACGGTCGAAGGTGGTCTTGTGGACCATTGATATCGCTTGCATGGCGTCAAAGATGCTTTTCATGGTGATCCCGGCTCTCAACATGGCGCATTGTGGCGATGCGACCTCATTCACATTACCTCTCTACGATCACGGACATTGACTCGGTTTGAGGTTCGCGCGTTGGCTGGGTTAGAGGATTGACGAAAGGCCGGTCAGCTTCTGAACTACCTTTCACATGATGCCTAGCGCAAACCGAATTACGTGACGCAACCTGGGAACTTGGTTTGTCGCCAAGTATCTGGATGCTGGAAGCTGGATTGGCATTTGGCAGCATTGAGAGATGAAGGTATCGGCTCGCAGACACTTCTCGCAGCTGTAGTCCATCGCTGTTTCTTTGCGGCCGCTACATCTTATGGACCGCGTCCATGAGGATGCTGAACCCCAATTTCGGCCGCACGCGTTGGCACGACAACCGCGACTAATGAAGTCGACGCAGTCAACTCGAACGACGACCGATCTATATCGCTCTCTGATTCGCATGGGTAGAATAACGCCACAGGCTTTCGTACGACATCGCTGTTCGATGTTGTTTTCCTCGACCATAAAACAAGGTAGATCTTGGATCGTCCAACGAAAGGCATACTACTTGCCTCATAAGCGTAGTCGTCCTGATTCATGATCGAGGTCTCCCCTCATCCCGATGGACTGCGAGATGATGATCGCCTGTCCAATCGAATTCTTTATCGCCTTCGCACTGCTTCCGCATCACGATCCCGAAGCAATGAAGCTATTTAAACGGCGACGCCATAGCCAGCAACCTACCAACTCTGGCACTCAATACCGTTGGTGAGCCACTCTACTCGCTTCACGGGCCAGCAACTGTTGGTCCAGCTCTACGAGTTCATCGGCGCAGCGCGAATGACAGCCCCCGATCGCGCACGCGATGCCGCCCGGATGCCGTCCGCCGCTGGATGGCTCGCAGTGTCGTGGCAAGGACGCCGACCAGATCGCTGTCGTCGCGCGGCTGGACAGCCCGCGCCACGACAGGATGAACAGCACTCGCGCCACGAGAAGAACAATGAGTAAGAACTCACAGAGATTGGCGTTTATCTTAACTCTCCATCCGGGTGAGCTCTTGCACATGGGCAGCACATCTGCTGAGTGACAAGCATGCCGCCAGAAACGTCCACTCAGGCAAGACGAGTAGGATGATGCCGACGGCGCGATGCAATCCCGATCGACATGTTGGTGACGCCGACCGTTACCAGCGCTACTCACCGGCGTGTGGGGCGCGGGCGTACCCGACGACGCGACGAGATATCCAATGCACACTGCCGGCACGAAAACCGAAGCCGCCAAGACGGCGATATCGACATAACAAGGCCGCTCTCCCTCTTCGACTTAAGCCTTGGCCAGAAGTTGGGTGGATGGACTGGCCCCGTCCTTGGTCAGCACGCGGTCTTCACTAATCTCTCGTCTCAAGCGCGCTTCGGTAACTTTGATCGCAGGCTCCTTGACCGTGGGATCAGAGCTGGTCCCGGTTGTCTGAACAGACGCGTCGATAACTGGAGCCTCTGCCGGGGTTAGGCTGTCAGGCGGAGCGGCAGCGGGGTGAAGTAGGCTTGATCCGGCGTGGTGCCGTCAAGACTCGAACGGGGGCGCTCTGCTGTTATAAAAGTCGAGATATCGGCCGATCGAGCTGCGCGCCTCGCTGACGCTGTCATAGGCCCGCAGATACACCTCTTCATATTTGATGCTGCGCCAGAGCCGTTCGACAAACACGTTGTCCCGCCATGCGCCCTGGCCGTCCATGCTGATCGCGATGCCGTTGTCGGCGAGCACGCCGGGAAAAGTGCGGCGCGGCAATCAAGATGGAAGTGCGTCTCATCCAGATTGTCGCGCTATAGATAAACGCCTGTCCGGTGAACTGCGAGCCCTGGTCCGCGTTGAAGATGTCCGGCTTACCGTGACGAGCCACGGCATCTTCCAGCGTCTCGACGCAAAAGGCTGCTTCCATCGTGATCGACGACGCCACGACAGAACAGGACGGGTTGCCCAGCCCAGCACCGCGGCTAGATAGACGAAGCCGCGCGCCATCGGGATGTAGGTGATGTCCATCGCCCAGACCTGGTTCGGCCGCGTGATCTCCATGCCGCGCAGCAGGTATGGATGGATCTTGTGGCCGGGCTCCGGCCTGTTGGTGCGCGGACGGCGATCGAGCGCCTCTATCCCCATCCGCCGCATCAGCGTCTTCACATGCCGACGGCCCGTCGGCAGCCAGTAGGCCTCTCAGCATGCGCGAACCGGCGGGGGGAAACTCCAGATGCAGCCGGTCGAGACCGCCGCATGATCGCGAGATCGGCGTCCAGCACCGGGCGCGGCAGGTAATAAAATGTTGCCGCGGCTGATCTGCGAACTTCCGCCTGCCCGGTGATCGACAGATCGTGCTCACGGTCGATCATCGCTTTGCGCTCACCAATCCCGCCTTGGTGAGCGCTCCTTCCAAGAAACTATGCGCGGAGCTGCGCTCCCCCTTGGGGGATAGAAACAGAGCCGGGGTTAGATTGCCGACCGGAAGGGAGCGGCCGATACGATTTTGGTGGCACGTGACCCAGTTAAAAACCTGGTCCATGGCTTGTTGCGCACTTGAGAGTGGTGACGCCATCCGGCGATCCCGTTTAGGAATCTGACCAATAGCGCAGCCCAGCCCTTCCGCCGCCGTCAGCAGGAGGATTGGAGATGAACCCGAAAAGATCGAAGTCGAGGAACGGTGATAAGATGCCGATGGTGCACCCGAACGGGGCTGCCATCGACGTCGGAGCGACTATGCACATGGCTGCCGTGGGGGCAGATCACGCACCGGAGCCAGTCCGCAGCTTCGGTATCTTCACGGTCGATCTGCATCGGCTGGTCGACTGGTTTACGGAATGCGGCATCGAGACCGTCGTCATGGAATCGACCAGCGTCTACTGGATTCCGATTTTCGAGCTTCTCGATGCCCGGGGATTTGCCGTGTTTCTTGTCAACGCGCGCGATGCCAAGCACGTGCCAGGGCGCAAGACCGATGTCAGCGATGCGCAACGGCTGCAGCGGCTCCATTCGTTCGGGTTGCTGCGGGCCAGCTTTCGGGCCAAAGGGCAGATTGCTGAGCTGCGAGCCTACGTGCGTCAGCGCGAGCGTCGGCTGGAGTACGCGGCCTCACACATCCAGCATATGCAGAAGGCCTTGACGGAGATGAACCTTCAGCTGCACCACGTCGTCGCCGACATCACCGGCGCGACCGGCCTGCGTATCATACGCACGATCCTTGCCGGCGAGCGCGATCCTGAGGCGCTGGCGTGCTTGCGCCATTACAGTTGCCACTCCAGCGCCGAGACGATCGCGAAGACGCTCACCGGAAGCTACCGCGCCGAGCATCTGTTTGCGCTTGAGCAGGCACTTGCGCTTTACGACGCCTACCACGAGAAGACATCTGCCTGCGACGCCCGGATCGAAGCCGTGTTGAAGGAACTGATCGTCCATCGCGGTCATGGCCATGGACCAGCGCCGCGGGCCTCGCGGCGTCGGAATCGAACCGATCAGGCGAACGCTCTAGGTTTCGACGTCCGCGAGGCGCTGCTCGCGTTGCTCGGAACGGACATAACCACGCTCGACGGCCTCGGTCCTTTCCTCTCGCTGAAGCTGATCGCTGAATGCGAAGACGACCTCTCCTCGTGGCCAAGTGCAAAGCATTTTACCTCCTGGCTGGGACTGGCGCCTAGCAACAAGGTCTCCGGCGGCAAAATGCTCTCGCCCGAACGCGCCGATCCGGCGGCCGGGCGGCGGCACTTCTGCGCCTTGCTGCCGTGACCGTGGGTCGTACAGACACCGCGCTCGGCGCCTTTTATAGACGGCTCTCAGCGCGCATCCGCAAGGCCAAGGCCGTGACCCCCCACGGCCCGCAAGATCGCAGTTCTGTTCTACAATGCTGTGCGATACGGAATGGACTATGTCCATCCCGGGGCCTCGTCCTACGAGACGCGTTACCAGACGCGAGTCGTCAACAATTTGCGTCGGCGTGCCAAGGCATTCGGCTTTGTTCTCCAGCCCTTGGAGCCGAAACTCGGTGCTGCCGTTTCTTGGCAATCGTTCTCCAGCGTCAGCTCCCCGATCTTGGCATGCAGCGACTTCACATCGATCGCAGGCGTGGCCGGCGCAGCGCCGCCAGGTCCAAAAACTCCGGAAGCGCCACCCTCCAGCTGCGCCTTCCACGCCGTAATCTGATTGGGGTGGACGTCGAACTGCTCGGCAAGCTGAGCTATCGTTCGGTCGCCCTTGACGGCGGCAAGCGCCACCTTCGCCTTGAAGGCCGGTGTGTGGTGCCGGCGCGCTCGTCTGCTCATCGTCGCTCCTGATTCGCAGGCACCAGCGTGCCCGCTGTCAGGCAGAAACTCCACTTATCGACCTGTTCAAATTTGCGGAGCCGGCTCTATCGGCTCGCGCTTGCGGTCACGGCAAGTCTCCTGGGCTGACCTTGGCCGACCTTTTTTGCCCTCTCGCTGCTTTGGGACTTGCCCGGGTTACCAAGCTCGCCATAATATCGTCGCGTCACGCCCACGGAGGCGTCCCCTCGCTAAGCCCAAGCCGGCGCGAAGTCGGGATTCACAAAGCGGATGTCTTTCGGCACGGCCGCTATCACTCTGCGACCGTCGCCATCGAGATCGAGCTTCAGCGCATCCGGATTGGCCTTGGCTTTCGGTGCGCGAGGCCCACGGGATTGCGGCGACGCCGTGCTGGTCGAGCAGCCATTTCAGGGCTACCCGCACCGCGCTTGGATTGTACTTCTTACCAATCTTTCATCAGCTTCTCGTTGTTTTCCTCGCGGCCATCGGCCAACTGCCAATAGGCCACCAGCGGAATGGCTTTGGAGTCGAGATAAGTTTTCACCTCGACTGCTCGGGCATCACACGATACTCGAGCTGATTGCAGGCCATCCGGGCCTTGATGTCCTCGAGCGTAGTCTTCAGCAGCGCCATGTTAAAATTGGCGGCTCCGATGGCGCGGCTTCGCCCCTCCTCCTTTCAATCAGTCTCGCATGCTGCCGGGAAATTCAAGCTGCGCGACGGCCAAGCACCAAATAGAGATCCAGGAGGTCCAGCCTGAGCTTCTTCAGGCTCCGATCCCCGGCGCGCGGTGGATTGCGTCGGTCCCGATTCTCATACCAGCCTTTTGTCGTGGGTTTAGAAATGATCCATCGAGACTCCTGATGCGATATTGGCTCGACCAGGACTCCGCGACGAGTCCTCGTCCACTCAGGCCGGTGGCATGCGGGCGCAGCGGGCCCATCTATTCACCGAGATCGCGGAAGCGCTAAGCGGGCGCCGCACTGCGGAACCCGCCCTAGTAACTGGAGGTCGGAACACGAATATCTCCAGCACGCAACCTAATTGCAGTACTCAAATCCAAGACGGGCCCAATATCTCCCTGATCAGAGAAACCCACCATTGCCGCTAGCATTTAACTACATTCGTGTGGTGCGGCTGGAACAAATACTCCTCGCGGGTGATTTCGTAATATTGCCAGACTTTCCCGTTCCACCAGCGGTCGTCGATATAGTGCAGCCCCATCTTCTTGGTTGCCCGCTCCGATCGCGTATTCCCATGCTTAATGAGGGCAACAATCTTTTCCTTGGTCGAGTTTTGCAAGGCGTGCGTGACGGCAAAGCGTGCGGCCTCGAGACTTAGACCTCGCCCTCTTCCGTATTCGGAAAGTGAAGTCGCGATTTCGAGATTGTTGGTATCCCCAAAGTCGCGCAGGCCACAGCGACCGATAAAAATCTGACCACTTTTGGCCTTTTCGTAGAGCATCCAGACGCCGAAGCCGTTCTTGCGCCACTGGTCCAAAGCCACATCGATCCAGTTGCGCACATCTTCAGTGGTTTGGGGCTTGTTGTTAAAGATCACATGCTGGACCAGCGGATCGTTGTGGAGCTTGAACAATTCCGGCTCGTGTTCCTGTCGTACGGGGGTGAGGATCAAACGTTCGGTCTGATATGCGATCATCAAGTTCTCCCAATCGGAGCGCCTGTCTGGGATCACAGGCAAAGCTGCTTCTCATTGAAACAAGGGACCGCCCATGGATGTCTCGAGCGGGCATGTGTCAGGTGGCGATACACTGAGGGCATGACGCCACCCATAGGACGGGATTCATCTCGACCGGAACGGAGCCTTGCTATGTCGGCATCAAAGATGCCCAACTCGAAGCCAGCTCGCGGACGCTTGACTCCGCAATCTTGGAAGCAAGGCACGATCTGGTCCGATATCAATTAGCGGACCTAGACCCGCCCAACTCGATCTGCTGGCTCATGACATCTCCCCTACCGGCAATGAATGCAGCGCTTCACGCAACGCGTTTGCAATTGATCTATCGGGTCTGAGACCGACACATTATCAGGCGCACAGATGCAGGCACCTACCAAGGTTGAGAGTGCGCTCAATCAGCCGAGTTACGTGATCGAGCCACACCCGACTCGTGGGGTAGTGTCGAGGATGGGCGCGGTAGCTTGGCGCCCTTTGGCCAAACGCCCCGTCTCCCATCCCCGCTCATCAGTAAGGTCGAGGACTGGCGCGCCGGCAGGCCTTTCGACCGCGCCACGTTTCCAGCCCCTCCACGTCGCATGGCGCCTGACCTTCTTCTCTACCCAGTCTTTGATGAAGCTGAAGCACTCGCTGGAATGAGCGCCCGCACCAGCGCCGTCCGATTTTTGAGCTTGGGCGTGTAATGCGGCCGCATCGCTCCGCTTAGACCGCGGAGATAGCGGAACTCAAAACCTAGGAACCCGAAGCACTCACCGCGCTCAAGGTCCACTGTGCGGCTCTTTTCATCATTGATTTCAACCTGCAGCTTGCCGAACTCCTCCCGAAGCCGCTTGTCCACAGCCCTGATCAGCCAGTCATGACGTTTGTAGGCGTCGATCAAGATCACCAGATCGTCAGCGAACCTCGCATATTCGATGTAGGTGTACTTGCCATTTCGCGTGACCTCCCGCGCCTGCTCCAGCATCTTGTCCACCTCATTGAGGTACAGGTTGCTGAGTGGAACGCCCTTCTTGCCAGAAGCCTTCAACATAACCTTCAGAAGGTGCATGACGTCCGCGTCGTCGATCCGTCGCGCCACTTTCGCCAACAACCGGTCGTGCCGAACATTGCCAAAGTACTTGGAGAAATCTGCATCAACCACATCGGCATAGCCCCGGCATAAATGCCGGTGCACTTCCTTGACCGCGTCCACCGCCCCGCGAGCGGGCCGGTAGCCGTAGGCATTGTCCTCGAAGTCAGCCTCGAAGATGGGTTCGATCACGATCTTGGCGGCAGTCTGACACACGATCACGAATGGTTGGAATGCCGAATGGACGCTCGACACCATTCGCTTTCGGGATCATCACCCGCCGCACCGGATCAGGTCGGTACGTCTTCGAGACCAGTTCCGCGCGCAAGCCCGCCAACCATGCCTCCACGCCCTGCTCCTCGATGCGAGCAAACGTCATCCCATCCACACCCGGTGCACCCGCATTGATGCGCGCGTGGTCTAGGATGTCCTCGGACAGATCTTGTCGTAGAGCAGATAGAAGCGGAAGGTGGGCTCCGCCTTCGCTTTGCAGTAGAGCTTTCTCTGAAGGCTCCGGATCTTATCAGGCGTTGTCAGGATCATCACCAATCACCTTCACCTCACCATCTTCAAAAGCGCACCAGAAGTCGGGGCCCGTTGCTCCACCGGCATTACCCGGCATCAACGCTCCTACTGCCCCGTCCGACTCCCACCGTGACCACCGCCTGATGCGATGTTGAGGCCGCTACCCTCGTCCGCGACGGGTCTCCCCCTGTAACTACGAACCACCCTTCCGACGTGCCGTGCCCACTACCCCGGCGGATCGCATGGGTGCGCATGTCGATTGCTTCCCCACGCGTGCGGCCTTCCCCAAATGACCGGAGGGTCGGCATCCGCATTAGAACTTTCGAGGCCCTCGGGCTTCACTTTGTTACGGCCCATCGGATCGCTCAGCAGCCCAAGGCCGCCTTTGTCGCAGAGCTCCGACCCAACCAGTTACCCGGTCGTGCCGCCTGCCAGCTTCCGGACCAATCGACAATTATCCGGGTGAGACCCTCCCTCACTGATAGTTCGTGCCCTCGGGGCGCACGGTCATTCGCGTCGGTAGCAGCGGCAAAGTCGCTGGCTTGTTCTTAAGAGGCTTGAGATGAGCGCCTATCTTTCTGCATTTTTTGCTGACAAGGGCGTTGTTCGTCCTAGCGCTGCACCGGTATCGGGCTCGGTGATATCGCGTCAGGACAATCCGCTGGGCGTAGCGATTCGCGGTCGCCAGCCAAGTATATGCACACAGTCACAGCGCCTCATGAGCGTTATGGCTGCCCCGACCGATCACGGCTTGCGCTTGCGCGGTGTCTCCAGGACATAAGTAGCGAGCGCCGCGAGATCTGCTTCATTCGCGGCTAACGCTTCAAGTGCGCGGCTGCCGCGCTTAGTCGCGATCAGTTTGATGAGACACTCCGTCGCCGCGAAAGCGGGCGTCATGGCGTGAACGAACGAAGGTGTTTCGGTCCCAACGGTGATCACAATTTTGGAGAGCTTCGCGATCGGAGATAGCTCGCTGTCTGTTAACGCGACTAACTTCGCACCCCGCGCAACTGCGAACTCGGCGGCCTGCATTGTGTAGCGCGTGTACGGACTAACTGTTACCGCCAGTAAAACATCTGCTGGACCGACAGACCGGAGCGCGTCATTTGCCGTGCCCCCCATTCCATCGATCAATATTGTGGGCGAGCCCAGCAATGAGCCGGAATAGTGCATCAGATAGGCTGCAGGAAAACTTGAGCGGAGGCCGAGACAAAAAATGTGTCGCGCCTCCACGAGGAGATCGGCAGCTGCTGCCAGCGCCGCAATAGCAGGGGGCCGCACTAGGTCCCCTAGACGGGCACGCAAGGCATGGATCGTATCGTAGATGAGGGCGGCATCGCCCTGGTCGTTTCGTCGTGCCAGTGATTCCTCTGCATGCCCCGCGAACCCTTTCGGCCGTTCCCTGATAGTCTCCGCGAATATCTCCTTCAATCTGTCGAAACCATCGAAACCGAGCCGCTGTGCAAGCCGCGTTAGTGTTGCCGAAGACACTCCTGCGCGGCGCGCCTGCTCCCTCATCGACAGGAGTGCGACATCGGTCGGATGTTCTAGCAACCAACGTGCGGCGACCTTCATTTGCCGCGGCAACAGCTCGTACCTGTACTTGATGGCTCTTGCGACGGATACATCCATTGCAATGGCTCCTGTGGTCAGCCGATAAGCGGCAAACAAAAAAAGGCCGAATCCATGTGACCTGCAGAGTGGCAGCGCAGGGCTCAGCTACGGAACGGTCAGGTCGCGATTGGAGATGCCGAAATACCGCGTGTGCGCAACATCGAGGATGCGATTGACCAAGCTCGAGAAGCTGAGCCCGCCGGTGGTCGCCGCCTGGACGTAAGCGCTGCGCATACCGAGTGCCGCCATGGAGTTGATCTCCAGCACAAAAGGCTGGCCGGAGCGGTCGATGCGGAGGTCAACGCGGGCATAATCCCGGCACAGGCACGCACGGAATGTCGAAACCGAAATAGCCCGCAGCACCCTCGCGAGCTTGCTCTCGATTCGCGCCGGGCAAATCCTCCGCGGCGCGGCGACGGCCAAATGCGCCTTGTCTTCCCAAGTCATAAGGCGTGTTTCGCGGTCGCCGAAGTCGAGCTCCACGAAAGGCAACACCTCGGGCTCTCCATTTCCCAGCAGCGCGACCCAGATTTCCCGCCCCTCGATGTATTCTTCCACAAGCGCATCCTGCCCATAATTCGCGACAATCTCTTCTACGGCGTGCCTCAATCGAGCGGGCTCATGTATGAGCTGCAATCCGAAGCTGGTGGATTCGTGACGGGGCTTCACTACTACTGGGAATCGGAGATCCCCGGGACTCTGGGTACCGCGACCCATCACTCGAAAGTTCGGCGTTGGTACGCCGCGATCGCGGATAAGCCTCTTGCTGATAGCCTTGTCAAGCGCCAGCCCATGCCCTAGCGGGCTCGATCCCGTGTACGGGACGCCGGCCATCTCGAGCATGGCCGGAATGTGGGTGTAACGGCACTCGCCCTGAATTCCATACGCCATGTTGAAGACGATTCCGGAGGGGCGGGCTTCCGGATCCGGCGGCATGAACCGCTCGAGCATTGCAAGTAGTCCTTTATCGCCCTCGCACAGCAGCGTGTCATGGCCGCCCTCTTCCAGTGCCGCCACCACGCTTTCGACCGCCTCGCGGTCGTATATCTCTGGACAAGACTGACCAAATCGGTTGATCACGCCAGTACGATTATGATTCCACACGACGGCTACCCGCATGAGCTACTCCTTGGGTCTTTGCCCGGACTTTCGGATTGGTCGACTAAGGCGAACGGCTCCTGACCAGCGCCTCGCCGGTGCCACCGGCCCAGCACCGACTTTGCTCCCTCGAATAGGCGGCAACCGAGATACTTGTGCCCAGACCGGCCCAAAAACGTCCAGCACCTTCGCGCCAAGGCGGAGCCGAAAGAACACGATCACCAGCGCAACGCCGCGCGGCGGGGCAAAGAGCAACACGTTCAACCAATCCCTCTTAAGCACTGTCTCCGCTGAGACAATGTTATCTCTGCACATCTCGCTCAACGGAGCACCGCCAGGCCATGCTGAAGATCGGCTCGCTTCAATTCAGGGGCTGCGTTCGATGGTCCGCGAACGGACGAGCAACACAATTTTTCCATGGACTTTGCACACACATGCATAGGCTCGGCACACAAATGCAGAGTGTCCGGGGCGCGTCCCTCCCCCGCGTCGATCGTCCCACGGACACGCAGGATTTCCGGCCCCACTCTGTGCCGAGCGGGAAACCCGTCGCGACTGCGTGGCGCCTCTCGCACGGAAGCGGTGAGGCCATTGTGCTCCGCGCGGTATGAATCGGTCATCAAGGTTGGGCCCTTCGATCTCATTCTTCCGGCAATTCGTCTAACCAGCAAGCGCCCTCGACGTGAGGCCGGGAAAAGATCTTGCCGATCCTTTCGGGAGTCTTGTTTTGATGATATCGCATATACACACGGCCATCGGCTCCAAGGTCGAGGATCTCGATTTTCCCTGTGTAATGGGACATGATGTATTTGAATGTCTTTTGGATGCCACTGAGACGTTGATTGATGCCGCGCGTAATCTCTAGTCCGCGGCACAGTGAAACCTGAAAATGCGATGCCCCTTTCACGGGCCTGCCCTGAAAGAGATAATAAGGGCGGACCCCTACTTGGTGACACTTGGCGAAGGTTGCCGCCAAGATCTCTGGATCATCGTTGACTTTCGCGAGAAGTACGGACTGATTGAGGAACTGCACGCCCTGTGCGCGCAAAAAGCGAATGTTGCGCTCCGCATTGACCGAGATTTCCGCGACGTGATCAAAGTGTGTGACAATCACAGCGGTCTTACCCGCTTCATGGATCCGCTGGAATAAGGCCCGTAGAGAGGGATCCTCAAACCGGTTGGGCTTAAAGGCGAGCATTTTTGTACCGAATCGAATTGACTCCAAATGTTGGATCGGCAGCAGGTGATCAAGAACTTCGTTAAGCTTGACGGTGCTGAGCACGAAGGGGTCGCCTCCCGATAGCAGCACGTTCGTCATCTCAGGATGGCCGCTAATATATTGCGCAAGCCGAGCTAAATCGGGTCCGATTTCACCGGAGTCCTTGCCGACAATACGTTTGCGAAAACAGTAACGGCAATATGAAGCGCAACGGTCGGTTAGCAGCACCAACCCAGTTTGCGGATACTTGTGCTGAAGTCCGCGCAGGACCGTGTTGTCGTGTTCGCCGCTCGTATCCAAGGTGCCAGGACTCTGGAACTCCTCGAGTGAGGGCTCCACAACGTGCTTCAGCTGATCGTAGTGACCACTGTTGGTGATCTGTTCGCGATAAAATTTTGTGACATGATAACGCGTGATGTTGTTGGCTTGCAGCTCAGCCTTGGTAATGACACGCGCACCCTCGATGAATTTCATGACCACGGTTTTGGGTCTCGAGTTCGATTTGCTCGGCGTTGATTGACGCGGCCGAACGCGAGGTGCCCCCGAAATCGCCAGCGCATTCGCGGCGTTGCTCAAGCTCTGGTCGTCGTAGCCGCCCGCGATCACCTCTTGATCCCGCTCTGCCTGCGTATCGAACAACTCGTGAATGCAGCGGTCCTGCAGATAGGCCACTTCCATGGCGTTCCCCTCCACCAGGAGACGGCGGCGATCCCGCGGCGACAAAAGCGGCGCCGACCAGACCTGCTGCTCAGCGGCGCTCGCCGTAGTGCTCAGCACATACTGCAAATAACTCGCCAACCGCTCGACCGTGCTCCTCTCGAACAGCGACGTCGCGGAGATCAGCTTTCCGCGAATCGCCCCGCCGATATCAGCAAGGTCTCCCGCGAGATCATGTTGCGCGATACAGTCGCCAAGGCCGACGGAGCATGCGCTGTTATCGCTGGGCGTGCCGATCACCAGATCTTTTTGACGCGGCAATCGGTCCAACACCGAGGCCGAGCCCGCCAGGAGCACCGCAAACAACGTCGTCCTATAATGTCGGCTCAGCGCCTTTAGCTGGGCGGTCATCGCCTCGTCCAGCGCCAACTCGACGAAGCTACCTCTGTAGTCCTGCTGGCCCGGACGCGGCCGGTCCATCGGGGGCGCCAGCACCTTTGGCGCTCCCGCCAAGGTCCAGAGCCAGTATTCCGACTGACGGTCTTTTTGCATGGTGGTCGGCAGCATATGCTCGTCCGCCGCTAGACTCACCAGCCGTCCGCGGATCACCGGTCCAGCTTCCAGCTCGAACATGACCCGCGTTTCATGGCGCAACAGCTCTGAAAGCGTCGCATCCGCATTCACTGCCGGTGTCAGATTGTCCCGTTTCAGCGGCAGGCTGACATGCCCCGCTCCGATCTGCTGGAACGGCTTGCCGTCATCCACATCAAAGGTGGTGCGCAGCACCGCATGACGCGCCACTCGCTGTTCCGAGCCCAGCTGCAGGGCAGCCTCTTGCAATGCGCGGCGAAGCCGCCGCCGGATCTGGATGTGACAGGGCTGGCTGCCGCCCTCCAAACGCGACAGGAAAAGCTGCTGGGCGAATGACTGCGACACCAAGCACGGACGCGCCGAAGCCTGAATCGGCGGCGCCCTACTCAACAGTGTAGCGTCTGTGGCATTGATTTGGATCAATCGAGCAAGTTTCATCTGAACTCTTCGGCCGGCGAGCGCTAGGATCAGAACGGACGGTTCAATGTGTCCCAGCAATCGGCGTGCCACAAAGGAAGTGGGACGAGCCTTTGCTAAAGGAGCGCAAAACTCATGTCCCTTCGCACCGCAACGGCTGAATACTTGCGCTCAGCGTGTCGTATCCCGAACGTAGCCGTCCTAAACCTGACACGATCCGCTCGGCGATCTCCTCGCCGCACGATGCTACGGTACTGGAGTTTGGATAGCGTGTAAAAACCCGACCGACCTGATTCGCGGTAGTGTCCTGAGTCACAACTTCGAGGCATTTGATTCTTGTTAAGGTTGCACGCTGTGCCATAGCTTCGGGACAAGAGCGATGGAGCATTCGATGCCACGGCAACTTGCATCTCTGGTCCTAAGCGATGAGGAACGGGCTGAGCTGAAAGGCCATGGCGGCCCGCCGCAAGACGTGCCCGTCAACACTCAACCCGGACCATCGTAGGTCGTGAACTGGCAAGCGGCCAAGCTCTGCCACATGGTCTGATGATGGAGAACTGCAAGGGCCGATCATAGATGCGCGCTTCACCGAGGCCAACGGTACGGCGGAGCGAACGACAGCGCTCGACAAGATCGAGGGCACAGTGCCAGGCCGGGCGGCAGCGTGGCCGCCGACAAGAACCATGACATCGCCGACTTTCTCGCGGCTTGCCGCAAACGCGGCTGCACGCCGCATCTCTCGCAGAACGACACCAACCGAGGCTCCGCGATCGACGCGCGCACGGGGCCGAACTCTGCGACAACACAGACTTGATTGCAGGCAAGTTTCTCCTGGTGATGTGCCGAATTTCGGCTCTACGCATCCTACATTAGGGGGAACTCTGGTTCTCAAATCGTATCATGCATAACCCCAGAAATCCCACGCTCTCTCAGAGTTCTCAAAACCGAGCGCCCTCAAGGGCCCAATTCGATGCATCCGGCTGCCTTGAACTTCGTGATCATCTCGCGGGACCTTGGCCAGGGAACGCCTCCGGGCGATCGAGCGCTTAAGCCGGCCCTTATCGCAGCTGCCCCGAGTCTGCTCAGGCCGATTCTCGCTCGGAAAAGTGCATCACGCACCTGAGCCGAAGGCCGTGCTCCCGGAACGCATCGAAGCCATTTCTTGCAACAGTCGCTCGCCGTCTGCCATTCGCGGTCTCGGCGCCATTAAGAACGAAATTCAGTGTCTGAACATACAGCGCAGGCGCTTGCGCGTGAGGATCGTCGCTTCCCAGCTCGAATCGATCACCTTTGTGCCGAACGTCCTACGTTGGCAGATTCCAAGCCGTCGAGCTCTCGGGCCGGAAATCTTGGACCAGCAGTTCTCGAAGAACAGGACCGGCTGCTGAAAGAGGACATCCTTGGCCAAGTTCCGGGCGGGGCCGAATCTCGTCGGAGCTAATGAACACGGTCGCTGGTCGGCTAGCGCCTTTTTTTTTAATAGCCTGCTGCAACTATTGCGACATCGAGATCAACGGTCTCTGATGCCGATCGTCGGATTCGCGACATGCTGTCGGGCCTACAACGCGTCTGCTTGCGCAAATCGTTTTTATGAATCAACCCGTCGCACTTGGCACGAGCCTTGAAGAGGAATGTCATCCAGCATCGTATGCTTAAACAGTCTTAGGAATGGCCATCGATCCTCTCGGTTCACATATGTGTCGGGTGAACGCCGCTATCCGCCTCACGCGCTCACACGATTCCGCTATGGTAGTTCATACTTCGGGACCAGGCTCCCGCCGGCACCCACTGCCCCGATCGATCGGTTCGGCGGCCGGCTGCCTGCCTCTCCTTGCGCTTAACCCGCGCGAAAGCGGAAGTGCTGGCGACGGAGCTGTTCTCATCGGTCGGCGAGGCTTAGATCCGGGCTCAACAACAGGTCCAAGCGGAAGCGCGCTGCGCGTGAGTCCGCATCCGAAGGCGATCGCGATTCAGGGCGGTAAGAGAACCGTCTCGGTGAAACAAAACCTTATTGCTCTGCCGAGGCAAGCCGGACAAGCTTGATTTCCATGGACACAGTAGACGAAAGAAGACCGCGGCAGAGATTTACGAGATGGGCGGCTGGTCATCACCTCGCTTTCGAGCTCAGGGAAACCGCGAAACTCGCGTTGCCGATTGTACTGACGCAGCTTGGGCAGATGGCGATGATGACGACTAATCTTGCGTTCATCGGGCGCATGGGCCCTGAGGCGGTCGCCGCGGTAGCGTTGGCCAGCAGGGTCTATCTCGTTAGCTTCACGTTCGGCGCGGGCCTGCTGGCAGCGATCGCACCATTAGCTGCGCAGGCGTTCGGGGCGGATGATCTACCGGTGGCACGACGCTCGCTGCGCATGGGGCTATGGGCCGCACTGTTGCTATCGGTCCCGATTGTGGCGTTTGCGGTGCGCGGAGAGCAAATCCTGCTCACCATTGGCCAGTCGCCAAAGGCGGCGCGGCTCGCCCAGCAATATCTGTTCGGATTGGCTTGCGGCATCGCGCCGGCGTTGTTGTTTCAGGCCCTCCGTAATTTTTTGGGCGCGGTCAACCGGCCGGAGCCGATCTTGTGGATCACGCTGGCGGCCGCCCCCATCAACGCCCTGCTGGTTTATCTGCTGATTTACGGGAAGCTCGGCTTGCCGCGGCTGGAGCTGTTCGGGGCGGGTCTTGCGACCACCCTGGTGAACTGCGGGACGTTTTTGGCCGGTTTGTGGTTCGCCACAATGCGTCGCCCTTTGGGTGAGTACCACGTGCTTGCACATCTCTGGCGTTTCGATTGGCCCCTAATGCGGCAGCTGATCGTGATCGGGATGCCGATCTCTATCGCCTACTTGATCGGCTACGGAGTATTCTCTGCCGCAGCGCTCCTGGCCGGCCTGATCGGCACCAGGGCACTTGCCGCTCATCAGATCGCGCTTCAAGTCGCCGCGACGTTGGCCATGATCCCGTTCGGCATCAGCATGGCCGCGGCCGTTCGCGTTGGCCACGCAGTCGGCCGCAACGACGGTCCCGGCATCAAGCGGGCGGGTCTGGTCGCGATACTGCTCGGTGTCCTGATTGCTACGATGCTGACACTTGCGGTGATTCCCGCGCGTTTTCAAATCGCCAAGTTGTTTCTGAGCGAACCCGCTGGCGATGGCGACACGACGATCAGACTAGCTGCAAAACTCCTTTTGGTCGTCGCGAGCCTGTCCATCAGTGATGCCGTACAGAACGTTGCGGCGGGCGGGCTGCGCGGACTGAACGACACGCGGATGCCGCTTCTGTTCGCCTGCATTTCCTATTGGGTGATCGGATTTTCTCTCAGCTACGTGCTTGGCTTGAAGATCGGACTTGGCGCCACTGGTATCTGGATTGGCTTATCAATTGGGACGACGGTCTACGCCGGGTTCCTCGTCCTGCGTTTCCAGCTGCTCGCAGACAGGCTTGCCCTCCAGAGCCGACACCTGATCGCGTAACGCACGAGTTTGGAAGTCACGCTCGGCATTGCGCCCCTGACTGCTGCCCGATCGCTTGCCAGATGGTGGATCGTCGCCATCCTTCGACACGAAGTTCATCATGCTGGCGCATGCCTCGATCAGCGAGCCATCGACCGACAAGATGCTCAGTCGACAAGAGCCCAAGCAGCTGTGGCAGGGTTGCGCACGGCGACTAAGAACTTGGCGGCGAAGTCGCCGATCCCGATTCTTGCAGGACGTGGTGGCATCCCACACCGGATCGTCGTTCGACAGACAGACGAACCAGAACAGATTTTAGTCGGTAACCGCCAATCTGAGGCCGTTCGGGTGAGAGCCTCGATCCGAGATCGGCCCGCCATGCGCTATCCGCTCGAGAGTTCGTGTGTGCCGGGCGTCCGGATCAACGTCGTTCACCTTCGTCTGTAGAAACGTAGCAATGGTGGCCCAGTCCGGCCGCCGCCGTGGCTGCCCGCGAAGAGCGCATTTTTCTCCTAATGGTTCGTGGCCGGATCGCCCCGTCGACGGTGTGGGAGCCGATCTCGATCCGAGCCGTCGCTCAGGGAGCGCTCGAAAGCGATGTTCCCGACAAGCCGAACGATGAGCAGATCGAATTCGCCTTTCCCGAATGACCCGATGTCCATATCGTCATGAAGAACTACGCCACCCACAAAAAACCTAAAAGCGTGACTCGCCCGTCGGCCACATCATCACATCATGTCCACTTCACGACGACTTTCGCGTAATGGATCAATCAGGTCGAGGTTCGCTGAACTCACCAAAAAATAGATCCAGCGAGCTGTTCACACCTCGGTCAGGCAGCTCGAGGCCGACGTCCGCACCTTCATCGACCTGCACAGAAACTCCGAAGGCCTTCAAATGGACCAAAGCCGCAGACCAGATTTTGGCTTCCGTCAATCGCTTCTGCCACAAAGCCCAGGAGACTTGGTGTGGCGAACTTTAGATTCACGAGACTAGTCTTAGTGACTCAGAAGCCGCAGGGGTTGTGGCGACTCACCTTTTTGAGAAGATTTCGACTTTCAGCAAGCGAGGGCTGGGATGAGTCTTCGGGTGATGGACAGGCGCTGCTGCATTTCATCGGCGAAGGGTGTTTGGTCGGACGAGCGGGTTTGGCCAAGGTAAGCGAAATGGTTTGCCGACCAAGCTCGGTTCGATCATTGACCATACGAACTTCCCCATGCAAGCGTCGCAGTTAATTGGTCTCTCGCACCAATATTGCGGTCAGGTCGGTAAGCGGGCCAACTGCCAAGTTGCTGTATCGCTGTCGGTTGCAATCAGCATGCGAATCTGCCGGTGGCCCACCGGCTGTATCTTCCAAAAGGATTTGGGCGAATAATCAGACAGGTCGGCGCAAGGCCGCTGTTCCCAAGGAGGTTGGCTTCAAGACCAAACCAGCGATCGCGCTTGAGCCACAGCCTTCGGCCCGTGAGGCTGGCCTACCGGGCGGTGCCGTGTTGCTGGATGCTAGCTGTGGCAAGAATAGCGAGCTGCGCAGCAAAATTACCAAGCTGGGGCTGACGCTACGCAGCCCAGAATTCTGTCGATGACCACGGTGTGGGCGCCCGGCAACGGCCCGCTGGCGGCGAAGAACTGGACCGGTGGCGGCCGGCCGCCGAAGCTGATGCGGCGCGACGGTATGCATCGGCCGCTCTCGGTCAAAGAACTCGGCCTCGGCCTACCTACGCCGGCATGGAGAACTCACATGGCGCGGATCACCTGTCTCTCATTTTGTTCTCTTGTGCGTTCGTGTCGCGCATCGTGATTACTGGCTTTACAACCGCCGACCCCAACAAAACCTCCTGATCGGCTGACCCGACAACGAGCAGGAGCCGACCAAATATTGGCTCTCGAAACTCGCGCAAGAACCCGTTTTTGTTCTGAGCTCGTGGCGAGGCTTTCATAGCGATGCCACGATGTGCATCGCAGCTTACGGATTCATGATCTCCGAAGGGGAGGTTTCTCCGCGCTGTTCACGCAACTTGCCCTACCGCCCTGAGAATCGGCTCTTGCGGCCTGAGCGGCACTTTCCAAATTCGATTGCAACGGTGCGCAGACGGTTGATCGCTGCTCTCATCCAAACACTGCCACGATCGTCGTGCCTTGGCCCGACAATCGTATCCGAGGCATTTGTGATGCAGTGAAACTACTAGAACGGGTCGGTGCGCACTGCGTGGTAGTGCGCTAGGGATCAGTATGCGTGAATGAACAAGATTCATCGAGTTTACTCGGGTTGAGCCGATGAGCGGCCATAAAGGTCGTCACGTGTTCGCGGGGTGCGGTGCCACCGAGCCCCGCACTTGCGCGATAGTTACCCAAGGCAAGGAGTCAAAGCATGTGTGGGATCTGCGGATGGATTGACTTCCATCGTGACCTAGGAGGTCCCGACGCCCGGCGGGAGCTTGCCGATATGACAGCCACCATGGCCTACCGCGGTCCGGACGACGAGGGGACCTGGATCGACGGGCCCGCGGCGCTGGGACACCGCCGCCTAGCGATCATCGACATTCAGGGCGGTCGTCAGCCGATGACGCTCCTGGAGGACGGCCGGCCCGCGTTGGTGCTCGTGTACAGCGGCGAGGTTTACAACTACCGCGAGCTGCGTCGACGTCTCGCCAACCTGGGACATCGGTTCGATACGAGCAGTGACACCGAGGTGGTGCTGCACGCCCACCGCGAGTGGGGCCACCATGATCCCAGCAGCGCCGTGAGCGAACTCAACGGGATGTTCGCCTACGCACTCTGGGACACCGTAAAGCGCGAATTGCTTCTCATACGCGACCGGCTCGGCATCAAGCCGCTTTACTACTACCCCACCGAGCACGGGGTGTTGTTCGGCTCTGAGCCAAAGGCGATCCTCGCGAATGGTCTCGCGGAACGGGCCATGGACGCCGAGGGGCTTCGTCGCACCGTATGCTCCGTCGCCGATCCGGGCAATACCGTGTTCCGCGGCATGCGTGAGGTACGGCCCGGCCACATCGTCCGCGTGACCCGCGACGGCATCCAGCAGATGAGCTACTGGCAGCTCACTGACAGCGGGCACACCGACGACGTGCCTACCACCGTTCGGCGCGTCCGCGAGCTGCTCGAGGACACGATCCAGCGGCAGCTCATCGCCGACGTGCCGCTGTGCACGCTCTTGTCGGGTGGGCTTGACTCCTCGGCCATGACCGCACTGGCCGCGCGCTTCAGCGGCGAACGGATCCGGTCCTTCGCCCTCGACTTCATCGGCTACACCGAAAACTTTACCCCCAGCCCGATGTGCCCCACACCCGACGGGCCGTACGTGCAGGAGGTCGCGAAGTTCGCTGATACCGACCACACGGACATCACATTATCCGCGGACGAGCTCATGGACCCTGGTGTGCGGTCCGGCATCCTCCACGCTCGTGACCTGCCGTTCACCCTCGGCAACGTCGACAGCTCGCTCTATCTGCTGTTCCGGGCGATCCGGCAACACTCGACGGTGGCCCTGTCCGGGGAGTCAGCCGACGAGCTTTTCGGCGGCTACTCGGGGTTCCACGACCCCGCGTACGTTCAGGCCGACACATTTCCCTGGTTCTGCAGCATCGATATCGCCCGGCAGTCTCTAGACCCCGGCCTTGTGGAGAAGCTCGATTTCCCTGGCTACCTCGACGAGCAGTACCGCAGGGCACTTTCGGAAGTACCCGCCCTGACCGGGCCGGCCTCGGCCGATCCGCACGAGCGTCGCATGCGCGAGGTCAGTTACCTCTTTCTCACGCGCTACCTGCCGAGGCTGCTCGACCGCAAAGACCGGCTGAGCATGGCTTTGGGTCTCGAGGTGCGGGTCCCCTACTGCGACCACCGCCTCGTTGAGTACGTGTTCGGCACTCCATGGGCCCACAAGACTTTCGACAGGCGCGAGAAGAGCCTGCTGCGGGCCGCGACCGCGGACCTGCTGCCGGCGTCGGTGGTGCAGCGAGTTAAGAGCGTGTACCCGCCTATCCAAGATCCCACCTACGACAGAATGCTGCGCACCCATTTCACTGCGCTGCTGAATGACCGCAATGCCGCAGTGGCACCACTGCTGTCCGTCGACGGCTCCCGCGCCTTGCTCAACGCGACCGACAACATTAGGTGGGTGGAGCATATCCTGACCATCCAGGATTTTCTGACAGACTACAACGTGAGCCTCACGGTCTGAGGCGGCGGAACACGCACATTCCCCTCGGATGTCTCCCACGGTTCCGGAATGATCTCGCCCTATGGAGCGACAAACTGGATGAGAGGCGCATTGCGTCGCCAGAAATGTTCGTGAATGCTGAGTTGTTGCCTCACGTAAATTGCTCCCCAATGGCAAGGGAGCGCAGGGACAACGATGAGGCGATTGAGTTTGGCGACGCGCAAGGAACTGAAGTCTGCTTTGGCGCGGCGCTACAGGATGTCGAGCCGTATTGCCTCGTGGAGGAATGTTGCCGAAGACGCGATCGTTGCCTCTTTATTTTGCTTCCAAGAAGTCGGACGGTCGGTACAGGGGAGGCTGGCCGGGGTTGCGCGGGTGCGCCGAACCGAGGATTGCCCGATATCGCCTCAGAGCAGGCGCATCGCACGCTTTGGATGGAAGCCCGTCACAACCACAAACTCGTCGAGAATTCGCGCCTTCTCCGCATGGCTTGCCTCTCTGTAGCGATTCCCCACAGCCGCCGTCAGTTCTCTTCGAGACGCCATGCTCGGTTGCCTCATTATCATCGCCCCCGCAGTAACCATCCCACTGGGGAGCAAATTACGTGAAACGCGGCCCAGCATTCAGGAACATTTCAGGCGGCGCAATGCGGCACGGAGTTTGTCGGGTTGATTGTCGCGGCGCGTCAATCAGCAGCGATATTGGCGGCTCTGGCGTATGAGGCCGGCCGCCCCGGACCTCGTTTTCGTCCGATAGCCTCGCGCCGGCGGTAGCTCTCGACATTCGTCTCGAAGATGCTGGCGTGATGGACCAAGCGATCGACAGCGGCAAGACGTGCCCGCCGGCGCCAGCGATCGAAGTGCAACCCAGGGTTGCAAACGCTGCGGAAGGCAGTCCGTTCAGAACCAAGAGATTTGACGTTTCTGATTAAGCGGAGGCTGCTCAGCAGCGAAAGGCGACGGTGCGGACCGCTGCGACGAGGCCTTTTTCCGTAACAGAGGAGCACGCCGGTAGGAACAGCCTGTGAAGGCCTCGCGAAAACTAGCGAGCCATCGATCTTCTGCCTCCAAACGATCAAGGAAACTACCCGCCACCGATCACCGCGTCATCTTCATTGGCCCGTGCGTTTCGTATTGTCGAGCAGCTCGAAAAGCCCTCTCTGGATCGCCGCCCGATCTTCGATTTCGAAGGCAAGTCAAACCACGCTTAGTAGATTGATATATTCCAAAAAAAGGGCCACTCCGAAGAGTGGCCCACCAAGTCAGGGAGGAAACGCCCTCAACGGGCCTCTGGGATCAGGCCGCAGCCTGTTCGATCGGTGAGAATGGCAGGCCGAGACTCTCGGCCACGGCCCTATAAGTTAGCCGCCCGCGGTGGACATTGAGGCCTGCGCGCAAATGCGGATTTTCGAGCACGGCGGAAAATCCCTTGTTGGCGAGAGCCAAACCAAATGGCAGCGTGGCGTTATTCAGGGCCTGACTCGAGGTCAGCGGCACAGCTCCCGGCATATTGGCCACACAGTAATGAATGATGCCATCTACCTCGTAAGTTGGATCAGCGTGGGTCGTCGGACGAGATGTCTCGAAGCATCCGCCCTGATCGATCGCTACGTCGACCATCGCGGAGCCTTTGTGCATAGACCTCAGCATGCCGCGGCTGACAAGTTTCGGCGCGCTTGCGCCGGGCACGAGAACGGCGCCGATGACGACGTCTGCCGCGAATACCTCCTCTTCAACCGAGTCTATCGTCGAGAATCTGGTACGAACTCGCCCTTCGAACAGTTCGTCCAGCTCGCGAAGCCGGGGAATGGAACGGTCGAGGATAGTGACCTCGGCCCCCAAGCCCGCCGCCATCCTTGCAGCGTGACTTCCGACAACGCCCCCTCCGATCACCACGATGCGAGCCGGTTGCACGCCGGGCACCCCCCCAATCAGCAGTCCCCGTCCACCAGCGTAGCGCTTCAGCGCCGCACCTGCTGCTTCGATCGCAAGTCTCCCCGCAACCTCGCTCATTGGCGCAAGCAGAGGAAGTCCACCGCGCCCGTCAGTCACGGTTTCATAGGCAATTGCGGTGCAACCAGACTTGATAAGGCCTTTAGCCTGCTCAGGATCCGGAGCCAGATGAAGATAGGTGAAGAGGATTTGGCCTTCTCGCAGCTGTGTCCATTCGGACGGCTGCGGTTCCTTCACCTTGACGATCATTTCACTCGACGCGAACACCTCGCGAGCAGAGGCCGCAATCGCCGCGCCAGCCTTTCGGTAATTATCATCTGTCGCGCCAATCCCGGCACCGGCGTTCGTCTCGACCAAAACGCTGTGGCCAGTGGCCACGTATTCGCGGACGGCCCCAGGCGTCAGCCCAACGCGGTACTCGTGCGTCTTGATTTCCTTGGGAACACCGACCTTCATTTGCAATCTCCTTGGTGAGTGGCTCTTTGTAATCGGAAGAGCGGTACAAACCTGCAACTCGGAAGTCTAAATAGCGCAGTAATCCGGCGATCTTTGGACCAACTTGCAGGATTTCGAACCAACGCCGGACATAATGCTCGACCCGATTTTTGCGAATACCGCTGATGAGAGTTCATCAACGATGGATCGTGTTTTTCAGAAGTTCGCTGAGCGATTGACCGAAAGCTCACACCCAAATGAAGCTCAACAGAGCATGGCCGATGTCGCCGCTGCGCTGAAATTGTCGTGCTTCGCCTATCTTACGCTTCCGCGTGGGCCAGACCGTGTCCCCAACCTGATCTCGACATATCCATCCTCCTGGACGGCGCTTTACTTGCAGCGCGGTTACGAGTCCGTCGATCCGGTGGTACGTCGGGCGATCCAGACGTCTAAGCCCTTCCGATGGGGACTTGCATTCCAACCACGAAATCAGTCCGATTCAGAACGCACGCTGTTCGAAGAAGCCGCCAAATTTGGGATTCGCTGCGGATTTACATTCCCAATCCACGATGACCATGGCGCGATCGCCGCGTTGAGCTTTGCTACCGACGAGCATCGAACGAGTTTTGAGCGCTCGTTACTCGAGCACGCCCAGAGCTTGCGGCTCATCGCAAGCTTTTTCCATGCACATGCAAAGCGCTTTTGGACGATTGATCGAATGGTCGCTGGGGTGTTGCTGTCTCCTCGCGAGCATGAATGTCTCGAATGGTCCGCGCGCGGCAAATCAGCCGGGGAGATCGGGATCATTCTCGGCATCGCTGAACGAACGGCCGGATTTCACCTGGACAACGCACGTGCGAAGCTCGGTGTTAGCTCGCTTCGCCAAGCCATCGTGCTGCTAACCGAATCAAAATCTCGAAAATAAAGCGGCCTGCCCGCCATGAACACCTGTGCAACTGCACAGGTACGCTTGCCTACGGCTCTCTGCTTAGTTGCCGAAACAAAGCAGGGAGACAAGGATGATGCAGCTTATCACGCCGGAGCACTACGGCGACTTCGTTCACGATCTCGCCGAGATGCACCGGCTGCTCTGTCGCGTATTCAAACAACGGCTGGACTGGAGCGTCGAGATCAGCGGCGACATGGAGATCGACGAGTTTGATGTCCTTCGACCGGTGCATCTACTAAACCGCTCTCCTGCCGGGCGTATTCAGGGTTGCGTTCGGCTTCTGCCATCGACCGGCTCAACCATGCTGAGAGACGCCTTCTCCGTCCTTCTCGACGGGCAACCGGCGCCACGAAGCCTCAGGTCTGGGAGAGCAGCCGATTTGGGCTCGATATTTCTCGCGACGCGCCGAAAGCGAGTGGCGGACTTGCTGCCGCCACCTACGAACTCTTTGCGGGCATGATTGAGTTCGGCCTTTCCATTGAATTGACCGAAATCGTCACCGTCACCGACGCGCGGATGGAGCGCATTCTTCGGCGCGCAGGATGGCCACTTCGCCCCATTGGAAAAGCTCGTCCTCTCGGAAACACCATAGCGATAGCCGATTCTTAGAGGTATCGATCGATGCCTTGGAGCGTATCCGCAAGATAGGGCGCATCGCGGGGCCGGTGCTATGGGCTCCGGTCATCCGAGCGGTCGCGTAGGCCTTTCGAAGAATCGCTCCCGATCGGGATCTCCGCTTGAGCGTGAAAAATGCACAATCTCTTTCGATCAAGACCTTCCCTTCAGGCCAGCAAAGCGCTTGAACTGAAGCATCTGAGATCGGCCGTTGCCGCGGCCGATTGCGGCAGCTTTCGTGGAGCCGCGGAGCTACTGAGCTCGCAACAGTCGAGCATCAGCCGGAGAATTGGCGAGATAGAACACCCCTTGGGTATTAACCTTTTTGAGCGGTATAGTGGAGGTGCGCCCAACCCGAGCCGGCTGCGACGTTCTTCGGATGGCGCGGACTATACTGGAAGAATTCGACGCGCTCATCGCAACCGCGAGATCCGTTCAAAACAACGAAACCGGCCGGCTGAGTGTCGGCTTCGGCACTGCGCTTTCGCCAGGCAGTCTGCAAGCCTCACTGCTCGAGTTCAAACAGGCCGTCCCGCAGATCGAAGTGGTGACAGTCGAACGATCACGGACTCGCCTGGCAGCGGCACTTCGCAACGGCGTTCTCGACGTCCTGATCGCCACAGGGAACTTGCCGTTGCTCGACAACAAAGCAAGATCGTTATGGAGCGAGCGTGTTCTTGTCGCCTTACCTCATGATCATAACCTCGCCGCGCGCGACATTGTCTACTGGACCGACCTACGCGGAGAGACGGTGCTGCTGAGCCATGACGATGCCGGAAACGAGTTGGAAGACCTGTTGATTTCCAAGCTCGCGTCACGCGGGGATCGTCCCAGAATCGAGCGGCATGACGTCAGTCGCGGAATGATCAAGGGTCTGATCAGCACGAACACAGGAATCAGCCTCGTGCTAGAATCCGACACGGTCATCAACGATGCAGACCTCGTCTACCGCGAGCTGCGCGACGACGCCGGTCCGAGCCGCTTCGAGTTTTTGGTATGCTGGCGAGCCGACAATGAAAATCCTGCCCTGGCCGCTTTCCTGAAGTTCCTCTCCAAACCCTATCCCTCACCTCCGCTCGGACGCTGACGCGCCCGCCGAGCCTTCCGGAAGCTCCTGTCGGCGGCCATGAACCGCTCCAACATGGGTGCGATAAGCTTGGCAGGATCCCCGACCGGTTGTCCTGTCTCTTTTGCGAGGATATCGGCGTAGGCCACGAGATCCCGGTGGATGCTCGCCGGCAGTTCGTGCGTGACCTTAACCGGCTTGTCGTCTTCGATGGCTCCGAGCTTCAATTTCGGCATGGCCCTCATCCTCTGTATGGCTCGAGCACCAAGTCGCGGTTTACAATCACGCGCACCGGAAATCCCGGGCGGATCGTCAGGGTCGGTTGGATGTTGAGATTGCGACGGACCTCCTGCTGGCCCGTCTGATTGATCGAATCGCCTGCCCCCCGACGGAGCGCGGCGACGAGGTCGCTGTTGGCGTTACCGGTATCCGCGCTGGAATTCACCTCGGTGCCCACAGCAACCAGGGTCGAAAGCGCAGCCGCTCCCAACAGCTCCCTCCAATGAGTGTCGACCTGGTCCTCAAGGCCGGAGTAGCCCGCCGCATCGGCACCGGGCTGGCGCTCCAGCACGATCGATCGTCCATTCGGCATGATGAGCCGCGTCCAGACCAGGAGCACGCGCGACTGTCCGAACGCGACCTGGCTGTCGTAAGTACCGATGAGCCTTGCTCCCCGCGGGATAAGGCGAGCCCGCCCCGTGGGACTATCATACACCGATTCCGTCACCTGCGCCGTGATCTGGCCTGGCAGATCGGAGCGGATTCCCGTGATGAGGGCAGCTGGAATAACGGTGCCAGCTTGAACCACAAAAGGCGAGGCCGGATTTGCCAAACGGTCGAAGCTCGTTGTGCGCTTATCGACAGGTGTATTGACGAAAGCGAGTTTTCGTTCCTGCGCGTTCTGGGCGAAGGCCTCATCGGAGGAGCTCGACGCCGTTGAAGGCGCCTCTCCGGGCGATGTCACGACTGCCGGGGGCCGGACATTGGTGCTGGCAAAGACCTTACTGATGCGCGCCGCCTCCGATTCCTGATTGACCCGCTGCTGTTCGGCATCAATCCCAAGGGCGCTCGATGAGGACGAGCCTTGGGCCGCAACGATTGGCCGGCCAAGATCGCCCGGCAAAGGCGGTCCAAGCCGTGACCGTGGCACGTCCTTGGGGAGCGCGGCATAGTCTTTGGGTAACGTCGTGACCTCATCGTCGACGTTGTGGTGGTCGGTCGAGTAAAGCTCTTCCGGAGTAAGGCGCTTGCGATCTCTTGCCCTGCAGGGCCCAGAACGCGGCACCGCAGATCATAACGAGCGCCAAAGCGCTGCCTCCTGCAAGCACTTTGCGGGACAGGCGCGCAACCTGCGGCGGCGCCGCGCGGAGCCGCAAGCGTTCCCCCACCTCTTCCGACGTTGCGGGCCGAGGAGCATCTTCGCCTCTTGCATTCCCCTGATCGGTATCGGTCACGAGGACCTCCCGTCGGTTCGCACGATCCGGACCTTCTGCTGGTGTTCCCCGCCCAATCTCAGTTCGGCGGCTGAGAACAGACGGTCGACGATCAGCACGTTTCCAAAAGCGCGATAATTCACGAGTTCGGTGTCGCCCTCGGGCCCGATGACGAAGAGTGGCGGCATTTCGCCCTGACCGACACCGGCCGAGAATTCGATATAAACCTTCCGGCCGTCATCATAGACATTGACGGGACGCCACGGCGGAGTGTCGCCTTCGATGCTGTAACGATAGCGGCGCTGTGTCAGATCCGGAATGATGGGAATGGGCGGCAGACTTTTGCTACGCGAAGCTCTCTCCTCGGGATAAAACCACGCCACCGATGGCATATAGGGCTTCTCGCGGGAGCGAAGCACGATCAGGTAGGTGCGTTGTCGGTGTTGATGACGAGATTGGTCTGGATCGCAGGGCGGGTCGGCTTCACCATGATGTGGACACGGCGGGTATCGCCATTGCCACTTTCGGTGTCACCAACGACCCAGCGAACCGTATCTCCGGCGGCGATCGGCCCGGGGCCGATCAGCTGCTCGCCAGGCTGCAGCGCAATATCAGTGATCTGCCCGGGCGCGGCGTAGATCTGGTAAAGCGCGCCCGGACTGAAGGAGAATACCTGCACAGCATTGAAGTAGCCGGCCTTTCGGGGCTGCACCCGTGCCGCATCGTTTGCCGTTTTTCGATCCGCTCGATGGGCTCTTTGGCTTCCGCATTTTTCCCGCCTCGCGCTGGCCGCCAGGCGGGCGGAACTTGCAGCGGGCGTGGACGATCCTCGGCAAGCGGCGGCAGGTCTGGCAGCGACGGGACGTCGCTATCATAGCTGATCTGCAAAGGCTTGAAGACGGTGCAGCCGCCGAGGACAGACACAGAGATCAGAAGAGCGAGCCCCAGGCTTGGCCGGGCTCTCTTTAGAACGAATACAAGACCTGACACCATGGCTAGCCGAGCTCCTTCGACCAATTGATTGCGTTGACATAGATGCCCAAGGGGTTCTTCCGCAGGCGATCGAGATCGCGCGGCACGTCCACAATGATGGTGAGGATCGCGCTCGACCGCTCGGTCGTGGCAAGCTGACCGTTGTCATAGCGGCGCTCGATCCAGGCTAAGCGAAAACTCTCGGGCGAGGCCCTGATGACGCTCGAGACCTCGATGGCAACTTGTGTTTTTCCGAGCTTGTCGAAGGGATTGTTGGTGCGGGCATAGTCATTGAGCGCGGCAGCGCCGCGATCGGTGACAAAATCGTAGGCGCGCAGCCAGTTCTGGCGCAGCACAATGGCGTCCAGCGTCAGGCCGCGTACATGTTCGATGAACCGGGCCAGGTGAAACGCGATTTGCGGATCGGTCGGTTGATAAGTGGCATTCGCGGGCGCAACAGTTTTCGCTTCGCCCAGCTGGTCAACTTCCACGACCCATGGCGTGACGGTCCCTTGGGCGGACTGCCAGACCAGGGCGCCGGCAAAGCCGGCAGATAGAAACAGACAGGCAAAGGCCATGAGGCGCCAGTTCCTGGCCTGGACGCGCGCTGAGCCAATGCGGTCATCCCAGACTTGCGCGGCGCGCTGATAGGGCGTGACCGGTTCCGGCGTACGCCCATAGTGGACAGCCGATCGTTTGAACATGGTTTGAACCTCAAGATGTAACTGAGATTGGTATTTCAGAAAGACGCGTCAGCGGTCCTCTTGCGAGAGATCGACCGACCCACCACTGCCACCGTGCTCGCCTGAGCGAACTGCCTGCGTCGCAGCTGATGCTCCATGACTGATCGTCTGGGCGCGCTTCATGCGGCGAACTCATGAAGGTGGACTTTCAGACGAGGAAGAACTATTGCCAGCACCACCACTGGTACCACCATCTCCGGCAAAACGAGCGGCGAGGGAGCGCAATGGGCTTGCCGCAGTCGAGGCACCCGCCTCCGTCGCACCCGACAGTCCACCTCCGCCAAAGGCGCCGCTCGTAAAAACTCTCGCCCCGTTGGCGGCACCAGCCGCCGCAGTGCCGGCCAACGCAGCGCCGGCTGAGGCAAGTCCGGCTCCGGCCGCCACGACACCACCGGCCGCAAGGCCAGCACCAATGGCTGAGCCCGCACCGAGCTGGGGCCCGCCGGAGACGATGCCGTTGGCGATACCAGGGCCGAAGATGCCGAGGCCCAACAAGGACAGAGCGCCCAACACGAAAGCCATCGCATTCTCGATTGTGGGCTGGCTGCCGCCAAAGCCGGCTGTGAACTGCGAGAACAAGGTCGAGCCAATGCCGACGATCACGGCAAGAACCAAGACCTTTACGCCTGAAGAGATGACGTTTCCCAGGACCCACTCCGCCGCAAAGGCTGTCTTTCCGAACAGGCCAAAGGGGATCAGCACAAACCCTGCAAGTGTCAGCTTGAACTCGATCAGAGTGACGAAGAGCTGGATTGCCAGAATGAAGAAGGCGAGCAGCACGATAATCCAGGCGAACAGCAGAACCGCGATCTGGACAAAGTTTTCGAAGAAGCTGACGTAACCCATCAGGGAGGAGATCGAGTCCAGGATCGGTCGCCCGGCATCCAGCCCAACTTGCGCAATGCGATCTGGCCTTAAATAATCTGCTGATGAAAGACTCGTGCCTGAGGCCCTAAGGCCTAAAGACGCAAAGCTTTCGAAGACGATGCGCGCGAGGCTGTTCCAATTGCCGATCAAACAGGGTTTTCTTGACCAGACGGGCAATAATGTCCTCTTCAGTCCCCAACGACCAGAACAGGCTCGCAAGCGTCAGGTCGATCGCCGCAAGCGTGGTCGCGAGATATCCGACTTCGCCGCCCAAGAGACCAAATCCGGAGTCGATATATCGGGTAAAAGTTTCCAGGAATTGGTCGATGACACCGGTGCTGCCCATCGGTTACTCACTTTGCGTAGGAACGGTGGGGTAGCGCGAAGGCAAGCGGCTATTATCCTTTGGCGGCACGGGTGATGACGGCCTAGCGCTTGGCGGCTCTCTGTCCGAACGTTGTGAAAAACTGTCCTTTTGGTTGAGGAATTGCCGGCGCTGCTTGGCCCAGATCTTCTGGCATTCAAGAACAGCGTCCCGCTGCTCGTAGGTGACGGCGCGGCAACGCTCGAGCTTGGCCGCCACGGGATTTTCCACGTGATCTAGCTCGGCACGCGACTGGTCTGTTTCGGTTTCGTTGCCACGGAGCTGGATGGCGCAGGCGGCAACGACAAGGACAGCGAGCGCCAAGGCGATCGCGGCAGGCAGCCGTTCAAATCTAGTGGTCATTAATGGAACATCTGCACGGTTGTGGGTTGATAGGCTTGGCCTTGCTGAAGGAAGCGCCGGAGCTGCTCCCTGCCCTGATCTTGGGCCGCGGCACGTTGGATTGACTCAAGGGATTGCGAGCGCCCTTGGGCTGCGACGGCGGCCGTCAGATCGGCAAGCTGCTGCGCCTGAAGTGCGATCAGCTGATTGCCGGCCTGGCTTGCCTGCAACGCGCCTGTTGCCCCCTGGCTGGCGGTCAGAAGCGCCGACAATTGCGTGCGGTTGGTGTCGAGATTGCCGACAACGGTAGCCTGGACCCGCATGGCATCTTGGAAACCGGCCACCGAATTTTGCCAGCGCGCTTGGGCGTTACCGATCAGCATCTGGCCGGACATGCTCGCCGATGAGGGGGCGTACGTGGTTGCGAATGCGCTGTCGATTTGCTGGACCTGGTAGCCAATTCTCTGCGCCTGAGCGAGAAGCTGCTGGGTGCGCTGGATCGATTGCTCGAGCTGTTGCAAGGACGAGTACGGCAGATTTGCGAGATTCTTGGCCTGATTGACCAGCATCTGCGCCTGGTTCTGGAGCGAAGTGATCTGGTTGTTGATATGCTGCAATTCGCGCGCAGCCGTCAGCAAATTCTGCGCATAATTGTTCGGATCGAACACGACCAACTGCGCAGCGGCTTGCCGAGCCGCCCCGGAAACAGCAATGGCGATCAAGCTCGCCGCGAGGGAAACGGAGCCGCCTCATGAGGAGCCTCCGTTCCTGGCAAGCCGCGGAATGAGATCGCAGGCCCAACCAAGGTCGCGCGCCTGCAGCCAACCCGTGACGAATTCCTCCCTTCCCTTCTCGGCCATTGTCCGCTAGATGAGCGCCTGGTCGGCTTTGGAAGAAGCGGCCCTAAAGGCGAGCGCGATCTCGCCAAGACCGAGTTCGAACAGCCGATTACCGCAGCGGGACTGGCAGTAGTAATCACGCTTGGGGGTCGGCGCGGGCGAGGATCTCGATCTGGCGGTCGTTCAGTCCAAAGCGCCGATAGATGGCGGTGATTTGTGGCTCGATGGCGCGGTCGTTCGGCAGCAGAATTCGGGTTAGACAGCTCTCGATGACGGCGGGCGCGATTTCCGACCCGCCGATGTCGGCAAGCGACTGGGTCGCGAAAATGACGGAGGCGTTCTTCTTGCGCAGAGTCTTGAGCCATTCGCGAAGCTTGCCGGCAAACCCGGCATCATCGAGCGCGAGCCAGCCCTCGTCGATAATAAGCAGCGTCGGACGGCCATCGAAACGATCCTCAAGGCTGTGGGATAGGTAGGCGAGCACTGCCGACGCGACGGGCGTCCCGATCAATCCGTCGGTCTCGAAGACCTGCACGGATGAATCCCCAAGCCGCTCACCTTCGCCATCCAGGAGCCGCTGATATGGCCCACCTAAGCAATAAGGGTGTAGCGCGCGCTTTAAGGCATTGGATTGGAGAAGAACGGAAAGTCCCGTGAGCGTACGCTCTTCAAGGGGAGCCGAGGCGAGTGACGTCAGGGCCGACCAAACGTGATCCTTGGTTTCGGGGCTGACATCGATCCGTTCACGGGCGAGAAGCGAGGCAATCTATTCCGAGGCCCAGGCGCGCTCTGCGATATCATCGATGCGCGCAAGAGGCTGGAGAGCGACAAACTCACTGGTTTCGCTCCCAATCGCGCCGCCGAGATCATGCCAGTCTCCTCCCATGGCGATGCTGGCTGCTCGGATCGACCCGCCGAAATCGAAGGCAAAGATCTGCGCATCGTCATAGCGGCGGAACTGCAGCGCCATGAGCGCGAGCAGGACCGATTTTCCGGCTCCCGTCGGCCCGACAACCAGCGTGTGCCCTACATCTCCAACATGCAGTGAAAACCGGAACGGTGTCGATCCCTCGGTCTTGCCAAAGAAAAGCGGCGGCGCTTTGAAGTGGTGGTCCCTCACCTCACCGGCCCATACGGCCGAAAGCGGGATCATATGGCGAGGTTCAAGGTGGAAAGCGGCGGCTGACGGACGTTGGCGTAAGTTTGTCCCGGCAGGCTGCCGAGCCAGGCTTCCACTGCATTGACTGTCTCCACCATGCAGGTGAAGTCCCGCCCCTGGATCGCTTTCTCGACGAGCCGCAGTTTTTCGTCGACGGCGCCGCCATCCCTGTCCCAGACCGTGACTGTCGCTGTGACAAAGGCCTTACCGATCTGATCCGAGCCCAGTTCCTGAAGCGCGCTATCTGCATCAATCGCCTTGTTGTGAGCATCACTATCGAGAAGACTTGAAGCCTCGTTCGTCATCACCTCTTTCAGGATCGCGGCGATCGACTTCCGCTTGGCGAACCATTGCCGTCGGATCCGGGTCAGGACCCTTAAAGCATCCGCCTTGTCGAGCATGATGGCCCGGGTCGACCAGCGATATGGAAACGGCAACCGATTGAGGTCGTCGAGAATCCCGGGGGTGGTCGCGGTCGGAAAGCCCACGACCGTCAGAACGCGCAAATGCGCCTCCCCCAAGATCGGCTCGAGCCCACCCGTGAGTGGCTGATCGGCAAGTAGCGCGTCGAGATACATGGGGATCTCAGGGACACGCACCCGATGCCGCCTGGTCGAGATCGTCGAGTGCAGGTAGGTCAGTGTTGCCTCATCATCGAGCCAGCTGCATTCCGGCATAAAGCCTTCCACAAGCTGCAAGACGCGGTTGGTCCGGTCGATGAAGCCGCCCAACACCTCTCGTGCATCTACCACGCCCGTGCGATGACTGCCCTCGTACAGGAGCCGCTCAGCCATGGCGGCCCCCTCCGCTGGCGGCAAATAAAGGAGAGTCAGGTAATACTTGATTCAAAATGAGCGCCTGTCTCTTCAAATTGCGCTTTCCGCTCCGCGTCGACCAGGCTTGACGCCGCATCCGGAAAAGTACTCGCAGGGTAAGCCCCGGCCGAATGACGCTGAGCCTCGACGAAAATCGCCCAGCCAGAACCTAGCCGTCGGAGCGCATTGTTCAGCCGCCCAGCAATGGCGACGAGTTCAGCCGGAACGGCACTATCGAGATCTGGTCCACGGAACCTTGCCTTCCGCTGAAACGAGCCATCCTTGTTGAGAATGATGCCCTCATCCACCAGAGCCGCCCAAGGCAGTAGCGGCAAGGCGCGTGTTTGAACGGCGATATTCCGCAAGATTCATCATATGCAACTCTAGGAGCTGAGGTGGCTTGGAATGCGCACGTGCCGGCTTACGACTTCCACGAAATCGGGATCGCGTTTTGCGGCCCGGACGGCGGCCATGTGGCGGACGAACCAGAAAAGAAGGCCGGCAACCCACAGGCGCAGCCCAAGATCGAGTGCAGCCGCTAACGTGCCGTTGGCGATCGCCACGGCGCGCGGCGCACCGCCCATCAGGATCGGCTCGGTGAGCGCACGATGCACGGGCGCAATAAAGCCTGCGACAGGCGCCTCCATCAGATCACCACGCCACCGCCGAAGGAGAAGAAAGGCAGAAAGAAGCTTGATGCCGCAAAGGCAATGGACAGACCGAACACGATCTGAACCAGCCGACGAAAGCCACCAGACGTGTCGCCAAATGCGTGCGATAGCCCGGTCACGATGATAATGATGACGGCGATAATCTTGGCGACGGGACCCTCGACCGATTGCAAAATCTGATTGAGCGGCTGCTCCCACAGCATGTTTGAGCCAGCGGCCCAAGCCGGGACACTGCTCAGCCAAAGGGTCACAATGGCCGTGGCCGGAATGCTGGCGCGGCGGCGGAGAGATGAAGGCATCGTCATGACTGGTCTCCAATTGCAGATAGGATGTAATCACCTGATGCTCCTAAGCCGGTGACGCGGGCGAGCTCGCTCAAGCGGCGTTCGGCGCCGCGGCCGCTGAGCACCGCGATCAGGTTGTTTCGGCGACAAGCGGCCGCGGGACTGTGACGACAGCTTCCTGGACCCGTTGCTCGAGCCGGCGTAGCGCCCCGAGCGCCGTTCCGGCATGGATCGTGCCGATTCCGCCCGGATGTCCTGTGCCCAAGCCTTGAGCAAATCGAGCGCTTCGGCTCCGCGCACCTCACCAATGGGAATACGATCGGGCGCAGACGGAGCGACGAACGGACCAGGTTGGAGAGCGAGATCAAGCCGTCCTTCGTGCGGAGCGCCACGAGGTTTGGCGCCAAGCACTGAAGCTCGCGCGTATCTTCGATGAGAACGACCCGATCAGTCGTTTTAGCGACCTCGGCGAGAAGGGCATTGGTCAGTGTCGTCTTGCCGGTCGAGGTGCCGCCGGCGACCAGAATGTTCTTGCGCGCGCGAACTGCATCCCTCAATGCACCGGCCTGATCCGGCGTCATGATGCCGACAGCGACGTAATCCGCGAGGCTAAACACGGCAACCGTCGACTTTCGGATCGCGAATGTTGGCGCGGCAACGACCGGCGGCAGCAGCCCCTCGAACAGCTCCCCGTCTCGGGCAGCTCGGCAGAAATCCTTGGGCTCACCGGATGAACTCGGCACCAACGTAGTGAGCCACCAGGCGGATAATTCGCTCTCCATCAGAGGAGGATATATTCTCGCCAGTATCCGTAAGGCCGCTCGACAGTCGGTCGATACACAATCGCCTATGGGGATTGAGCATCACCTCGATGATTGCCGGATCTTCCAAATATCCTGCGATGGCGGGCCTCAGCGCGGTACGCAGCATACGCGCTCCGTGCAAGTTCGCTTCTGAATCAAAAGGAATGGATCGCCACGATTGCCGCACGCTGCTGAGGCCGCTTCGGCGCCTCATCTAGAGGCAACTAAAAGGCAGGTCCTATATTACCGCAACAAAAGGAATATGCCGTTCGTAGCCTAGCGTAGAAGAAGAAGTATTTGAAAAGAGCTGGCTTGACGCGCCGACGCCGAGGCGAGAAATCAGCAATGACCAATGATCCAGCATTTACTATTTTTACGCCTCTCGCGATAGCGATGTTTTGCTCAGGCTCCGTCGCTTCTCCTGAAGCACTGTCGTTCGCCCACGTGGGCACGATTGAGATCCCGCATTTTTTGAGGAATCTCAACTCGGGGATAATGAACCCGCCAGCCCAGCCGGCGGGCTGCCGCAAACACCAATCCGAAAGGCTGGTCTGGTACACCACCCCGAGTGGCGCGCCCCCTGCAGGATCATTTCTTCCAAATCAGGACGGCCGACTACTGCGCGACAATTGCCAACGCAAAATGCAGGAGAAGAGTGATTTGTAGTCCGCAATTGCAGCGGGTTCTGGAAATCTCAACACCTTTAGCTGGCGCTCCCGAACAGGATTGAACGGCGACTTTTGCTGACCCGCAGCATTACGTTGGCGACGGTATTGGCCGTCGCCGGCCTAGCTGAGCTCGCACATCTACTTGAGCTGCGCGTGTAGTAAGTCATGATCGAGTTCCCCTTCCCACCAGGATACAAACACCGCGGCAATGCCGTTCCCGATGATGTTCGTAAGCGCGCGCACCTCGCTCATGAACTTATCGATCGAGAATACGATCGCAATGCCCGGCACAAGCTCGGGACTGACCACCGTCAACGTTGCGGCGAGGGTGACGAAACCAGCACCAGTAACACCGCTTGCGCCCTTCGAGGTGAGCATCGCCACAACCAGTATGGTGAGCTGCTGGCCGAAGTTGAGATCGACCCCGAGCGCCTGTGCGATGAACAAGGTCGCCAACGTCATGTAAATGTTGGTCCCATCCAAATTGAAAGAGTATCCGGTCGGCACCACTAGGCCCACCACCGGCTTGGAACAGCCCAGCCGTTCGAGTTTTTCCATCAACTGCGGCAGCGCGCTTTCGGACGACGACGTTCCGAGTACGATCAGCAGCTCATCCTTAATGTAGACGATGAACTTTAGGATCGAAAAGCCGACCAAGCGCGCGATCAGGCCAAGCACAATAATCACGAAGAGCCCGGCCGTCACATAGAACAGCGCAACTAGTTCGATGAGTTTACCGAGCGCGGAGGGGCCGAATTCGCCGATGGTGTAGGCCATCGCGCCGAACGCTCCGATCGGCGCGGCCTTCATCACGATCCTAATGACGCCAAACACCGCGTGCGCAGCATCGTCAACCAAACCGCGCATCCGCTCACCCCGCTCGCCAAGCGCCATCAGCGAGAATCCGAATAGGATGGCAAACAGCAGCACCTGTAGCACGTCGCCTCGCGCCAGGGCGCCAACCACGCTATCAGGAATGATATTGAGGAGGAAATCGACCGCCTTCTGCCCTTCCGCCCTTTTGACGTAATTGGCTACCGCCGCGGCATCAGCCCTGGGAGCGAGCCCATGACCGGCCTGAACTAGATTGCCCATTACGAGACCCAAGACGAGCGCGAAAGTTGACACGATCTCGAAGTAAAGCAGCGCCTTGATGCCGACTCGGCCGACCTTTCGTGCATCCTGAACATGCGCAATTCCGGACACAACAGTGCAGAAGATGATCGGCGCAATCACCATTTTGATCAGCTTGATGAAACCGTCACCGAGGGCTTTGACCCAGCTGCTCGTGCCCACAGCAGGCCACAACCAGCCAACGAGAATGCCAATCAGGATCGCTATGAGTACCTGGACGTAAAGAACTTTGTACCAGGGGCCCGATGGCTGGGACAGGGCGGCGGCTTTGACAGAGCGGCGCTGGCGGCGATGGTACATCACGCTCGCCCCAGCGCCGTGGTAGCAAAGAGTGGTGTCAATGAAGGTACAGCTTCGCTCAGTGTTCCTTCGGTGCGGGGCGCAGGGGACTCTGACTGCTCCAGATGGACCCGTTCATTGCCGCGGATTGGCGCCTCTCCCGAATCAGCTTGCCGTCTAAGAGGAACGAGGTTCTGAATCGCTTCTGAGAGCAGCGATAGAATCTTGAGAAAGCTTCCTTGAGAGCTGGAAAGCATCGGCGTCACCACCCATTTCTATCTTTTTTGGTTGTTCGAAGATGCCATCCAGCAGCTTCTAAGACGCCAACCTTAGCAGCGGCGACCATTCTTCACTTCGACAGGCACTCTCGCCGCTATCGCGCCGGAGCGCGACGAATCTTGAGAAAACATTCGCCATAAAGAACTCGTGGTGGTGCGGCCTCGCCTGCGTTCACCGGCTCGCTCCTCCTGCCCTCAATTCATCGAATGCCGCGACATTCCCAATAGGCATCGATTTCGATCGCAAAACCACGAGGCCGAAAAGAAATGCCAAGCAAAACTGATCATGCTGCCTCCGTTCGCGATCTCGGTTCCGGTCTTTCGGGAGCCGTGTTTTCCGCCGCTGAACAGCACTCCTCGTATGAGAGCTTCTCACTCCTGTAGCTCGCCAAGGCCTGGAGAGAGCCCTTCACGACGTCCCGTTTCGCACGATCCGAGGCAGGCGCTGCATCCAGCCACTTCAGCGCCAACTCGACCAGTTCGATCGCGCGATCCCTTTTACCGGTCTCGTAATAGTACCGAGCGACCGCCCCGTAAGACAGGAACTTCGCGCCCTCGCTACCTTGGGGCGGATTCGCCGCCAGGATGTGTTCGGAGAGGTCCTTGCCCATGGCAAAGCGCTCGGCATCTGGGAAACCGGAGTAGTCTTTCGCGGGGTCGAACAGTTGGCGGATGGCCACGCTCATCCAAACCACCGATTTCTTGTCGATCGCTTCGCGAACCAACTGGCGCAATACCGGCAGGCCGGCCCCCATGTCACGAATGTTGTGAAGCAACAATTCCGCATAAAGCCCACGGAAGATGACCTCGTCCGGCATCAAAGCGAGTGCCTCCTCAACCGCTGAAAGGGCTGCCGCCCAATTCTTACTCTTCATGGCGGACTCAAGTCTGGCAAAGATCGGCTCCACCAGCGCTCGCTTCTGCGATAGTTCGCGCTTTCTGCGTCGACCCGTATTTATCCTCTCCGCATCGAGGGCTTTTGCTTCGTCGCTCACTGCCCAGGAGCCGTTCAGAACTTTGGGCAACACGTTATCGAGTTGCGTCGGATGGCCGACAAAGGCCAAGCGGCCGTCACGGTCGACCACGTATGACGTGGGAATCCCGACAGAAAAGCTGGGATCCATCCAAAGCTTGCTCATGTCGCCCGCGTAGTCGAATGCGATCGCGTAGTTCAGATTCGGCACGCTCTTCGTCAACCAAGCGTCCAGGCTGGCTCGCGCCTCATCTGCCGTCGAAGCTTGTTCGTGAGCCGCGATGCCCACCACCTCAACTCCATTGTTCCTGTATTTGTCTTGCAGGATCACAAAATTCGTCATCGAGGCGATACATGTTCCGGACCACGTCGCCCAAAACTCGACGATGTATACTTTCCCAGGCTCGAACTTTGTAACCGGCTGGCCACGTAGCCAGTCCTCAACTTTGATCAAGGGCGCTCGCGAACCGACGCTTAGCACATTTCTCGCACCGACTTGACTTGCGCTCTCGGTCATACTGGTCATTGCTCGAACTCGCTTTACCTGGCTCTGCCGAGAAAAATAGCAAGTCGCATGCCACCCAGCGCTCATTGATATTACGCATTTTTCGTATCGTTCCTGTCGACCTCGCGACGCATGTCGCATATCCGACCAGCTGTCTGGAGCATCTCGGCCAATCAGTCGGCCGGACGTTCTTGACGCACCTATAGACCGACGGAGCGGGAAGCCAGGCAGCGCAAGGCCGAGTTCACCACTCCACATCCTGATCGGTTTCCAGGATGACCATTCCGGTGCTCGGGAACACGACGTGAACTGACCTGCTTTGGTCCGTCGACTTGCGCTCGAGGGCGATCTGAGATTTCCAGTTCAACTCTTTGAGCCAAGGGGCGATGAACCAGACCAGGGCGGCCAGCAGCAGCACACATTGATACTAAACGCCGTCTGATACGCGATTGAGGGGTAGTGTCCGTCCTTTTCCGGCCATTGCTCGAGAATTAACCCCGTCCCATACTGGACCAGGAAAGCCCACCCGAAATGCAGAACGTTGAGCAGGCTGTTTGCGCGAGCGATCAATTCGGCCGGAAGCTAATCTCCGGTGATCGCGTAGCTGAGGGCGATTGCTGATCCCACCACCGCCACAATGATCCATGACGGTAGCGACACGAAAGATGGATGCAAGATCAGCGCGAGTTCGGCTGCAATGAAGACAGCAGCTATGATCGCGAGCAACGTTTCAATGTTCTTGCCATGCCGGCGCACCGAATCGGCGACCGCACCGAGCAGCAATGCGCCAATGCTTAGGGCTACCGCCATGACGAGCAATTGTGTGACAAGGCTTGTTCGATCTAACTTTTCCACATCGCTCAGCCAAGACGCTGCCCACAAGGACTGCAGAGCCCATGCGGATCCGATGCATGTTGAAGAAATCGGCGTAATTCTCCAGAACCCCATCCGTTCGGACGGTCTTCAGGCTGACTATCTCTCGAGGGCTCTTCGTAGCTGCGTGCTGCTCTCGAAAAATAGATCACAGCGGCTGTGGTGGCACTGGATGCGGCAAGCACCTCAAATAGACCGCGCCAGCCTTCCAGTTACCAATGCCGCGGCTGGTGCGGTTGCCGTCACCGCGCCCTGTGCACCCAGAAACAGTGACCGATGCGTATGGCGGACTTCCACTACTTGCGCCCATGAGCCATACATTCAATGGTCTGCGCGCTTCCACTTTGTGTCGCCCCGGCACGAACTGAGTTCGACCGGCCGGTCTCCTTGGCATCGGTTCTCGGCCGGTCGAGATGCGCGTGACTAGAGCTCTAGGCTGCCCTCAGCCGATCTCGACGGGCTCGCCGCCCGACCGCTTGGCGACTTCGGCCGAAACTTGCCACATATCCTGGAGATCGCGGGCATGGATGCCTATGTGGCTTTGGCTAAAACCCTGCCGCTCCCCACGATTAAGCGCCCCGTATGGGCTTTGATCGCGCAGTTACTGAGCCAACGCCTGTGTTCGGAGCGCTGCAAGGACCATGCGGGACACGGCCGCGGAACCGCTAGATGAGCCCCCTGGGGTGCGAAGCGGATCAAACGGGTTCGTGGTGGGTCCGGGGTGCGACATGCCGAGCTCGGTGGTCACTGTCTTTCCAAGCACAATAGCGCCGGCGGCCTGAGTGCTTGCCCAATTGATGATGTAGTTTCTTAGATCATTCGTCCTGCCCCCGGTAATGGCACGTCCAACTGAGTTGCGGCGCGACGACCAGATTGGAAGAGCCGTACAAAGCTGCAACTTAGAACGAAGGACGCAGCAATCCGGCGGTCTTCGGTGCCCTCTTGCAGGATTTCAAACAGACGGAGTTCGCGCACTTGGTAGCGATGATATCACAGCGTGAGCGCGAGCAACTCGGCTGACGCTATACGCCTCAGCCCAACGATGCAGGCTCTTGCGATGAATCGATCGAAGACGAAATCGATCGCCTTCTTCGTTGTTTTGCCCCATTCGCAGCGATGCTCGTTCCGGTAATGCAAGGAGCGCCTACCAGGGAGGCCCGTGGGTTCATCCACGATGGATCGAATTTTCCAACGATTTGCCGAGCAATTGACCGAAAGCACGCATCGAGACGCAGCTCAGCAGAGCATGGCCGAGGTCGCCGCTGCGCTCGAACTGTCGTGCTTCGCATATCTCGCTCTTGCCCGTAGGCCAGGCAGTGCTCCCAACCTGATCTCGACATATCCACCCTCCTGGACCGCCATCTATCTGCAGCGCGGCTACGAATCCGTCGATCCGGTGGTACGTCGGGCAGTGCGTCATCCTAAGCCCTTCCGATGGGGACTTGGATTCGAAGCGCGAAGTCGGTCGGAGGCAGAACGAGCTCTATTCGAAGAAGCCGCCAAATTCGGGATTCGCTGCGGATTTACATTCCCTATTCACGATGACCAGGGCGCAATGGCCGCGCTGAGCTTCGCAAGCGACGATCGCCGAACTGGTTTCGAGCGCTCGCTGGTCGAGCACGCCCAGAGCCTGCGGTTAATCGCAACATTTTTCCATGCACATGCAAAACGCTTCTGGACGGTAGATCGCATGGTCGGTGGGGTGGTGCTGTCTCCTCGCGAGTACCAGTGTCTCGAATGGTCCGCGCGTGGCAAATCTGCTTGCGACATCGGGATTATTCTCGGCATCTCCGAGCGAACCGCGGGATTTCACCTGGATAACGCGCGCGCGAAGCTCGGCGTCAGCTCGCTTCGTCAAGCGATCGTGCTGTTGACGGAGTCAAAATCTCGAAAATAGATCGACCGCGAGCTGCAAGCACCTGTGCAACTCCACAGGATGTGCTTTCCTGCCTTCTCTGCTTGCTTGCCTGAAGCAAGGCAGGGAGGCAAGAATGATGCAGCTCATTATGCCGGGGTATTACGGCGAATTCATCGACGATCTCGCCGAGATGCACCGGCTCCGGTATCGCGTTTTCAAACAGCGCCTGGATTGGAACGTCGAGGTCAGTGGCGAGATGGAAGTCGACGAGTTTGATGTCCTTCGACCAGTGCACCTCCTGAATCGCTCGAACGCTGGACGTCTTCAGGGTTGCGTACGACTTCTGCCTTCGACCGGCCCAACGATGCTGAGAGACACCTTCCCGATCCTTCTGGACGGGCAGCCCGCGCCCCGAAGCGACAGGATTTGGGAGAGCAGTCGCTTCGCGCTCGATGTTCCTCCTGATGCGCCGAAGGCAGGTGGTGGACTTGCTGCCGCTACTTACGAACTGTTTGCGGGCATGATTGAATTCGGCCTTTCGCTTCAACTGACTGAAATCGTTACCGTCACTGACGCCCGGATGGAACGCATTCTTCGGCGCGCGGGCTGGCCGCTTCGCAAGATCGGAAAAGCTCGTCCTCTCGGAGACACCAGGGCCATTGCTGGATACCTGGAGGTCGCGCCCGATGCGTTGCATCGCATCCGCAAAGCGGGACACATCTCAGGTCCGGTGCTCTGGGCTCCAGTCGTCCGAGCGGCCGCCTAGAATCTGGAACCAAGGACAATCCGGGGCATCGCTGCGCTTTGGAGCGGAAAGCCCATCTGCTTAAGACTTACGATGCACAAACCACGTAGATCAACATCCTCCCTTCAAGCCAGCAAGGCAATCGAACTGAAGCACCTGCAATCGCTCGTGGCTGCGGCTGATTGTGGCAGCCTCCGTCAAGCGGCGGAATTGCTGAGAACCCAACAATCGAGTCTCAGCCGAAGAATCAGCGAGATCGAATATCACCTGGGAATTGCGGTTTTTGAGCGCTTTAGCGGTGGTGTGCGCCCCACGCAGGCAGGCCGCAGTGTTCTTCGCCTGGCAAGGACAATTCTGGAGGAGTTCGATGCTCTCATCGCGACCGCGAGGGCTGTACGGAACAGCGAGGCTGGCCGGCTGAGTGTGGGGCTCTGCACCTCACTTTCCATTGGCAACCTGCAGACGTCCTTGCTGGATTTCAAGCAAAGATTCCCGCAAATCGAGCTTGTGACGATCGAGAAATCACGAACACGCCTCGCGACTGCACTTCGCAACGGCGTTCTCGATATCCTGATCGTCACAGGGAACCTGCCGTTACTCGACAACCGAGTGATGCCGCTGTGGAGCGAACGTGTTCTGGTCGCCTTACCTCATGATCATCCCCTCACCGCGCGCGACACAGTCTATTGGACTGACCTGCGCGGCGAGACGGTCCTGCTGAGCCATTACGATCCGGGAAAAGAGTTTGAAGATCTTCTGATTTCCAAGCTCGTGTCGCCTGAGGACCGTCCTAAACTCGAGCGCCACGACGTCAGCCGCGGTATCATCAAGAGCCTGATCAGGATGAACACAGGAATCAGCCTGGCGCTGGAATCCGACATGGGCATCAACTATGCAGGCCTCGTCTACCGCGAATTGCGCGATGGAGCCGGTCCGAGCCGATTTGACTTTTCGGCATACTGGCGAGACGACAATGAAAACCCTGCGCTGGCTGCCTTCTTGAACTTGCTTTCCGAGCGCTATCCCTCGCCTCCGCTCGGATGTTGACGGGCCCGCCGAGCCTTCCGAAAACTTCTATCCGCCGCCATGAACCGCGCCAGCATGGGAGCGATAAGTTTGGCCGGCTCCCCGATCGGCTGTCCGCTCTCTTGTGCGAGGATTTCGGCGTACGCTACGAGATCCCTGTGCACGCTCGCCGGGAGTTCATGCGTAATCTTGATCGGCTTATCGTCTTCGAGCGCTCCAAGTTTAAGTTTAGCCATCGTAGTTCACCCTCTATACGGTTCGAGCACCAGATCGCGATTAACGATCACCCGCACCGGAAATCCCGGACGAATCGTCAAGGTCGGCTGGATGTTGAGATTGCGACGGACCACCTGCTGGCCCGTCTGGTTCATCGAGTCCCCCGCCCCGCGGCGGAGCGCAGTGATGAGGTCGCTGTTGGTGCTACCCGTATCCGATCCGGAATTCACCTCGGTGCCGACGGCGAGCAGCGTCGAAAGCGCAGCCGCCCCCAACAGCTCCTTCCAATGGTTGTCGACCTCATCCTCAAGCCCAGAATAGCCCGCGGCATCTGCGCCCGGCTGCCGCTCCAGCACGATCGACCGTCCATTTGGCATGATGAGGCGCGTCCACACCAGGAGCACGCGCGATTGGCCAAATGCGACTTGGCTATCATACGTCCCGATCAACCGGGCTCCTTGCGGGATAAGGCGAGTTCGCCCGGTAGGAGAATCGTATACCGCTTCTGTGATTTGGGCCGTGATCTGCCCAGGCAGGTCGGACCGAATCCCCGTGATAAGAGCAGCCGGAATGACCGTTCCCGCCTGGACCACAAAGGGAGAGACCGGTCTTGCCAGGCGATCGGGACTGGTGGTTCGACGGTCAACGGAAGCACTGACGAACGCAAGTTTTCGATCCTGGCCATTCTGGGCAAATGCTTCGTCGGATGATGGCGCTGCATTTGATGGGGCTTCGCTTGCCGGTGTGACAGGGGCCTGTGCGCGGACGTTCGTGCTGGCAAACACCTTGCTGGTGCGTGCCGCCTCGCTCTCCTGATTGACGCGCTGCTGTTCAGCGTCAACCCCGAGCGGGCTGGACGTCGATGAGCCCTGTGCTGCGACGATCGGCCGGCCAAGATCGCCTGGTAAAGGCGGTCCAAGGCGCGGCACCTCCTTCGGGATCTCAGCATAATCCTTCGGCAAGGTTGCAAGCTGATCGGCGACATTGTGGTGGTCGGTCGCGTAAAGCTCCTCGGCCGCCGGCGTGCGCGATCGCTTCTCCTGCAGAGCCCAGAAGACCGCACCAGAGATGAGCACCAGCACAAGGGCGCTGCCACCCGCAAGCACCTTGCGCGATAGGCGCGTAACTTGCGGCCGATCTGGCCGGAGCCGAAGGGTTTCGGCGATGTTTTCCGGCGGTTTGACCCGCGGAGGGTCCTTGGGTGTGTCATTCGGCTGGCCGGTCTCTGTCACAGCGACCTCCCGTCGGTTCGGACGATCCTGACCTTCTGCTGGTGCTCCTCACCCAGCCTCAGTTCCGCGGCCGCAAACAGCCGGTCGACGATCAGCACATTGCGGTAAGCGCGATAGTTGACGAGCTCGGTCTTGCCGTCAGGCCCGATCACGAACAGCGGCGGCATCTCGCCCTGACCGATGCCGGGTGAAAACTCGATGTAGACCTTGCGCCCATCGTCATAGGCATTGACAGGACGCCAGGGTGGGCTGTCTCCTTCGATGGCGTAGCGGTAACGGCGCTGTGCCTGGTCCGGGATGACGGGTTTGGGCAGCAGAGCTCGACCACGCGCGGTCCGATCCTCGGGATAGAACCATGCGACCTGTGGCATGTAGGGCTTTTCCCGGGAGCGGAGCTCGATGAGGTAAGTGCGCCGATCCGTGTTGACCACGAGATTGGTCTCGATCGCCGGACGTGTCGGCTTGACCATGATGTGGACGCGTCGCGTGTCGCCGCTGCCGCTTTCCGTGTCGCCGACCACCCAGCGCACTGTATCACCCGCGGCAACTGGTCCCGACCCGATCAGCTGCTCACCGGGCTCCAGCGCAATGTCCGTGATCTGTCCCGGCGCAGCATAGATTTGATAGAGAGCGCCCGGACTGTACGAAAACACCTGCACCGCATTGAAGTAGCCTGCCTTGCGCGGCTGCACACGTGCGGCGTCATTTGCGGTCTCAATCCGCTCGACGGGCTCTTTGGCTTCCGCGTTCTTGCCGCCGCGTGCCGCCTTCCAGGCCGGTGGAACATGCAGCGGCCGCGGCCGATCGTCGGCAAGCGCCGGCAGATCTGGAGCCGGCGGGACATCGCTATCGTAACTGATTTGCGGCGGCTTGAACGTGGTGCACCCGCCAAGGGTGGACACACCAATAATAAGAGCCAGAGCCAGGCTCGGGCGGCCCCTCTGTGACGCAATAACGAGACCTGACGGCATGACTAGCCCAGCTCCTTCGACCAGTTGATGGCATTCACGTAGATGCCAAGGGGATTTTTGCGTAGGCGATCGAGATCGCGAGGCATCTCCACGATGATCGTGAGGATCGCGCTCCACCGCTCGGTTGCGGCAAGCTGACCGTTGTCGTAGCGGCGTTCGACCCAAGCGAGGCGAAAGCTCTCAGGGGATGCCCGAATGACGCTCGAGACCTCGATCGCAATTTGCGTCTTGCCGAGCTTGGCGAATGGATCGTTGTTGCGGGCGTAGTCATTCAGTGCGGCCGCACCGCGATCGGTTGTAAAGTCGTAGGCGCGGAGCCAGTTTTCGCGAAGGACGATGGCGTCCATCGGCAGGCCGCGCACATGCTCGATGAAGCGCGCCAGGTGAAAGGCTACTTGCGGATCGGTCGGTTGATAGCTGGCGTTTGCCGGAGCAACCGCTTTTGCTTCCCCCAATTGATCGACCTCGACCACCCAGGGCGTGATCGTCCCATGCGCCGATTGCCAGACCAGGGTGCCGGCGAAACCAGCGGATAAGAAGAGGCAGCCAAAGGCCATCAGGCGCCAGTTCTTGGCCTGCACGCGCGCAGACCCAATGCGATCATCCCAGATTTGAGCTGCGCGTTGATAGGGGGTGACGGCTTCTGGCGTGCGGCCATAGTGAACGGCCGATCGTTTGAACATTGCTGGACCTCAAGTGACGGGTGAGAAAGCGGAATTTTCGATCAGAAGAGTCAGTGGTCACGTTGGGAGAGGTCGACAGATCCGCCGCCGCCGCCGTGATCAGCCGAACGAATCGCGTGGGTTGCCGCTGATGCGCCATGGCTGATCGTCTGCGCTCTCTTCATGCGCCGAACCCAAGCCGGCGCACTGTCGGGAGGTCTCGAGGCGTCCCCTTCTCCCTTACCCGCGTCGCTCGCCGCTCCACCAAGCCCAGCTGCGACCGAGCGCAAGGGACTAGCAGCCTTGGACGCGCTCGCCTCGGAGCCGGACTGACTCCCCGCCCGAAACACGCCCATGGTGCCGCTTGCAATCGCACTTCCACCTCGTAGCGAGCCTCCAATCGCGCCGCCGGCGAGACCGGCAGCGCCGGCCGCAAGGCCAGCGCCAGCCGCGACGACTCCACCGGCGGCAAGTCCCGTCCCAACGGCGCTGCCTGCGCCGAGCTGCGGACCTCCGGAGACGATGCCGTTGGCAATCCCGGGTCCGAAAATGCCAAGGCCCAACAAGGCGAGCGCGCCGAGCACCAGCGCCATCGCGTTCTCGATACTCGGCTGGTTGCCACCGAAACCTACCGTGAACTGCGAGAATAAGGTCGATCCAATGCCGACGATGACGGCGAGGACCAAAACCTTGAAGCCGGAGGAGATGACGTTGCCCAGCACCCGTTCGGCCGCAAAGGCGGTCTTGCCGAACAGACCGAACGGGATCAGGACAAAACCTGCAAGCGTCGTCAGCTTGAACTCGATCAGCGTGACGAAGAGCTGGATGGCGAGAATAAAGAAGGCCAGCAGCACCACGATCCAGGCGAACAGCAGGACCGCGATCTGGACGAAATTCTCAAAAAAGCTGACATAGCCCATCAGCCCCGAGATCGAGTCCAGGATCGGGCGGCCGGCATCGAGCCCCACCTGCGCGATGCGGCCTGGCCGCAAAAAATCGGCCGATGACAGACTCGTGCCCGAGGCTTTGAGGCCGAGACCAGCAAAGCTCTCGAAGACGATGCGGGCGAGGCTGCTCCAGCTGCCGATCAGATAGGCAAAGACACCGACAAACAAGGTTTTCTTGACGAGCCGGGCAACAATATCTTCATCAGTCCCCCAGGACCAGAACAGCCCCGCGAGCGTGAGGTCGATGGCAGCCAAGGTGGTGGCGAGATAGCCGACTTCGCCCCCGACCAGACCGAATCCGGAATCAATATAGCGGGTGAAGGTTTCCAGGAACTGGTCGATGACGGAGGTGCCGCCCATTGCTCACTCGCTTTGGCTTGGAATGGAGGGTGAGAGAGAGGGGACGCGGCTTTCGTCCTTGCGCGGCGGCGCGGAGGAAAATGGCGCCGTTCCCCGGCCACTATCCAAAGGGTCTACCGATCCGCTTTTCCCCAAGAACTGGCTGCGCCGTTCCGCCCAGATCCTCTGGCATTCGAGCAGAGCCTCTCTCTGCTCGTAGGTGACGGTGCGGCATTGCTCGAGCTTTGCCGCCGTCGGATCGGGCTTCGCGGCGGGCGAGGCGGAAGATTGGGTCCCGCTTTCGTCGCCGCGCAGGCGAACGGCGCAGGCGGCGACGACCAGGACCGTGAGGCTAACTGCCACCGCCATCGGCAGCCGTTCAAATCTGTTCTTTATCATCAGTGGAACATCTGCACGGTTGTCGGTTGATAGCCCTGACCTTGGGTCAGAAAGCGCCGCAGCTGCTCCCTCCCCTGATCCTGGGCACTTGCTCTTTGCGCGGCTTCGAGCGTTTGCGCGCGACCTTGCGCGGCCATGGTCGCGGTGAGATCAGCAAGCTGCTGCGCTTGCAGCGCAAGGAGCTGGTTGCCGGCTTGGCTTGCCTGCAGCGCGCCCGACGCGCCCTGGCTCGCCGTGACCAGGGCCGACATCTGGGTCCGGTTGGTGTCGAGATTGCCGACGACGGTTGCCTGCACCCGCATGGCGTCCTGCAGGCCGGCAACCGCATTCTGCCAGCGTGTTTGGGCGTTGGCGACGAGGAGCCCATTGGACATGCTTGCGGATGCCGGCGCATAAGTCGTTGAGAACGCGCGATCGATCTGCTGGACTTCGTAGGTAATGCGCTGCGCTTGGCTGAGCAGCTGCTGCGTGCGCTGAATCGACTGTTCGAGCTGCTGCAAGGACGAGTACGGCAGGCTCGCCAGGTTCTTCGCCTGATTGATCAACATCTGCGCTTGGTTTTGCAGCGAGGTGATCTGGTTGTTGATCTGCTGCAGCTCGCGCGCCGCCGTGAGCACATTCTGCACATAGTTGTTGGGATCGAACACGATCCACTGTGCCTTCCCTTCGCGGGGCGCTTGGGCCAGGCTAATTGCGATGATACTTGCTGCCAAAAGCGGACGAAGACGGCTCATGACAAGCCTCCTTCCTTTGCGAGCTGCGGAATGAGATTGCAGGCCCAGCCGAGGTCGCGCGCCTTGAGCCAGCCGGTGACGAACTCGTCTCGTCCGTGCTCGGCTAGCACCCGCTCGATGAGGGCCTGATCGGTTGTGGACGACGCGGCCACAAAGGCCAGCGCGATTTCGCCAAGACCAAGCTCGAACAGCCGGTTGCCGCGGCGCGACTGGCAGTAGTAGTCGCGCTTTGGCGTCGCGCGGGCCAGGATCTCGATCTGCCGGTCATTCAGTCCAAAGCGCCGGTAGACGCCTAAGATTTGCGGCTCGATAGCGCGGTCATTGGGAAGCAGGATCCGGGTCGGACAGCTCTCGATGATGGCCGGCGCAATTGCGGAGCCGTCGATATCGGCCAGCGACTGGGTTGCAAACACGACGGAGGCGTTCTTCTTGCGCAGCGTCTTCAGCCATTCGCGGAGCTTGCCGGCAAAATCGGCATCGTCGAGCGCAAGCCAGCCCTCATCGATGATGAGCAGGGTCGGACGGCCGTCGAAGCGATCCTCAATCCGGTGGAACAAATAGGAGAGAACCGCCGGCGCGACACCGGTCCCGATCAACCCGTCGGTCTCAAACACCTGGAGGGAGCCCTCTCCCAGCCGCTCGCCTTCCGCATCGAGCAACCGCTCAAACGGACCGCCGAGGCAATAGGGTTGCAGCGCGCGCTTCAAGGCATTGGACTGGAGAAGAACGGAGAGGCCTGTCAGCGTCCGTTCCCCAACTGGCGCCGAGCCGAGCGAGGTCAAGGCCGACCAGACATGATCCTTGGTCTCGGGCGTGACCTCGATGCGCTCGCGCGCGAGGATCGATGCGATCCAATCGGCAGCCCAGCCCCGCTCCGCGACATCGTCGATGCGCGCAAGCGGCTGGAGCGCCACGAATTCTGCCGAGTCTCCACCGACCGCGCCGCCGAGATCATGCCAGTCGCCACCCATGGCGATCGCCGCCGCACGGATCGACCCACCGAAATCAAAGGCAAAGATCTGCGCTTTCGGATATCGCCGGAACTGCAGCGCCATGAGCGCGAGCAGCACCGACTTCCCGGCGCCGGTCGGTCCAACGATCAGAGTGTGTCCGACATCGCCGACATGGAGCGAGAAGCGGAAAGGCGTCGATCCTTCCGTCTTGCCGAAGAACAATGGAGGCGCCTTCAAATGATGGTCCCTCACCTCTCCCGCCCAGACCGCCGAGAGCGGGATCATGTGGGCGAGATTTAGCGTCGACACCGGCGGCTGGCGCACGTTTGCATAGACCTGTCCCGGCAGGCTGCCGAGCCAGGCCTCAACGGCATTCACTGTCTCGGTCATGGAGGTAAAGTCCCGGCCCTGGATCACCTTTTCAACGAGGCGTAGCTTTTCGTCGGCCGCGTGCGGATCCCTGTCCCAGACCGTGACGGTTGCCGTCACAAAGGCCTCTCCAATTTGATCCGAGCCGAGCTCCTGGAGCGCGTGATCTGCATCCAAAGCCTTGTTGTGGGCATCGGTGTCCAGAAGCGTGGACGCCTCGTTGGTCATCACCTCCTTCAGGATCGCGGCAATCGACTTGCGCTTGGCAAACCATTGCCGCCTGATCCTGGTCAGGAGTTTTGTTGCATCCGCCTTGTCGAGCATGATCGCTCGCGTGGACCAGCGGTACGGGAATGCGAGGCGGTTCAGATCATCGAGGATCCCAGGCGTCGTCGCCGTGGGAAACCCGACAACCGTCAGGACACGCACATGCGCGTCACCCAGCATCGGCTCAAGCCCGCCCGTCAGCGGCTGATCGGCAAGCAGCGCATCGAGATACATCGGGATTTCCGGCACCCGAACACGATGCCGCTTGGTCGACACCGTCGAGTGCAGGTAGGTGAGCGTTGCCTCGTCATCGAGCCAGCCGCATTCCGGCATAAAGCCCTCGACGAGCTGCAGCACGCGGTTGGTCCTGTCGAAGAAGCCACTCAGCACCTCGCGCGCATCCGCTCCCGCGCTGCGATGGCTGCCCTCGTACAGGAGACGCTCTGCCACAGCTGTACTCTCTGCAGGCGGCAGATAAAGGAAGGTCAGGTAGTAGCTCGATTCATAATGGCTGCCGGCCTCCTCGAATTGCGCTTTGCGCTCCGCATCCACCAAGGCGGATGCGACATCCGGGAAGGTGTCGGGCGGATAGCGCCCTGCCGAATGCCGTTGCGCCTCTACGAAAACCGCCCAGCCCGATCCGAGACGCCGGAGCGCATTGTTCAGGCGGCTTGCGACGGCAACAAGCTCAGCCGGCACGGAACTGTCGAGATCCGGCCCCCTGAACCGCGCCGTCCGCTGAAGCGAGCCGTCCTTGTTCAATACAATTCCCTCGTCGACCAGAGCAGCCCAGGGCAGGAAATCAGCAAGGCGCGTGTTTGAATGGCGGTATTCGGCAAGATTCATCATGGGACTACTCTCAAGCGCTGAGGTGACCGGGAACACGAACGTGCCGGCGCACGACTTCGACGAATTCCGGATCGCGTTTTGCGGCCCAGACCGCGGCCATGTGGCCGATGAAGGCCAGCAGAAGGCCGGCCAGCCACAAGCGCAGACCGAGGCCGAGTGCTGCGGCCAATGTGCCGTTGACAATGGCAACCGATCGCGGTGCCCCGCCCATCAAGATCGGCTCGGTCAGCGCACGGTGCACAGGGGCGACAAAGCCCGGGACTGCCTCATCCATCAGATCACCACCCCGCCGCCGAACGAGAAGAACGACAGGAAGAAGCTCGAGGCGGCAAATGCGATCGACAGACCGAACACGATCTGGATCAGCCGCCGGAAGCCGCCCGACGTGTCGCCGAATGCGAGCGAGAGACCTGTCACGATGATGATGATGACCGCGATGATCTTGGCCACGGGTCCTTCGACCGATTGCAGGATCTGATTGAGCGGCTGCTCCCAGGGCATGTTCGAGCCGGCGGCCCAGGCCGGCACGCTGGCCAGGTACAGACAAGCGAATGCCGCAACCGATGTGAGACTTCGCCCGAGAGAGGATGGTGCGTTCATGATTGATCTCCGATTTTCGACAGGCTGTAGTCGCCTGATGGTCCAAGCCCGGTGACAGAAGCGAGTTCGCTCAAACGCCGTTCGGCACCACGGCCAGAGAGCACGGCGATGACGTTGATGGTCTCGGCAATCAGCGCGCGCGGGACCGTGACGACGGCCTCCTGGATCAGCTGCTCGAGCCGGCGGAGCGCGCCAAGCGCGGTGCCGGCGTGGATCGTGCCGATTCCGCCCGGATGTCCCGTCCCCCAGGCCTTGAGCAGGTCGAGCGCCTCGGCCCCGCGCACCTCGCCGACCGGGATACGATCGGGGCGCAGGCGAAGTGACGAGCGCACAAGTTCGGACAGCGAGACGACGCCATCCTTGGTCCGCAGCGCCACGAGGTTCGGCGCCGTGCACTGAAGCTCCCGGGTATCTTCAATGAGAACGACGCGATCCGAACCTTTGGCCACCTCCGCCAGAAGCGCGTTCGTCAGCGTCGTCTTGCCGGTTGAGGTGCCGCCGGCGACCAGGATGTTCTTTCGCGCGGCAACCGCATCACGAAGCGCGTTCGCCTGCGCCGAGTCCATGATGCCGGCAGCGACATAGTCGTCCAGGCCGAAGACAGCGACCGCGGGTTTGCGGATCGCGAAGGCGGGCGCTGCCACCACCGGCGGCAGCAGGCCTTCGAAGCGTTCCCCGGTTTCCGGCAGCTCAGCCGAGATTCGGGGCGAGCCGGCGTGAACCTCAGCGCCCACATAGTGCGCGACGAGCCGGACAATTCGCTCGCCGTCGGCAGCCGACAGACTCTCGCCGGTATCGGTAAGGCCGCTCGACAGCCGGTCGATCCACAGCCGGCCATCAGGGTTCAGCATCACCTCAACGATCGACGGATCTTCCAGAAAGCCCGCGATGGCAGGCCCCAGCGCGGTGCGGAGCATGCGCGCTCCGCGCAACTCGGCTTCCGAATCAAATGAATGGATCGCCACGACGCCCCCCAGTTGAGTGAGGCAGCTAGCGTCTAGCCACCTCACATGAGGACAACTAGAAAAAGCAGAACCAGCGCGAAAGCAACAATGAGACCATGTCAATCGTAGTCTGGCGTAGAAGAAGAAAGATTAGGGACGATCGCTTTTGACGCACCGAACATCATCACCCGGGACATCTGCCCAGCGACAGGCCGGCTTCACCACTCCGCATGATCGTCCGCCTCCAGGATGGCGAGCTCGGCTGGTCGAATAACGGCCTCAACCGAATTCCAGCCTCCCGCCGGTTGACGTGTGACCGAAGTGCCAACCGTCCGTTTCCGGCGCTCGAGCCACGGGACGGCGGCGAACCAGACCAGCGCTGCCACCTGTAGCAAAACGTTCACACCGAACGCGGTCTGATAGGCCGTTAAAGGATAGTGCCCCGCCACCAGAGGCCATTGCTCCAGAATCAGGCCCGTCCCGTACTGCACGACGAAAGCCCAGCCAAACTGCAGGAGATTCAGACCGCCATTGGCGCGCGCAACCAGTTCGGCCGGGAAATAATCCGCTATCATGGCGTAGGTGAGAGCAGTCGCTGATCCGGCCACCGACACTACGCACCACGGCAAGAGTGATGGCCAGGGCGGATGCAGGACCAGCACAAGCTCCGCCACAATCAACATCGCCGCGACCAAACCAAACAGGGCCTCGATCTTCTTAGCCCGGCGGCGCACCCAGTTGGCAAGGACGCCCAAGACCACAGCGCCGAGACTCAGAGCGACCGCCATCACGAACAATTCGTTGACGAGTGTCGTTCGATCCAGCCGCTCCACATCGGAAAGCCAGGGCGCCGCCCATAAGGATTGCAGTGCCCAAGCGGACCCGATGCAGGTCGCCGATAAGGGCGCCATTCTCCAGAACCGCGCATCCGAATAGACGGTTTTCAGAGTGGCGGGCGTCCTGGAGCGCTGTGGCCCAGTGGTTCGTTCGGGAACCACGAGATAGATCAAGATGGCAGCAAGCGCGCTTGCGGCGGCCAGCACGCCGAATAGACCCCGCCATCCGATCCAGTCCAGGAGCGCCTCCGCAGGTGCTGTTGCAGTGACGGCGCCCAATGAGCCCAGCATGATCATGTAGCCATTGATGAGCGCCATGCGTTCTCTTGGAAACCAGAGGACAATGATTTTCAGCCCGGACATCAGGGCTGCTGCGCTCCCAAGTCCGACAATCGCGCGAGCAAAAAGAAGCGACAGGAATCCCGTCGATAGCCCAAAGAGCGCGGCCCCCCCTGCAGCAACAGCCAAGAGCACACTCTGGACCCGGCGCGGCCCAAAGCGATCAAGCAGCATGCCGACCGGAATCTGGGCCGCCATAACCACCAGGAAATAGATTGACGTGAGCAGCCCGACATCGGCAGCGCCAAGCCCGAGATCAGAGGCGAGGCGCCCAGCAATGAGCGTATTGATGGTCCGGAACAGGTAGGAAAGGTAGTACCCGGCCGCGAAGGGAAGAAACACGCACGCGATGAGCCGCCAGAAGGGACAAGACTCAGCGCGCTTTGCGGGCGATGTTTTCGCGCTCATTCGCTTCGGCGCGTTTCTGCCGGCCCGCTTAGTCCCCTCAACAAAAGGAGTTCGGCAGGTTTCGAAAGTTCGGATTGCTGCCGCCCTCCTCGGCGGCAGCACTCGGCCCGGAGTTTCCATCCGCCGCGACTGCGGACAGACCTTCCTTTCTCGGCTGTTCTTCTGCCGGGCGTTGTGATGCACCTCCATGAGCTTCACTGGCAGGTCGACTGCGCCTGCCCAGCTGATCGATCGTCTCCTGGATCAATGGCTGACCGAGCCGTACCCGCCGTTCGACCTGCTCCGCCAATACCTTGAAACGCTGCTGCCCGAGCAGGTACGCCTCCCGCTGCCCGGGTGGCAGCATGGGCGGCGTCACGGTGAGGTGATAGCGCGCATGCAGGGCTACCGTCTCGCCGATGATCGCGATCTCGCGCTCGAGCCTGGCCATCTGGCCACTTATCCGGACCAGAGCCTCATGAACGAGCCCCTCGATGGGTGGTGCAGGATTCAGGAATCGTTCAAGCGCCGCCTCGACGACCATGCTCTTGCCGAGTCCCGGGCGTTCGGTCGCAACTTCAAGCCGCTGAAACATGCTCTCGGAGAGCTGAACGGTGACCTTCTTGGTTCGCTCTCCTTCGTTCGGGCTCGGCTGCGCATCGCTGTCGGATTGATTCACGATCGAGCTGGGCTGGCCTCCAGGCTCTCCATCGATTTGCATTTCTGTCACTCCCCGATTGGCGACCGCGACCTGCCGCGCACCCCGGTACGCGCGGCGTCGATTTCGGAATCGAAACGGCTGAATCGCCCCCAGCGATGATTGGACTTGACACAAGGGCCAATCGGAACGTCACTTCAACCGCACCGACATCTGTGTCGTAGTCTGGCGTAGCCAAAGAAAGACAAGGCGGTCTCAAGAAGAGCTGGATCTGTCAGTCTGTGTCATTCGCGGGCAGCTAACGGCCTGTTGGGGGGCCCCGGAGCTTTGAGTGGCGCGCCCATCGCTTGCGGGCTTCATGGCGTGCTGCCGATTTGCGGGTCGGCTTATCTGACCCAGCGCCGCATACTGCCACAAGCTGCCAGCGCGCATTTGAGGCGCGCGTACTGATTACTCGGGCGTCTCAGAGGCGTGCATGTCGATGCTCACCTCTTTCAGGACCGTGGATCCGCTTGCGAGCCGCCGTCCGAGCGCCTCAACAAAGCGATCGTAACGTTCCGCGCCCTTGGCGCGCGCGGCGGGCGTCGAATGCTCGGGGAGCGCGGGCGTTGAGGTCAGCCAGAAGCGGATGAAGAGCGCGATGGTCTCAAGCGTGATGCCATCATTGCGCTCCAGGCGTTCGAGCACGCGCGCGATGCGGTCCAGACGCTTGGCGATCGTCGCCTCGCGCCGATCGGAATCATCCGGAGAAAGAAAGGCGGAGATCGCGGCCTCGGCGACCAGGGACTTGGGCTGCCCCCGGCGTTGTGCGAAGGTCTCAAGGGTTTTGAAGGTTTCCGGATCGAGATAGATACTGAGCTGAATCTTTTTCACGCTGCCCCGATCATAGGTCCATCCCATCGTCTGCGTCGAGGCTCACGGTCCGCGCGACGCCCTGCATGGAGCGGCTCAGAGCTTGTGCCTGGACGGCATCGGCATCGCCTTCATCGAGGTCGGCGTCGAACTCATGTTCGCCGAGCGGCGCCTTGATCTCGATCTCCTCATGTTCCGGCAATTCCGGCTCGCGACGCAAACCACCGTTGGCCTGGTCGCTCCTGCGCTTGCGTCTGGTCAGTAGCTCGACTGATGGCGGAATTGGAGCGCCGGCCGACCAGTCATCCGGTCTTGCGGGCAAGGTACGCGGTTCGAAGCGCGGCGGCTTCAACACACGTCGCTGGAACTGCGGATCCTCATAGTAGCGGACTTTGGTGGCGCGCACCGGGTGCACCCCGGAAATCATCACGATCGCGTCTTTAGGCGAGAGTTGCATGACCTCGCCTGGCGTCAGCAGCGGCCGCGAGGTCTCCTGACGGCTGACCATGAGGTGTCCAAGCCACGGGCTCAATCGGTGCCCGGCATAGTTCTTCATGGCGCGCAATTCGGTCGCGGTTCCGAGCGCGTCGGAGACGCGCTTGGCGGTACGCTCATCATTGGTCGAGAAGGCGATCCGGACGTGGCAATTGTCGAGGATGGCATGGTTCGGCCCATAAGCGCGTTCGAGCTGATTGAGGCTCTGGGTGATCAGAAAGCTGCGGATGCCGTAGCCTGCCATGAAGGCGAGCTGGCTCTCGAAGAAGTCGAGCCGGCCGAGTGCTGCAAACTCATCCAGCATGAGAAGGAGTTTCCGCCGGCGCCGGTCTGGATCCAGGCTTTCGGTCAACCGCCGCCCGATCTGGTTGAGGATGAGCCGCATCAAGGGTTTGGTACGAACGATGTCGGATGGAGGCACGACGAGATAGAGTGAGACGGGCTCGGCGCCGTCGACGAGATCGCAGATCCGCCAATCGCTTCGCGCGGTGATCTTGGCAACCACCGGATCGCGATAGAGTCCCAGGAAGCTCATCGCGGTCGAGAGCACGCCGGAGCGCTCGTTCTCGCTCTTGTTGAGAAGCTCGCGCGCGGCCGAGGCGACAACGGGATGAGCGCTACCTCCAAGATGCGGGGTTGCGAGCATTGCGTTGAGCGTAGCGTCGATCGGGCGGGAGGGATCGGACAGGAAATTGGCGACGCCTGCGAGGGTCTTGTCGCCCTCGGCGTACAGGACATGCAGGATTGCGCCGACCAGGAGAGAGTGGCTGGTCTTTTCCCAGTGGTTGCGGCGTTCGAGTGCCCCTTCCGGGTCAACAAGGATATCGGCGATATTTTGGGCATCTCGCACCTCGCAATCACCACGACGGATCTCGAGAAGTGGGTTGTAGGCAGCGCTGGCCGGATTGGTCGGGTCGAATAGGAGCACTGGCCCAAATCGCGCGCGCCAGCCGGAAGTCAACTGGAAGTTCTCGCCCTTGATGTCATGAACGATGGTGGACGCCGGCCAGGTCAGAAGGGTCGGTATGACGAGGCCCACGCCCTTGCCCGAGCGCGTCGGAGCAAAGCAGAGCACATGCTCCGGTCCGTCATGCCGTAGATAACGCCCCTCAAAACGTCCGAGCACGACGCCATCAGGCCCCAAGAGTCCCGCGCGCCTGACCTCGCGCGAATCGGCCCAGCGCGCTGAGCCGTAGGTGGTGACGTCCCTCGCCTCATGGGCCCGGAACACCGAGAGCATCATTGCCAGCGCGATTGCCGCAATTCCTCCGCTTGCGGCGATGGCGCCGCCCTCAAGGAAGATCACGGGCGCGTAAGCATCGAATTTGAACCACCAGGCGAAGAAGGCAGCCGGCTGATAGATCGGCCAACCCCCGAGACTGAACCAGGCGGGTCCAAGCTGCGGCTGGAAGGCGAGCCGCCAAGCCGTCCATTCGGTCGCCGCCCACAGAAAGGCGAGCACGACCAGACAGACCAGGATAACCTGATGCCAAATGATCTTTGTCGCGGACATTGTGGAGATCTGGACGGCATCCATGAGCCGAGCGCAACCACAGCGCCGGGATGTCGCAGTCCCGCGCACAAAACTGTAGCGTTCGGCGGGTCGGGGTGAAACGTGTTCGGAGCTGCCCTCTGGCGAGCGACTGGGAGGACACAAGTCCAGACCAGGAGCCAAGATGCGTGATCGAGCGGTTAGAGTCTGCAAGAACGTCATTCTGTTTGCACGATGTCGATCTTGGTGTCCTCGCTGGATGCGACGACGGCTCTCACTCTGGCGGAGGAGAAGAAGCGGCTCCAGCCGACGTTCCTGGTGCGTGCTTTGTGCTCCAGCAGGAGTTCCAAAAATGGCCTGCATCTTGCTTCGACGATCGCAGATGAAACCGGACTTGTGAAGGCGACCACCCAACCCAAAGCGCATGACTTGCAGCACGGAGACAAATGGAATGAACGATGCAATGGCCAACCTGTTTTTTTGGCCGGGGCGAGCGAAGGCGAGGTGGCGAACCCGGTTCGGGATAAAAATCTGAATCGTCTTGCTGCCAAGGAGCGCGCGTTGAGGAAAGGCTGGATCGTGCTCAAGCGGAAGGTGAGAGATCCGGCTTGTGGTGGGCAGGTCGAGGTCTTCCGCGTGACCGACGCCGGCAGAGCGCGCCTGGAGGAGCTTGGTGCTCGCGATGGTGCCGTCGAGCGCTTCAAAGCGATGTTAAACTGAGCGATTGGCCGCCAGATCACGGATCCCCGCAGAGATCGACGGATCAAAGCGAAAGTCCGCGCTTCCGACCAAAGCTCCAGTCCACCCCTCCGGGACCAGCAATACCGTTCACCTGGCGACCCAGTTCGTGCTCTAGCTTGGGTACCCAGGGCACGAGCTGAAAGCCGAGGCCGTTGTCGATCATGGCAAAGCGGCCCGACGCAAGTGACAACCTTCGGCGATAGATTCCCGAAACGGGTTCGCCTGCCTCCGCAGGCAAGTGCGCCAGCCCCGTCTCGGAGGCCAAACGCCGGCCTACCCCCTCGAGTTCGCGGCGGCGGAGTGTCTCGATCAAGTTGCGGCCGAGCATCACCTTGTCTCCCGCCCGGCGTGCCAGCCCCTGTCCTGCCAGCACGTCGATGCGCCGATCAAGCGCATGGCGCACCTCGGCACCAAAACCGGCGCGCGAGAAATCGGCAGATTGGCGCGCCACAAGCTGCCGGTCGAGCCACGTCGCGCCATCCGCTGCGACCTGCTGGTCAATGGCAAGTTCGGAGCGTACGGCGAGCGCGATCCGTGTTCGGCCACGCGCGTCCTCGAACCGCCGGAGCTCCACAATCCCACCGATCGGGCCATCGCCGGCCGCCTCGATCTCCGAAAGCTTCAGGTGATGCACGCGACCGTCGACACCGTCGACGATGGCAAACGCTGAGCCCTTCAGCTCGTCATCGTGGCCGCGTGCGAGGAGACGACCGACAATGAGCTCGCCGTGGCGTTCGGCTTCAAGCGCCCAGGATGATGGTGGGCGCGCGGCGCCGTCTTTCGCGAGGCTCTTGTGAAACCGCTTGATGATATCGCCGCGCTCGCCCAGGTTACGCAAACGGGGTTCCAGGTCCCCGGGGAGTACCCAGCGTGCAGGCCCCGCAGGCTCCGTCAAGCCGAGCCGCTCGAGCGTCCGCATCCGCCCGATTCGTATCTCCCGTAACGGATCGCGCCCTCCATCCCGGTCTGGCCTCAAATCAATCACTCCGTCCGCCGCGCCAGCTTCCCGAGCCAGCGCCCGGTCAAGCCTGGTCCAGCGTTCGGCCGTCACCTCCGCTTCAAGGATTTGGCGGATCTCGAGCTCCGACCGCGGGCCAAGCTCGCGCGTGACGAGATCGCCAGCGCGGGCGCGCAAGCCGGTTGCGATATAGTCGCGGCTGATGACGAGGTCTTCTCCATTATCGGCGCGGCCGCGTACGAGAATATGGATGTGCGAATGCTCGGTGTTCCAATGATCGACCGCAACCCAATCAAGGCCAGTACCGAGGTCGCGAGAGGCCTGATCCATGAGCTCACGCGTGAAGCTACGCAAACTGGCGAGTTCGCCCGCATCGTCGGGCGAGACGATGAACCGAAAATGATGCCGGTCGCTTTCACACCGCTCGGCGAAGGCACGTCCGTCTGCAGCATCTCCCCCCGCATCAAAGAGTTGGCCGGGCGCCCCATCGCGGGTGACCCCATCCCGCTGGAGGTAGCCGATGTGAGCCCGCAGCGCGCCCGGCGAACGCATCCGGCGCACGACCCGCGCCTTGACCATGGCGGTTCGCGCGCGGTTGTTGAGGAGCCGCGTCGCTGCAAGGCTCGCTGCGCGACCGCGCCCAAACCTGCTGCCACCGCTGCGGCTGCCCCGCGAGAGACCGCCGGCCTTCTGAGCAGCCTTGAGCGCCTGCGCCAAGAACGGCTTTGTCCGGGGCGCGCGCGTCGAACGGATGCGGCCTGGGCGGATGCGGAAATCGTCGTGACCGGTCATCGTGCCCGCTGCAACCTGTCGAAAACCGAGCAACAACGTGGTGTTACCGCAAATCGCAAGTTGCGTCGCCCATTCGCAATGTTTTCCGGGTCATTGAAATCGATGCGGTTTCGCCCACAACCGACCGGCCGCACCTTGCGGCTTTTATCCTGCCATCCGCGGTCGCTCACTCCCGGCTCTCTGCCGACCCCTCTCGACGTTGCGACCAGCTTCGACATCATGCGAGATCATCGGGACCGCACCTCGTCTGATCGCCGCACAAACAGCCCCGTCGCATGAGGGACGAGTGCAGTCTTACCCGCCTTAGGCGCTGCTTTCGACGACTTCATTGTGCGGACGCTAGATGCCGAGTTGCCGTCAGGGGATAAGCTCTCGGACCACTCAACAAGGACTGGCGCTTGCTGCCACGCGGTGAAGCGTCTGGCACCCGAACCGCTGCTGTTGCGCCGCTCAATGCCGATCAATGGTGCGAGTCTAGCGATGTAGATTTGTGTTTCATCCGGAAGCGGTCGACCAGTGGCCAGGTGCTCCTCGTACCGTTTTGGTCCCGCATTGTAGGCCGCGAGAAACCCTCCCGATCCGAAACGATCGAGCATCTCGCGAAGGTACGCTGCCCCAGCCATAATGTTGTCGTGAGGATCAAACGGATCGATACCGAGTTCGTAACGAACGCTCAGCTCGACCCAGGTCGCGGGCATGATTTGCATCAACCCGAGCGCTCCCCGAGGCGATATGGCCTGCGCATTCCCGCCGCTTTCGCCCTGCATGACAGCACGAATCCAACGCTCCGGGATCGCGAACCGATGCGAGGCTTCGGTCGCGAACGCGGCGTATGCAAGGCTAGGAAGCAGGTTTGAGGAGCGCGCAGCTTGTGCGCGCGATCCAGCCTCCGCTCTGCTGGCCGATGGCGCCGCGAACGTCATGAGAATTCCCAGAGAGCAAGCAGCGGCTCCCGATAGCAATGTGCGGGCAGCCGCCAAGGACAAAGCCCTTCCCGGCCGGCCCTGAGGCAGCGCGAGACTGCCGCGAGGCGCGCCGATTGCCGGCAATTTGGCCGGGATGAAGCAATGATGTTCCGATCGGCCGATTAGAGAAACCGCAAGCCAGTGGAGCAAATCCGGCATATGTCAGTCCTCCCTGGTCCACACCGGTACCGCTTGCCCGATGACGGCCGATGTCGGGAGCGGTCCGAAATATCGGCCGTCAAAGGACTCCGCCGACTGCCAGTTCATGAGAAAGACCTCGTCCTCAGCGACGACCCGGCAACCCTGCCAGGCCGGCAACGGCCTGCCACGGCGGTCGCGCTCGCGTGCCTGGCCCATTTCGATCCCGTCGACGACGATTGTGAGTCCCGTTCTGCAGACGGTTTGTCCGGGCAACGCCAGCACGCGCTTGAGCATCGGAAGGCCGCTCGGCAAATAGCCATTGAAGTCGAGGAAGCTCGCAAGCGGCTCTGGTGGCCGGACAGCCACGAGCTCGGTGATGCGCAAACGTGCGGTCCCTTGCAAACGGTAGAGGCCGATCGGCACACTTTCGGAAGCGTTCCAGATGTACGACAGTGAGGTGTCGGTGACCGGCCAAAGCGCGAGCGTTGTGGCCCCACACATTGCAAGGACGATCCTTAGCAGCCGCATCAGAACACCATCCTGCGCCGGCGGAGCCACGCCTGGTGGCGCGCACGCGTATAAGGTCGTGGCGTTTCGTTGACGGAAAGCCGGTTGTGGACGTGATGCCAATACTCGGGGGCTGCATCGGCAGGATCGATGCCGAGTGACTCCACGGCGTCGATCAACTGAAGAACGCGCTCGACCTTTCGCCAGCCAGCTAGCCGCAGCAGGCTTTCGCCGCCGGGGCTGACCCAAGGCACGGTCGAATACCGCTGCCCCGGCGTGATCACGCGCAGAATGTCGATGCGAGACAGGATGGTTCCGAAGTCATTGGACGTCCAGCGCACGAACGCAAAGATGCTGCCCGGGACAAAGGAGAGAATGCGCCTGTGATGGTCAATGACCTTTTCCGATACAGGCTTGCCGAACCGGATTCGGTTCTCGATCCGCTTCTCGAGCCACAAGAGTTCAACAGTTGTGAGGTCGCTCACCTGGCAACTCCATAGTCATGAGAGGAATCTTGGACATGCCAACGGGTGCGCCGTCGCCAGCGCATCGACATCAGAGCCTTTGTTTCGGCAGAATGGTCGTGATGAAGCGTCGATGATCGGCGTTGTCGAAGCGATGCAGCGCTCCTGCTGCCGCCAAGGATCGCCGCCGAGTGGCTCCAATTCGTTACAAGGAATCCAAAGGATTCCAGGTTAACCGGGGTAGTGGCCGATGCCCCCTCGCCGGCCGTGCTGCTGCGAAGATGCTCCGCAACGACCCGCGAACGGAACGCGCGGTGCGTTCCGGCTGTGGACGTTGGAGGCGAATGATGGAATTCTATGCTGGTCTTGATGTGTCGCTGGAGGCGACCAACATTTGTGCGGTGGATGGCGATAGCAACGTCGGCAGGGAGGCGAAGCTCGAGACCGATCCGGATGCGATCGAGCTGCTCCTGGCCGAATGGGGCATTCACTTGAAACGTGTCGATCTCGGGGCCTTCTCCTCCAGCGCCTGGCTGTTCACGGCGCTTGCCGACAAGGGCCTGCCCGTGATCTGCATCGAGACCCGGCACGCCAAGGCGGCGCTGAACGCGATACTGAACAAGACCCACCGCAACGACGCCGAAGGCGTTACGCAGATGATGCGGGCCGGCTGGTTCCGCGCGGTTCTTGTCAAGTCGGAGAGCGCACAGACGTTGCGGGCGCTGCTGGTCGGGCGCAAGACGATGCGCGGCAAAATGCTGGATATGGAGAACATGATCCGCGGCCTGTTGTGCCCGCTCGGCCTCAAAGTCGGCGAGATCTCGGTCGGCCGTTTTGACGCGCGGGTGCGCGATCTCGTGGCCGGGAAGAAGGAATTGGAAGCGATCGTCGCGCCGCTGTTGGACGCCCGCAATGCGATGCGGCTGCAGTTGGCAAAACTGTACCGCATGGTCCTGACGGCGGCGCGCAGCGACAGCGCCGGGCGACGGATGATGATCGGGCCCGGTGTCGGCGCGCTCGTGGCGCTGACGTTTCGCGCGACCATTGATAATCCGGCGCGATTCAAGAAGTCGACCAATGTCGGCGCCCATTTCGGGCTGACGCCACGGCGCTATCAGTCGGGCCAGGCCGACCGGATCGGCAGCATCTCCAAATGCAGCGATGAGCTGACGCGGGCGATGCCGCACGAGGCTGCGATTGCGATCCTCACGCGCATTCCAAAGAATTTTAAGCTGCGGCTGTGGGGCCTGCGGCTGGCCAGGAAGAAGGGTCTGAAGCGCGCGGCGACGGCAGTGGCCGTGCTGCTGCACAAGATCGGGATCGGTGGCTCGACCTCCCAGTTTGGCGCCAGCGGCAAGCGCGGCCGGGTCGCTGCGGCGGCTTAAGGGCCTCCTCGACCCGGCCGCTTCCACGCGCGCCTTCGCGTTCCGCCACGTCGGAGCGGCGTCTCCCGAGGGGACGGGGATGTCGGCTAGATCGCGACCTTTCTGAGCGGCGGCTTCATGCACACCTTTGAATCTATCAAGCACGGCGCTGGTTGGCCTGACCGCCCATTCTCCAAATTCCGGCATGTGGTGGTCTTGCCAACCACGGACGTTAGCGAGTCCTCCTCGACGAGCGAGCTGCCGCAAGGGAATGCAACGAGCGTAATGCAGTAATAACGATGCTAGCAATCGCGTGGCGCTGCGGGCGATCGCGTCCGAGCGGGTGCTTTGCCGGCAACAATCGCATTGCAGGAAAATTTTGCGCATGACAGAGTAAGCGCATGAGGCATCCTCGCTGCACGCGCCGCCGACTTGTTCACAAGGTACTGATTCACAACAGGAAGTTAGTGTCAGTATGTTAGTAAAGTTACGGGAGCAGGAAGTCTTGGCGCCGCAAAACCTTAGCTCCGATTCCGGTCCTCGATAGCACGAGCATCGCGTCCCCGATGGCACGAGGGTTCTGGTCCCTGATAGCACGAGCGAATTCACAGCTTATCCCCAGCAGGAACGACGAGGCCACGCTTGCGCAGTCGCTTGCTCGACGGGCCAATTGGGACTGGTGCGAAATTCAATCGCTCTTCGCCATTCGGATGATGCGTGATGATGAGCCGATAGCCCGGCAATGTCTGACGACGGACGATCTGACGCAGGTCGTAGGCAAAGTGTTTAAGCGGCGATAGGCTCCCGGACTTCGCATGCAAGTGCACGAGATCGAAGCTCCAACCGCCATTCTGACGGCCGCCGTGCTTGCGGACGAGCCGATAGAGCCAGCGCTCCAATCCACCGGTCAGATCGAAATAGGCGCGGTCAATCGTCAGCACGAGCGCTTCATCGAGAACGCCCGTGTAGAACCAATCGGGCAGGATCAGCTCAATTCCACGGGCATGCCCGTGCAGATCGGCTGTCTCTTTCCATTCGTTGATCCAGGAGAAGCGATGCCGCCGCCGTTCGCTCGGCTGCCGGATCGATGTCATCACAGTGGTCGATTGCAGCCGGTCGAGCGCAGCCTTCAGGCGGTCATAGTCGCGCACGCTGGTGCCGCGGCCGACGAAGGTCAGGATCTCGTAAGGGGTCGCTGCCATCAGTCGGGACGTTTTCAGGCCGGCATCACGGGCTTCGACAATCTGCGAGGCAGCCCAGATCAGAACGTCCGCATCCCAGATCGTCGCCATGCCATGTTCCGGCACGGCTTCGACACGAATGGTGACGGCGCCTGCGCGGAAGCCGATGGGAACATGGCGCTTCGATTTTGCTAGCGAAAAGAAGGGATAGGCCATCAGGTCTTGCGCGTCCCGTGGCGCCAGATCGCCCGGGAGGGCGCGAAACAGATCGAGTTGGCCGCGCTCTGATCGCCGCCTCCTGCTTGCAGTGGAGTTGCTGTCCGGCATGGGTCAGCGCCGCTCCTTGCCTGCATACGGAATCGGTGTGTGCCGTTTCGCGGGCAGGACAGTGCCTGTGCCGGGATCGCTGGTGGACGTTTTGGCGCCGCGGTCAGCCCACGCCTTCAGGTCCTCGAGCGCATACACAACGCGACCGCCGAGCTTGCGGTAGGTCGGGCCTGTCCCATAGGTGCGGTGCTTTTCGAGGGTTCGGCCGGAGAGTCCAAGAAAGCGCGCCGCTTCGGGCGTGCGCAGGTATCGCGGCGGCAGGCCGGCGTTCGGATCGGGCATTTGCAAGGCTCCGTGGTCGTCTGGAGCGCGGCCGGCTCGGGCCGCGCGTCGACGGTCACGATGGCGCAGTAGGAGTGCTTATGGGGATGCCGAAGATCGAGATATGATTTTCGGCACCCCTGGTCTACTTCTTGCGAGATGAGGGACGTAGCAACGCGCGATAGCCGCCGCGCATTAGAGCCAAGCCAGCTTGCACCAGGCGAATGGTGCGGCTACGCAATTCGTGGGTTTTCCAGGCGCGTTCAGGGATTCGTTTTCGGCCGAACAGCACCTCGGCGATGACGCGATATGAAGCACCATCCATGCGTCCATCGAGCGCTCGCAACACCAAGACGAGTCGTTCGCGCCGCTGCGCCGAAAGCTGATGAAAGGGAGGTCCTGGCGGACGGCCGTTGATTGCGCGCCACAACCGCTGTGAGGCGTGGGCGCGGATCTCAAAGTCCGCATCGAGCGGCAGTTCGGCCGCATATGAGACGCCAAACTGCGGCGCCTCTTTCAGCCAGAGATGATGTTGTGCTCCTTGAATGCGCAACACAGCATGCCAGCCGTCAGATGCCTGTCTGATGGTGCCCGACGAAAGCTCGGCAAGTGGTAGACCCGCGCCGACCGCTTTTGAGCTGGCCGCGCTCTGAACGACCGGCACCACCGTCGGCAACGCCTCAGGTGCCCAGAAGATTGTCTGTTGGTAAAAGGACCCCTGCGGGTCATGAGCGAAAGCAGACGCCCCATCTCCTTCTGAATTCGGAAGTCATCTGCGATCGATTTTCACGATAGGAAGCTCGATAGTTGGGGCTGCGCCGCAGTGACTCCCAGGCGAAATCCGCCATCTCGCCCGACTTGATAGCTTGTTGATACGCCCGGGGTGAGCGCCAGTCGAACTCAGACATTGCTATGATTCCCTGCCGTAGGTGGATTGCGGCGCAATGTCTATGAAGCTTGGGGTTGTCGGGCAAGTCACCAATTGTGCATCGCGTGATGCATGCAGGCGATCACGCGTCAGCGGAGAACACTGTTCTCGAGTGCGAACTCACTATGACAGATTTTGCTATTTAGTGGCGCCGCCGCGAAGCAAGTCACGGTAGCCGTGGTCTGCCATCCATTTTGCGCGGGCCAGATGACTATCAAATGCATTGCGGGCGCGCGCCGCTTCGCGATCCGGGTCGATATGCAATACGATCCGGGTTACCTCTTTCCAATCCGCGCCATCGGCTTCGGCGTCAAGAAGTCGCCAATACGTCACCAGATGCTGCTCGTCATAGGTCGTCAGCACCGGCTGATCCGGCGCGACATCCGCGACATCGGGATCTAACGGTGGCTTCGCCATGTAGGTTTATGCGCGCACTTCGCTGATCTGCATTGTAGCCAACTTAGCGGAATAGTTTGGTTATAGCCAGTGGTTTGATTGTCTGCCTAATGGCTGTTTGGGCGCATGAAAGCTCGTGCGCTCGTGGCATGGAATGTGCGCCGGATCCGCGTGGATCGCGGCATTCCGCAAGAGCAACTGGCCTACGATGCCGGGATTGACCGCTCATATATGAGCGGCCTTGAGCGGCAATCTGAGAATCCGACAATTGATCTTCTCGACCGACTCGCCGAGACGCTGGGTGTTCATTTATCTGAATTCTTTATTCAGCCACCCAGGGGAGCGGCGACACCCCAGACATTACCTAAAGGCCGCCGGTCAGCGCGTCTACGTTCCCAAAAACAATAGCTTGAGTGAGTTCAACCCATGTGGACACGCGCCACGGAAGGGCGCGTCTTAAACAAGTGAAAATCAACTCGACAAAGCCGATGCAGCTGCAACTTTGGTCAATCGGCGTTTCTCCAAGAGTGAACCCCGCCCGAGGCTGTCGGGCGGGGCGATGACGACCCTCACTCTCCGTTCTTGCGGGGCCGCGACCAGAGCAACGTGTAGCCTTCGCCGCCTTCGTCATCGAACAGGTTCGCGTAGATCGGTGAGTTGAAGGAGGGATCGTCGAGCTTGAGCGAGAGATAGTCGCGGCCCTCCTCGGAGCGCTTCGACCAGGCTGCCCCGATCTCCGCGCGGCCCACGTAGATGCGGTGGCTGGGCGCGTTGTCGCTGGAGCGGTTGGTTTCGGCGACGATGCGGACCCCCTTGGTCTGAAGGCTCAGGGTGACGATCTCGCCGTGAAACTCGTTACCGACCTTCTTGAACGAACCGATATTAGCCATGTTACTTCTCCTATTTGTGTTTCGAGCCCGCGACCACCGCGGCCTCGATGGCGATCTGGAAGCCGAAGACGATCGGCGACGCACCCGCTCGCGGGCCGGAGCGCAGCGGAGGACGCCGTTGTGGCGACTTTCTTGTCTCGCGAGGAATGGGCGAAGCCCAGGGGAAGAAAGTCGCATCAACGGCGTTGCGGCTCAGACGATCGAGGCGCAGCCGGTCTTCGGCTAGATCAAGCCATCAAAGAGGCCACGTGGTCCGCGTGCTGAACCGCAAGCTTAAGGAGAAGATTGGCAAACCTCGGTTGGGCTGAACAAGAGGTTGGTACGGTTCGGCGCAGGAAGAGAAACAATCTGCCGCAAAGGGCGGTATCGTCCCGGAAGGAATGACCAAGCGTGGCGTGCCGTTCCACCGCAGTCATGTGGGCCGCGCGGAGATCGGGGCAGTCTGGTCGAAGCGCTCCGAGGAGGGTCGCGACTATCTCTCGCTCAAGCTCGACTACCCTCCTTCAACGTGCCGCCCTGTGCGACCTTGCTCGACCGGTGATGCCGACGACGCGTCATTGCTCATGCGTGGCGGCTGTAAGAACTGGGTCGAGGCATATTCTCCACCACCCCGCCCGACTCCAACGGGCGGAGCTCCGCAAACAAGGTCAAGCGCGTCCATGCCGTGCCGCCGATGCAAACCGCACCTCCGCAAGCGAAGGCCTCGCGCCAAGTCAGCGAAGGCACCCCGATCTGCGACAGGGCAAACACCACATGATAGCCAGCGATTGCCGCAGGGACGGCGAATGCGGTTGCGATCGCGACGCGGAAGGTCAAGGACCGACTCACGGCGACGGCGACCTGACCAGCGGCAAGCGTCAGCGTGCCAGAAGCAATTCCGATAAGCGGTGCGCCGAAGACGCCCGCGCCATCACGAAACGCCAACATCCCGACACCGAGTGCGACGAAAAACGGCAACGCATACACAGCGAGCGCGAAGATCGCCCAGCAGAACAAGCCGATGCCGAGTGTGTTGAGAACAAGCCCAAGGGCGAGCATGGTGGTAGCTCCATGTGCATAGATCTAGCAGTCGCGCCTTCCACCACCACCACAGCGCAGTTTCGGAGGTAAAATCGAAACGAGGCGGAGTTGCGGCGTGCAACTCCGCCTCGTTGTCTCGATATCGAGAACGACGGCGCTCATGCACCGCCGAACTTCCAGACGGGGATGCCGAGCCGCTTTGCCTTGTCAGCGAGATTGTCCTGAATTCCCGTGCCCGGGAAATGCATAACGCCGATCGGCAGAAGCTCGAGCAAGGCATCGTTGCGCTTGAACGGCGCCGCCTTGGCGTGTTTCGTCCAATCGGGCTTGAAGGCGATCTGTGGCACCTTGCGATTGGTCGCCCATTTGGAGGCGATCAGTTCAGCGCCTTTCGGGGAGCCGCCATGGAGGAGGACCATGTCGGGGTGCTTGGCATGAACCTTGTCGAGGCGATCCCAGATGAGGTGGTGGTCATTAAAGTCGAGCCCACCGGTGAGTGCAATTTTCGGTCCTGGCGGCAACATGACCTCCGTCTCGGAACGACGCTTGGCGGCGATAAAGTCGCGGGAGTCGATCATTGCCGCGGTGAGCGTTCGGTGATTGACCAGTGAACCCGACCGCGGGCGCCAGGACGAGCCGGTATGGACCTCAAATCGCTCGATGGCCTGGTCACGGAAGAGCTCCAGGCAGTTGCGCCGCTCGATCAGGGTGATGCCCTCGGCCGTCAGGCGCTCGAGTTCGACCGATCGCACTTCCGAGCCGTTCTGCTCGCGTTGGCTCTTATGCTGTGCTTGTTCGTTGTGATCGAGCTGCCGTTCGATGCGATCGAGGGCCCGGTGGAATAGGTTGACGGTCGACCAGAGCAGATCGTCAAGGTCCGGCTCAATTCGCGTGTCGTTTAAGGTCGCAACCAGGGCGTCAAACATATCGACCACGGCGCCCGCGATCATCTTGCCCTCCGGAAGCGGCCGTGGATCGGGCTGGTCGTCGAAGGGACGATAGCCGAAGAGCTGTAGTTCGGTGAGGACGTGGTCGGTCGGAGAAGAGGCGTGCGGCCATTCGATGTCGTCATGGTCGGTCATGGGAAGAGATCCTTTGCCGGATCGGCCGCGACCATCGCGGCCTTCGTGGCGATCCTCTGACGGCAGGCGGAACGGGACAGAACCCGAAAGGGCCGAAGCGGCAGCGGAGGATGGCGGAGGCCGGCTATTTTGCTTCGCGATGCAAAGCGCGCGGCCAACCGTATGATGTGTCTGCACATCGCTGGCGCGCGGCGGAAAATAGCCGGACGCAGCCATTGCCGGCCCGGGCCGCTTGCCGTCCGATCGCCCTCTGGAAGGCCGTGGTCGCGTCCTCTTCCGCACGGGCCTCGCCTATGACCGGCCTATCAAAGTCGATCGAAGCCCGGGAGCTATTCCGCGGCTAACGTCGAGAAATGCAGGAACCTCACGACATCCTCTGGTGCGAGCTGAAGCCGCAACGCTGCTCGGAGCGCCTCCAGCCCAAAGATGTGCAGATCTTCGTTGAAGTCGCCCAGCCGGGGCGATAGCGGAATCGCTTCAATGCCGGCGTCTGCTGCGCGCTGGCTGAGAGTCGCCTGCACCGCATCGCCGGCTGCATCGACATCGCGGGCGATGTACAGGCGGCGCAGGCTCGACGGGAGCATCATGGCTGAGAGGTGATTGGCCGAGAGTGCAGCGGCCATAGGCATGCTCGGCAGCAGGCAGCGCAACGACAGCATGGTTTCGATACCCTCGCCGGCAGCGAGCACGTCATCCACCACGCCGAAGCGAACGGCATTGCCGAGAAGGTCGCCCATGGCGCGTCGTGGGGTATCGATCGGAGCCTTGCCGAGACGCACACGGTCAAAGCCATCCGGGTCGAGCCAAGTCCGGTGCACGCCGGTGATCCGACCATCGAGATCCGTGACGCCGGCGATCATCGCCGGCCAGGGTTCGGTCGGCAAATGTTCATCCGGCCGATAATAGCAGCGTGGGTGGAAGCGCAGGCTGCCACCATGGTGGATGCGGGCTATTCCGCGACGCTGCAAGTACGTCTCGGCCACCGTCCCTCCAATCGGGCTGGACATCGCAAAGAGCCGACGAGCCGCCTCTTGTGATCCGGTCGGCGCCGGCGAACGAACGGGTTTTGCGCTCAGTTGCTGCTCAGAACGAGGAAGCTTGAGAAAGCGCCTTGCCTCCTTGGCGACGTCACGAAAGTCTCGCAAGGCCAGACTTTCGCGAACGATGTCGAGGAGATCGCCGTGTTCTCCGGTTGCGGCATCCGTCCACTTGCCCGCCGGCCCCTTCGGCGATTCCTGGAGCCGCACGAACAGTGAGCGGCCCGGGGTGTTGTGCACATCGCCGACCACCCAGTACCGCCCCGCCCGCTTGCCATTGGAGAGATAATGTCGGCACACCGCCTCCGCTTCGCGCGCGAGGCGGCCTGCCAGTTCGGAAGCATCGCGGGACATCAAGCCGCCTCCCGCTCACCGATGCGCGCAACCGGATAGGCGTCGAGCACCTTCGACAAGATCTCGACGCCGCTCGCGTCCGTGGGCACGAACATGCGCAGCTTCCAGGAAATGATCTCGCCGAAGAGGCCGTAAGCCCGCAAGCGATCGCGCATCGTGTCGTTGAAGCCCGAGCGTTCGATGCGGTGTGCGCCCATCATCCGGACACGGCGAAGCTGGAGCCCCTCCGCAAGCTCAAGAACGGTCCGCCCCTCCATGAGCGCGGCAAAGGCAGCTTCCGGCGTCAACGCCAGCGCGCCAGCCGCAAGGACATTCGCGACCCAGGTAGCGGAGACCTTGCGGCCGACGATCCGCTCGCCCGCATCGGTCTGGAGCCGATAGACCGGGGTCGATTCGTTCGGCAGCCGCTTCCAGATCGAGAGCAACAGGCCCGCCACGACATGGATCGTGCGGTCCGTGAACTCGGGTACCTCGGTAAGCTCTGCCGCCCAGGCGACTGAAAAGCGTTCATGATCAATTTCCACCCAACGGCTCTCTGCCATGGCGGTCAAGGCGACGCTGTGCTGCCCCATCGGCCGGATCAAGCGGACGCGCCGCTCGATCTCGCCATCGTCGAGCATCGCGCTCGCTGCCGGAACCTGCACGGCGGCCCGTCCCGAGCGCTCATTGATCAGCAGGACGGCACGAAAATCGGAAAGACGACCAAGAGCGTCATCCAGGCTCACAGGATGATTGCGCTGGCGCTGGGTGATCGTAAGAAGCCGGGTTTCGGCACCAGTGCCGGGATGAATGTAAATCGTACGCGGTTCCAGCCCGACGTCATAGCTGCCCGACGCGACCGCGCCTTCGATCCGAGCCGTCAGCAGCTGCTCGAAGACGGTGAACAGGATGTTCTGAAGATCGATCGTGAGCGCCAGCAACCTGTTCAGGAAAGTCGTGATCGGCGGCAGGTCATTCCTGAGCCCATTAGCATCCGAGAGCTTCAGGCCGGTCGCATCCTCGAACCTCTCGAGCGAGCAGCCCGCGACCTTGCCTCGCGCGAGCGACGTATAGAGCTGACGCAACGCATCGCGGCCGTACTGGCTTTCGAGATTGTCCTCGGGCCGGAACAGGCCCTGTCCTCCGGTCTGGCGCTGGGGGATCGCGGCGTCCGCCTTCCAGCCGGGCTCGAGCAAATAGTGGACCCGCAGCCGGAGATTCCGGGCAGAGAGTTCCGCATGGTAGCTCCTCCCCGTCCCGCCCGTGTCGGAGAACACGAGGATGCGCTTGCCTTCGTCCATGAAGGCGGACGTCTCAGCGAGATTGGCCGAAGCTGCTCGGTTTTCGACCACCAGCCGCCCGCCCTTGCGAACGATGCGACGCGAGCGGCCGCTCACCTCGGCGACCATAGCGGTCCCGAAGCGCTGGACGACCTGGTCCAGAGCCTCAGGCAGAGGCGGCAGCGAGGCGCGCTTCTCGATCAGCCGGTCGCGGCGAGCGACGGCCTCCCGGCTCTTGATCGGTTGGCCTTCGCGATAGACGGGCCCGGAGCAGAGATTCCCCTCCTGGTCAGTGAAAGGCTCGTAGAGGTGGACCGGAAAGGAATGGGCGAGATAGTTGAGGACATACTCGCGTGGAGTAATGTCGACCTGGACGTCGCCCCAGTCCCCCGTCGAAATCTCGGCGAGCCGACGCTCCATCAATGTCTCGCCGGTCGAGACGATCTGGATGACGGCGGCATGGCCGGCGTCGAGATCGCGCTCGATCGAGCGGATCAGTGACGGCGTCTTCATTGAGGTCAGGAGGTGGCCAAAGAAGCGCTGCTTGGCGCTCTCGAAAGCCGATCGCGCGGCCGATTTAGCCTGGCCATTCAGCGTACCGCTCTCGCCCGTGATGTTTGCGGCCCGCATCGCGGCGTCGAGATTGTTATGGATAACGCTGAACGCGCCGGCGTAGGCGTCATAGATGTGAACCTGTTCGGGCGTGAGCTTGTGCTCAATGAGCTCGTAGGCGACGCCCTCGTAAGATAGAGCCCTCGCCGCGTAGAGACCGAGCACCTTGAGGTCACGAGCCAGCACCTCCATGGCCGCGACGTCGCCCTCCTCGAGAGCCTCGACGAACTCGGCGCGGATGGCGAACGGAAAATCGTCGCCGCCCGATAGGCCCGGCCGCTGGGCGTAGGCGAGATTGTGGACCGGCGTGGCACCGGTTGCGGAAACGTATACGACGCGGGCATGCGGCAACGCGTGCTGGAGCCTGAGCCCCGCACGCCCGTGCTGGGAGGCCGCCCCCGGACGATTGCAAGCAATCGCGTTGAGGTCACCGCGCTCACCCTTCTGGCCTGCCGCGTTCTGCATCGCGTGGCTCTCGTCGAAGACGATCACTCCGTCGAAGTCGAAGCCCGACCAATCGACGATCTGCCGCACGCGCGAAAGCTTCTCGCCGCGCTTATCGGTGCGCAGCGTAGCGTAGGTGGTAAATAGGACGCCTTCCGAAAGCCGGATCGGTGTGCCCCGCCGGAAACGTGACAGCGGCGTCACGACCAGCCGCTCCATGCCGAGCGCGGACCAGTCGCGCTGTGCGTCTTCGATCAGCTTGTCGGATTTGCTGATCCAGAGGGCGCGGCGGCGGCGCTTGAGCCAATTGTCGACAGGGATGCCTGCGACCCGCCGTCCCTTGCCTGCACTGGTGCCGTCGCCCAAAAACCAGCCGCGGCGAAGACGCACGGCATTTTCTGCATCGTCACGCGCGGCCGCCACAACATCAAAGGTCGCATCCACCGTCCAGGAGCCCGCAAGAAATTCGGTGTGCGCCTCGCCCGCATAGATGACGCTCTCGAGCTGAGCGTCTGACAGCCAGCGCGCGATCTTCGCGAGCATCGGCAGCATCGCGGCCGTTGACCCAGCCTTGGTCCGGATGGCCGGGCCAAACTCGCGCAGGAACAGAACGGTTGCCGCCTCGCAGACATCATAGGCGGTCTTCCAGTTCCAGACGCCAGTGGCGTCGGAAGCGCCGAACGCAGCTTCCATGGCGCTACGCAGGACGGCGGCATCGATGCGACGACCGTGCTCGAGATCAATCACGAGCTGTCGCGCGGCCCTGACGGCGGCGGACGCGATAGTTGCAGCGGCACGCATCGAGAGCGGCGCGGCGGCAGCACCGCCGGCGAGAGATTCGGTCATGACAGGATTTCTTTCGGAGAGCAGGAAGGGTCGAACCATCAGGCGCTCTCCTTAAGACCCGACGGCTCAAAACCTTCCCGGCCCGACTCTCCCTCTCAGTCCTGCCCCATAAATGGGGACCGGCGCAGCACACCGGTCCCCAAGCAATTGCCGGACGGCCGGAGCCATCCCGCTCTACATGTCACTCGGCCCCGTCGAGCTGTTGCCGATCATCGTCGCCCGCGTTCTCCTGATCCTCGTCATCGGCGAGGAATTCGGGCAGCGGGCCCGCTTCACTCTCTTGCCCGTCGCGAAAAACCGCCGCTCCCCTCTCACTCTCTTGTTCGAGGCAACAGGTGAGAAACTCACGCCGCCTCCTGCTCCGCTCTCTCGGTCGTCATGTCGACAGTCACTTCCGGCAGGAAGCCCAGGAGATAGTCCGCAACCTTGCTGGCCTGCGAAGCAGCTCGCACGATCGCGCGATTATCCTCTCGCAGCACCTCCAACCAAGAGCCGATATAGTCGGCGTGCCGCACCGTGGGCACGATACCGAGAGAGGCGCAACTGAACGCAGACGAGATCTCCGCGACCAACTCCTCAAAGGCATACTTTCTGGTACAGTAACTGCCTGACAGGTCACGGTTGAGACGTGATGGATGGCCGCTGGCATGTGCCAATTCATGCAGGGCCGTTCGATGCCAATTGATCGGTTCGAAATAGGCTTGGGGTGGGGGCACCTGTACATAGTCTTCCGTCGGCGCATAAAAGGCGCGGTTGCCGCCGATGCGGAAGTCGATCCCGGTCGCCTTGATCAGGTATTCGACCCGCGGCTCGATCAGGCCTGGCGGCGGAGGCGGCGCCGTAGTTGCGATCTCTGGAGGCAAGCCGTCGCATTGACCGCTGTTGAAGACCGTGAAGCGCTTGAGGAACGGAACAGCTTGTGCCTCCTCGCCGGTCTCATGTGCGCGGCGCTTTTCGTCGACGGGCACGAAGCGGTCGGCGTAGACGACGGTCGTGCCGCGCTCGCCCTTGCGGACGTGACCACCGAGTGATAGCGCTTGGCGGAAGGTAAGCCAGCTCTGCCCCGTAAATCCATGTTCGGTCGCGGCACCCCATAGAATTAAAATGTTTATGCCGCTGTATTGGCGGCCGGACGCCGCGCTCTTCGGCAAGGCCAAAGGCGACTTCGCCGCCATGGTGCCCCAAGGCTGAACCCACGGCACGCGGCCAGCCTCCAGCTCGGCGATGATCTTGTTGGTGATGTCGTCATAAAGGTTTGCCCGGTCCTCACCGGTGCGCGCCCGAGGATAATGTCTGGACATCGCGGGTCTCCGCGACGGGCGCCGCGAGCCTCTCTCGCAGCCTGTAACCCGTCACGGCAAAACCGCGCGACACTCTGACTCTCGCCTCTACCTGAGAGAATGCGAAATCTGTGCCGCCCTTCCATCGGATGTTCATGGGAATTGCGTTGAGCTACCTGGGGCCGCAGGCCCGACCAGGCGTGCGCCAGGGGCGCATCGCCTCAACGGAAAATGGCACCCGGAGAGCGTGAGCATAGCGACCCGAAGGGGCACGCGGGTCCGAGTGCAGCGACGAGACCGGTTCAATAGCGGCACCCGGGAACGGGGCAGTGATAGCGATCGCCGCAGGCGAGCCCCTTTCCCGAGTGCCCCCGGCGAGGAGCTCCGCATCCCTTGGCGCGAAGGATCGACGCCGCACGGCCGAGACGCAAAGCGGCTCGGTTCGAGAACCCGGTGCGGCGGCAGCCGCACGCGCGCAAGTGGAAGAACTCCGCTAAGGCTTGAGTGAGAGGATCTAGACTTCCTCGCGCGCATGCGTCTGCGCGTCATAGATCCTGATCTGAAGCATGGGAAAACGCTTCTTTAGTTCTTCGCCACCTGCCCTGGCGCCGTCTCTGGTTGCAAATTCGGCTTTGAGCAGGCCGTCCACTTCAAGCGCGTAACCAGAGGCCGGCAATTCACGGGTGGCAGCAACCATTTCATTCCCATTGTGCAGTGATGTGATTGAGAATGATGGGTAGCATGAGTCGCCCAAACCGCGCGAGATTCGATTGCCAAAGGCCGTGATTGGCTATCACATTTGTGGATTGATTAGATAGGGCTGGCCGCTTTCGCCCAAGGCCTGATGCCTTCCACGATGTCGTGATCGAGAAACGTCTTGTCACGTCTCTCCAGGGTCTTGTCCATCGCTCGCTTTAGTTCCGCTCGGTTGAGCCGCACATGTGCGAATTTAAGGGCAAAGAAGCCGTCACTGTTGGCTTGTCCTTGCAGATCATCGCGCATCCAGGTCCAGGCGCGCGCGGAGTTTGGGGCGGTCTACACCGATGATCCGGGCCGCCCACCTCGTTGCTTAGAGTGAGTCTCCCAGTGGGAGCCCCCCTCCGCGTCTTGTCTTGCGGAAGCCAAGTAGCCGTCCCTGTCATCTTCGAAGTGGACGCCTTCCCTGACGAGTTCCTTTGCCCAATGGTCGTGTAGTCGTCATGAGCATCGCCCTGATCATGAGCGCGCCCCGGAAATTCGATGTCGTACGGGATCGTGCCCGCGACCTCGATCAAAACAAGCGTCCGAATATATTTCTTCTTTCGCTCGGACCCATCGAAATGGCGAAAACCGCCCGGAGGGGCATCCTGCTCAAATTCCGTCTTGCCCACGGCGCCCTTGACGTCCGCCACGATCGATACCGAAATCGGAAGACGTTCAAGCAAGCAGCCCATAACCGCATGTCCCGCTTCGTGATAGGCCGTCTCTATCTTGTTTTCTTCCATTTCATGCGACACGGTCGCGTTTCTGCCAGTTGGCCTGCGAGACCATTGTAACCTGCGTCCATCCTTGAAAACAGCCGGCTCACGAGCCTGAGCGGCTGTGTTTTGCTGCGCGTCCAGATCCACCCGCCTCCGCTTCAGATCGTTTGTTGCGGCGTGGTGACTCAGGCCAAAATCTACGCGATCGCCTGCCGTGGCAGCGTGAGCACCGTGAGGATCTCCTCGTCCGGCAGAAGGAACGACTGCTCTTCTACCTCGTACCGATCGCATCCCTTGAAATCGAACCAGGCATCGGCCGGATTCTTTCGGGGGAAGTTTTGTTCGTCGGCGCCTCGGAGCAGCATGTCGGCGGCGAACGTCTGATCGTCCAGTGCCCTGACGGGCCGCCACCATTCCGCGATCATCGGTGACGTTTTGTACCAGACGCGATCCCGCCTGTTGTGGCAAACAATGACCATGGGGAAATGGTTCAACGCGATCATCTTCACGAGCGTGGCCGTGAGACTGACGTCGAACTCATCGGCCAACTCCCTGGACGCCGCCAAAGTGAGGCGCTTCATCTTCCGAAGTCGCGGAAGAACCATAAAATTAGGAAGAATCAGATCGGAGGCGAAGTCGTCGGCACGCCGCTCCGGACTGAGCGCGTCATGCCTGAAATTGCAGACGTCGTTCTTGCCGCAGAAGAGAACCTTTCCGCGATCGTAGTGCCAATGCCCAAGCTCGTGTCCAAGAGAGAAGCGGCGACGCTGTCGCATGCTGAGGCTATTGACTGAGATGACGGCGCGCTTCTTCGATCCCAAGATCGTGGCTTCGCAGTTGTCGATCGGCCTGTAATGGACCGCTGCGCCCTGCGTCCATGCGATGGCATCGAGGTCGATATCCTTGGGCTCCGCGATCCCGAGCCCGACAAGCAGGCGCTCTGCCGGGGTCATTCTTCCCATTCTTCCTTGTCCTCGTTTTCAAGCGCCTCGAGCTGCGCCAGATCCTTCAACAGGTTTTCCTCATCGCGCTCAGAAAGTTTGCCACCCTTGCGCGCGGCCATTATTGAATCAGCGACCTCACCGGATCGCATCCCATCGAAACGACGACGCGCTTTCGCAAGGTCGAAGCTCTTGACGTTCTCCTGCTCACGGTATGCCTTCGATTCATCCTGAGCCCGCTCGAAACGCATCCGAGCGGCACGCGCCTTCGCCTGCTCCAAAGCGCGGCCGGCGCGGGCCACCGCCTTCTCGAAATCGTCACCCGCTTCCTTGAAGTCTTCGCGCAGATCGGCTTCCGAGGCTTCCAGTATGCTGTCGTCGATGGCCCGGTCGAGCTTCGACAATTTCTCGCGGTCTGTCGGATCTCTGCTCATCGCCGCCATCCCTTCGGATACTCCCGACGGGCGATGCGCCGGATTTTCTTGATCACGTGGTCCAGGCGCGCCTGGTCGACGCCAAGAAAATCCCGCAGCGTCTCGCCCCTCATGTCATTGTCCCAGCCGAGTAGCACCATGCTCATCTCCTCGTCGGCGCCGTAGTGCACGTTCAGTGCCGCACAGACCTCCGATGCCCCCCGATCCTGTTCCGCCCGGATCGCCGCGTCCTCCGGGCTCGGTCCCGACGCTTTCAATTCGAACTTCGGCTTGCGCTCGCCGGTCGTCACGTCCTCTATCGGAACCTGCTGCTGCAGACGATCACGCCGGTGGCCGGCGATGTTCCGCATCGACTGGACCAGGAAGGCTATGAACCTGGTGATCCGCGGGCAGCGCTTCTCCTCGAAGAGCGCGGAACACATCGCCTCCTGCAATAGGTCGCCCTCGGCGAAGTCGGTCCCACCAAGGTAACGGCGTTCGACGGCGTCCAGACGAGCGAGGTCGAGCGGTGTCAGCCCGTCCAGCGCCGACGCCACCTTATCGTATGTGAGGTGCTCGGTCGCGGAGGCCGATACTTCGGGAGGCGGCATGCTGATGTCGTCCATAGCTTCACGCATCCTATGCCGGCCAAAAATCTCTTTCGGACAAAAAAACTCGAGTCCGAAACGCGCAGCTGGCCGGCATGCAGGTGTAGAGGCGACCGGTTTCGATGGGAACCGGGGGGCAACCATTCGAACCGGTGATGAAACAATGAATTACATAACAGAACGGGCGCAGCTGCGCCAATCGCAGCTGGCAGACCTCATCGAGGAGGCCTGCCAGCATCTCGAGCCGTCGTCCTATCAGCGCGAGGTCGCGCAGCAGCGCTATGAAGGCGTCGGCGACTGGCTCTCCCAGTACGACGACCGCTGCCGGCCGAAATCGCCATCCGGCTTCAGGGCTCCGTGGCGATCGGCACGACGGTCAAGCCGATTGGCATCGCCGAGTACGACGTCGATCTGGTGGCGCACGTGCCGGATATCGACACCGCCATCTCGCCCGCGATGCTTAAGGCGCGCATTGGGGACCGTCTTCGGGCGAACGGCCACTACGCCCCCCTGCTGCTGGAGATGCCCCGCTGCTGGCGGCTCAACTATGCCAACGAATTCCACCTGGACATCACCCCCAGCATCCCCAACCCCGTCTGTACGCTCGGTGGCGAACTCGTCCCCGACAAGACATTGAAGTCCTGGAAGGCATCCAATCCCATGGGGTGCCGCGCGAAGTTCGAGCGTCGCGCCAAGCTGCGTGCCCGCATCCGCTCCGCCTTCGGATGGACCCTCGCCAGCACCATCGCGAAGGACTCGGTAGAGCCCTATCCCGAGCAAATGAAGCTGAAGGGCCTCTTGCGCCGGACCGTGCAGATCGCAAAGCGCCATCGTGATCTCGAATTTATCGACGACACCGACGGCCTGGCGCCGCTGTCGATCATTGTCTGCGCTCCAACACGATCCCACCGAGCAAGTCGGCGTTGCCGCCCAGTTTGCGGTCTATGTCGCGGATGATGCGGCCGAGATAGGTCTTGAGTTTCTTCGAGGCCCGGTTGGCGCGCTTGAACTGTTTGGCGTGGGCGTAGCGCTGGTGCTTGGCCGATGTTGCAAGCTTCTGGGCAGTCAAAGCCCGAAAGCTTGCAATCTCAAAGCCAATCTGACCCGGAAAATCGATTCTTGATCAACCGCTTGGATGGTTCTTCACGAACGACTAACTAGACACCCAGCAAAGACGGGCCGCAGGGCGTCGCATCGCTCGTTGTGGGCTAGGCCTTCCTTGTGACTTGCGTGTTGCAATCGCCCTGAATGATTCTGCTGGTCGCGAGCACTTCGAAGGCACTTACATAACCCCGATCGTGCATTTCCGACTAACATCTCTCTTCATGTCTCCTCCTGCGGCTGCACTTTGGGAGCTCCAGGAGACTTTTCCTGCGAAATCGAATAAGACCCGCTGCAACAAACCTACTCGCCCCTGTAGGTGGCCAAGGTTTGGAGCAGCCGCGGCATATAATACTGTTTTGTATCTTCCGGCACGATTTCCGGATCGTCTAGCCATGTCATTGCCCGCTCGATCAGCTCGATTGCGCGTTGCTTGTCACCACTCTCGTAGTAATACTGAGCGACCACTCTATAAGAAGTAAGGGTGGGGCCGCCGCTGTCTTGCACTGAATTGAGGATATGTTCCGACACCTCCCTGCCGATCGCAAAGCGCTCGGCACGCGGAAGGTGGGCCTTATCGTTCTCCGGATCAAAGAGTTGCTTCATCACGGCAATCAGCCCACGCACAGCGTCTGACCGTTTCTCAATCGCATCTCGAACCAGTTGGCGCAAGACCTGGAACCCGGTCGCCGTGTCGCGCATTTGAAGCAACAGACCCGCCTGAATCTCGCGGAAGTGTCGATCGTCCGGCATCATGGCAATGCCCTCTTCGGCCGCTGAGAGCGCTGCCGGCCAATCCTTTGCTTCCATCGCCGATCGAATTGTCCGTTGGATTGAGGATACGCGCACTAGGCGTTGGTCTTCCGCAATCCGTTTCGCATCAGCGGCTTTAGCGTCATCGCTGCTGCGCCAAGTGCCGTTGATAATTTTCGGCAAGACGTGGTCGATGTCGATCGGATCACCGATAAAGGCAATGTGGCCGTCGCGGTCGACGACGAACGATCTCGGAATCGCAAGAGAAGAGCTGGCATCCATCCAAAGCTTGTTCATTGCGCCGGTACTGTCGAACCCGATTCGATAGTTCAGATTTGAGAACTTTTCGGTCAACCATGCGTCCAACTTGGCGCGAGCCTCATCCGCCGTTGGTGCTTTTTCATAAGCTGCGACTCCGACGACCTCAAGCCCCTCGTCTTTGTATTTTGCTTGCAGCTCTATCAGATGGGGCATCGCCTCCACACATGCGTCGCACCAAGTTGCCCAAAATTCGACGATGTACACTTTCCCTGGCTCGAAGTTCGTGAGGCGCTCGCCACGCAGCCAGTTCTCGACTTTGAGCGAAGGAGCCGCGGACTCGATGCATAGCGCCATGATTGTCTCCAAAGTGACCTGTTGCGCGACCTTGTCGCGTCACCCGAATAGCAATCACCTGCCACGCTGTCCACGCGCGCTAAGCTACATGACAAAGATTTGAAAAACATCACACGCCCAGTAGGTCCTTGTATGAAACCTGACATGCTTTGCGTCGGCGTCAGATTTCGGGCACGCATCGCGACCTTCGTGCCGTCAGAAGATCGTCTTGCGAATGCGCATTGCGAGCCGCGCTGCGCCAGTAGGAGGTACGCGAGTTCATGATCTCGTCAAAGGGCTCGACGTAACCTCCTCCCCGCGCAGAGGGGCTTGAGCAGTTCGATGCCACTGAGGGCGGAATGCGCCTGCTTGGCGCGATCGGCCAGCACCTCCTCACGCGCTGCGCTATGCCGAAGGCTCCGCGCCAGCTCCCGTCGCTCCCACCGTCCAGCAGAGCAAATCCACGGCAAGGACGAACTCAGAACTGGATAAACCCTGGGGGCAAGGTCACCCCCGACGTCGTAGTAGTTCAATCGTCGCGTCGAACTTCTCCCTTGAGGCTGTGGATTCGGTCGGAGACCTCGTTAGCGGCTCGATGCACACGCCCTCTTCGCAGAGAGGAACGCCCCCTTGATTTGCGTTTGCCATCTCGACTTCTTCTTTGAAAGTCACGTACGAGACGACCTGGCGGAGCAACTCGGTCGCGGCCGGAGTTAACTTGCGGTTCTGACCGAAAGCAGAGAGAGCCTGCCCACGGGCCACTTCCTCCCACAATTATTTTATCGCCGGCAGCTTGTCGTCATCGTCAGCGGCCTTACGCAGCTGAGCAACGGCCTTCTCGAGTTGAAGCACTCAATCATGTCCGGTCGGTCGAGGCCCCCCGTAGTGCCTTCGATCACCATCGTACTCTCCTTGTGAGGGCTCAAATCCCGCTTGCAAGTGAACATCGATTGGACCATCGCTGAAGTATGCAGCGCGACTTCTGCGAAAGCCGAAAGCGCTGCACGGCTCACGCAGTCCTTTAAAACAAGATAGCGATGGTCTCTCTAGCTAAGAGGTAACCGCCTTGGCATCCCTCAGCTTTTGTCGCGCATCGTCGGTGGCCTCCCGCACTGCGAGAAACACTCTGCCTCCGAAATCGAGTATCGACTTGGCCTGCTCGTGGTAGATCTCTGGATTGCCTTCCGTGACCTGCCGAACCCGTTCGGCACTGACGACAATCTTTACCTTGACGTCTGGAGCTGCGAACTCGGCCAAACGCACTTTCGCGGCCTGAAATTTGTCGACTAAGTCACTGACTTTCTCAGCCGAGTAGATGCGATCCCCTACTAAGCGGAGCATGGTTGCCCCTTTCCACTCGCTATCAAATGCTTTCCTAAGCCAAAGCAGTTCGGTCTCACCAACCTCCTGCACGCCACCTCCAGGCAAATTGACGATCACCATTTCGCTTCCTCCAACCACAACATCAAATCAGTCAGTGCTGACTGCAATACGCAACCGGTCATCCCACCTTCGCCGATCCATCGAAGATAAAGACTTCCGCCACCCCATTTGCCTTTGCCCGTCCCTCGAACGAGTTCCACGAGCCAAGAAAGACGCACCTCCATCTATATCTGATTAGTTGCATAATTGCATCAATGCTATTAAGGTTTTGGCGAGGCATTTGTAATTACTGAAAGTGCGGCGACCTCGGTTAGCTTCCCCACGTCGTCGACGATGCGTTCGTAATTCTTGTCGATGCTGGCCGTGCTGTTCAAACTTCAGATCGGGGCCGTCTGCGATGACAGCCGCCGCGGCTGGGCTTGTCACGGCTCTATTGCGCAGGACCGCGGTGCCAGCAGCCTGTCAGGAATGGAGTTCGCCATGTTCACCTGCAGGCAGCAGATCCAGATTGTAGTCGGCGGGGCCCATGCTCGCCAAGACAAGACCGAGTGCCTGCGACGAAGACATCGTGCCCTCGCACGGTCCTCCCCAGAAGGCAGCTCCTCCGAGGTAATGCGCGCAATGTTCTACAACGTCCGTCGCAATCGAAAGAGTGGCCGAGCTCACTCTGCTGAACTAATCGCGCGGCCCGGGTGACAAACCTCAAATTCACTTTCAGTATACGGCACTGTCGATCGTTGGTGTATTCGAGGTTGAGGAGAAGCAGCGATGATAAAAGGGGCAGCAATTGCTACCTTACTAGCTTCGGCTCTGATGTCGGGCATGCAAGCAGAGCCCGCCCTGGCGGGGGCCAGCGTCCAGGAGTACGGCGCGGCGTTAGTCCAATACTTCAATAGTCTGAACGCAGGCTACGAGCCTTTCATCACGGCCGAGGGACAGCAGGTCGGAGACGTGATCGACGTGAGGGACAGGTCAGTCCTGAAACGGCGATCAGTCTGCTTTCCCAGCCTGGTCCCACCGCAACCCGATAAATTCGATCTTCCCAGATACGTAGGAATCTCTGAGAGCGCCGCCTCCTTCTTCTTCGAGTTGAAGAAGCTCTTTGGCTTGGCGGCGAGCGGTAAGCTGGTCGACAACATCTCGTTGGTTTTCACAGACGCCACCATCGAGGACATCACGCTCGACGATTTGCAATCCAATTTGTCTAAGGAATGCGAATTCCTCAAACCACTGATCGCCGATGCACAACCGATCAAGCTCTACGGCCGGACCGCGACATTAATCCGGACTGTCATAAGGGCAAAAGCGACTACGGTCATGTCTTTCGGGACCGACCTGAGCGCGAACGCAAAGGTGGAAACGCTGAAAGGTTTACTGCCGGGCGGTGCTGCCAGCGTCCTTCCGGTGGATGCTTCGATCGAAGCCAAAATAGGCTTGAAAGGGCAGAAAGCCGTTACGCTGCAGACCGAAGGTTCGGCCGCGGTAGCGTTTCGTCCCACTCATATTCCCAAGCGGCTTCTTGGTGCGGAGCCGGCCGAAGGGCTGATTCCATTCGACCCGACCAACAAAGTCCAAATCCAAATCCAGGAAAAGGCAGCAGATGCGTGGGCCAGAAGTCTGCAGTGACGAAAGTGGAACGAAAATCGAGTTGGGCCGGTGCCTGCTGCAGGCGACGCTATTTGTGGCTCTCGCCACCGCCTTTCCGATCCAGGTCCGGGCCCAAGCAGCGCCGTCAACGGCTTGTCCGCGAATAGCACCAATTGGCTCCCCGTCACCGTCCGCTATAGGGCTGGCCAGCCGCGTAGCCTCCGTCAAGGAGTCCAGGTCGGCTGACACGACGCTCATGAACGACATCGTGAAACTTCGGAACGATCTGTCGACGAAATCGAATTCCGGTGACGCGAACACGGCCGCTCAGACGGCCAAAGATCTTACGTCTCTCGACGAATCTCTCTCGCAGCTTCGCGATCCCGCTTGGAAGGCTTTCGTAGCGAGCCAGAGGGTACACATTCGACTTGCTTTGTCGAAGCTCTATTTCAATTTCGGCTGTAGGCAGGAGGCAACCGCTCTCCTGGAAGATTCTATTGCTCTCACTTCCGAAAACACTGTCTTACGAGCCGAATTGCTCACCAACCTGGGCGTCTTCTACACCGAATTGGATCGGCTTCCGGATGCAGCCTCAAGATTAGGGCAAGCCCTTCGCAGTGTACCGACCTCCGTGGACTACGAGACCGCTAAAACGAGGTTGGGAATCTTGGGCGCGTCCTCCAGACTTGCTCGTAAGCGCGGCAATCGACAAGACGCGCTCGAATTTCAACGGCTTGCGACTGTTGAAATGGAAGACTCCACGGTCAAAGCATTTTTCATCGCCAGGAACGCGCTAAGCGAATACGAGCAAATCCTGGCGGTCCTCCTGACCAACCGAGCAATCCTTTTGAACTATGAACAGAGACCCGAAGATGCCGCGCCGCTCTTCGATAAAGCTTACCGCCTTCTGGCGGGTCAGCCCGACGCGGTAACGCTCGGGCTGCCCGATTTGTTGATTGCTTGGTCGGACAATCGTCGCGACATGCACGATCCGGCGGGAGCGAAGCAACATTTGGACGATGCTATATCATTAATCAAATCAAAGGGAGGACGCCCGGAACTGCTGGCGCGCGCCTTTCAGAAACGGGCTGAGATCGCTATCGCTGGCGGAGATTTGAACAACGCCATCGAGTCGATCGACGAAATTGAACGTCTGCCCGGCCTGCAATCGACGCCCCTCGAACGAGCTGGCTTTGCCGAGACGAAAGGGGCCTTGCTCAGCAAGGTCGGCCGACCGAAAGACGCCGTAGGCCCCTATGAGCATGCACTGGCGGAGACCCGCAAAGGAGCTCCCGAAGGAACACTGGATGTGGCACTGGCGCATATCAATCTTTCGTACGCTAAGAGGACAATTGATGACCTCGATGGAGCATTGGAGGAAGCGAGAGCTGCGGATCTGGCATTGACCTCTTGGTTGAACGAGGAAGCCGCGGGCTGTCGCGCCGGCATGGCCGTGAACAAGGAAATCGTTGCAAAAATTCGAGAAAGTCGGGGGCTCTTCGCGATACAGAAGCGCAAACAACTTCGAGAGAACGAGCCTGCAGACCGACAGCAGCTTAACAAGATTGATCGGGATGTTTTCGATCTCGTCCAAGAGCGGGAGCTTGACAGGGTCGGTGTGGCCGCCGAACGCGGCGTTTTGAGGCGAGCGGGTTCTGGAGCCCTCTCGCGCTACCAGCAATCGTTAAACGAGCTTTGCGCAGCGCGATCTGCGTTTGACGAGGCGGTCAAGTCCAACCGACCTGACTTGGCCGCTGTGGCCACCCGACTGCAGCGTGCACGTGAGGTCATGGCGGCTGATGAGAAGTCGCTACGTCCGGATGTCCGATTAAAATTTGCAACTGGCACTCTTCGCCTTGGCTTGGAGGACCTGCCGAACGTCCTGCGCGATCGGGAGGCTATCATCGCGTTCAGAGTGGGCTCCGAATTTTCGCTCTTTTTCATAGCCGCTCGTCATGGGGTTAACACGGTGACCGTCTCCGCCCTGACGAGTACCGCACGCCAGGACGCTGTGGAGCATGCCGTCACCTCGGTGATCGCTGCCAGGGATCGGGGCGACTTTTCCGGTGCGATCGAGCGGCTGGGCGGCATATTACGCTTGGGAGAGCTGAAGCCGGTGTTCGAAGGCCTCGACCATGTTTTCGTCGTGGCAGATGGGGGCTTGCAACGACTGCCTGCCCACCTCCTTCCCATAGGCAGCATCACCTTAGGAGATCTGGCCCCGACCTCGGCACTTTCGTCCGTTTCCATGCTTGCTGCTCTTCGCGATCCTTCAGACAAGGGAGCGATGTTGCGTTCTTTCGCCGGGTTCGGCGCTCCGCTGTTGGACAATACGGGATGCCCAAAGAATACGAACGATCCACGTCAACTGGTACAGTGTCTCGGTGTGGCCTTCGGGGCGACGGATCTGCTGCAGGCTGCGGCAGACATGTTTGGTGGTTCTGCTCCTGTAACCGGAATGAGTGCCACCACAGAAGCCCTTCGCAAAGCTGATTTCAGCAAAACGGGTATTCTGGTTCTTGCGACCCATGGCCTTGTCGGTGGAGACAAGATTTCGCAACTTCCGGCCGTTGTGCTTACTCCGGATCCCGCAAATCCAGCAGACGCTGGCGTCTTCACGACTACGGACATTGCAAACATGAACTTGGATAGCGTGTGGCTAGCGGTAATTGCGGGATGCGACACCGCGAAAGCGGCGCCGGACGCTTTGGAGGAGGGCCTCTCCGGCCTCGGGCTTGCCTTCGCGACCGCCGGTGCCAAGGCATTAATTCTTTCGTATTGGAAAGCGGAGCCTAGCGCTACCGAGAGGCTATTGGAACGCACGCTCCACTTGATAAACGATGGTGCGGCTCAGGGTAAGAAGATGTCGCTGTCGGCGGCGCTGGCGGTCGCTATGGAGGAACTGCGCCGGAACAAGTACACCCCGGAGCAATGGGCTCCCTTCGTGGTGATTGGAGATGGATCGATCGTCCTTCAATGAATCACGGCTAAAGGGTCCAATCGCCTGGCGATGAGCTTGGTCGAAATCCACAGATTGGAACATGAATCCCTAATCCTAGGCAGCAGTGCGCCGGCCCGCGGCGAAGCAACCTGTCGCTGAGCAGATTCAGATGCGACTTAGCCGGTCTGATGATCAGGCGGACAAGAGCGTTAGCCCCGCAACGGTGATGGCTACGTGGAATTCGCGTAGGAGGGCACCGGGTGTTGCGCCTGAAACTCTCCGCGCGCTTTCCATGGCGGGGGTGGCCGCGTCAACCCTGGTCAGAATGCGACTTCTTTGAAGGAGCGTAGTAGCCCAGCAGCGTATCTCGGGCCGCATTTATCTTGGCGGCCATTTTTTCGTCTCCTGTCTTCATATCGGGATGATAGATCTGTATCATGTAAGCGTGCCGTGTTCTCATTTCGGTTTCTGTCGCCCACACCGGAAGTTGCAACGTGCCAAAGGCGGCTACAACATCCTCATCGATATTTAGTTTTCTGGCGGCCGTGCGACTGAAGCCATCTACGGCATGGGTCGCCATCAACCTAAGACGTTCCTCGTCTTCCGGATCGACTGGAAATTCTACCTCACTCCAAAGCTTCTGCCACGTGCGCTTGAGCCAAGCCGGCGTTGCTGCCTTGTCCTGCATGCCTTTGATGCCGCGCACGACATTCTTCGCCTCTTTTCTCACCTTGGCTCGCCTCTTTACAGAAAGCGGTCAAGTCGATCGCCTTCAAGCCCGGGCCTCGGCTGAGTGCGAACTGCCGCCCGAAGCGCTTCCAACCGCGTGATGACCTTCTGGTGCTCGGAAATTACCAAGCCCAATTCCGTCATCGCCTTGTCGAACGAGCGGATTACTTCCTCGAGTTCCTCTTCCGCCCTTGCTGCATTGTCGGAGTCCCAAATAGCGTCTTGAATATAGTCTTTGTAACTCGTACCCATCCGTTCAAAAGCTCTTTGATTTTGAAGTAAGTGACCTTTCGATCCAGCGCTACGAGATCGATTGTGTGAGGAGACCGGATTGCAGGCAGGTTACTGCCCGACTGCAGAACCAGCGTAGACAGGTCACGGGTTACGACCTCAGTCATGGCGCGCTTCCGAGGAACCTGGCTGTAAGACCTGAATAGGTAATTCGCTTACTCCGGCCAAACTTCGCAGTTTATCCGTATCGGCGAGGCTCGCCGGAATCGAGGCAACGACCGCACCTTCGCGGAATCGGTCCAGGACCCATCTCAACGCGGCCTCCGCCTTCGCCGAGTCCGGATCTGTCATGGCAAGGTTCGACCGGCTACCGCTCAGCCCCCACCATCGGCTCGCAATACCAATGAGCAACTCTGTCTTTGCGGCGGGAGACGTCTCGAATTGTTGAATTGCCTCAATCACCACTCGTTCTAGGGCCAGGAGACGACTTTGCTTGAGCAAGATCAGCCCGACCCAGATCAGAGATGCTGTGGCAATCGCAGCAACACCGGTTTTGACTACAACGTCCCACGGGATTCCCTGTGAGAGCGCAATGGACCCAGGCCCGAGGACCACGTCTTCAATAACACGCCAGAGAATGACGAGAGCAGCGACAAAGCTGAGGAACGCCATCACCAGGTGCATTCCCTCGACTGCCGAGAACGTCGAGGATTTGCCCTTCCGCGGCTCTCGCGTTTGCGCCGAGGGCATCTCTGCGGCAGGAATCGCGTTCGCCATGGATCCACTACCGGTTCACCAACGCACCTCGTGGAGGACAGTTACTCACGCTCATAGACCCCAGGCATCAAGCTCTTGCCCCGAAGGCACCCCGCTTTAGGGGGCTGTCCCGGCCGGAAGTGCGACTGGGTTTTTCTCCCAAGATCCATAAAGTGGATTCGGCAGCAGGAAATACTCCTTGCCCATCATCGACACGAGCGACGTAGTGCGCGCTTCACTTTGGGTTGCGCAAGGAAAGTCGAGCACGTTGTCCCCGACCGAGAAAGCAATTGAATGGGGGTGATCCCAAGACGTTTTTGCTGTGCTGTCCGCGGCCCAGCAGCTTTCAGCAATCCCATTCGTCAGCAGCTCGCGGCGGCGATCCTTGTCATTCTTGTAACCGGCGCCTCCACATGCGGACGTAGACACAGCCGTTCTGTCAGCGGATGTCCGAGGGAGAATGCACAGCTTGCGCCGGTCGGCGGTGAGAGCGCCGGTTCCGCCAATCTGGCGCTCAAGATTGCTGAGGTTTGTTCGAACGCTTTGCTCGACCTCGGCTTCACGATCGAGCTCTCGATTGGTGATGACGACGATCTTACCGTTGTTCGCGAGAACGTGGCGAATGAATTCCAATGCTCCGGGTACCGCACCCGCAGCGCTCCGTCGAATCCATTCACGCCAGCGCTCATCGACATATCCAAGTCCCAGATATTCGTTCTCTAGCTGGCCAAATGAATTGTCGAAGATGGTTTCGTCGGCATCCATGACGATTGCCCAGTTGCCGGCGGGCGACCTCGTCTGGATTTCATCAAACCGCTCGGTGGCCCGCGCGTACACAAAGCGCGTCAGCAATGCCAATTCTGCGGACCGCCGGTACCATTTTAAACCTGTGGTCATCTCGCCCTTTACAGGATGGACCTGTGGCGCATCGGGAATCGCCAGCTCAACAAGGACCGGGCAGTGATCGGAAGGGGCCTCGTTTGCCCCTTCCCGGTAGCGAAACTCGCGGAAGCTATCAGCGACAAACAAGGGGGCGCTGCGTCCGTTGAGCACGATGAAATCGATGAACAGATCGTCCCGGCCCCGACACCGCGCCGGAGTGCCTCGAGCTGCCGTGCGCACCAAGTCCCGCGCTCCTCCGCCGGGTTCGTCTAGCACCGACCAAAGCCCTGGCTCGTTCTGCAAACGGCGATTGAAATCGCCCATGATTGCGAAAGGAATGCCCTCGTCCGCGCGTTTGTTGATCCATTGCAACTTGAGGACCCGCGCCTGCTCAAAGAGAACCCTGCAGTCTTCCCTTGCCGAGGCTTCCGGCTCCGAATGACAGCCGGACTTGAGATGGACGGAAAGCAGCCGAAGCGGCACACCCGTATCGAGTGAGATATCCACGCCATAGCGGTGTCGGCCAGTGGCGCCGATATCAAGCTCGGTAACATCCGGATTGCGGAGATAGGCCACCGATTTGCGGATCGCAAAGCCGGTCAGCTGTTTGGTAATGAACTGACCGGCAAGACCGGCACATTCGCGCTTTTCGCCTTCCGGCGGCACGGAGGATATTTCGATGAACCAGGCCTTTGGATCGAATACCCGCGCCAACGCTGCACCGCTCTCGACTTCCTGTACGGCGACGATATCTGCCTTGAGCTGCTCCGCGTAGCTCCTGAGCAAGCGATAGTCCGCCTCAGTGCGAGGACGACACCCCGCTCCGTCCTTCTCCGCCAGATGCTCGAGGTTCCAGGTTGCCATCGTAAGTGCGCTGGCTTTGCCGACCACCGTGGCGGAGAGCATCACACAAATAAGCAGCGTCAATTCGACGCGAGCACGCATGACTACCCTCCAGCGAGCTTGGCGAGATCGATCATCATTGACGCGACAATTCCTGTCGACGCTCCGCACTCAGAGGCTGTGTGCGGGCTCGTTCGATAAAGGCCGAGGCGGCGGTGTTGCCGTGCTTCTCGAATCGGATTTGAAGTGGCTTTTCGTTTCGCAGTATGCCGAGCACGCCATCCAGCATTCCGATAGGAAATCCATTACGATATACTTCTTGTCGGCACTCAAATACGGCTCGCGAGGTGGCCTGCCGGTGACATACAGGTATCCTGCAATATCGTTGCCCTGCAGAAGCTCGATCCAGCCAAAGACTTCGTTGTTTGAGCCGTTCGTCAACGTCAGTTCATGACGATCAAACGTGTTTGTCTTCACGTCGTCTGCAAGCACAGACGAAACGAGAGCGGCCAAGCACAAGAGTAATGCAATCGCCAGTCTTCGCGGCATTGTCTTCCCCGCCTTTTCCGATAGACCGTCATTCTAGATTGAGTTGCATGTCAGTATCGCTACAAGAACGGTATGGGTTGTTACGGCTCCGGTATGTCGACGACAACGGGCTTGCCTTCCTTCGCGCCGTCGAACAGCACGAGCAATCTTATTCCCGACGCCCCCTGGTCGAGAGGTAGGATGGCCTCGGGCTTGTACTCAACATCGCTGATGATGGACGAAATCTCCTTGAGCTGGCGCACAATGGAACTTCCACCAATACACCGCATATGAGCCGGGTCCATCGGCGGAGGGTCCGGAGAGGATAAGTATCCCGTTTTGATAGACCGCAAGATCGCGCACGCCTTGTCCATCGCCCAGCCGTAGCGTAGCTGATAGAGCTTGGCATCAAGATCACCGTTGCTGAACAGCGCGGCCAGCGAGACAGAGAGTATCGCGGCGCATCCATCATCCAACGTCGGCCCGCGGAATCCGGCTAGCAGCCGGCCTTCGCGTATTGCTATGCCTTCGATGGTGACGCCGTTATTCTCGAGCCGCCTATCGAGATACCGGCGGAGTATCGGCTCCGCCGAGATGGCCTCGCGCAATCTCGCAGTCGGCGTAGCCGCGTCGACTGCACCGTCGCGGCCAACACGAAAGCGGATGATCCGGCTGCTCGCAGCGATCTTTGCATTGATTTCGGCATCGTCGCGGCCGGCTTTTAGCTTCCTCTTCCGATCGCGAGGATGTCCGTGTGAGCCGGTCACATAAGAGAGGCCGTCTGCAAAGGCGACCCCTTCGCCGTCGAACTCAATCGGTTTGTCTGCAAACCTATCGGTGATCAGTGGGATCGATTCACCGGCCCTCAGCTCATCCTCAATCGTGACGAACTGGGCTTCCTGCCGCTCATCGTCGATGACAACGCAAGTGCGAGGAAAGACTTGACCGATCCGGCAGGCGATGCCGCTAACATTCTCGGATTTGTCGCCGTCCTTGCCGACCAATTTGCCTTTGACTGGCCATGAGTCATCATCTTGGGCCCGAGCGGCGGGGACAATGGCGGGCGAGATAAGCACGGCGAGCAAAGAAACAGTGAAAAAAACTATAGCAAGGTAACCACGCATGGAGGCTTCTCCTCGGTGGCGATGTCGATGCTTCCAGACTGTCCTCGAACTCACCAATCACGCATTGAGCCTTTAGCCGGTTCCTGCGCGCGAGGTGACGCGACAATCCAGAGGCGAAGGGAAGAGAGCACTGGTTCTCAGCCCCAAAATATTATCGATCCAAATACGTCTTGATCTTGGTAGTACCTGATCTATGCTACAACCTCTTTCAAGCACGTTCAAGGCTTATATCGGATTCCATTTCAGCGGGGGTGTCATGAAGTTATATCTCTTCGACATGGGATCGAAGATCTACGGCGATTGCATCCTTGCAGTTCATAACAATCGCACAATCCTGATTGATGGAGCCCACCCCGGTGACTGGCAGAGTACGGGCGATACGCCGTCAATCCCCGAGCAACTCGCAAAGGTTTTGCGCAGACCACCGTTCGAAATCGATCTGCTCGTCGTAACCCATTGCCATTCCGATCACATCGGATGCCTCCCGAAGATGGTCGCGGATGGCACGGTCACGTTCAAGCGGGCACTAGTGGCAGATGAAAACCTAGGATTTCCAACCGATGGTGAGGACGCTGCGGTCGACGCCGTCGCGGCCAAGGTAATCGCGGGCATCGTCGAGGAGCCTCAGCCCGATTTGCAGGGTCCTGCGCTTGATCAGTTTCTTACGGATGCGGCCAGGCTGGCCGACAATTACGCGGCGATGCTATCCAAGCTCGAAGAGGACGGAACGAAGATCCTTCGGTATACGGGTCCGAGTGTCAAAATCAGGCAGCTCGAGAGGGAATTTTCGGACTTCGGTCTGAAGGTTCTGGGTCCGACCAAAGAACATCTGGAAACCTGTCGGGACGAGTTGGCGAGGCTAAAAAGGAGCGCGCGACGTGCGACTGATAGTCTCAGGCAAAGGGACGCCACGCTCGACGCTAGCGGCATCTACCAGATGCTTCTCACCAGCGCAGCAAGGGGGGCCGACGCAGCGACGGACGAACTCGCGGAATTCCTCGACAGGGTAGGACCGGGAGCGGCGTTGAACGATCAGAGCATCGTGTTGTCCCTTGGCTCGGAGCAACAACGATGCCTCCTTACGGGCGACATGCAACTGGCCGTCCCGGAGGTCTCCGGTTTGGACGAATCGATGTCTCAGCTTCTCGAGACTATCAAGCAAGGGGGCCCCTACCGCTTCGTGAAGTTGCCGCACCACGCATCGTACAATGGGTTCGACGAGACCGTCCTCGACGCCGTAAAGGAGGCCCCTGCTTTCGGAATCTCAACGGGGAGAGGTGATCCGAAACATCCCGATTCCGGAGTTCTGAGGCTGTTGAAGAGAGTCTCTGATGATCACTCCTGGGCCAGAACAGACCTGAACGGCCGGCTTGCGATCTCATTCAGAGGCTCTGCCGTTGAGATCGGAGTGAATGATGGCGAGTTGAACGACGCTTCGCCCAATGCGAGGGATGTCCTTCCCGAACAGCCTTCCGAGACTGAAACCGAACCGCCTATGCCTCGCGTGCTTTCCGAAGGCGGCGCTCCCCCGCGAACCGGAGCGGAAGTCATCCGACGGACCATTTCGGATCTGGTCGAGGTGACAGCCAAAATTCCGCACACGAAAACGAAAGTCACTATCACGATCGAGGTAGAGCCGGGAGAGAGCGAGATCGCGGAAATCCGTCCGCAGCCCGGCGACAAAAGGTCGGTTGCTCCGCCACGAGACCTTCCGCCCCTGTTGGTCGTGACAAACTCGAAACGGTTGGCGGATAACATCGGTCGAGCTGAGGCCGCCGGTGTCCTGGCGACGTTCGACGGGCGTCAGCCGGTAGTGGATTTGGCGCGAGAGAACTCGCCATTCGATGCAATTCGTCGCGAGGCACGCAATTTGTCGGTGAAGGGCGTGGTCATCGTCGGGGGCTATGATGTCGTCCCCTCCGAAAGGTACGACACGCTTCCACCAAGCCTACGAGCGAGTATCGGACCGAGTGTGCGCAACGATCCGGACAATTTCGTCGTGTGGAGCGATCAGATCTATGGCGACCTTGACGGGGACGGCCTAGCCGACGTTCCGGTCTCACGCATTCCCGACGGGCGCACGGCCCGCCTCGTGCAAACCGCGCTCGCCGACAGTCCAGCGGCGACCGCCACCCGCTTCGGGCTTCGGAATTACGCCCGACCGTTCGCGGATCACGTCTATACAGGGGTAGCCGGAAGGGAAACCATGTTGACTTCCCAGGCGGTAAGCTCGGACGCGGTGACCTCAAACAGTCTTTCCGCCAAGCTCATCTACCTGATGCTGCATGGTTCCGACACGGACAGTTCGCGTTTTTGGGGCGAGACTGCGGGAAGCATGCTCGAGGCGCTGACCGTTAAGAACATTCCAGACCGCTGCGGAGCGGTCGTGTTCTCGGGGTGCTGTTGGGGGGCCCTAACGGTGCGCACCCGAGCCGATGTTTACCGGTCTGGCGATCCGATCCAGGTGGTCACGCCAGCACAGTCCATCGCCCTTTCATTCCTGATGGCCGGGGTATCCGCCTTCGTCGGCTGCACAGGCGCTCACTACTCGCCGATCGACGGCAATTTGGATTATTTTGGCGCGCCGCTGCACTCCTTATTTTGGCAGCACATGGCCTCCGGAAAGAAACCCGCAGAAGCGTTGTTCCAAGCCAAGATCGACTACATCCGCGGAATGCCCCATGGCAGGACCAAAATCGAGGAAATTGCGATTGAAAACAAGATTTTGAGACAATTCACCTGTCTTGGATTAGGCTGGTGAGGGACTATATTGGGATTAAATGATCCATCGGATCGGAGGTCGATATGGCCGGAAAATCGGACTATTTCAGTGGCGCCCTAGAGGGGTGGGAACCAATTGATTCACCCACTCGAGGCCAGGACGCGGCGGCCCGCCCACCGGAAAAACCAGATCGGGTGGCTCAGGAATTCGTTAAGGTCGCAAGGAAATATGCATCCGACGCCGTGGTCAAAGATGAACGGACGTCCGAACATTCGACCCTCGTGCGCGCCAAGAAGAAGGGCTCGGTCGATAATGACGTAAGCGCCAAGACCTTCGTCGTCTCTGGAAACAAGATAGTGGGGTCTCAGGGTTGAAGTCAGGGGTGGCGATACCTGCGCCTCCCAACGATTGCCATTCCTCCGTAAGGAAAGCCCCAAAAAGGGATGCTCGGTCGGCTGATCACGCTCACCAACTCTTCGACGCTAGCGAGCCCGCCGAATGGGGCGCCCGCATTGCCTGAACGTCCCGCATTGGCGAACTTCGTGTCGTGCGTAATTACGGCGGTGCATTAGTCGCCCACGGCCCAGCTCAAAGCACCGTTCTCCCTTCGCCAGTTCAGAATGAGTGCGCTCGACGCCTGGCCGCCGCAAGGCTGCTTGATCAACGTGTCACAAGCAACCCGCTTGGGCAGATTGCCACCTCAGCCCGACATTATTCCCGCCAGTGTGAACGCTTAATTTCACACGGAAAGCCATGTGCGATGATCCCTCGTGCCGGATCGCCGGAATGAATGCCTGTGGCGTCAGGGCCAGACCTTGTTGAGGATATGCGCAAGCCGCGCGCCTGCCTTCGCCAGCTGCTGGCGTTTGAGGTCATCCTGCTTCTGGACATAGGTGGGGTCGGCAAAGGTGACGTCCCAGCCGTCGGCCGTCTTGGCGAAGGTCGCTGTGGCAAAGGCCTGCGGCGCGAGACGAAGCGTGTCAGAGGCCCAGGTCGTGGCCCACTCTTCCAGGGCGACGTTGTCGATCGCGACCGCAGTTGCGAGCGGAAGCAAGTCGAGCGCCTGTTCAACCTTGAAACCGGTCGGCGGGGCATCCCACTCGGTGTGAAGGTTTTTGCCGGAATCCTTGATGACGTTGCCCCCGACGGTTTCGGTGGCCGGATCGATCGTGTGCGTGACGTCGGGATCGACCAGCTTGCCATCCTTGTCGAGATAGACCGCTCCGACGTGCAACGGCTGGTGCAGGTCGCCCACGAGGTGCGCGAGCAGAAACAGCGCTTCACGCCTGTCGGCAATCTTGAACGGTGGCGGCGATGGGCCTTCGAGCAGGACCGCGATCGCGGCGTTGATCGCCGCAACGATGTCGTGGTCGTTGGTACCTTGGAAATTGCGATCGAAATGGCCGCGCTGGATCGCCACATCGTCGAAATGGTAGGTGTTGTGGCAGCCCATTTCTTCCTGATAGGCGTTGCCGTCGTCGTCCTTGCGCTTGGTCAGATAGCTGCACTGGAAGAAGTTGCGCTTGACGTATTGCTGCATGACGGGATGGGCCGAGGCGAAGGGCTTGCACGGGGCTTCGAAAGGCTCCTCGACCACATAGTGAAACGTGCCGTCGGCAAAGCGATGAACGCTCTTGACGCAGTCCAGCCAGGGGCCGGCGGTGCGCAGGTTCACCGCGAGGATCGTGGCAACCTGGCTCTTGGCATTGACGGTGAGCATCTCGTCGGCGATGGCGCCGACGATCTGGTGCCCGTTGGCGTTCCAGGCCTGGGCCCGGTGAGACAATGTCAGGAGCGTGGCGCAGATCAGCGCGGCAATTCTCGGTCGCATGGCGATACCTTTGGTTGGCAATCACGCTTGTTCGAAATGTATTCGATCAAGAAGACACGCCGCGGTTGCAGCTGTCAATATCGCCTCGCATCGATGCCCGGTAAAATTGCCAGCTTCGATGGCGCCGCAATGACGCCGCTGTGCTGGCAGCGACGGCGCTACAGCGAACGTGTCGTTTTAGGCGTCGTTGAAGAGCTCGGTCTCGCTCTTTGGCGCGCGGAGCACCGGCATGCGCTTGAGCTCGGCGCCAAGCTTGCGACGGGCCGCGTAGAGATCGACTTGACGCTGCAGGTCGAGCCAGAACTCCGGCGTGGTGCTGGTGACATGGGACAGGCGCAACGCCATCTCGGGCGTGACGGCGCGCTTGCCGTTGATGATCTGGCTGACGGAGAAGCGCGACACGTCCATCGCCTTGGCCAGCGTGTCCTGGGTGACGTCGGCGACGAGGATGCGTTTTCTGAGCACGTCCCCCGGGGTCACCGGGGGCGCGGGAACATACTTCGTCGCCGTCATGACAGGCCTATCGCCGTTCGAGCCGGATCTGGTAGGCGCCAAAGTCCTTCGACCATCGGAAGGTGACGAACCACTTGCCCTCGACCTTGAGGCCGTAGAGCCCGTCGGTCTTGGCAAAGCGGGTGATGGTCCCGATGACGCCGATGTCCTGAAGGGAGTGGCAGGCGACGAGAAGCTGCATGATCTCGTGCGCCGCCACCGTGATGTGCTGGCGGATGCCGCCGCCGAAGCGGGTCGTGGCGATGAGTTCGGTGGTCTTGGTGGCAAATCGTTGCATGGTTCACCTGCAAGGCTGCAATCGGGGATGTTGCCTTGCACGCGGCAAGGCTGATGGCAGCCGTTGCCGGGGGTGAACTTCCGGTGTGGATCTCGAGGCGGAGGACGCGGTCGCGCAGCGACCTGGCGGCAGCCGGCGCGCGGCGCAACTGAACGACTTTGAACGCGGCGAGGCGCGCGATCTCCTTGAGCAGGAGGGCACGAAGGGCGGTGGTGAGCGCCAGGTCGTCCTGCTCGCTCTCGCCGAGGCCGGCGAGCATGTGGCGCAGGATGTGGGCGATCTGGCGCGACGACAGCTCGAGTGCGGGACCGGTCGGTCCCGGCGCTGGACCCAGCAGCGGACCTGCGGTCCGACCGAATGCGCCGCGGCCGGTGAAGCCGTGGGCGGTGTTGTCGATGTCGCGGTAGAGGCGCCAGAACCGTTTTTGTGAGAACAGCGCCCCGGCGAAGATATGGGCCTGCTCGTGGGCACTGGCGAAGACCGCATCGATGCCGCGATCGAGCGCGGCGAGCTCGCGGCGCAGGGCGTCGGCTGCCCGCGCCTGTTTGGTGCCCAAGATGGCAAGCCCGACCGAGTGGAACAGGTCCGGCTGCGCGACGAGCACGCCCGGATCCAGCACCGCGCACATGCCGGCGTGGTTGGGATCCCAATCGATCTCGATGTTGGCGTTTGCAAGCATGTGACTTGATGTAATGCACAGCATTACATTTGTCAAGCTTCGGTGGTTTCCGGCGCTTCCGGGCAGCAGCGGCCCCGACGCCGATCTTCCGCCAGCCGGTCAAGCTCGCGCACGTGCCGATCGATCGCTGCGCGCTCATCGTCCGGCAACGGTTGGGCGGCCAACCACGTCCGGCCGCGGCCGTTGAAAAGATCGGCATGCGGGCACTTCGGGATCAGGTGCGCGTGCAGGATCGAATGGACCTCGTTTTTGAGCCGCGTGCGATGCCGCACGACCTGGTAGCGCCGCGCCACCAGCCGACGCTTGCGTTCCGTCTCCGCGTCAGGCGTCCAGATCTGCGGCGGGTACCCGGCCGCCTGCAGACTGGCGAGCGTGCCGGCATCAATCTTGTCGGTCTTGACGTGAGCCTGGGCGATCGCCTTCACCTGCAGCGGATTGGCGATAATCACCCGTGCCACGAACGGGGCCAGAACCCGGGATACCGCCATGCTGTTGCCGGTCGCTTCGACCACCACCTCATCACTGGCCAGCAGGGTCTTGCCAAATCCTTCCAATGCAGTCCGCGTCATATCAATGCGGCCCGGATGTCGGAGCCTGCCATCCTCCCAAACCACCACCTCCCCGAAAGTTCGGTGGACGTCGATGCCAATCACCCGTCGCATTCGCACCTCCTGCCAATCAGACCACAGAACGGGAGCTACGGGCGACACGACAACTACGGATTCGCGCTCTCAGCGCAACCGGGCGAGTCGCAGAGGCGGCCAGCTACTAACTCGAGCTCGCGGCTCTTCGAATGCATCGGCCTGCCCGCACCTTTCGTGCTCCCGGTGCCTCTGTCCCGATGGTCGCACCATACGCTACGATCCTGAATATCGCAGCGGAACATCGGCACCGAGAAACTCTCATACCCGTTACCAACCCGATCGAACGTCTCAACGGCGAGATCAAGCGGCGGACCGAGGTGGTCGGCATCTTTCCCAATGAAGACGCCATCGTCCGCCTCATCGGCGCGATCCTGCTGGAGCAGAACGACGAGTGGGCGGTCCAGCGGGCCCGCTACATGACGCTGGAAACCATCGCGCCGTTGAGCGATGATCCAACCGTTAGCCTTTCGGCGATCGCCAGCTGACCTGCCCGGCTCTTGCCGGCGAACGCGGTGTCCCCCGCCAGCTACACCACGCCAGGGGACACGATCCGCTTTTTCCCTAACAATAACCAATCCAAGGTAAGGCCAGGAATCTTTTGCACCAGCAAAATGCCGACGCTCTTTGACAAAGGCATGCCCGTTCGAAATTGTTCCAGCGCGGCACTTCAATCCCGATCCGCTTACAAAACGCCGTCTGCGTCCCGGCAACGGCTTTTCGCACGACCTTGAGCCTTTCGGCGACGTTTTCTTACTCAATGGATTTCGGGCATCGACTACCTTGGACGCGGGGAGGAGAGTCTGAAACTGTCTCAGGGCGGGTGCCGATTTCCTTCAAGAGATGAAGGATATCCACTGCAGCGCCAGCCTCAGATACGAGAAAAAGTAGCGGTCAACGAATAGACCGAGGGGCGGCCATGCGATGATGCCGATGCCGAGTAGGATTATGATGCCTGAACCGATCAGCATCTCTTTGATTTCGCGGTGCATCGCGTCAGTTTAGGCAATTCTCCGCTATCTCGTCCATTCCATCAGGGACAACGCAAGCGCAGTCCTTCAAGGGTACGTCGCCTCGGGTCACTCAGTTGCCCATGAACCCTTCGTAGAAGTAGCCCCACGCTACGCTCGCCGCGATCACGGTAATCCAGAAGGCGATGCGCTTGGTTCAGTAGATCAGCGTTTTTGTGTTTTTTCATTGCCACGCCACGAAACATGAGCGGCGCGGCAATGCAAGCGAGGATCGTCGTCCTGTTGTTCTTCGACTGTAAGTTATCGCCTAGTGCACTGCCTCACGGGTGATTTCGCTCGCTTCAAGGGAGCGCAGTGCAGCAAAGCTTCTAGGGCTTTAGTTGTGTATTGCTTCCCCTCGGCTCTGCCGGCCGGTCGGGCATCCCTGGTCAATGGCGCTGTTCGACGAACCCCTGTCGTTTTTGACAGGTGCGGGCCGTCCCGACATGTGGGCATGATCGCGGGTTAAAGGACGAGAGCCGCGGCTATGCGACGTTACTACTTCCCGATTTTCCACAACGGCGAGACACAGGCGGACGATGTAGGGATCTATTTCGCTCTGCTGAAGTAGCTATCCAATACGGCGCTCGTGTCGCTCGGGATATCGCCAGCGATCGCGATTATGACCGTGATGCGGGCACGGTCGTAATCGTGGTTGATGCCTCCGGTGCTGAGATCGCGCGGCATAGAGTCGGGGCGGCAGAATCCTGAACAGCCGGTGGTGTTGTGATGCGGTTCCTCACTTCCTAGCTGTTGTTGGCCAGCGTCGCCATCATGCTCTTCGCCTCCCTAGTAGGTAACTCGGTGAAATGCTGTTTGGTGACTCCTCGGATCGCAGCCATTGCATTGAACAGGTTTAGGGCGATATCCGTCAGCTCGCGCAACTCGGCGGGAGACACCTTTGCTAGATCGAAAACATCATTGTAAGAAACAGCGCTGGTTCGATGGGCGAACGCGTTGTTGCGTAGAATGGCCACTTTCCCGGCTGCAGATTTGGCGGTCAGCATGAGCGCCGCGACCTCCTCTTCTTGCAAGCCCTGCAGATGACCCGCGCTGGTCATGGCTCGGATCAAAGCTCCAAAGTTTGTCGTGTCGCGCCTCTTTTCGAAGGCTCCTGCGATGTAGATGCAGTAGGTGAGAAGATATGCGTGCGGAGTGAACCGGAAAAACTCATTGTCCCGCATGGTGTCAATGATGTGCTTTCTGGTGTCATTCAGTTCGAAGTAGGACCAGAGATCCAGAAACAGCCGCGCTCTCACGACATGCTGGCCAAGGCGATCGAGCCGCTGTTCAATCGATAGTTGATGCTGCGCTGTGCCTGTTTTCATGGCCTATTTCACAAGTGATCGATCAAAGCAGGCGTTGATGGACAGATTCTTGCGATGGTCGGCCCAACTCAATTCGATCAGGTTACGAATGCCTCCTGTGGTTACTCCGATGCGTCCTGGTCTGTATAGCCATTCACCTAGAATCGGGCTCTTGGAAACGTCTGGAGCGGCTATCATGAGCACGAATTCTAATCCCAGAAAGCTCGTCCATAGACCGACGATTTCCTGATCGGAGTCGCCATACCAGGGGTCACGGTCAATGTCGCAACGGCGGGCGGCTTCCTATCCGCCACGGCCGGTTGCCTTCAGAAGGATTCGCACGAAAGCAAACATTCGCGCGAAGAGATAGTCGATCTGGTCGGACGATGTGAGAGCTTCCTGGGTCGTTTCCGAATGGCGGATGCGAAAGCTGTTGCCGACCATCGTCAGTTCGGCCGCCTCGCGAGCCAACGCCTGCCGGAATCCCGATCCGGGCAGGGCGACGCGGTCCAGCAGTGCGTCGGCCTGAACCCGCTTGTTGGCGCCCGGCTCAAGCGTCTTCAGCCGCTCGAATGCGTCCCAGAGCTTTTCCAGCGCGTCCTGGCGATCCTCCAGCTTGGGCGACAAAATGCGCCGGCGGGCGCCTTCGAGCAGGCGATCGGTCTCGCCATCGCCGGTCTGAAACAGCGCCCAGCCGATTGCCTCGGCGAGCGGGGCGGGGAGGAGGCGGCGCAGCTCGCCCGCGCGCGTGAGCTCGAATGCGAGCGCGTTGCGGCGGAACAACATGTTCACGTCATCCACGAAGCGCACCAAACCCGGTTCGCGGTCCCAGCTCAGATGGTAGTGCCGGAAAAACGAGTGATAGGCGCCTTGAACCGGTTCGCCGACGGACCTGGCGCAGAATTCGAGCAGATCGAGAATGACGGGCGTGTCCGGCACTTCGGTCGCCGAGAACGGCCATTCGATCCATGGTACCTCGGCCAACAGGACGCGACGGAACGACTGCTCGTCGCAACCGCAAGGGCCGTTCCCGTCGGGACACTGCTCCGGGAAGCGGAATCCAAACGAGCCATCTCCGATCCGGGTCTGGATCAGGCTGAACAGGCCCGCCCAGAGCCGCTCGTTGATCGTGTCAATGGCGGGAGCGCGCGCGCCGTATTCACGGTCTGTATAATAGGTCGACATTCTGGCCGGCCATTCCCAAGGCTTCAGGTCCGTTCGGTCATTCGGGCGGAACGGCGTCATCGAACTGGACAGAGGTGGAAATCGATCGCTGACTGCGGCCGTTGTGGCCCCCTCTCAATGCCGGATCAACGGCAAAAAAGATACGTCTGTTTCGGTCTCGTCCTGCTGCCTCCTATCACGGAAGAGCATCAAAGGGTGGATCGGCGAGAGCCGCCGGGACGGTCCTGGTCCTCGACGGTCACGCCTCGGGTCATGGTCGCTGGGGCGACGGCCGGCTCTGGCGCATTTGTTGGACCGGAGCGTCTGTTTGGCGGCGGCATGCTCCAGGCTTCCGGGGAGCATCAACCTCGCGTCGCGGAAAAACACCACAATGTGACTGCTCTCGGCTCCGAGGCGTGCGCCGGAAATAATCAAATCCATGGAAGACATCTCTCCTGCGCCGAAGAAGGCTATCAAGCGCAGGAGACCAGAGCTTGTTCGCACGTGAAGGTCTTCGTACGCTTGAGGCCCGCGAAGCGATTGGCACAGGTTCAGCGATCTTAAGGCTGATTCGCAGGTGGTGTGAACGTGTAGACGGTCTTGCCGCCCATCTGCGGGTTCTCGTCAAGTTCGCTCGTGTCGTGCAGCGAGATCCGCGACAAACGGCGCTTAATCCTGCGCCTGACTTCCGTCTCCGGAAAAGTCAGCCTGTGAAAGAAGCTCAATGTCCTGCCGCTCTTGTCGGCGAGAGCCTGGGCGGCCTTCACCCACTCGCCCGCGATTCGCCTGCGTTCCATCTTGATGGCGACGTCGAGGTCGCCGAGATCATCGCTGTGGGTGAGATAGGACCCGAACACGCGCACCTCTGTAACATAGTGGAGGAGCTCGCCGTCGCGGTTGATCCGTTCAACGCGCGCCAGGACCTCTTCGAGCAGAGCCTCAGCGGCAGCGCGGTTCATGCGGGGAACCAGGGACTTCATCCCGGTCGCGTGGCCCTCGTCGGTGACCCGATAGACCATGCGGCCGTCGCTTTGCCGGCCTTCTTCGCAGATCAGCTCGTGCACAAGCAACGCTTCGATCAGGCCGTGCGCCTGAACAGTAAAATCCGGCATTTTGGGCAGGCGCACTCCGAAGATCTTGTCGCGCTTGCGTGCGGTCGTCCAAAGGCGCAGGGCGTGGCCGCGATTCGATCCGTCGAGCTTGCCGGTTTCGATCAGCTCATCCATGGTTGCGCGCCACCATGTTCTGAAGAGGTGCTCGTCGACCAGATCGGTACAGAAGCCCTCGGAGTTCGTGGCATCGGCCAGCAGGTCGCGGACGAGCTTGGCCGGCTGCCCTCCGATCCGGGTGTTGCGGTCGAGTTTCGCGCTTCCTTGCCTCGCGATGTCGGCCACCTCTTTCGGAAACAACCTTGCTGCCTCGATCTGGGTGTGTTTCGCACCTGTCCATCGGGCGATGGTCGAGGCCCAGCATTGGTTCAAGCCGGTGAACTCGGCATAGACGACTGCGTCGCCGTGCCGGTGCACAATCAGGCGCAGCCAGCCCGGCGTACCAGTCTTCGTATAATAGAATCCTTGCTCGACCTGCGAGGCCTTGACGGGATAGGTCATGACTTCGCCGCGTCACCGAAGCTTTCGATGGCCTCCTGGAGCCTGTTTCGGAATTTGCCCGGGATATCGAGCGCGTAGCTGTCGAGCATGTAGAAGGCATTGGCGCGCCAATGCCGTGGCTTTTTCTTCGGTTTGCTGAGGCTCGTCACCTCGAATTCGATCTTGTTGGTGACGCGCGGATCGGCAAGCACGAGCCGGTCATCCTGGACGAATCTGTAGGTCCGAACATTGCCCTCGACCATGATCTCGAAGCCGAGATCGCGCAGCCGCTGCTCAGCCTCACCCATCGTTGCCTCGCGCCGGGCCGCGCCACTCGGTCTGGTACAGAAAGGCCGGAGGCGCCTGCGCCGCATGTCTCACCATCGGCTCCGACTGCCGCCGCTCCTCGTCCCGCTCCTTCTCGGTGCGGTCGGTGGCGAGCCCTGCTCGACCGCGAGATCGCGCAGGACGCCATAGACGATTCCGCGGTCAACAGATTGATGACGATCACCGGCGTCAACTTGGCGGTCGCTGCCGGCATCATGGCGGCGATCGGCGACATCAGCCGGTTCAACAGCCCGCAGAAGCTGGTGAGCTATTTTGGGCTGAACCCGCGGGTGCGGCAATCCGGACTGGGCGCCGCTCATCACGGCCGCATCAGCAAGATCGGCCGCAGTCACGCGCGCGCCATGCTGGTCGAGGCGGCCTGGGCAGCGGCCAAGGCGCCCGGTCCGCTGCATGCGTTTTTCGTGCGCATCCGAGCCCGGCGCGGCCATCAGATCGCCGCGGTGGCCGTGGCCCGGAAGCTCACCGTGCTTTGCTGGCATTTGTTGACGAAGCGCGAGGATTACCTGTGGGCGCGCCCGGCACTGGTCGCCATCAAGACCCGCGCGATGCAGCTTCAAGCCGGACATCCGCAACAGAAAGGCAGCCGACGTGGGCCAGCGTATGCCTACAACATCAAGGCATTGCGCGACCGCGAGATGTTGATTGCCGCACAGGCGGAGCAAAGCTACGAGCGCTTGGTGACGCAATGGAAACCACGGCCAAAAACCGGCGCGCGGGCGCCTCAGCTCGGCAAGACAAAATAGGGCAGCCTGGTGGCGCTTGCAGCCGATGCGCCACGCTTCGCCACGAGGTCGCCCGCGCCCGCCCAGGATAATCCCGTCTGACGGCAAGTGCCAGCCAGGAATGCAGTCCCGTTCCACGCCAGCATGCCGCCGTGCTCGGGCCGGTCAAGGCCAAGCCTTGCGGTGGCCGCAAACGCGGCCAGCCTTGACCGCCCCTGCGCGCGGCGGCTGCGAGATCGATGGCCGGGACGGAAGAATGGCCCGCGGCGCAGCCGAACAAAAGAATGGACGTACGCGATTTCTGCAATCGTCATCTCGGTCATAAACAAATCGCTTGTCCATCTCATCCGTGGAGTGCAGCTTGGTGCGATGCTGCGGCGGGAACGTCATGTAGGCCAGCACGTCGGTCTCGGCCTCGTCGAGGAAGCCGGCAAGCTTCGGCAGCTTGGGCCGGAGCTGGTCGGCGACCTTGCGCCACTGGGTTCGTGCGGCCTCGGCATCGTCCTGTGCGAATGCTGTGGCAATGAAGGCAGAGACGACGCGCCGGCCGCTCTTGCCGGCATGCGCCAGCGCGTTGCGCATGAAGTGGACGCGGCAGCGCTGCCAGCTGGCGTTGAGCACCTTGGCCACCGTGGCCTTGATGCCCTCGTGGGCGTCGGAGACGACCAGCTTGACGCCGCGCAGGCCGCGGCGGGCGAGCTTGCGCAAGAACGCGGTCCAAAACGTCTCGGCCTCGGACGGCCCGATGTCCATGCCGAGAACCTCGCGCCGGCCGTCGCTGTTGACGCCGACCGCGACAATCACCGCGACTGAGACGATGCGGCCATTCTGGCGCACCTTAACGTACGTGGCGTCGATCCACAGATACGGCCAGTGGCCCTCGATCGGACGGGCGAGGAAGGCATTCACCTTCTCATCGATCTCGCCGCACAGCCGGCTCACCTGGCTCTTGGAGATACCGGTCATGCCCATGGCCTGCACCAGATCGTCCACCGAGCGGGTCGAGACGCCCTGCACGTAGGCTTCCTGCACCACGGCGGTGAGCGCCTTCTCGGCCATCCGGCGCGGCTCCAAAAAGCCCGGGAAGTAGGAGCCCTTGCGCAGCTTGGGAATGCGCAGCTCGACCGCGCCGGCGCGGGTCTCCCAGATCCGGTCGCGGTAACCGTTGCGCTGGGCCAGACGCTCGGGGTTCTTCTCGCCATAGGCCGCCCCGGTCTGGCTTTCGACTTCCAGCTCCATCAGCCTTTGGGCGGCCAAGCCGATCATCTCGCGCAGCAGATCGGCGTCGGGGGTCTTCTCTACCAGCGTGCGCAGGTTCATCATGTCGTCGGTCATCGGTGGTTCCTCGGTTGCGTTGGCGTGTCGCAACCCGATCCTACCGGAGAACTGCCGGTGACCACCGCAAAGCCGCCCGCCCGCTACGGCGCAATTTGAAGGCGCGCGTCCGGGCGGCTTTGCTCTACCGAGCTACACCACCACCGGGGACACGACCCTGCCCACTATGTTGTTAGACCGCGCCCTCAAAATTGAAGGAGCGCCGCTTGCCTAAGAAGAAACAAGTAGTTCGTCGCGAGTGGACCAGGTCCGACGTCAAGGAACTCAAGGCGCACTCAAAGGCACGAACGCCTGTCGTGAAAATAGCCAAGCCAAGATGACCAAGCGAACCGAGGGCTCGCTACGTCAGAAGGCGCTGTACTTGAGAATTGGTCTGGGCCATCAGCGGTGATTGAAAGCTCGCCGGCTCACACCTAACCGACCTGCCGAATTTCGATACTGGTTTGACATCAATCTGACACGCTCGGGTGCAGATTATCGTCAGCCCCGGCGGGCCCTCCCTCAGTCAGCAAGACTGACGTTTAAGTTTTCCATAAGTGTGACATCGACGACATTGCGCCCCCGCACTGTCGCTGTAGGCTTGTCTTGCCGGGGCTGGAATAATATTTCACGTCTTCATTTTACCCGGCTGGCCGCAGTGGTTCGCCGCTGCGGCCTTTTCGTGTGGCGCCTATCTTCACGGCGCGTTGGAGGGCTCACCCCATCCGTAGATTTTCAGCCGAGTCTTTTCCGCGGTTGTTCACGACATCGAAGCTAACCTTAGCTCCCTCTGCCAAGGAGGTGTAACCAGCCTTCTCAACCGCTGAGATATGGACGAAGACGTCCTTGCCGCCGTTGTCAGATTGAATGAACCCGTAACCCTTCGTCGGGTTGAACCACTTCACCGTCCCCATAGCCACTTAACTTCTCCATTTTTCAAAACGAAAACTAGTATCGGAATTTCGACAAAAGCAAGGCTCGTGCGGACGCGCTTTCGCGCGATGGGTTGGATAGCCGATGGTCCTCCCCCCTTCACAACACCCGCCATCTTCGCGCCCTTGACTGCAGCCGCAACCCGCGGTGACGCACTCCTGCTGGGGGACACAGTGGTAACACTGCCATCCGGCGTGCGCCTGTACGACTGCCCAACCTGTAAGCGTTATTTCGAGATGCCCGTTTGTCCTAAGGCAACAAGACTGACGTATTGAAATCCGCTATTTACCGGTGGTAGTTTTTTACTTTTACTGCTCGCGCTATTTGCTCTGACGCTATCCTGATAGTGCTTTTTTTGTGCTGGGGAGGACATTTCATGCGAGGCTCTCGCGCAATCCTTTACGCCGAACGACTTCGCGAACTCACTTTTCAGCTCTCAGAGTTGGAAGATCTTGGTTGAAGAAGCAGAGCGCCGCGCCCGCGGTGGGCCCCCACTACGCTTGACACGTCTTGGTTCCGAGGGATGGTGGGCTTCATCTTAAAGCCCGTCCAGCCGCTGACTTGACGAAGAGATCGATCCGGCCGCAGCCCATCCAACTGAAGGGCCTTTCCCCAATGGACGAATTCGCGGTGCTTCTCGCCGAGCTGGACCCGGTGCAAGGCAGAATTCCAGCACCTGTAGAACGAACTGAATCTCGCGACTGGCGCCGGGCCGACCGATATAGCAGCGGTTCGAGATGCGGCACGCCGGATGAGCGGCATCGCAGCCCGTATTGAGGCTGTGACGCGCGCGTCTCGAAAGGTACGGCCAGCGGAGTACATTGAGCACTCCGCTCGTTTCTCCTGAGGGAGTGAACTACTGGCTCTGAGATTTCGGTTGTCGCCGGGTCTGGCGGTCGATGCGCCTCAGCTCTGCCTTAAGCCGCTCGATCTTGAGCCTCGCTCGGCGGGTGGATGTGCGCTTCGTTTCGATCAGGCCGGCAAGGCGCTCGATCATGTTGAGCTGCTCCAGCAGCATGCGGTTGGCGTCTGTCATGCGAGCTCACATTGTCGGACGCGTGGGCGCGCTCAGGCCGCCTGCATTTCCCTGGATGGAGCGGCCCCTGCCTAGAAGAGAGCGGCCGATATTTCCGAGGGGAACGCCCTACAAAAAGGGCCGAAATCGAACCCAGCGGAAAATGTAAGCAATTTCACAAAAGTGCACAGAAAGTTGGGCTAGCATCCGATACGCTCCTTCGTTTCACCGCCTAGTGCGGATGCGTATGCCGTTTTTTGCTAGGCGTTTTCTGTGGCTTTGTGTTGGAGGCATTGATGAAGAGCTCTCCCGTGCTTTTTGCCCAACGGTTGAACGAACTCAATTCTCAGCTCTCAGAATTGGAAGAACTTCGAGCTCGGATCAAAGAAGCGGAACGGCGCGCCTGCGGTGCACCGACACTACGTTCGACGTCAAACAATCCGAAGTCTCGCGAAAATCGATATCTGTCCTGACATTCGTAACCAGGCGCGAGCCACTTCTATGCGACGGACTTCCTGAAGGGCGCGACCGGCGCCCTGATGGAGTAGACGGATTCACCTATGCAGTTGCTCACCGTGGGAGGTAAGCTCACTGACTGGGACGTTGCCAAGCAAGCCCGCGAGATCAATCCAGAGATGCCGCTGGTCTATATGACCGGCGCCGGAGCCGATCGGTGGCCCTCTCACAGCGTACCCAATAGCGTTCTGGTGAGCAAAGCGTTCGCGCCTGCGCAGGTGGTGACGGCTGTGTCGCAGCTGCTCACGCGCCGAACCCATATTTACCCCCTCGGTAAGTACGCGCGGCACGCTCGATGACACCCCGCATGCGCAGCACGGTCCTATAGGCCACCCCGAGTTCAGTCTTGATCTCCAAGAGCGTTGGCTTGCCATCGGAGCTGAAGGCTCTAGCCGCTCGCACCCAGGTGCTCAGGGGTATCCGCAGGCGCTCAAACGAGGTGCCTACGGTGACACTGAAACCCTTACGACACCGCTTGCACTGATAGAGGCCTTCGCGGTGGCTGTGCTTCTCACCGCCAATCAGGAACACCTCGGGCTCCTGGGCGCAGCAGCGGGGGCATTGGGCACCGTGGGGCCACCTTAAGAGTTCCAAGAGATCCCAGGCTGCGGTGTCGTTTTCGAACGGAGAAGGCATGAGCGGAGAGCGGGTCCGGCGTCGCCGGCGGGGGCTCTATACGATGTTTCGTCAGCTACACACAATATGCCCCGCCGTTTGTAGTGTTTGGGCGAGGGATCAGGCGGTTAGTGGTGCCAAGCCCGGCGTTAGAAAGAGAAGGCGGCTTCTTTCGATTCTACGGCGTTTCGTTAGCTGAACACAAAAGCCCCCTTTTTTAGTGTCTTTCGCTACAGTGCCAAGCACTTAGCGGAAAGGCGCCCCCACCTTCACCAGGAAGCGGTTCTAACCACGAGGAGCACGCAGAGCCCTCGATCAGCGACAGCCCTCCCTGTCTATCAGCACAGCCAAGTCGCAACTCACCACCCGGCGAGCTGATGCTCGTCATGACCTCTACTATCGAAAGGAAAATCGTATGCAAACTTATTTGGTAATGAAAGAGTACACCCTTGATGACCTCTTCAACGATACGTTGGCAGAACTGCATTCGTTTAGGTGCGCCGAGCCTCAAGATCCTTGTTACGACCGAGGATACGGCTTTGGACAACACTCAAACAGATTCAGTGGCGCTTGGTTCTCAATCGCGCTCCGAGGAACGAGCAATGTCCGCCTACCTCACGAGCGGCTGGTGACCTACATGGCGCACCGCAATCCTGGCCGCACCTCCATGAACGTGATCGGCCGAGAGTTCAGCTTGAAGCCGCAGCAGCGCAAGGACCTGCAAAAGTTGCTTCGTGACGAGAAACACGGGACCACGCTGGCCCTGCGATCAATTGGGGTGACGTATGGCTCGGAAGGTAAAGGTGCGGAATCCGAGGCAAAGCGGCCACCGATTCCGACGGAAGGCGGCCAGCGATTCCGATCGAAAGCGGCCACCCAATCCGAACGAAGGCGGCC
>NZ_JBEPRQ010000011.1:0-228418 GCF_040548425.1 Bradyrhizobium sp. i1.15.2 | reverse complement strand
GCACCATCAGAGGCCGGACAGATGGCAGCATCCGACTACGTGCCGATCTTCCTCAAAAATCGCTTGCATCTCGCGGGGCGTCCACAGATGAGTACGCGCCCCGGTCTTCCGGTTAGATTGAGCGCCTCGCCTGGAATTCGACTTTGCTTCGACTTGGAGTGCACGATGTCCAACACGATGTCCAAAACAATTGCGATCCTCGCGCCCGGTGCCATGGGCAGTGCCGTGGCCCGCCGTCTCGGCGAGCACGGTGCGCGCGTGCTGACGTCGTTGAACGGGCGGAGCGAGGCGACGCGCAAACGCGCGGCGGATGCCGGCATGATCGGCGCCGAGGACGACGCGATCGCGGACGCCGACATCATCCTCTCGATCGTGCCGCCGGGCGAAGCCGTGGCGCTCGCCGAGCGGCTGGCCGGGCTGATCGTCCGGCGCGAGAAGAAGCCCGTCGTGGTCGATTGCAATGCCGTCAACGTCGATACCGTGATGAGGATCGAAGAGATCATCGGCTCGGCACAGGCGCCGTTCGTCGATGCCGGCATCATCGGGTTCCCGCCCCAGCCCGGCGGCAAGAGCCCCGCGTTCTACATGTCCGGCGAGCACGCCAAGGACGTCGCCGTGCTGAAGGATTTCGGGCTCGACGTGCGGATCGTCGAAGGGCCGGTCGGTGCCGCGTCCGCGCTCAAAATGTCCTACGCCGGTATCGTCAAGGGCCTCGCCGGCATCGGCTCGGCGATGGTGGTCGCGGCAACGAAAGCGGGGGCTGCCGATGCGCTGCGCGACGAACTCGCACGCAGCCAGCCCGCGGTTCTGGCCCGCCTCGAAGTCGCGCTGCCGGACATGATCCCGAAGGCCTATCGCTGGGTTGCGGAGATGCGGGAGATTTCCGGCTTTCTCGGCCCCGATCATCCGGCGAGCCAGGTTTACGAAGGCTTTGCGCGCTGGTTCGAGCATCTCGCCGAGGACGCGAAAGGCGACGCGGCGGATACCGATCTGATGAAGGCATTCGCCGCGGGCATCGCGCAGAAGAAATCCTGATTGTCCGGTCTCAGGTCACGGTCATCGATCATGTGCCGTGCACCGAGTCCAGAAAACCCTGGATGTCCCGATCGCGTCTCAAGCGCACGACCGGGACGTCAGCGCCATACTGCACACGCTCGGCCTCGATGACAGGCGCGCGCTCGGTGTCGTAGCGCCACGCCTCCCGCATCAATTTCCAGTCGAATTGTTCGGGACACCCCTCCGGGAGGTCGGGCCGGGTCCTGTCGCGATCGAAGGCGGAGCGCAGGAGAATGCGCCACTGGCAGAGCCAGCGCGGGCGGTCGATGACGACCAGCGCATCGGCGCGCGCCAGCGTGAGATCGAAGGCAAGTCCCGAGAAGCTGCCGTCGACAACCCATGCGTCGCCCGCGATCGCATCAGCGACGCGCGCCCGGAAGCTCGGCTTGTCGGATGGCTTCCATCCCGGCCGCCAGTAGAGCACGTCGAGATGCACCACCGGCAGCCCGAGCATTCGCCCGAGATTCCGGGAGAGGCTCGTCTTTCCGCTACCCTGACAGCCTACGACGATGATCCGGCGCATGATGGGAAGATTTCACAAAGCCAGCCGCGACGAAAGGGGGCACTTAAGAGCCGGGCTTATCCGCATCGTCATTGCGAGCGGAGCGAAGCAATCCAGAGTCCCTCAATGGAAAGATCCTGGATTGCTTCGCTTGGCTCGCAATGACGGGAAGGAGACGGCGCGTGGCCCATCTGTTATTCTTTGTGCGGAAGCGGTCACTCCGCATTGGGAGTTCGAATGAGAGTACTTGTGATCGGCGCGGGAGCGCTCGGAGGCTATTACGGAGCTCGCCTGGTCCGAGCCGGCGGCGACGTGACCTTTCTGGTGCGGGCCGGGCGGGCGGAGCAATTGCGGCGGAATGGATTGCAGGTCGTGAGCCCGCATGGCGACTTCGCCGTGCAGCCGAAGGTCATCCTGGCCAACGATCTCAAGGAAACGTTCGACGTCGTGCTCGTCGGGGTGAAATCCTACTCGCTCGACGATGCGATGGTCCAGTTTGCCCCGGCGGTCGGCGCCAACACGATGATTTTGCCGATCCTCAACGGCTTGAAACATGTCGACGCCCTGACTGCGCGGTTCGGTGCGAGATGCGTCCTCGGCGGGCTCGCGAATGTCAGTGCCGGGCTCGATGCGAATGGCCGTGTCGTTCAGTTCATGGCCAATCAGACGATTGTCTTCGGGGAGATCGAGGGTTCGCTGAGCGAGCGTGTGCTTGCCCTGGAGACGCTGCTGCACGTGCCCGGTATCGACGTGCGCGCCAGCGAAGCGATCATGCAGGACATGTGGGAGAAATTCGTCCAGCTCAGCACGCTCGCCGGCATCACCTGCCTGATGCGCGCGAGCATCGGAGACATTCTGGCCGTGCCGAACGGCGAGCAATCCATCTTCCGGCTGTTTGCCGAATGCTGCGCCGTCGCGACGGCCTCAGGTTTTGAGCCGCGAGCGCCTTTCATCGAGTTTGACCGAAAACTGTTTACGACCCCAGATTCCCCGCTCAAGGCCTCGATGCTGCGTGATATCGAGCGCGGCTCGATCACCGAGGCGGAGCATATCCTCGGCGATATGGCCAACCGGGCCCGTGCACTCGGCATCGACACGCCGCTGCTGGATCTCTCCCGGGCGCATGTGGCGGCCTATGAGATTGGGCGGCAACGAGCGGCCAGCTAACCCGCTCCGATCAGCGGGATCGCTTCATCCCGCTCATACAGATACAGCAGGCATCGCAGCGCCTCGCCGCGCTCGCCCTTGAGTTTCGGATCGTCCTTCAGGATGCGCAGCGCCTCGTCGCGGGCCTGCGTGATGAGCTGGCCGTGCACCTCCGAGCGGGCGATGCGGTAGCCGGGCAGGCCGCTCTGGCGCACGCCGAGCACATCGCCTTCGCCGCGCAGCTTCAGATCTTCCTCGGCGATGCGAAAACCGTCGGTGGTCTCGCGGATCACCTTCAGTCGCGCCTTCGACATTTCGCCGAGCGGCTCGGAGTAGAGCAGCAGACAGGTCGAGGCCTCCGAGCCGCGCCCGATGCGGCCGCGCAATTGATGAAGCTGGGCGAGGCCAAAGCGTTCGGCGTTCTCGATCACCATGATGGTCGCCGCCGGCACGTCGACACCGACCTCGACCACGGTGGTCGCGACCAGCAGCCCGATCTCGTGGGCGGCGAACTGGCCCATGACGCGGTCCTTCTCGGTGCCCTTCATCTGGCCGTGGACAAGGCCGACGCGGTCGCCGAAACGCTTCTGGAGGCTTTCGAAGCGCTTGGTGGCATTGGTTAGGTGCTCGGTGCCCTCGGCCTCGGATTCCTCGACCAGCGGGCAGATCCAGTAGACCAGCTTGCCGGATTCGAGCGCGCGGCCGATGCTGTCGGTGACCTCGCCGAGGCGGCTCATCGAGATGGTGCGGGTTTCGATCGGCTGGCGGCCGGCCGGCTTCTCCCTGAGCTCGCTGATGTCCATGTCGCCGAAATAGGTCAGCACCAGCGTGCGCGGGATCGGCGTGGCGCTCAGCACCAGCACGTCGACGGCCTCGCCCTTTGAGGTCAGCGCCAGCCGCTCGCGCACGCCAAAACGATGCTGCTCGTCGACGACCGCGAGGGCGAGATCGCGAAAGATCACGTCGTCCTGGATCAACGCATGGGTGCCGACGAGCAGGTCGATCTCGCCGGCTTCGAGCTGTGCCAAGAGTTCCCGCCGCTCCTTGCCTTTTTCGCGGCCGGTGAGGATCGCGACCCGCATGCCCGCACGCTCGGCGAGCGGCGCGATGGTCTTGATGTGCTGGCGCGCCAGGATTTCGGTCGGCGCCATCAGGGCGGCCTGCTTGCCGACCTCGGTGACGGCAGCGGCGGCGAGCAGCGCGACCACGGTCTTGCCGGAGCCGACGTCGCCCTGGAGCAGACGCAACATGCGCACCGGCTGTTGCAGATCGCTCGCGATGGCGGCTGCCGCGTCGCGCTGGGAGGACGTCAGCGCATAGGGCAGGGCGTCGATGATCTTGTTGCGGAGGTGCCCGTCGCCGGCGTTGCGCACGCCGGCCGGGCGGCGCAATTGGGCGCGAATCAGGGCAAGGGCGAGTTGCCCGGCCAGGAGTTCGTCGAACGCGAGACGGGACCAGAACGGCTGGTCGGGCAGAATGTCGGTGAGCTCAACCGGCTGGTGCACGCGGGTGAGCGCCTCGGCGATCGGCGGGAAGCCGCAGCGGCGCAGCACCTCCGGGCTGATCCATTCCGGCAGTGCCGGCAGCTTCAGCAGCGCCTGCGCGACCGCGCGGCGCAGCGAGCCGAGTGCAAGGCCTTCGGTCAAGGGATAGACGGGATCGATGCCGGAGAGTTTGGAAATCGCCTCCTCGTCCAGCACCCGGTCGGGATGCACGATCTGCGGGATGCCGTCGTACATCTGGAGCGTGCCGGAGACGAAGCGCTTCTCGCCGATCGGCAGCAGCTTCTCGACATAGCCGGGCTTTGCGCGGAAGAACGTCAGCACGACGTCGCCGGTATCGTCGCTGGCGTAGACGAGGTAGGGCGCGCGCGCATTGCGCGGCGGTGGCGGGCGGTGGCGATCGACGGTGACCTCCAGCGTCACCATGGTTCCCTGCGCGGCGTCGCGGATCTTCGGCCGCGCGCGGCGGTCGATGACCTGGCTCGGCAAATGCAGCAACAGATCGACCAGCCGCGGCGTCTCATTGCGGCTGAGCAGATATTGCAGCAGCTTGTCCTGCTTCGGACCGACGCCGGGTAGGCTGGTCACGGGGGCAAACAGCGGATTGAGCAGGCTGGGGCGCATCAGGCGAACCTAGGATCGTTTTCGCTCGTCATGCCCGGCTTTATGCCCGGCATCCACGTGTTTTTTCGTGTCCCTGCGGCGGCAGCGGCCATGACAAATCGAGGGCTGACAGGGCCCGCCCGAGTGGCTATATCACCCCGGCCCGGCACGTCCGGGCTTTTGGCGTTTGACTGGAATTGAGACATGACGGGAACGACACGATCGAGCGACGGGCTGGACGACCGCCGCAAGCGGCTTCTGTTCCGCTGCTGGCACCGCGGCACGCGCGAGATGGACCTGATCCTCGGCCGCTTCGCGGATGCCGAGATCGGCAATCTGTCCGACGACGAGCTGACGCAGCTCGAGACCCTGCTCGAAGAGGCCGATCCCGACCTCTACGCCGCCATCACCGGCGACAAGGTGCTTCCCGCCGAAGTCATCGGCCCGCTGTTTGCGCGCATCAAGGCGTTTCCGATCGCGGACCGCGACGTATGAAGCAGGGGATGAAATCGCCGGCCGAGCTGCTCACGCCCGGCCGCGCGCTGACGCTTGCCAATGTCGCCGAGGGTGCCGAGGGCCTCGTCGTCTCCGATCTGGCGCGCGCAATCGCGGCGCGGCCGAAGAAGCCGGCCGTCAGCCTCGCGGTGATCTGCCGCGACGGGCCGCGGATGCAGCAGCTCGAACGTGCCTTGCAATTCTTCGCGCCCGATTTGCCCGTGCTGACCTTCCCGGCCTGGGACTGCCAACCCTATGACCGCGTCTCGCCGCATGGCGGCGTCCTCGCGCAGCGCCTGACGACGCTGGCACGGCTGGCGTCCCTGACCGGTAGCGACAAGCCGCTGATCGTGCTGACCACGGTGAACGCCGCCGTGCAGCGCGTGCCGGCGCGCGAGCTCGTCGCGGCGCAGGCGCTGTCGGTCGCGCCGGGCAACGTCGTGCCGATGGACACCATCATCGCCTGGCTCGAGCACAACGGCTACAATCGCTCCTCGACGGTGCGCGAGCCCGGCGAATACGCCGTGCGCGGCGGCATTCTGGACCTGTTTCCGGCCGGACTGGACCAGCCCGTCCGCTTCGACTTCTTCGGCGACAGCCTGGAATCGATCCGCACCTTCGATGCCGAGACCCAGCGCACGCTGCTCGACATGCGCGCGCTCGATCTCGTGCCGATCTCCGAATTCCAGCTCGTCACCGACACCATCCGCCGCTTTCGCATGGGGTATGTCGCCGAGTTCGGCGCGCCCGAGCGCGACGATGCGCTCTACGAAGCCGTCAGCGAGGGCCGCCGTCATCCCGGCATGGAGCACTGGCTGCCGCTGTTCCAGGACCGGATGGACACGCTGTTCGACTACCTGCAGGGTGCGGCGATCGCGATCGAGCCGCAGGCCGAGGACGCCATCCGCGAGCGCTTCAAGCAGATCCTCGACTATTACCAGGCCCGCCGCGATGCGATGGAGCATCCGGGCGGCGGCGCCATCTACAAGCCGCTGCCGCCTGACCGGCTCTATCTGACCGAGGAGGAGTGGGGCAAGCGCGAGAGCGGGATGCCGCTGGTGCGGCTGACACAGTTTTCGGTGCCTGCCGATGGTACCAGTGTGGTCGATGCCGGGGCACGCAAGGGCCGCGACTTCGCGCCGGAGCGCAATGATAACAAGGTCAACGTCTTCGAAGCCGTCGTCGCACATGTGCATGGGCTGCTGACAAGCCGCAAGAAGGTGGTCATCGCGCTCTGGACGGAGGGCTCGCGCGACCGCATGACCTCGATGCTGCGTGATCACAAGCTCACCCCTGTGACCAGCGTCAACAGCTGGCGCACGGTGCAGGCGACCCCGCGCAACGAGACCATGCTTGCCGTGCTCGGCCTCGAAAGCGGTTTCGAGACCGACGAGATCGCTGTCATCAGCGAGCAGGACATTCTTGGCGATCGCCTGGTGCGGCCGCGCAAGGCGAGCCGCAAGCTCGACAATTTCATCTCGGAGGTGACGAGCCTCGCCGCCGGCGACATCGTCGTCCACGTCGACCACGGTATCGGCCGCTTCATCGGCCTGCAGACGCTCGACGTCGCCGGCGCGCCACATGACTGCCTCGAGCTGCATTATGCCGCCGAGACCAAGCTGTTCCTGCCGGTCGAGAACATCGAGCTGCTGTCGCGCTACGGCTCCGACCAGACCTCGGTCGAACTCGATCGTCTCGGCGGCTCCGGCTGGCAGACGCGCAAGGCCAAGCTCAAGAACCGCATCCGCGAGATCGCGGGCGAGCTGATCAAGATCGCTGCCGAGCGCCACCTCCACGAGGCGCCGAAGCTGCCGGTGCAGCCGGGCCTCTATGACGAGTTCTGCGCGCGCTTCCCGTATGACGAGACCGAGGATCAGCTCGGCGCGATCGAGTCCACGCTGAAGGACCTCGAGCTCGGCCGTCCCATGGACCGGCTGATTTGCGGCGACGTCGGCTTCGGCAAGACCGAGGTGGCGCTGCGTGCCGCCTTCGCGGTCGCGCTCGAAGGCAAGCAGGTCGCAGTCGTGGTGCCGACCACGCTGCTCGCCCGTCAGCACCACAAGACGTTCACCGACCGCTTCAAGGGTTTCCCGGTGCAGGTCGCACAGGCCTCGCGCCTGGTGCCGGCCAAGCAGCTCAATCTGGTCAAGAAATGCCTCACCGACGGTTCGGTCGATATCGTCGTCGGCACCCACGCGCTGCTCAGCAAGTCGATCAAGTTCCGCGACCTCGGCCTGCTGATCGTCGACGAGGAGCAGCATTTCGGCGTCACCCACAAGGAGCGGCTGAAGCAGCTCCGCGCCGAGGTGCACGTGCTGACGCTGTCGGCGACGCCGATTCCGCGCACGCTTCAATTGGCGCTCACCGGCGTGCGCGAGCTCTCGATCATCGCCTCGCCGCCGGTCGACCGTCTCGCGGTCCGCACCTTCGTCGCTCCGCACGATCCCCTGATGATCCGCGAGGCGCTGCTGCGCGAGCGCTATCGCGGCGGCCAGGCGTTCTACGTGGTGCCGCGCATCGACGACCTCGCCGAGGTCAAGGACTTCCTCGACAAGAACGTGCCGGAGATGAAGGTCGCGGTCGCGCACGGGCAGATGCCGCCCGCGGTGATCGAGGACATCATGACCGCGTTCTACGACGGCAAGTTCGACATCCTGCTGTCGACCACGATCGTGGAATCCGGTCTCGACATTCCCAATGCCAACACGCTGATCGTGCATCGCGCCGACATGTTCGGCCTCGCCCAGCTCTACCAGCTCCGTGGTCGCGTCGGCCGTTCCAAGCTGCGGGCCTATGCGCTGTTCACGCTGCCGGCGCAGCAGAAGATCACGGCGCAGGCCGAGCGCAGGCTCACCGTGCTGCAATCGCTGGAGACGCTGGGCGCGGGCTTCCAGCTCGCCTCGCACGACCTCGACATCCGCGGCGCCGGCAACATCCTGGGCGAGCAGCAGTCCGGCCACATCAAGGAGGTCGGTTTCGAGCTCTACCAGTCGATGCTGGAGGAGGCGATCGTCAACCTCAAGGCCGGCGTGTCCGAGCCCGCCGCCGATCGCTGGTCGCCGACGATCACAATCGGCATGCCCGTGCTGATTCCGGAGGACTATGTCGGCGATCTCTCGGTGCGGCTGTCACTCTACCGGCGGCTCGCCGACCTCGACAGCGAGGAGGAGATCGAGAATTTCGGTGCCGAGATGCGCGATCGTTTCGGCGTGCTGCCGGACGAGGTGCGCTATTTGTTCAAGGTCGCCGCGATCAAGGCGTTCTGCCGCCAGGCTAATGTCGGCAAGATCGATGCCGGTCCGAAGGGCGCCGTCATCGCCTTCCGAGACAATTCCTTCGCCCATCCCGATCGGCTGGTGAGCTTCATCCGCAGCCACGGCCAGGCCGCGAAGGTGCGGCCCGACATGAAGGTGGTGTTCCTGCAAGACTGGGAGACGCCGGAAGAGCGTCTGGCCGGCACCACCGAGATCATGCGCCAGCTGGCGCAGCTCGCGCAGAGCAAGAAGGCGGCGTGAGCGAGGTGCCGTAGGGTGGGCAAAGCGAAGCGTGCCCACCACCATCGTCAACTTTGGAAAGGGCACGGCGCAAGTGCGCCTTTGCCCACCCTACGGCAGCTCGCGAGGTAATTACGACGCCGCCCGCGACGCGTCGGCCGACAGCCGCCCAAGTAGCGACCTTGCCGTATCCGACGGCGACAGCGAATCCACCGAGACCACGGGATCGCTGCGCATTTCGTGCTTGCCGTTCGACGTGTGCCGCATCACGGCAGAGAGGCGGCGGGCGATCATGTGGGCGGTGCGGAAGTCGGTTTCGGCGAACACGACGATGACCGACCCGTCCTTCTGCGCCACGCCAAAATCCATCTGTCGCATCAGGCGGCTGAGAATGCGCGCGGCATCGAGCTGGGCGCGGGAATTGCCGGGATCGAAGGCGAAGCGTGCGACCGAGAGGCCGCCGCCGCGGGCCAGCGTCTGCTCGACCGCCTTGGCAAAATCGCGGGCAAAGGCCTCCACCGTGAGCAGACCGCTGCGCGGGTCGAGCCAGCCGCCGGCATCCATCGAGCGCAGCGTGCGGCTCAGCTGGGCTTCCATCGCGTGCTGGCGGATCAGGGGCAGCGCGTTGGCGGCGACCTTCGCCGGCTCGCCCGGGATCAGCTCGAGATTGGGCAAGTCATAAGCCTGCGTCAATTGATGCGCGGTGACGACCACGGGCAGGCTGCGGAAGCGAGTGTCCTCGGCGAGCACCGTGAGGAAGGCATCGGTCACGCGGGCGGTAAAACCTTCGGCGAGCACGACGCCGTCGAGGTCGCGGGTGTTGAGATGCTTGGCCGCGGCCTCGATCGAGAGCGCGCCGACGACGCCAATACGCTCGCCTAGCGCAACGGAAAGCGCGGGGTAAGCCGCGCCGCGACCGATCAGAAGCACCGTAGCATCGCGAACGGGATCAGCGTCCGGCAGCGCGACTTTCACCTCGGGCAGCCGGCGCAGCACCGTGGCATGAAGCGTGCGAATCCGTAGCGCGGCGCGAAGCCGTGCGATCAGGCGTTCGGAATGGCCGGCGCGCGAGGAGGAGAAGGGCAGGGCGTTGTGCGGGAGCGCGCCCGCCGCATCCAACGCCACGAAGGGAAGGTAAGGCGATTGCTCGGCGATCTTCCTGGCGAGCAGCGCCAGATGCGGCTCGTGCCCGGCATCCATCGCGGCGAGAACAACGGCCGGCTGCACCTCTTCGACCGCGCGCGTCGCGCCGGCCCAGCCGGTGTCGATCACGGGGAAGAATCGCGCCTCGTCCAGCGCCGCGATGAAGGCCGGCCGCTCGCCATTGGACACAAACAGGATCGGGCCGGCCTGGGACATCGAGAGACTCTGATCACGCGACAGGTGCCGCGCAATCTAGTCCGGCCGCCTTAATGCAGCGTCAATGGAACGGTCGAAATGACCCTCAACCCGGTCCGGAACGGTCGCGAAAAGCTTCGACCATCAGGGGGTTAAGCCCGAGTTCACTGAGCGCCTCGCGGGCGCGGGCATTGTCCTGGGCTCGGCCCGCGAGCCGGTGACCGGAGAGTCGGTCGGGCAGCGCGGTCAGCAGGGCGCCCTGGCCGAGCCGGCGGGCCCATTCCTGGAGGTCGTTGGAGAGGAAGCGGTAGCCGCCGACGGCCATGATCCCTGAGGGCGGCGCGGTGATGCAGATCGCGCCGCTGGGGCGGTCGAGCCGCGCGGCATAGCCGGTATCGACATAGTCGCGTGGCGGCTGCGCGATCAGGGTGTCGCCGGCCGGCTGTGGCGGGGCGTAGGCCGCGATCGGCACCATCGGGCCGCGCAGGCCGAGCGTGCCCTTCGGCGTCAGCAGAATCTCGCCGGCGATCGATGAACCCGACTGCTCGCGTGGCGCGCCGTGCGGTCCCGGCATCACCGGTACCGGCATGCCGTCCTCGCCACGCCGGGCGCCGAACAATCCGGCCTCGCCGAACAGATAGACGTCCGTGAACGGCGCGTGCGGCGCGATCCATGCCTCGCTCGCCGCCACCTGCTCGGGCGCGCGCCACAGGCCGATGACGTTGCGCAAGGTCGGCATCCGCGCCGCCAGATCGGAATCGCCGAGCCGCTGGGCAAATTGCGCCGGTGCGATCAGCACGTCGCATTCGTGCGCGTTGATCTGCTGCTCCAGCACGTCGTTCTCGAACGGATGATGCAGCGCCAGCGTACCGCCGCACAGCAGCCACACCGCGAGCGAGGAGGCGAGCCCTGCGAACGACATCGGCGTGAACGCCGCCATCACGGTCGCGCCCTGCCTGACGTCGGCTTCCAGCGACATCGCGAGCCCACCGGCGATCAGGCTGAAATGCGGTCGCGGCACCGGACGAAAGCCTTCCGCGGTAACGTCGAAGGAGATCATCGCCGCCTTGCGGCCATCCTGAATCACGGCGCGCGAGGTGCCGGGCGGACGGGCCTGCACGTCGTCGAGCGAGGCCATGCCTTCGGGCAGGTTGGTGCCGAAGCCGCAGACATGGCGAATCGAGAAGGCTTCCGCGGCCGCATGCATGGCGAGATCGGCATAGCTGACGCCGTCGACCGTACTCATGGTGACGATGGCGCGCGCCGCGGTGCGGTTGAGAGCGGCGGTCAGTTCGGCATGGCGCCAGAGCAGCGGCAGCACGGCAACGACGAGGCCGGCGCGATGGGCGGCGAGAACGGTGAGCACGAACTCGACCGTATTCGGCAGCTGGATGGCGATGACGGAATTGGCCGGCAGGCCCGATTCGACGAAATAGGCGGACAGCGCCTCGATGGCCGTGTCAGCCTCGGCATAGCTCATCCGCCGCGGCTGGTGCCCGGTCACGCGGAACTTGTTCAGCGGGTCGAGCAGGGCAGTCGCGTGCGGCTGCCGCATCAGCGTGCGCTGAAACAACGTGTCGAGCGTCGGCGATACGGCTGGCTGGTTCACGGCGTCACTTTGCTTGATCAGCTTGCGGCTGCCCCTTCGACCACCAGGTCTCCGGCAAATAGCCGGACAGCGAGGTGGCCTCTGGCCGTTCTATCCGATTCCAGCGCGCGATCCATTGCTCGGATACGTTAAACAGGGGGATTGTATAGAAACCGGAGATCAAAGCGCGATCGAGCGCCCGTACCGCGGATACGAAATCCGTATGTTCACGGGCTTCCAGCAGTGCGGCGATCATCGCATCGACCGCGGGATCCCGGGCCCCCATGTAGTTGCGGGTGCCCGGATTGTCGGCGGCAGCGCTCCCCCAGTAGAAATATTGCTCGTTGCCGGGCGACAGCGACTGGTCCCAGCGGTTCTGGATCATGTCGAACTCGTAGGCGAGCCGGCGCTGGTCGAACTGCACGGGATCGACCGATCGCACGCTCGGCTCGATGCCGGCGCGCCTGAGGTCGCGCTGGAACGCAAGCGCGACGCGTTCCTGGTCGCGGGTCGTGACCAGGATCTCGAAGGTGAAGGGCGCCTTGGTCGCGCGGTTGTGCAGCACAGTGCCGTCGAGATCGTAGCCGGCTTCCGACAACAGCTTCAGGGCCGCGCGTAGCGTGGTCCGGTCGCGGCCCGAACCGTCGGTCACCGGCAGGCGGTAGCTGCCGTCCATGATGTCAGGCGGAATCTGCGCGGCGAACGGCTTGAGCAGCTCGCGCTCGCGCGTATCGGAGGGATGGCCATACGCTGACAGGTCCGAGCCGGCAAAATAGCCGGCGACGCGCGAGTAGAGGTTGAAGAAGTAGTTGCGGTTGACCAGCTCGAAATCGAACAGCAGCGTCAAGGCTTGGCGGACGCGGATGTCGGCGAAGATGGGACGCCGCGTGTTGAACACCAGAAATTCGGAAGGTTGCGGCACGCCCGGCTTGAAGGTGTCGCGGATCACGTCGCCATTCTTCGCCGCGGGAAAGTCGTAGCCGTCATGCCAGCGCAGCGGCTCGTGCTCGATGCGGAAATCATAGAGGCCGCGCTTGAAAGCTTCGAACTGGCCGTTGGCCTCGCGAAAATAGTCGAGCCTGATCTCGTCGAAATTGTAGAGCCCGCGATTGATGGGGAGGTCACGGCCCCAATAGTCGGGATTGCGGGTGAGCGTCACGCTGGCACCGGGCCTCACCGCGGTGACGCGATAGGGGCCGGAGCCGACCGGACCCGTCAGCGTCGTCTCCTCGAAAGCCGCGACGTCGACCGCGTGTTTCGGCAGGATCGGCATCAAGCCGAGGATCAGCGGCAGTTCGCGGTCATTGGCCCCCGCAAGGTCGAAGCGGACGGTGAGGGGATCCGGCGCCTCGGCGCTTGCGACCTTGCCGTAATATTGCCGGTGGTTGGGGCGGCCGTGGTCGCGCAGCAGCTGCCAGGAGAACAGCACGTCCTCGGCGCGGACCGGCTTGCCGTCGGAGAAGCGGGCGCGGGGATCGATGTGGAACGTGACAAAGCTCCGCTCGTCATCGGTCTCGACCGATCTGGCGAGCAGGCCGTAGAGCGTGAACGGCTCGTCATTGCCGCGCGCGAGCAGGCTCTCGATCACGTAGTTCCGCATCTGCTGCACGGCCAGTCCCTTGACGATGAAGGGATTGAGGCTGTCGAAGGTGCCAAGAACGCCCCAGGTCAGCCGGCCGCCTTTGGGGGCATCAGGATTGACGTAAGGCATGTGGGTGAAATCGGCAGGCATCGCCGGCTTGCCGTGCATCGCGATGGCGTGGGCCTCCTCTGCCCCCGCGCCGCTTGCCGGGAGCCCCAAGGCGAATGAGACCCCCAAGCCGAAAGCCAGGGTGCAGAGGCGGACGCAAAGACCTTCAGGGCGGCCCTCGAGAAGGCGCTGGAACATGAACATCTGCACACGTTGATTCGAGGACCGCGGGCCTGAATCCTATCACAGGGATTTTCCCGGGGGCGCACGCCGGCGCGCGGCCAAAGACGCTTGTCGGCATTGATCTTTTCGTCGGCCACGTTAAGAAGGCACGCAATCGCGCACGAGCGCCGAGCCGTCACTTATCCGCCTCATTTGACGGGGAGAGAGCCGCGCCCAAGGCGGCCAGGTTCGGTGCGTCGAAGCGGTTCGGGCACTTCCCGTTTAGAAAGGGTTTTCCGCAATGAATTTCCGTTACTTGGCCGCGTCCGTCCGGCCGCGCGGGCGACTTCTCGCCTTGTTGACGGCGACGGCGTTGGCCGTGCCGTTTGCCGCCGAGGCTCAGGCGCCAGCTCCGGGCGCGCCCGCGCCCAAGGCGGCTCCGAAGGCCGCTCCGAAGGCTGCCCCAAAAGCGCCGGCGCCGGCCGCTCAGGCACCCGCCCAACCGGCACCCGCCCAAGGCGCTCCGGCGCAGCAGGGCGCGGCCCAGCCGGCCGATCAGCAGATCCAGCTGATCTATGCCCCCTGGACCAAGTTCTGCCTCAAGGGCCAGGACGCCAACGCCAAGCAGGTCTGCTTCACCGGCAAGGATGGCCGTATCGAGTCGGGCCAGCCGGTCATCGCGGCCGTCATCATCGAGCCCGAAGGCGAGCCGAAGAAGATCCTGCGCGTGACGCTGCCGCTCGGCATGCAGCTGGTGCACGGCACCCGCATCATCGTGGACAACAATCCGCCGTTGCAGAGCCCGTATGTGATCTGCTTCCAGAACGGCTGCATGTCCGACTACGAAGCCACGCCCGAGTTCATCAACAACATGAAGAAGGGCCAGAACCTCGTTGTTCAGGCGATCAATGCCAACGGCGCGCCGCTGACGCTGCCGCTGCCGCTCGCCGGCGAATTCCAGAAGGCCTATGACGGTCCGCCGACCGATCCGAAGGTGTTCGAGGAAACCCAGAGGAAGCTGCAGGAAGAGCTCCAGAAGAAGGCTGAAGAGCTGCAGAAGAAGCAGCAGCAAGCGCCTGGCGCCGCTCCGGCCGGACAGAAGTAATCAGCGATCAATCCCGCACATGAAAAAGGCGCTCGGTTCGAGCGCCTTTTTTGCTGGCCAGTTGGTGGCGGCGAAACTCAGTTCAGCGATGGATTCCGCGGGCGGTAACCGCCGGTCTTGTCCTTGACGAAGATCTCGGCGACCTGGGAATGCCGGACCGGCTCGCCGGAATCGTCCGGCACGAGATTCTGTTCGGAGACATAGGCGACGTATTCCGACTCCGAGTTCTCCGCGAGCAGGTGATAGAACGGCTGGTCCTTGTGGGGCCGCACCTCCTCGGGGATCGACAGCCACCACTCCTCGGTGTTGTTGAATTCCGGATCGATGTCGAAGATCACGCCCCGGAACGAGAAGATCCGGTGGCGCACGACCTGTCCGATCTGGAATTTGGCGGTCCGCGCTTTAATCATTCCCCGTCGATAGACCAGGATTGTGGCCGATGCTAGTGCCCTGATCTGGAATTAACCCGCGGTTGCGGGGCAGATAACCCCCCAATCTTCAGAAAACACTTCATCAATGGTCGATATCCTCAATCTGGCTCTACCTTATTTCGGCTTAATCTTCGTTGGATTCGCCTGTGGCAAGGTCAAATCGCTTCCGGAATCGGGCCTCGCCTGGATGAACTTCTTCCTGCTCTATGTGTCGCTGCCGGCACTGCTGTTTGCGATCATGTCGAAGACGCCGTTCTCGGAATTGAACAACCCGCCATTCCTGGTCGCGACCACGCTGTCGACCGTTGCTTCGTTCACACTCGCGCTGGTCGTCGGCAAGGTTCTCGGCGGGCTGACGCTGCGCGAGGCGACGCTCGCCGGGCTCTCCGGCGGCTATGGCAATATCGGCTACATGGGACCGGGCCTGGCGCTCGCCGTGCTCGGGCCGAAGGCCTCGGCGCCGACTGCGCTGATCTTCTGCTGCGACAGCATCTTTCTGTTCACGATCGTGCCGCTGCTGATTGAGCTCTCCGACCGCGATCATCCCTCGATCGTGCATGCCTTCGGCGTCGTGCTGAAGCAGATCGTGCTCAACCCGTTGATCATGTCAGCCTGTTTTGGCGCGGCCTTCGCATCGCTGCATATCGAGATGCCGGTCGCGCTCGATCGCACCATCACCTTCCTCCAGAACGCAGCCGCCCCGACCGCGCTGTTCGTGCTCGGCGTGACCGTGGCGCTCCGTCCGTTCGATCGGGTCCCGTGGGAAGTGCCGGGCGTGATCGCGATCAAGCTCCTGATCCACCCGCTCGCAGCTTTCGGCCTGATGCTGGCGTTCGGCCCGTTCGCGCAGCCCTGGGCCGCGACCGCCGTGCTGATGGCCTCGCTGCCGCCGGCGTTGAACGTGTTCGTCATCGCCCGGCAGAACGACGCCTGGATCGAATCCGCCTCCGTCGCAGTGCTCCTTGGGACCTTTGCGTCCGTTGTCACGCTGACCAGCGTGATGTGGGCGATCCAGACCGGGCGGCTGGCGTTTCCTTGAGCGGCGGTTACTTCCGCCAAGTCGGCGTCAGCCCCTCGCGCATGGCGAAGCGGCGCAGCGGGCCGATCGCGCCAAGCAGGTGCATGCCGACCGCGCGGACAGGCTGGAGCGGCAGGAAATCGTTGAGCAGCGAGCGGTTGGCGATGTCGATCGCAAAGGTCCGGCTCAGGATGTCCGGGCGCCGGGCCCGGTCGTAACGCTTGAGCACGTCGGGCGCGCCGGGATCCTGGCCCGATGCGATGGCCTCGCCTGCGAGCCTCGCAATGTCGGCGGCATCGCGAAGGCCGAGATTGAGGCCCTGGGCGCCGATCGGGGGAACCACATGGGCGGCTTCGCCGACCAGCGCGATGCGGTCGCGACCAAAGGATTTTGGACGTTCGATCGCCAGCGGGAACAGATGGCGGCCCGGCTCGACCGTCATGCGTCCGAGGATCGAATGCGACTGCTTCTCGATCGCGGTGGACAATTCCTCGTCGCTCAGGCCGCGAAGTCGCTCTGCGTCCGCAGGCGCCGAGACCCAGACGATGCTGGAGCGATCGCCGGGCAGAGGCACGAACACGCAAGGGCCATGCGGGGTGTGGAACTCGGTCGAGACGTTGCGATGGGGCCGCGCGTGGCCGACATTGAAGGTCAGCGCCGTCTGGGTCAGCTCGCGCCGCGTCACCGCGATGCCGGAGGCTTGGCGGCACAGCGAATGCCGGCCGTCGGCGCCGACCACGAGGCGGGCCGAGAGAAATTGCGCAGCCGCGGTGCGGATCGCGACGTCATCGGCTTCGATGACGACAGTTTCGGCCTCGTCGTCGAAACGGACGACATCGGGCAGTTCGGCCGCGCGCGCCTCCAGCGCCAGCATCAGCGAGCGGTTGTCGATATTGTAACCGAAGGCATCGAGGCCGATTTCGTGGCAGGAGAACCGGACCTCGGGGCTGCGAAACAGCCGGCCGGTGTCGTCGACGAGCCGCATGATTTCAAGCGCGGCCGCCTTGTCCTTGCAGCGCGGCCAGACGTCGAGGCTCTCCAGCAGATCGACGGAGGCACCGAGTAGCGCCGTGGTGCGATTGTCGGCATAGGGCACGCGACGCGCCACCAGTGCGGTCCGTGCGCCTGCCTGCGCCAATGCGATGGCTGCGCCAAGTCCCGCCGGTCCGCCGCCGATCACGGCCGCGTCAAAAAGTGTCGATGCATCTGTCATGGAACGACATTTGACACGCCCCGCGGCAAATTCAAGCCCACTGATATTTCCCTGATTTTATGACGAATTGTGCGACCGGGCGACGCAATGGCTTATGTGCAAACCGGTGTCATTCTGATAGCAGAAGCCATGGAAAGCCAAGAGGATTCCCTGAAGCCCAGGCCCGCGATCCGCGCCGCTGCCTTCTCGGTGCACATCTTCACCGCGTTCGGTGCGGCGATCGCGCTGCTGGCGATGCTTGAGGCCGTGCGCGAGCACTGGGCGGCGATGTTTCAATGGCTGGGCGTCGCCCTCATCATCGACGCGATCGATGGGCCGATCGCGCGGCGGCTCAACGTCAAGGACGTGCAGCCGAACTGGTCGGGCGACGTGCTCGATCTCGTGGTCGATTTCGTCACCTACGTCTTCGTGCCGGCCTATGCGATCGTGGCCAGCGGCTTGCTGCTGCCGGTCGCAGCACCCTTGCTCGGCGTCGCCATCATCGTCACCAGCGCATTATATTTCGCCGATCTGCGCATGAAGGCGGAGGACAATCATTTCCGCGGTTTTCCGGCGCTGTGGAATGCGGCGGCGTTCTATCTGTTCCTGCTGCACTGGTCGCCGCTGCTCTCGACGCTGCTGGTCGCGGCCCTGGTGGTGCTGACCTTCGTGCCGTTCCACGTGCTGCATCCCGTGCGCGTCGTGCGGCTGCGTTGGCTGACGATGTCGCTGATCGCGATCTGGGCTCTGCTCTCCTTCTACACGCTGCAGATGGACTTTCGCGTCGGCACCGGCGTGACTGTCGCGCTCTGCGCGATCGCGCTCTGGATCAGCTTTAGCGACGCATTGATACGGCTGACAAGATCCTTCGCATGATGCACCTGTTGACCAGCCCCGAAGCCTGGGCCGCGCTCCTCACCCTGACCGCGCTCGAGATCGTACTCGGCATCGACAACGTCATCTTCCTGTCGGTGATCGTCTCGCGCATTCCCGAGAAGCAGGCGCACCGCGCCCGCCAGATCGGGCTGGCGCTGGCGCTGATCTTCCGCATCATCCTGCTCAGCCTCCTGGTCTGGCTGATCGGCCTGACCGCGCCGGTGTTTTCGTTTTCGGGTTACGGCTTCTCCTGGCGCGACCTCATCCTGATCGGCGGCGGCCTGTTCCTGATCGCGAAGGCGACGCACGAGATTCATGGCGAGGTCGAAGCCGATGACGGCGAGGGCGACGAAAAGTCCCCTCGTAACGCTTTCTTCTGGGTCATCGTCCAGATCGTGATCATCGACATGGTGTTCTCGCTGGACTCGATCATCACCGCGATCGGCATGGCGCAGGACCTCGAGATCATGATCGCGGCCGTCGTGATAGCCTGCCTGATCATGTACATTTCGTCGGGGCCGGTGTCGCGATTCGTCGCGGAGCACCCGACCACGAAAATGCTGGCGCTGGCCTTCCTGGTGCTGATCGGCGTCGCGCTGGTTGCGGACGGATTCCAATTCCACATCCCGCGCGGCTACATCTATTTCGCGATTGCGTTCTCGGCGGCGGTCGAGTTCTTCAACGTGCTGGCGAAACGCAACCGCAGGAAAACGGCCAAGCCGTCGGTCTAGGCATTCCAGCCGGCGTCGAGTTGACAAGGCGAGCGCGATGTCTTTCGCTGGCCCGCCAGAAGAGGAGGTCAGGTGATGACCAAAGCCGTCCGTGTGCACAAGGTCGGAGGCCCCGAAGCCCTGGTCTATGAGAGCGTCGATGTTCCGGCGCCGGGCCCCGGCGAGGTGCGCATCCGCCAGCATGCCGTCGGCCTGAACTTCATCGACGTCTATTACCGCACCGGCCTCTACAAGGCGCCGCGGCTGCCCTTCATCGCCGGCAACGAGGCCTCGGGCGAGGTTCTCGCAGTCGGGCCGGGCGTGACGAATTTCCATCCGGGCGACCGCGTCGCCTACTACCACAATCTCGGCGCCTATACCGGGGAGCGCAACATCCCCTGGGAGCGGCTGGTCAAGCTGCCCGACCACATCACCCACGAGCAGGGCGCCGTGCTGATGCTGAAGGGGTTGACGGTCTGGTATCTCCTGCACAAGACCTTCAAGGTCGAGCCCCATCATCGCGTGCTGATCCATGCCGCGGCGGGCGGCATCGGCCTGCTCGCCTGCCAATGGGCGAGGGCAATGGGCGCCCACGTCATCGGCACCGTCGGCTCGCGCGAGAAGGCTGCGCTTGCCGAGGCCAATGGCTGCGACCATGTCATCCTCTACAACGAGGAAGACTTCGTCGCGCGCGTCAAACAGATCAGCCGCAACGAGGGCTGCGACGTGGTTTATGACGGTGTCGGCAAGGCGACGTTCCCGGGCTCGCTGTCCTGCCTGAAGCCGCGCGGGATGTTCGTCTCCTTCGGCAATGCCTCAGGCCCGGTGCCGCCATTCTCGATCGCCGAGCTCAACACTCACGGCTCGCTGTTTGCGACCCGGCCCAAGCTCAACGACTATATCGGCACGCGCAAGGAATTGCTGGAAGGCGCCGACACGCTGTTCGCCGCCGTCATCAACGGCAAGCTGCACGTGCCGATCAACCATGCCTACGCGCTCAAGGACGCCGCCAAGGCGCATATCGATCTCGAAAGCCGCAAGACCACCGGCGCGTCGATCTTGAAGCCGTAGCTCGCCGTCATTGCGAGCGAAGCGAAGCAATCCAGAATCTTTCCATTGAGGCAGTCTGGATTGCTTCGTCGCTTCGCTCCTCGCAACGACGAACGCGTCACGCCACGCGCCGTGCCGCGCCTGCCCTGGTCAAAATCCCGTCCAGACAATCGATCATCTCGGCGATCTCGGCCCGCGTGACGTTCAGCGCCGGCATGAAGCGCAACGTGTCGACCTGCGGCGCGTTCAGCAGCACGCCGGCCTCGAACGCCTGCGCGACGATGCCGGGCGCGATCGGCAGCTTGAGGTCGAGCGCGAGCAGGAGGCCGCGGCCACGCACTTCGCCGAGCCCATGCCGCGCCGAGACCTTCTGCAATTCGCTTTCGAGCAGCAGCCCGGTTTCGGTCGCCGTCTTCAGGAACTCCGGCTTGTTGACCTCGTCGAGCACCGCGAGCCCCACCGCGCACATGATCGGGTTGCCGTTGAACGTGCCACCCTGGTCGCCGTGCTCGAAGCAGGCGGCGCGGTCGGTCGCGAGCAGCGCCGCGAGCGGCACGCCGCCGCCGATGCCCTTGCCGAGCGTCATGATGTCGGGGGCGATGCCGGTGTGCTCGTAGTGGAAGAGCTTGCCGGTCCGGCCCATGCCGGTCTGGATCTCGTCGAAGATCAGGAGGAGGCCGTGCGCGTCGGTGAGGGCGCGCAACTCCTGCAAGAACTGATCGGTCGCCGGCCACACGCCTGATTCACCCTGGATAGGCTCGAGCATCACAGCGACGGTGTTGTCGTTGATCAGCTTTTCGACCGACGCGATGTCGTTGAGCTTCGCCTTCTTGAAGCCGGCGACCTTCGGCTCGAACAGCGGCTCAAAGGCCTTCTTGCCCGAGGCCGACATCGTCGCCAGCGTGCGGCCGTGAAAGCTGCCTTCGAAGCTGATGATCTCGAATGCGCCACCTCTGTGGATGCCGCCATATTTGCGCGCGAGCTTGATCGCGCCCTCGTTGGCTTCCGCGCCGGAATTGGCGAAGAACACCTGGTCGAACGCGCTGTTTGCGACCAGTGCCTGCGCGAGCTTCAGGCTGGGCTCGTTGTAGAAGGCCGGGCTCGGCGTCAGCAGCCGCTTGGCCTGCGCGGCAAGCGCGTCGGCGATCGCGGGCGGGGAGTGGCCGAGGCAGTTGACGGCCCAGCCCTGCACGAAATCGAGATAGCGCTTGCGGTTGTCGTCCCAGAGGTAGGAGCCGGCGCCACGGACGAACACGGCCTTGGGCCGAGCGGTGATGTCCATCAACGCGTCATACGGATGGGTGGCGTTGGTCATGTCGAACTCCTCTGGAGGCGGGGGAAAAGGGCGCGCGAACAGCAAAAAGGCCGCACCTTGCGGGTGCGGCCTTCTCGAAAACTTACGCTGAATTCAGTGCTTCAGCGGCGTCGTCGGACATGGCGCACCCTCTCATCGTCGCGGGAGCGACGGCGGAGCATTTCGGTGCGCTGATGGGTCCGAGCGTTGATCATGGTGCGCGGCAATACATGCGAAAGGTGGGGCTTGTCAAGCGGGCGCTTTACAAACCACACGCGCAGCGTGCATGGGGCAGGTGAGAGATGCGCGCCTGGAAACCATTATGTCTCTAGCGCGTTTGTGATCACAGGACGCGAATTGGCTCGAACCGAACGCATGACGGTTCGGACCAAGAGGGGCGGGACCAACCAGATAGTTTTAAACCTTGTCCGACACGCCTTATCCGATCGACCTCGACAGCATTCGCGGCGCGTTTCCGCCGGGCATCGAGGCGCCGTCGCTGTTGCTGGACTTCGCCGGCTGGTTGGAGGGGCGCCCCTGGGGCAGCGTCGGCTGCTTCTCCTTGCAAGGCCAATTCTCCGATCACGCTCCGATTGTCGACGGCAGTCCCTTGCGCGACAGGTTTTCGCTGTTCATGCGGTTGCCGGATGGCTCGGCTGTTGGCGGCTGGTATGGCGCGGGTCTCGACCGTGACAATCCGCCGATCGTGGGGCTTGGGTCCGAGGGCGATTACGAGCTGCTGGCACCGAGCCTCGATGGCCTGCTCGCAAAACTGACGTCGCAACAATTCGACAAGGCCTGGAGCGATCTGAAGCCGCACGACGAAGTCGAATGCCAGACGGTCGAGCTTGCGCAATGGCTCACCGGACGGCTGAGCGGGGAGATGGCGGCGCCCGATGACGATCCGTCGGAGCTGCCCGACTTTCGCGGTTTCATGGAAAAATGGAGCCGGGATCGCGAAGACTACTGGGCCAATCATCGCTTGATGGCCGAACTCGGCTGGCGCCTCGCCGCGCATCTACCGAAGGGCAAGAAGCCCTGGGATAGGACGAGCTTCGAGATCGCGATCGTCGGCAGGCAATACCAGGCGCGTGTCCTGACGGGCGGACCGCAACCGTTCGAGGAAGCCGCCTCGATCGAGTCCCTGCTGCGCGATCTGCGCGAGGAGATGCGCCGCGCCCAGCCCGAACTCGGGCTGTGGTACGCGATGAAATTCGGCCTCTATGCCGACGGCCGCGTCATGCCCAACTTCGAATACGATGTGCGCCCGACCATCGACGGCGAGCCTGCGAAGCTGTCGGAGGCGCAAGCCGATCTTGCCCGCGCGCCGCGGCCGGAGCGCTGGGTGCCGAAATGGCTGGCGGAATCTTGAAGCCCGGATTGCCGCGACGCTGCCGCCCCGCCGGCGCGCCGAAATCTTTGCACCTTCGATCCCCCTTGACTTAGAGCGCGCTCGAAGGGGTATCTGTAGGCGCGTCAGTACGAGAACGGGCACACATGAAGATCGGCGACCTCGCAAAACGAACCGGCCTGTCGACGCACACGCTGCGCTACTACGAGCGCATCGGGCTGCTGCCATACGCCGACCGGGATCGCTCCGGCCAGCGTGACTTTGACGCATCGATCCTCACATGGATCGAATTCCTCGGTCGGCTCAAGACCACGGGAATGCCGATCCGGGACATGTTGCGTTACGCGGCGCTTCGTGACGAAGGCGACGCTACCGGCTCAAGCCGGCGGCAGATCCTGGAAGTCCACCGCGAACAGGTGCGCACGCAGATTGCCGAACTCCAGGAATGCCTGCTCGTCCTTGATACCAAGATCGCCGGCTATGCCAGCGACGAACAGAGGACGAAGGAAAATGACGCACGCCCAAACGCAAGACGAAAGCCGCTTCGATCGCGGACAGCGGGCCCTGTTACGCATTGACGGCAGAGCTGGTGAAGCGGTCGTCGCCTCACTCGCCGACATTGCTCCGGATTTCGCACGATACGTGATCGAGTTTCCGTTCGGCGACATTTACTGCCGCCCGGGCCTCGGCCTGCGCGATCGCGAGATCGCGACGATCGCCGCGCTGACGGCCCTCGGAAATGCCGCGCCTCAGCTCAAGGTGCATCTCGAGGCGGGTCTGAACGTCGGGCTGTCTCGCGACGAGATCGTGGAGGTCATCATGCAGATGGCCGTCTATGCGGGCTTCCCGGCGGCGCTGAACGGGCTGTTCGCAGCCAAGGAAGTGTTCGCCGCACGTGACGAACAGCAGGCGTCGGGAGAAGCGAACGGCGGGCGTGATGTTGCCGTAGCTTAGCGACGGCTCGCTCCCTCTCCCGCTTGCGGGAGAGGGAGCGGAGAGTTCGTCGCTGCACTGACCGCGACAGCGGAAGATCAGAATCCCGCGACGCTGCCGTGCAGGTCGTATTGGTCGGCGCGTTCGATCTTGGCGGTGACGATCTCGCCGACGCGCAAGGGGCGGCGGCTCGACAGGTAGACGGCGCCGTCGATCTCCGGCGCATCGGCCTTGGAGCGGCCCTTTGAGACGGTCGGGCCGACCTCGTCGATGATGATCTGCTGGCGGGTGCCCACCTTGCGCTTCAGCCTGCGCGCGGAGATTTTCTGCTGGCGCGCCATCAGCGCGTTGTAGCGCTCCTGCTTGATCTCTTCCGGCACGGGGTTCTCGATCGCGTTCGCGGTCGCGCCGGCGACCGGCTCGTACTTGAAGCAGCCGAGCCGATCGATCTCGGCTTCGTCCAGCCAGTCGAGCAGATAGGCAAAGTCCGCGTCGGTTTCGCCGGGGAAGCCGACGATGAAGGTCGAGCGCAGAGCGAGATCGGGACATTGCTCGCGCCAGCGCTTGATGCGCGCCAGCGTCTTGTCCTGCGCCGCCGGGCGCTTCATCGCCTTCAGCACCTCGGGGCTTGCGTGCTGGAACGGGATGTCGAGATAGGGCAGCACCTTGCCCTCGTTCATCAGCGCGATGACCTCGTCGACATGCGGGTAGGGGTAGACATATTGCAAGCGGACCCAGGCCCCTAATTCGCCGAGCTCGCGCGCGAGGTCGATAAATTTGGCGCGGACCTGGCGATCCTTCCACGGGCTCTCGGCGTATTTCAGATCGACGCCGTAGGCCGAGGTGTCCTGCGAGATCACCAGCAGCTCCTTGACGCCGGCGTCGACCAGGCGCTCGGCCTCGCGCAGCACGTCGTTGGCCGGACGCGAGACCAGGTCGCCGCGCAGCTTCGGAATGATGCAGAAGGTGCAGCGGTTGTTGCAGCCCTCGGAGATCTTCAAATAGGCGTAGTGCCGCGGCGTCAGCTTGATGCCCTGCGGCGGCACCAGATCGAGATGCGGATTGTGGGCGGGCGGCAGCGCGCGATGCACGGCGTCCAGCACGCTCTCATATTGCTGCGGGCCGGTGATGGAGAGCACGCCGGGATAGGCCTGCTCGATCTGCTCGGGTTCCGCGCCCATGCAGCCCGTCACGATCACCTTGCCGTTCTCGGCCATGGCCTCGCCGATCGCCGAGAGCGATTCCTGCTTGGCGCTGTCGAGGAAGCCGCAGGTGTTGACGATGACGATGTCGGCCCCGTCATGCTTGCGGGCGAGCTCATAGCCCTCGGCGCGCAGGCGCGTGATGATGCGCTCGGAATCCACCAAAGCCTTGGGGCACCCGAGCGACACGAAGCTGACCTTCGGCGCAGCCGTCTGATCCATATCCAAATCTGCCTGATTGACAGGGTTGAGCTAGTCCCAATTGCCCATAATTACAACCCTTTGCATGGCCGGCGGGCATGCTATGGATGAATCACTGGTGGTGAGTGAGCAATGAGCGCCGAACAGTCGCCCAAAATCGTGATCGTCGACGAAAGCCCGATCCGGGCTGCGATCCTCGAGGAAGGGTTGCGGGAGGCCGGATTCACGCAGATCGTTCATATCAGCGAGATGCAAAGCCTGCTCGCCCGTATTTATGCGGTCGACCCCGACATCATCCTGATCGACCTGGAAAACCCCAGCCGCGACGTGCTGGAAGCGATGTTCCAGGTCAGCCGCGCCGTGAAGCGGCCGATCGCGATGTTCGTCGACCAGAGCGATTCATCCTCGATCCAGGCCTCGGTCGAGGCGGGGGTCTCCGCCTACATCGTCGACGGGCTGAGGAAGGAGCGCATCAAGCCGATCCTCGACCTCTGCGTGTCGCGCTTCAATGCCTTCGCGAAACTCCAGGAGGAGCTGGAGCGTACCAAGTCGCAGCTCGAGGATCGCAAGGTCATCGAGAAGGCCAAGGGCATCCTGATGAAGGTGAAGGGCCTGACCGAGGACGAGGCCTATGTGCTGCTGCGCTCCACCGCGATGCGCGAGAAGAAGAAAATCGGCGAGATCGCCCAGTCGATCATCACCGCGTCGGAGATGCTGAAATGACCACTCCTCTCCGCATCGGGTTCATTCCGCTGGTCGATGCCGCAGCGCTGATCGTTGCCGTCGACAAGGGATTTGCCGCGGCCGAAGGGCTCGAGGTCGAACTGGTCCGCGAGGTCTCCTGGTCCAACGTCCGCGACAAGCTCAATATCGGCTTGTTCGACGCCGCGCACCTGCTCGCGCCCGTCGCGATCGCGTCCTCGCTCGGTCTCGGGCATGTCAAGGTGCCGATCGCGGCGCCCTTCAATCTCGGCATCAACGGCAACGCGATCACGGTCTCGCCGGCGCTTCATGCGGCACTGATGGAGGAGATCGACGGCGACCGCTTCGATCCGCTCGCCACGGCAAAAGCGTTGGCGCGTGTGGTCGCCAAGCGGCGCAAAGCGGGGGCCGACCCGTTGACCTTCGGCATGACCTTCCCGTTCTCGACCCACAATTACCAATTGCGGTTCTGGATGGCGGCGGCCGGCGTCGATCCCGACGAGGACGTGCGGCTGGTGGTGCTGCCGCCGCCCTATATGGTCGACAGTCTCGCCAATGGGCATGTCGATGCGTTCTGCGTCGGCGCACCTTGGAATTCGATCGCGGTCGATCTCGGGATCGGCCACATCCTGCATTTCGTCTCCGACATCCTGGCCCATGCGGCGGAGAAGGTGCTGGCGCTCCGCCAGGTCTGGGCCGACAAGAATCCGGACGTGGTCGCCAGCCTGGTGCGCGCGGCGGTGAAAGCCGCCGAGTTCATCGAGCATCCGGAAAACCGGACCGAAGCGGCGCAGATCCTGGCGCAGCCCGAGCGGATCGGTGTCGATGCCGAAGTCATTCAGCGCACCCTCACGGGACGCCTCAAGATTTCGCCCGACGGCACCTTTCGCGAGAGCGGCAGCTACCTTCTGGTGGGACGCGAAGAAGCAGGGCGTCCCGATCCGGTCCAGGCCGCCTGGCTCTATGCCCAGATGGTGCGCTGGGGGCAAACGACGCTGACGCCCGATGGGGTCAAGACGGCTATGGCCGTCTTCAGGCCCGACCTCTACGACGGCGCCCTCGGCCGCCGGCCGCCCGCTCAAGCCCCCGCGGCATTCGGCGCATTCGCCGGCCCCGCCTTCGATCCCGCCAATATTCGGGGGCATCTCGAAGCCTTCGCGGTAGGCCGCTGGAAGGTGTGATTCGGGCCTGCACCGTTTTTGAGCGCCGGAGATCCGAGTCTAAATTTTAGGCCGACTGCTCGAATTTCGTAAGAGCTCCAGAGCCCTGAGTTCCCTTTTGCGCTCTTAATTGCTTGATACGACACACATTTTCATTTCGTCGAAGCTGGCACGCAACTTGAATGTTGCAGTGCGGCCAGCCTGTCACAGATGCCTGCTGCGCCAGTCCCCAGCAACGAAGCTGATCGGACCGTTGGGTGCACAGCCGGCTCTCGAGCCAGCCGAGCTCCTCGCGGGTCGTGCACTTTCCGTCGATACCACCCAGGTGGCCGCAGGAGCTTCGTTACTGACCATGAAACTCGACACCGTCTCAGTCGACTTTACCGACGACCAGAAACGCTATCTCGAAGGCTTCACGACCGGTCTGCAGATCAGTCGCGTCGGTCGCGGTCTCGGCGGCGGCGCCGGCAAGGCGAACGCCGAGCCGACCGGTCCCGATGCCGTGCACATCAAGGCGCAGGACAAGGTCATCGCCGCGGGCAAGAAGCTCGCCGACCAGGAGAAGGTCAAGCGCGACGAGCATCCCTTCGATGCGTATCCGCGTCTCCGCCAGCAGGCGCTCGACAATACGCCGCCGAGCCCGGCGGACAATTTCCGCTGGCGCTATTACGGCATCTTCTACGTCGCGCCGACGCAGGACTCCTACATGTGCCGTCTGCGCATTCCGAACGGCATCATGAAGCATTGGCAGCTGACCGGCCTTGCCGATCTCGCCGATGAAACGTGCGGTCCCTACAGCCACGTCACGACGCGCGCCAACCTGCAGCTTCGCGAGATCCCGCCGAAGAACGCCGTGAAGCTGATCGAGGGCATTCAGGACCTCGGCCTGTGCTCGCGCGGCTCCGGCGCCGACAACATCCGCAACGTGACGGGAACGCCGACGGCGGGCATCGATCCGCAGGAGCTGATCGACACACGGCCTTATGCGCGCGAGTGGCACTACCACATCCTGAACGATCGCTCGTTGTATGGCTTGCCGCGCAAGTTCAACGTCGCCTTCGACGGTGCCGGCAGGATCGCCGTGCTCGAGGAGACCAACGACATCGCTTTCACGGCGGTCGAGGTGAAGGACGGCTTCGGCGTCGAGCCCGGGACCTGGTTCCGCCTCGGCCTCGGCGGCATCACCGGCCACAAGGACTTTGCCAAATATTCCGGCATCGTCGTGAAGCCTGAAAACGCGACCGCCGTTGCCGACGCCATCGTGCGCGTCTTCATCGAGCATGGCGACCGCACCAACCGCAACAAGGCGCGGTTGAAATACGTGCTCGACGCCATGGGCCATGACGGTTTCCTCAAGCTCGTCGAAGAGCGGCTGAAGACGCCATTCACGCGCGTGCCGGAAGAGGCGTTTGCGCCGCGACCGGCCGCGGACCGCATGGCGCATATCGGCGTGCACAAGCAGAAGCAGAACGGCTTGAACTGGATCGGCGTGTCGCTGACGCTCGGCAAGATCAGCTGCGATCAGATGCGGGGCCTCGCCAAGGTGGCGCGGGACCTCGGCGACGGCGAGATCCGTCTGACCGTCTGGCAAAACCTGCTGATATCAGGGGTGCGCGACGAGAATGTCGAACTCGCCATCGCGGCGATCAAGCAGATCGGGCTTGCGGTCGAGGCCTCGCATATCCGCGCCGGCCTGATCGCCTGCACCGGCAACGCCGGTTGCCGCTTTGCCGCCTCCAACACCAAACGCCACGCTGCCGAGATCGGCGACTGGTGCGAGCCGCGCGTCGAGATGGACAAGCCGGTCAACATCCACGTCACCGGCTGCCACCATTCCTGTGCCCAGCACTACATCAGCGACATCGGCCTGATCGGGGCGCGCGTGCCGGTGAACGACGAGGACACTGTCGAGGGCTATCATCTCTTCACCGGCGGCGGGTTCGGTCCTGACGCCGACGTCGGGCAGGAGGTCTACCACGACCTCAAGGCCGAAGACGCGCCGAAGACGGTCGAAGGGTTGCTCAAGGCCTATATCGCCCATCGCTCGTCTCCCGACGAGACGTTCCTGTCCTTTGCGCGCCGCCACGACGGCGAGACGCTGCGCAAGCTTGCCGATGCCGAGGTGTCTTCATGAACCAGATCAGCCCTCCACCCAAACTCGACATCATTCCCACGAGTGCCCCGTTCTCCGACGCGCAACGCTCCTGGCTGAACGGCTTCTTTGCCGGGCTGCTGTCGCCTGACGCGGCCACGCCGCTGTCGGCGGAGCAGGGCGCCGCCGTCATGCAGGCTGGTGATGGTGACGACGGTGAAGCGCCTTGGCACGACCAGACCATGCCGATCGCCGATCGGATGAAGCTCGCCGAAGGCCGTCCCGTGCGGCGCAAGATGATGGCGGCGATGGCGCAGCAGGATTGCGGGCAGTGCGGCTACAATTGCCACGACTATTCGGAGGCGATCGCGAGCCGCAGTGAAGCGCGGCTCAACCTTTGTGTCCCCGGCGGCAAGGAAACCGCGCGGATGCTGAAGTCACTACATGAAGAGCTGGACAAGGCGCCGGCGGCCAAGCCGGCTGACAAGCAAGACGCTGTGGCGGCCCCCGCCGTGACCGTGACGATCGCCGAGCCCGGCCGCTCGCGCGACAACCCTGTTGCGGCGACCTTCCTGTCGCGCCGTCTTCTCAACAAGGGAAAGTCGGAGAAAGAAACCTATCACGTCGAGTTCGATCTCTCCGAGAGCAAGCTCGACTATGTCGTCGGTGACAGTTTTGGCGTGTTCGCGCGCAACGAGCTCGGCCTCGTCGACCAGGTCATCGCGTTGCTCGGCGCCTCCCACACCACTGAGGTCAACGGCAAGACGCTGCGCGAGGTGCTGATCGACGACGTCTCGCTGTCGCCGGCGCCCGACACGCTGTTCGAACTGATCTCCTTCATCACTGGCGGCGCGCAGCGCGAGAGGGCGCGGGCACTGGCGCAGGGCGAGGATCCCGATGGGGATGCCGCCACACTCGACGTCATGGCGGCGCTGCAGAAGTTCTCGGGCACGCGGCCGCATCCCGAAGCCTTCGTGGAGGCGCTGGAACCGCTGCAGCCGCGGCTCTATTCGATCTCGTCGTCGCACAATGCGACGCCTGGAAAGCTGTCGCTAACGGTCGATTCCGTGCGCTACGTGATCGGCAAGCGCAAGCGTATCGGCGTCGCCTCGACTTTCCTCGGCGAGCGCATCGCGGAGGGCGAGAAGCTCAAGGTCTATGTGCAGAAGGCGCATAATTTCGGCCTGCCGCAGGATCCGAAGACGCCGATCATCATGATCGGCCCCGGCACCGGCATTGCACCGTTCCGCGCCTTTCTGTTCGACCGCAAGGCGACCGGTGCGCCCGGCAAGAACTGGCTGTTCTTCGGCCATCAGCGCAGCGATTGCGACTTCTTCTACCAGGAGGAGCTCAACGCGATGAAGACCTCGGGCCTGCTCACGCGCATGTCGCTGGCGTGGTCGCGCGACGGCGAGAAGAAGTTCTACGTGCAGGACCGCATGCGCGAGGTCGGCCGCGAGCTGTGGACGTGGCTTGCCGAGGGGGCGCATCTCTACATCTGCGGCGATGCCAAGCGCATGGCCAAGGACGTCGAGCGCGCGCTGGTCGATATCGTCGCCCAGTTCGGGGCGCGTTCGACCGACGAAGCCGTCAGTTTTGTCGCCGAGCTCAAGAAGACGGGCCGGTTCCAGGCTGACGTCTACTAGCTGTCATCTCACCGTCATCCGAGTCAGTTCCAACTGGCTCGGATTTGAACGAATAAGATTCTCGGAACCTGCACGCAGGGAGAATTTGCTCCTGCGCTGCGGGGTCTTCAGAGAACCTGCATCGCTATTTCCGCGGGACTCTTGCCCGCCACCCCGGTTGATCCCTCATAATCCCGCAAATGGGGCGTTGGAGATCGACCATGCGCGAGCTATCGGCGGAAGCCAGGCTGCACTTCTACGCGCGCTCGCTCTCGCGGCGGACCGGGGCGAGTGTGCATCATGCCGCGATGTACAGCGCCTTCGCGGTCATCGCCGCCATCGTGTTCGGCACGCTCTCGGTGCACCCGTTCTGATGACCCGCGTAGGGTGGGTTAGCCGAAGGCGTAACCTACCAACTTCGTTCCGCATGCGCTGAGCCAGGGTGGGTTACGCTTCGCTAACCCACCCGGACCAACCTCACGCCCCGCGCCTGAACGGCGCGACCTCGATCCCTGCGTCCTTCAAAGCCTGCCGCAGACCGCGCGCGATCTCGACCGCGCCGGGCGTATCGCCGTGGATGCACACCGTGTCGGTTCGCATCTTGATGACCTTGCCCGTGACCGAAACCACCGCACCGTCCTGCACCATGCGCACCACGCGGTCGGCGATCGCCTTGGCGTCATGCAGCACCGCGCCCTCCTTCTTGCGCGAGACGAGATTGCCGTCGTCCTCATAGGCGCGGTCGGCGAACACCTCATGCACCATCGGCAGATTGGCGGCTTCGCCGGCCTTCACCAGCTTCGAATTGGCGAGCACGACAAAGATCAAGCCGGGATCGACCGCCTTGATGCCGGCCGCGATCGCCTTCGCGGTCATATCGTCCTCGCAGGCGACGTTGGAGAGTGCGCCATGCGCCTTCACATGCGTGACCTTGTGGCCGGCTGCGGTCGCGATCGCCTGCAGCGCGCCGATCTGGTAGGCGACGAGGTTCTCGATCTCGGAGGCCTTCAGGCCCGCGATCGGATGGCGGCCGAAGCCATGCAGGTCGCGATATCCAGGATGCGCGCCGACCGAGACGCCGCGCGCCTTCGCCAGCTCGACCGTCCGGCGCATGATATCGGGATCGCCGGCGTGGAAGCCGCAGGCGACGTTGACTGAGCTCGCCAGTTCGATCATCGCGGCATCGTTGCCCATCTCCCACGCGCCAAAACCTTCGCCGAGATCGCAATTGAGATCGATCGTCTTCATGGGCTGCTCTCCATCTCTGGTCGTCTTGTCGTTTACGGCTCGGCTGCGACCTGCCAGGTCCCGGCGTCGACGGCACTGACAGCATAGCCCGCGACGTTGGCATCGCTGAGCGCTTCGATGTTGAGCGCGACGGTGTCGGCGGAGCGCAGGCGATCGGACAGGTTGCGGATCAGTTGCGAGAATTTCCTTGCCTCGTCCTGCGCCTCGGCCATGCTGACGGCCTTGAAGCGGAACGCCGTTCCTGCGGAGGTCTGCGCGAGACGGCCGACATCGGCCGTGATCACGGTCGCGATCTTTGGGTAGCCGCCGGAGGTGCCGCGATCCATCATCAGCGCGATCGGCGCGCCGTTGCCGGGCACCTGGATGCTGCCGTTGACCGTGCCGTCGGAGACGATGTTGTGGCCGTGCAGATGCTTGATCGCGGGACCTTCCAGCCGGTAGCCCATGCGATCTGACGTCGCCGAGATCTTCCACTCGCTGTCGAGGAACAGCGCCTTGTTGGCGTCGTCGAATTCGTCGTCCTGCGGTCCGAGCAGTACGCGAATCGGACCGCTCGATGGCTTCGGCAATTCGATACGCAGTTCCGGTGCACCGCTTGCGGCATCGACGGTGAATTCGTCGCCGGCCTGCAACGGGCGCGGGTAGGGGCTGCCGAGACCGGCACGGGCGTTGACCGCGAGACTGCCGAACACCGGCTCGCCCTTGATCCCGCCTTCGATCGCCAGATAAGTGAACGCACCGCCGCGAGCAAAACCCAGCGTCAGCGTCTCGCCGTCCTTCAGCGTCACCGATGTGTCCATGGCGACTGGACTGCCGGCGACGTCCGCATTGCGCGGCGCGCCTGAGATCGCGACGCGCACGGCACCGTCGCGCGCGGTGAACGAGGCGCCGAACGGGCCGACCTCGACAGCGGCTGCAAACGGTTCGTTGCCGACAAGCGTGTTCGCTGCCGCGAGCGAGAGGCGGTCCATCGCTCCGCTGACCGTCAGGCCATAGCGTTGCGCGCCATGGCGTCCGCCGTCCTGGACCGAGCTTGCGGGCCCGATGCTGGCGATCACGAGCCGGCTCATGCGATCACCTGCTCGGCAATGATCTCGCCGGCCTCGGCGGCGCGGTCCTGTTCCTCGAACGTCTTGTGGTCGATGGCGAAAAACGTCACGCGATCGCCGGGTTCGGTGAGGAAGGTCGGATTGCGGTGGAGCTGATAGGTCCGCACCGGCGTGCGGCCGAGCAGGTGCCAGCCGCTCGGGGCTGCCAGGCACTGGATTCCGGCCTGGATGCCGCCGATCGAGATGGTGCCGGCAGGCGTCAGCAGCCGCGGATTCTGCCGTCGCGACATCTGCAGGGATTTGTCGAGGCCGCTGAGATAGGACCAGCCCGGCGTGAAGCCGATCATGGCGACCTTATAGTCGCCGGCGACGTGGCGCGCGACGATGTCGTCGGGTGTGGTGTTCAGCGTCTTCGCGACGTCCTCGAGGTCGATGCCGTGCTCGCCGCCATAGGCGACGGGAATGCGCCAGCGGCGCGCCCTGGTGGCCGGCGGCAGCGGCTGGCTGGCGAGCGCGAGCAGCTTTTCGCCAAGTGCGTCGAAGCCGATCCTGCCGGGATCGTAATGCACCAGCAGCGAGCGATAGGTCGGCACGGACTCCGTGATGCCATCGATCGGGCTTGCTGCGAGCGCCTTGTCGAGCGCCAGCACGCGCTGGTTCGCGTCGTCGTCGATGGTACGGCTGAACTCGACCGTGACGGCGCTGTCGCCACTGGGCAGAAGGCGGGGCGGGGGAAGCGTCGCGGACATGGGCTGTCGAAATCGGGCTTCTGGAGATACGCGGGCTCGGCCTTGAGCTCCGCTTGTTCCTGCTTCGCGTAAATGCGCCCGCAAGTCCAATAAATTAATGCAGGGGGAGGCGATAAAGCCTTGTTATCGCGACGCATAACTGCGCTGCGGCCCTGCATGATTGGTAGCTTGTTGGCCCTTGACGCAAGGCCCGCACCCCGCAAGATGCGCGCGTTCTTTCCCGCCCATCCCGGAGCTCGTCTGTTTCCATGTCGCTGTCCCCCGAAGCCCGCAAGACCCTCGCCGGCATCACCACTGCTACCATCACCACGGTCCTGCTGAAGAAGGGCCTGCGCAACATCTGGATGCGCGGCGCGCGTCCGCTGCGCCCGGGTCTGCCGCGCCTGGTGGGACCGGCCTTCACGCTGCGCTTCGTGCCGGCGCGCGAGGATCTGGCGACGCCGGAATCCTGGTCGTCGCCGATCTCGACCCGCACCGCGATCGAGGCGATGCCGGAGGGCTGCATCGCCGTGGTCGATGCCATGGGCATCACCGACGCCGGCATCTTCGGCGACATCCTGTGCGCGCGCATGATGAAGCGCGGCGTCACCGCACTCGTCACCGACGGTGTCGTGCGTGACGTCGAGGGCGTGCTCGGCACTAATCTGCCGGTCTGGTGCGACGGCTATGCCGCGCCGCCGTCGGTTGCCGGCCTGACCTTCGTCGGCTGGGGCGAGCCGATCGGCTGCGGCGGCGTTGCGGTGTTCCCGAACGACATCGTGGTCGCCGACCAGGACGGCTGCGTGCTGATCCCGCAGGCGATGCTCGAACACGTGCTCAATGAGGGCGTCGAGCAGGAGCGGATGGAAGCCTGGATCGTCAACGAGGTGAACAATGGCGCGGTGCTCCCGGGCCTCTATCCCATGAACGCCGAGACCAAGGCGCGCTACGCCGCAAGCAAGAAGTAATCGGTAAGGAAACGAGGTAAATCCAATGGACATCACTGTAGCAGGCACGCGGCCGACACGCCGTGCGCCCGGGGAACACTTCACCGGCACCGTGTGGCAGGACCCCGTGATCATGGCGCCCGCCCCGGCGCGGCTGAACTGCTCGCGCGTCTCGTTCGAACCGGGCGCGCGCACCAACTGGCACCACCATCCGCTCGGGCAGACGCTCTATGTGATTTCGGGAGTCGGCCGGGTCCAGTCCAAGGGCGGGCCGATCAGGGAGATCCGTCCCGGCGACACCGTCTGGATTCCACCGGGCGAGCTGCACTGGCACGGCGGGTCGCCGACGAACGGCATGACCCACATCGCCATGCAGGAAGCGCTCGACGGCGTGTTCTCGACCTGGTTGGAGCCGGTGACCGACGCGGAGTATGGGGCGGCCGTCGGCTAGCCTCCCGGACAAGACGCATCGCTACAAGGCGATGCGGCGTCGATCCGGGACCCAGAGATTTGGGACCCACGAAGAACGTTGGGTCCCGGCTCTGCGGAGCAGCGTTGCACGCTGCACCGCGTCCGGGACACAGCACCCTACATCCGCTCCGCCGTCCACGTGCCCGTGCACATGCTGCCGCGCCAGGTGCCGGAGCCCGAAGTGCCGCTGAGCCGGCCGAAGCCGACGGCGCGCTTGATGCCGGTGCTCAAGGTAACGTTGATGCTGCCGGCATCTGCGACGCGGCCTGACGCCGTCACCATTGCGCTGCTCGAGGCGATCTGACCGTTGTTGATGCCGATGGCGACGGTCGAGCCGTTACCGCAGGTCTCGCTCGACGACGAGATGCGGACATTCCATGCGCCGTCGAAAGTGCTGGCGCTGGCCTGCGCGGCCGGCAACGCGATGACGATGATTGTGGCGAAGAGAGCCTTGCGAAATCCGTTCATGACACGCCCCTAGGGTTGATCATGCGGGATCGTGTCACGGACGCGGAACCGGCGATGTGAGGGTTGTCACGCGCGCGACGGGCTCTGTGATGTCGCGCACGTCGCAATCGATTTGACGACAAAAGCAAAAGGGACCCGCGCTGCGGGCCCCCTTGCGTCGGTCAGAGTGTCGCCCCGAAGTCAGTTCACCCGCGTCCAGGTCTGGCCGCCGCAGAACATGCCGCCGAAGGCGCAGCCCTGCACGCGCAGGCGATCGGTGCCCTTCAGCGCGATGGTTGAATCGTAGGTCGAGCCGGAGTTCGGATCGAGGATGCGGCCGGACCATTTTGGGTCCTTGTTCTGGTCCTTGCCGGGCTTCATGTTGATCAGAACCTGCTCGCCATTCTGGTTCGATTTCGAATCGACCGAATAGCCGCACAGATTGCTGCCGCATTGCTCGATCCGGACCTTGCCTTCCTTCTCCTCGGTGAGCCAGACGCCGAGCGGTGAATTGAGATCGCGCGTGGGTGCGGTTGCAGGAGCCGGCGGCGCGACGGCAGCCGACTGAGCAGGCGCAGGCGGCGGAACGGGAGGCGGAGACGGCGCCGGAGGCGCGGCTGCGACGGTCGGGGCGGGCGGTGGAGGCGGTGCGGGCGGTACTGCGGCCACCGTCGGGGCAGCACTTGGGGCCGGCTGAGGCGGCGGCACAAGCGCGTCTTCCGCCGGAGCATTGTTTGCCGTGGTGGCGGGAGGTGCCGGCGGGGCAGGAGGCGCGACGGCCACGGGAGCTTGGACGGGAGCTTGGACAGGGGCCTGCTCGGCCGCCGGGGGCGCGGTGACCAGTGCTGGATTGGCCGGCGGCTGCGGGTCAACCTTGGCTTGTTGCGGTGCCTGCGGGTCCGCTTTCGGAGCCCCCTTGGCATCGGTCTTGGCCTTCTTCGCCTTGCCCTGGCCGGTGTTGTCGTAGACGCCGGGGATTTGCACCGTGCCGCGGTCGGGATCGATGCGGATGGTGTGCCCGCCATAGTCGAAGGTGTACTGCGCCTGCGCAGCGGTGCTCGCCAAAAGGAATGCGGCCGTGGCCAACAGCTTCCTCATTTCGCATCTCCTGAAACAGGTGGTCCCCAAACCGACGCTTACGCCCCGGTTTGATCGCAAAAAGTGACCTAGATCACTGTCACGGTATGAGTCGTGCTTTCTCCGTTTCGGGTTCAATAGCACCGGAGCCGGTCCAAAGTTTGGCCGGCACAAGCGACTGGAGGACGCGGCCCTAATCGAACCAGGTGGCGTAGATCTTCTTGTAGCTGCCGTCCTGCATCGAAATGTGCAGCCATTGGTCGACGAACGCCTTCAGCGCCATGTCGCGCTGGAGCCAATAGGCCTTCTCGGAGAAATCGAACGGATTTTCGGGATGCACCGCGCAGAGCACGCCTTGATGCTGCTTTTGCTGGTAGCGCGTCTCGGAGGCGTCCGTCATCATCAGGTCGGCATTGCCCTTGGCGATCTCGTCGAAGATCACGGTATTGTCCGGGAAGACTGTGATGTCGGCGTCCTTGATGTTGGCACGCGCGAAGCGCTCGTTGGTGCCGCCGGGATTGACGATGACGCGGGTGCCCTTCTTGTCGATGTCGGTGATGCTCTGGTATTTGCCGACATCGGCACAGCGCGCGATCGGCGTCTTGCCCTCGCGCATGATCGGCGTGGAGAAGAAGCCCTTCTTCTGCCGGTCCAGCGTGACCGAGACGCCGCCCATGGCGATGTCGAACTGATCGGCCTCGAAATCCTTCATCAGCTTCGGCCAGGCCGTCGGCACGAATTCGACCTTGACGCCGAGCGCCTTGCCGAGCGCCTCCGCCATGTCGACATCGAAGCCGTTGAACTGCTGCGTCGTCTTGTCGAGATAGGTGAAGGGCTTGTAGTCGCCGGTCATGCCGACGCGCAAAGTGCCGCGCTTGACGATCTCGTCGAGGCGGGACGGCGCCGCCTGCTGTGCCTGGGCCGAAAGGTTTGCCAGCAGGACCACGGCCAAAGTCGCCAGAATTCGACTGGTCATTCGAACGATCATCTCTTTTCCACCCATGCCCAAGCTGTCATTGTGCAGCTCTCGATGCCTGTCTTGAGGCTTGGATTTAGACCAGATGCCCGTCGCTGGCGAGGCGGAAGTGAAGGGAATTTTGAAGTGACGATCTCGATGTATGACGCCTCGGTCGGACTCTTCGTGCCGTATCTGCGCAACCTGTCCGCACTGCTCGACAAGGGCGTTGCCTATGCCGAAGCGCGGAAGTTCAATCCGGCCGTCCTGCTCGGCATGCGCATGGCACCCGACATGTACGATCTGGCGCAACAGATCGGTGAGGCCTGCCGCCACGCCACGGTCGCCGCGGCCTTGCTGGCCGAGCAGGAGCCGGTGACGCTGCCGGTGCTGGAGCACGACATGGCCGGGCTCCAGGCCCGCATTGCGACGTCAATCGAGTTCATCGAAAGCCTGCCGCGCGCGGAGATCGATGCTGCGGCGGAACGGAACGTCTTCTTCAGGCTGAAGAACGGGACCGAGTTGCCGTTCACCGGGCGGACGCTGCTGCTGACCTTCAGCGTCCCGCAGTTCTTCTTTCACGTCACGACAGCCTACGACCTGTTGCGGCACGCAGGCGTCGAGCTCGTGAAGAAGGATTATCTCGGACGACGATAGGCCGAACCGGCATCCACGTCGCGCGAAAACGCGCTAGGCTTCGCCCTTGCGCTCGTAATCGGCGAGCGAGCTGCGGCCGGCGATTTCGCTGCGCAGCTCTTCGAAGCGCCGATGGGCCTCGTCCTCGTGCGCGTCGACGAAATGCACCGCGGCTTCGCCGGTCATCGGGCCGCTGACCACGGGCACGGACTGCTCGCCGATGGTCTCGTGGACGTAGAACTGGCCGTCATCGCCGCGATGGACCGTCCATTTCAGACGGATGGCCACCATCGGCCCGGGGCCGACCTTGCTGTAGCCGTCGGCATCGGTGTGCTCCGGCACCAGGGGCTGCTCCTCGACCACCGGATGCTCATCGACCGTCAGGTGCTCGTCGACGAACGCGTGCTCGTCCGCGACCCCATGCTCACCGGCAACCACCATTTCGGTCACGGTGACGGTCTCGGTTTCGCGCACGGTCTCGGTCTCGCGCACGACGAGGACGGGTTCAGGGTGCTCCAGGATGCTGGCAATGGTCGCCAACGCGTGGTCGGTCGGGTCGATCTCTGACAAGGGTCCATCCTCCAGCTCGACGCGGCCGGCAAGTCTGTCCCACTGCCGCCGCGGCCGGACCTATTACGCGGGTTTGATTAAGGCTGAGTGAGGGCTCGATCTGCACCAAAATGGGACTCATTCTGGCGTTCCGAAGGCGGGCGGACTGATCGTCCGCCCAGAAGAACCGCCCGGAAGACCAGCTCAGCCCAGGACATCCTGATTGATGATGTTCTGCCGGATGGGATCGCCGTCCAGCACACTCAGGATGTTGCGCGCGGTCTGCTCGCTCATCCGGCTCACCGCCTCGACCGTGACGCCGGCGACATGCGGGGCCATGATGACGTTGGGCAGCGCGAACAGCGCGTTGCTGACCGGCGGCGGCTCGACCTCGAACACGTCGATGCCGGCACCGGCGAGCTTGCCCGAGACCAGTGCGTCATACAGCGCCGCTTCCTTCACGATGCCGCCGCGCGCGGTGTTGATGAGATAGGATTTCGGCTTCATCCGGCCGATCCTGTCAGCATCGAACAGGCCGACGGTCTCCGGCGTCTTCGGGCAGTGGATGGTGACGAAATCGGCGTGCGGCAGTGCGGCATCGAGATCGGCGACCGGCTCGCAGCCGGCTGCCTTGATCTCCGCGGCTCCCTTGTAGGGATCATAGACCTGCACATTCATGTCCATCGCCAGGCAGCGCTTGGCGGTGCGGGTGCCGATGCGGCCGAAGCCGACGATGAGGACGGTCTTGCCGTACAGATCGAACGGCAGCATGCCGAGGCGCTCGGCCCATTTGCCGTCCTTGACGCAGGCGTGCATCTCCTGCGCGCGTTTGGCCAGTGTCAGCATCATGAACAGCGCCTGCTCGGCGACCGAGGGCGAGTTCGCGCTGCCCGCGACCATCAGCGGCACCTTGCGGCGGGAAAGGGCTGGGACGTCGACGGCGTCGTAACCGACGCCGATCCGGGTCACCACCTTCATGTCCTTTGAAGCTTCGAGCTCGGTCTCGCCGAAAGCGGTGGCGCCGAGCGCCACGCCATGGACCGGCGCGTGGCTCTTCAGCAGCGCTTCGAAGTCCTTGGCGGAGATCAGGTTCGGAAACTCGATGAGCTCGATGTCATCTCGCTGGGTGAGGAGGGCGCGGGCGCCTTGCGACAAAGTTTGCGTGACAAAGATTTTCTTCTTGTTGGTCGACATCGTCCCTACCTGCGCGAGTTTCTTGGCCGGCCGTCACAAGACGACGCCGGTCGCCTCGTTTAGCAGGTGCATATTGTTGAGGTCCATTGCCAAACGCATGGGTGCCCCGTCCTTGGCGCCCGCATTGGGATCGACGCGGCCGCAGACGGGCGTGCCTTCCAGTCCGAAATAGACCAGCGTCTCCATCCCCATCGGCTCGGTGACGTCAAGCACGGTGTCGAAGGTCTCGACACCCGGCTCCAGATGCGCATGCGATTCCGTGAGATGTTCGGGACGGATGCCGAGCAACAGGTTTTCAGATCGAGGCAGTGCGCTGTAACGGGCGGCGCGGGCCGGCGGCAACGGGAATGAGATGCGGTCCGTCAGGCGGATGTTGAGCTTGCCGCCGACCTCCTCGAGCCGGCACGGAATGAAGTTCATCGCCGGCGAGCCGATGAAGCCCGCGACGAAGCGCGTCGCCGGCTTGTGGTAGAGCTCGTTCGGCGTGCCGATCTGCTCGATCCGACCCTTGTTCATCACCACCACGCGATCGGCCAGCGTCATCGCCTCGACCTGGTCGTGGGTGACGTAGACCGTCGTGGTTCGGACCTTCTGGTGCACCTTCTTGATCTCGATCCGCATCTGCACGCGCAGCTTGGCGTCGAGATTGGACAGCGGCTCGTCGAACAGGAAGACTTTCGGGTTGCGCACGATGGCCCGCCCCATGGCGACGCGCTGGCGCTGGCCGCCGGAGAGCTGCTTCGGCTTGCGGTCGATCAGGTCGGTGATGTCGAGGAGGCGGGCGGCCTCGGTCACCCGCGCCTTGATCTCGGCCTTGGGATAGTGCTTGAGCCGCAGCCCGAATGACATGTTCTCCGCAACCGTCATATGCGGATAGAGCGCATAGTTCTGAAACACCATTGCGATGTCGCGGTCCTTCGGCGGCACGTCGTTGACGACGTCCCCGCCGATCATGATGTCGCCGTCGGTGATGTCCTCGAGCCCTGCGATCATCCGCAACGTCGTCGACTTGCCGCAGCCGGAGGGGCCGACGAGCACGATGAACTCATGATCGGAGATGTCGAGATCGATGCCGCGCACCGCCTCGACGTCGTCGTAACGCTTGACCACCTTCCGCAGCGCAACCTCAGCCATAAGACATCAACCCTTTGTCGCGCCGGCGGTCAGGCCGGCAATGTAATAGTCCATCAGGAAGGCGTAGATGACCAGCGGCGGGGCAGCGCCAAGCAGCGCGCCGGTCATGATCTGACCCCAGTTGAAGACGTCGCCCTTGATCAGCGTGGTGGTGATGCCGACCGGCAGCACGAGCTGGTCGATGGATGTCGTGAACACCAGCGGATAGAGGAACTGCGCCCAGGACACGGTGAAGGCGAAGATGGTCGCTGCGATCAGGCCGGGCAGGGCAACGGGGATGAAAATCCGCGTCAGGGTCTGCAGCCAGGAGGCGCCGTCGATCAGAGCCGCCTCGTCCAGCTCCTTCGGGATCGAGGCGAAATAACCGATCATGATCCAGGTGCAGAACGGCACGGTCAGCGTCGGATAGATGAACACCAGCACGTACCACCGGTTGAGCAGGGGGATGCCGGTGAACTCCTGGACGGTCGCGAGCACCTTGAACAGCGGAATGAACAGAAGGCTGTCCGGAATGAGATAGGTCAGGAACACGCCGGTCGCGAGCGTCGCCGAGCCCCAGAACTTCATCCGCGCCAATGCAAACGCCGCCGGAATGCTGATCAACATCGTCACGATCACGACCACGATCGAGATCATCGACGAATTCCAGAAGAATCGCAGGAACTGGTTCGAGGTCAGTAGCTCGACATAATTCGAGAGGGTCGGATGAAATACCCACCACGGATTGGTGGCGGCCGAGATCTCCGCGCTGCTCTTGAGCGAGGTGATCAGCATGTAGATCGGCGGGATCAGGAAGAAGATCGCAAACAGCACCAGGAAAAAGTAGGACCAGCGCAGCGCCCAGGTGCGGTCGCGGCTCATGCTTCGAAGCTTGACCTTGCGTGTCGGTCCGGCCTTGTCGATTGCGAGCGTGCTCATCAGGCTTCGTTCCCACGTTTGTTGACATCGCGCAGGATGAAGACCGCTGCGACGGCGAGGATCGGCACCATGAACAGCGAGACGCAGGCGCCGAGCGGAATGTCGCTGCTCTGGATGCCGACCTGGAACGCCCAGGTGGCGAACAGGTGCGTCCGGTCGAGCGGACCGCCGGAGGTGAGGATGCGCACGATGTCGAAATTGGCGAAAGTGACGATCAGCGAGAACAGCGTGGTGATGGCGATGATGTTGCGCATCATCGGCAAGGTGATGTGCCAGATCTTCTGCCACCAATTGGCGCCGTCGATTGCTGCGGCTTCGTAGAGCTGATCGGGTACGGATTTCAACGCGGCCAGGTACATGATCAGGAAGAACGGCGCGCCGTACCAGACGTTGACGAGGATGACGGAGAAACGCGCCCAGAAGGTATCACCGAGCCACGGGATGGGACCGATGCCGAAGAACGAGAGCGTATAGTTGAAGGCGCTGTAGGAGGGGTCGAACAGCCACAGCCATGCCAGCGTGCTCATCGCCGGCGGGATCACCCAGGGCACCAGCAGCATGCCGCGCCATTTACGTTGCTTCTTGCCGGGAATGTTGTGGACGAAATGCGCGACGATGAAGCCGATCAGCGCTTTGAAGACCACGGCGGTGATCGCAAAAATGCAGGACTGTCTCACCACCATCCAGAACGTTTCGCGCTTGAACAGAAAGGTGAAGTTGGTGAGGCCGACGAATTTTGTCATCGCCTTGTTCAGCGTCGCCAGGTAGACCGAGTAGAAGGCGGGATAAAGTACGAGCAGGGCGATCAGGAGGATCAGCGGCAGCGTCAGGAAGAACGCTACGGTCGATTTCCGTCCCATTGCATTGCGCAGGCTCGCCCGTTTGCGCGGGCTCGCAGCTCGAGCGGGACGGCCTTGCTCAACGACGACATCGGCCATGAATTTAGCCTCTTTGCAGGACACCTAGCAGGATATCTGGAACGGCGAAGCCGGCGCAGCCGTCGGCTTCATTCGGCAAGCGGATCGAGCGAGGGGTGCCTCGGCGGCCCACGCCCGAAGCGTGAACCGCCATGGCACATACCCGGCTCAGGTCCGCATGAAGCCTTCGCACTCGCCCTCGGCCCAGGCGAGCGCGGTTTCCAACTTCTCTCCTTGTGCAAAGCGCAGCGCCATCTTGGTCAGCGTCGCCTGGAAGTAGATCTGCTGGGCGATCTTCGGCGGCGCCGGAGACGCGGCGATCGACATCGTCTGCTGCTTGTAGGGATCCGGATAGTGGAAGAGTGTGCCCTTCGGCGGCCCTTCCTCGGCCCAAGTCTTGAACTTCGTCATGTTCGCGTAGGCCGGGAGATCGTACCCGCCGCTCGCCGCGACGAACTTCTCGATCGCCGCTGGCGAGGACAGGTGAACGAGCAAGCTCTTGGCCGCTTCCTTGTTCTTGCCAAAGGCCCAGACGCCCCAGAAGTATGGCAGGAAGGGCGCAAAACGGCCCTTCGGACCGGACGGGAAGCCGTGCGTCCAGCACTGTTCGGCGACTTGCGGTGCGTCGCGCTTGGCGACCGCCCAGGCGCTCGGCGGATTCAGGATCATCGCGCCGCGGCCTGAGATCAGCCATTTGTTGTTGGAGGCATCGTCCCAGGACGGCGCGTCGGTGGGCAGGACGGCGATCAGCTTCTTGTAGAATTCGAGCGCCTGCCGCACCGCGTCGGTCTTGACGGTGATATCGCCCTTGGCGTTGACGAGCTCGGCGCCGAACGACTGGAAGATCGCGCCGGCAGTGTCGACGCTGTCGGTGGTCTCGCCGAGACCGATGCCGAAGGGGAAGCCGGCCTTGTGGCAGGCCTCGGCCGCCTTCAGGAACGTCTCCATGGTCCAGTTGTCCGCCTTCGGCGGAGCGCCGACCGGATACATCTCCTGCACGTCGATGCCGGCGTGTTTCTTCATCAGATCTATGCGGGAGCAGGGGCCTTTGATCTGGCTTCCCGGCGTCGCGGGCACTGCGAGCCATTTGCCGCCCGACCGCCCGAGATATTTGACGGTGTCGTTCACCTCACCGTTCTGCTTGATGAGCGGCTCCATGACGTCGTTGAGCGGCTCGAGATTCTCGGAATAAGCGTGCGGCCACCAGCTCGGCATCTGGAGAATATCGTGACCGGACTTGGCCTGGGCTTCGGCCGCTGCGGTCAGCTCGATCTTCTTGTTGTTGCTGGTGATGTAGTCGATCGAAACCTCGACCTTCTCCTTCTCGCCCCATTCCTTGACGAGAGCGGTCGAGGCATCGTTGGCGCCGGGCACCCAGTGGTCCCAGAAGCCGATCGAAAGTTTGCCGGCAGCGTAAGCGCCCCGGACATAGGGCGCCGCGATCAGCGCCGTGGAGGACATTGCAGTGGCAGCCACAAATTGACGTCGCGTCAGTGTCTTGCGTGACATCTCGTTTCCTCGCTTGGGTGTTTTATTGTTCTGGCGTTTCCTCTGAACTCTTCCGAGTTCTGCGTTCTTTTTGAAAGTTTCTTGTTCGACGTTTCTTATTGATGCCGTCGGCTTCGAAGGCAAATTGGTAGCGCGATCAGATCATGATTGATTGCGTCTGTCGAGAAAACCGAACGACTTGCGCCTAGAACTAACGTTGTGTCCGGGAAGGTGGCAGTGCCCTCGATGTCCTGCGCAGGCCATGAACCACGATCGGTCATTTTGCGACGCACACTTTGCGCCGACCTGCCCGGCCGATGCATGCGCAATTACGCCGCAGTTTCGAATAAGCCTGCATAAGCGCCTCGGGCCAAACACTTTTCGGGCGTGGATAGCAATTGTCGGTGGCTAGACCTCGAAGCGGTGAAAACGATAGAGTTGCAACTGGCGAGTGGTTCTCACCCCCAACAGCCTAATCAGATCGAGATGGAGACCAGAATGATCAACCCGGCGCCGCTCGCGCGGCTTAACCTGCGACGATGGTTCGCGCTGGGGTCCGTTTTCGTGTTGCTGCTCGGCGCAGCCGCGGTGGCGAACGCTCAAGGCCTGGTCAAAGGGGTTCAGGAAGGAGCGGCGGCCGGGAACAAGGCGGCAGGTCCGGTCGGCGGCGTGCTTGGCGGCGCGATCGGCGGTGTGGTCGGCGTTTTCACCGGCGTGCTCGGCGTTGGCAATAATGGCAATCAGGCGCCTGCAGCCAAGGATGCGAGCAAGGACGCAAGCAAGGATGCGGCCAAGGACGCCAAGCAGGGCGCCGGCAAGGACAAGGATGCCAAGAGCGCCAAGGCGGGCAAGGGCGCCAAGGCGAGCAAGGAGGCGAAGAACGCTCCGCAGGATGTCACGGTCCTGACCCAGACCGGCGCGCCGCAATTGACCGCCGACCAGATCGTCACCAACAGCGACTCCTATATTGAGCGGATCAAGACCGAACTGAACCTCACGCCCGAGCAGGAGAAGCACTGGTACGGATTCTCGAGCGCCATGCACTACCTCGGGCATAACGGTGCTGAGCGGCTCAACCTGCGGGTTGCGCGCGCCAAGCGGGATCCTCCCGACGACATCGTCGAGCAGATGCGCAACGAGGCCCAATTTCTCATCGACCGCGCTGCCGACCAGCGCAATGTCGCCGACGCCGCCGAACCCCTCTATTCGAGCCTCGATGACAAGCAGAAGCAGGTCTTCGTACAGGAGATGGTGCGGCTCAGCCACGAACGAGGACTGGATTGATCAAGTTGAATCGGATCGGGCGTGTCCGAATTAACGGCCCCCGCCACGAATTCGTGAATCCTCTTCGCGATTCGGTTATGATTAGCTTCGGAAGCTGATGGCGGGGTTGATATGGCGGACGGACTCTCCGTTTTCCTGGTCGAAGACGAGACGTTGATCCGGATGATGATGGCGGACATGGTGGAGGAACTCGGCCACCACGTCGCCGCGGAAGCGGACAATGTGCGGGACGCCAGTGCTTTCGCCATGACCGCGCAGTACGATCTTGCGATCCTCGACATCAATCTCAAGGGCGTCTACGTCGATCCGGTCGCCGACCTGATCGAGCGTCGCGGCAAGCCGTTTTTGTTCGCCACGGGCTACGGTCCGGAGCTGCTGCCGTCCTTGCTCCGACGGCGGCCGATCCTGCGCAAGCCGATTTCGATCGATCAGCTCAGGGCGATGATCGATTCGATGTTTCCGGAAGCGGCAGCTAAGACGCCGCACTGAGACCAAAACAAAAATGGCCGCCCGTCAGGGGCGGCCACTTCGCGACGGAATCCGTCGCGGTCTCACATCAGGCCGGCGCCGAGATCGATGCCGCGCGCCATCAGGCCGAACGAGGCGACCAGGCCCGTGCAGCAAAACAGCAAGATGGTCTTGAATGAAGAATCGGCCAAACGGGTTTCGATGGTGGCCGGCATCGCGGCGATCGAAATCATGCTCATGTTCATTCCCCCCTTTGTTGCCCCTGAATTGGATCAGGTGGGGGGACTCCTAGAGCAAAAAGTTTGACGCGAGCTTTCGAGGGATCGTTAACGAAATGGCAATTGATGCCGCGTTTGCGGGCACCGTAGCGCAATCACTCGTTTCACTGGCGCCCGTTCTTTAGCACGGTAGCGATGGTGTGGGCCGTCATGGCGGCGCGGTCCGAAGCGCGCTGGGCGGCGAGGCGGTCACGCGCCTTTTCCTCGATCAAGAGCTCGATCAGGGCCAGCCGCTTGCCATCGTCGTCCGCCTCGAGCAGCAGGCGGTGATAGCGGTGATAGTCGAAACCCAGATCCTGCTTACGCATGTCACGCCCCCGCAACTACGCCACACACAAGCCAGGATTGTTTCTCATCCGGGACGTGCGCGCAAGCACGATCCCGCGTCGCGCGCGCGTGCTCGTTAATCAGCTGTGAATTACTGGGCGCGAACGGAGGCGCGCGCCGTTAAGGCTGGTTGTGCTCGGCGAACATCTTGAGGCCGAGGAAACTCGCATCGGGTTTGGTGACCAGCCGGGTCGGGATGTTGCGCAGATAATCCTGGAAGCGTCCCTTGGCTTCGAAGCGCGCCCGGAATGCGGAAGCTGCAAGGAAGTCGGGAAAGCGCGGCACGATTCCGCCGGCGATATAGACGCCGCCGCGTGCGCCGAAGGTCACCGCGAGATTGCCCGCGACCGAGCCGAGAATGGCGCAAAACATCTCCAGCGTCTTGCGGCTGAGCTCGCAACTGCCTTCCAGGGCGGCCTTCGTGATGGCGGCAGCATCGCGATGCGGCACCTGAGCGCCGTCAATCTCGGCCAGCGCCTCGTAGAGGCTTTGCAGGCCGGAACCGGACAACGCGCCACGCTCGATGGAGACATGGCCGAGGCGTCGGCGCATGCAGGCGATGACGCGTTCCTCGCGCTCGTCCTCCGCCGGCAGGGTCGCGTGGCCGGCCTCGGTGACGACAGCCAGTCGTGCGCCATGGCGCTCGACCAGGCAGGAAACGCCAAAGCCGGTTCCGGGGCCAACCACCAGCAACGGCTCTCCGGGAAGGCCATCTTGTCTGCCGAGCGGGATCAGGTCGGCGGGCTGCAGGGCGGGCAGGGACCAGGCCACCACCTCGAAATCGTTGAGCACATGGACGCTGTCGAAGCCGAAGGCCGGCTGGAGCTCGTTGCCGTCGATGACCCAGGGGCTGTTGGTCATGACGCAGCGGTTGTTGGTCACCGGGCCCGCCACGGCCAGCACGGCCCTTGGGGGCGGTAGGCCGTGGCAGCGACGCGCGAGAACATCGGCAATGGCTTCCCGGACGGTCGGGAAGTCTGCCACTTTGACGTAGTCGATCGGTCCGGTCTGGTCGCCCTGACTGAGCGCGAAGCGCGCATTGGTGCCGCCGATATCGGCGAGAAGAATCTGTCCTGTCTTGCCGATGGTCATGTGCGTATGGCTGCCGCAGCCCTTCCGGCTGCGGGAACCGCTTCCTCCGCTCTATCCGATCGCAAGACGCGAACGGCTGTCAGAATCCGTCCCCGGGTGGATCTAGTCAACACGTATCAGCCCAAACCGTTGCATCCCGGTCCCGACGGGGTGCATTCGCGCATATCGCCGCACCTTGTCGGTGGTTGCGAAGCAGCGCGGGAAGATCGACACTGGCGGCGTGGCCTTCGGCGCCGGTCGCGCGGGATGGCCTGGAATGGACCTTGCGATGAAGATTTCCGACCGCGACGTGCTCCTGGTCATCGACGTGCAGAACGATTTTTGCACGGGCGGGGCGCTCGCCGTGCCCGGCGGCGAGAAGGTTGTCCCCGCCATCAATCGGATCGCCCAAAAATTCGCCAATGTGGTGCTGACCCAGGACTGGCATCCCCGCGATCATGTCTCCTTTGCCCCGAACCATACGGGCAAACAGCCGTTCGAGACCATTGCGCTTGACTATGGCGTCCAGGTGCTCTGGCCGAGCCATTGCGTGCAGGGCACGGCCGGCGCTGAATTTCATCGCGATCTCGACGCCACTCGCGCAAATCTCGTGGTGCGGAAGGGGTTTCGGCGCGGCATCGATTCCTATTCGGCGCTGTTCGAGAACGACAGGAAAACGCCGACCGGCCTGCTCGGATATTTGCGCGAACGCGAGTTGAACACCGTCTTCGTCGCCGGCCTCGCGTTCGATTTCTGCGTCCGCTTCTCGGCGGAGGATGCCCGCAAGGCGGGGTTCGAGGTCGCAGTCATCGAGGACGCCTGCCGCGGCATCGATCTCGACGGCTCGGTGGCCGCGACCCATCAGAGTTTTCGGGAGCGCGGTATTTCGCTCGTCAGCTTCGAGGCCTTCCTGTGAGGACCGTGAGATAGCCATGGCGGAGAAGACCGGCAAACAGCAGCGCGCACCGGGCCCGGTCCCGGATGACCCGCTGCTGTGGCCGTTCGCAGCAGCTCGGCTTGCCATGGACGCCTGCTTCGGATGGCTCGACCGCGGTCCGCCGGAGCAGGCCGACAGCAGTCTGCCGTGGACCACGCCCAACTCCGTCGCGCTGGAGCTTGCGACCATGCGCCTGCGCGATTGCACGCGAACGGGCTCCGGCCTCCCGGCACTGGTCTGCGCGCCCTATGCGCTGCACCGGGCCCTGATCGCCGACTTCGCGCCCGGCCACAGCGTGGTGCAGTCCCTGCAAAATGGCGGCATCGACCGGGTCTATCTCACCGACTGGCGCTCGGCCGCACCCGACATGCGCTATCTCTCGATCGACAGCTATCTCGGCGATCTCAACGTCGCCGTCGACGAGATCGGCGCCCCGGTCGATCTCGTCGGCCTGTGCCAGGGTGGCTGGCTGTCGCTGCTCTATGCGGCGCGCTTTCCCGCCAAGGTGCGGCGGCTGGTGCTGGCAGGCGCGCCCGTCGACCTCTCGATCGAGTCCAGGCTGTCGCAGCTCGCCCGCAACGCGCCGGAGATGGTCTATGACCAGCTCGTCGCCCGCGGCGGCGGCAATGTCAGCGGCGAGGAGATGCTGCGTGTCTGGTCGAAGGCGCCGAGCTGCGACGACATCGCGACGGCGCTGCAGAGCGACCTCTCCGGCGAGGAAGGTGCGGCGCTGCTGGCACGCTTCGAGCGCTGGAACGCCGAGCCTCTCAATCTGCCCGGCACCTATTATCTCGAGATCGTCAACTGGATCTTCCGAGAGAACCGGATCGCGCGCGGCCAATTCACGGCACTCGGCCGCGTGATTGATCTGAAGGACGTCAAGGCGCCGGTCTTCCTGCTGGCCGGGCTCGATGACGACGTCGTGCCGGCTGCGCAGGCGCTCGCCACCGCCGGTTTGCTCGGCACACCGCCGGCCTTCGTTGCGGCGGCCTCCGAGCCCAGCAACCATCTTGGCCTGTTCATGGGGGCGCGGACCCATGGCCATGCCTGGCCCCGGATCGCCGAATGGCTGTGCGACGATCTGCCCGGCATGCTGGTGCGCAGAGCCTGACACCGCCTCCAAGGGCCGGGCGCCGGGCAGCGAAGCTGCAAATCCGTTATGCATGCCGTCGAATGGCCTGCACGGGGCCATGTCGATGGGTTAAATGGAGTCCAGAGCTGGCGGAGGCCGGTCGCGACGAGACAAAGGGACTGTGCTCGATGAGTTTCCACTCGATCTATGCCCACGGATTTGCGCGCGTGGCGGCCTGCGTCACCACCTCTCATGTGGCCGATCCCACGGCCAACGCGACGGCGGTTCTGGCGGCGGCGAAGGACTGCCACGAACAGTCAGTGGCGGTTGCCGTGTTTCCGGAGCTGTGTCTGTCCGGCTATGCGATCGAAGATCTTGTGAAGCAGGATCCGCTGCTCGATGCGGTCGAGCGCGGGCTTGTGGCCATCGTTGAGGCATCCTCGGCCCTGATGACCATCCTGATCGTCGGCGCGCCGTTGCGCTTTGGCAATCGCATCTACAATTGCGCGGTCGTCATCCATCGCGGCAAAGTCCTCGGCGTCGTGCCCAAGAGTTACCTGCCGACCTATCGCGAATTCTACGAGGGACGGCATTTCGCCTCCGGCGCCGGCATCGTCGAAGAGATGGTCGCCTTTGGCGGGCTGCATGCCCCTTTCGGCGTCGACCTGCTGTTCGCGGCCGAGGACGTCCCGGGCCTGACCATCGGCGTCGAGATCTGCGAGGACATGTGGATCCCGGTGACGCCGGCTTCCGAGCTCGCGCTCGCGGGCGCGAGCGTGCTGATCAATCTCTCGGGCAGCCCGATCACGATCGGCCGCGCCCGCTCGCGCGCGCTCTTGTGTCAATCGACTTCGGCCCGCTGCCTCGCGGCCTATGTCTATTCCGCGGCGGGGGCAGGGGAATCGACCACGGATCTTGCCTGGGACGGCCAGACCTCGATCTACGAGAACGGCGTGCTACTGACCGAGGGCGAGCGGTTCCGCCAGGGCGGCCAGATCACGCTGGCCGACGTCGATCTTGACCTGCTCAGGCAGGAGCGCGCACTGATGGGAACCTTCGACGACAACCGCCGGCAGCGCGAGGCCTTCTTCCGGAAAGTGACTTTTACCCTGAAGCCGCCGGCCGCCGATATCGGCTTCCTGCGCAAGGTCGAGCGCTTTCCGTTCGTGCCGAGCGACGAGAGCCTGCTCGAGCAGGACTGCTATGAGGCCTACAACATTCAGGTCGCGGGCCTGGTCCAGCGTATGCGCGCGACAGGCACCAAGCGCGTCGTCATCGGCGTCTCGGGCGGGCTCGATTCCACCCACGCTTTGATCGTCGCCGGCAAGGCGGTCGATTTGCTTGGCCTGCCGCGCGAAAACATTCTCGCCTACACCATGCCGGGCTTTGCCACCGGCAGCGAGAGCAAGACCAATGCGCTGGCGCTGATGAAGGCGTTGCAGACGAGTTGGCAGGAGCTCGACATTCGCACCACGGCGACGCAAATGCTGAAGGACATCGGCCATCCCTTCGGCAAGGGCGAGAAGGTCTACGACGTCACCTTCGAGAATGTGCAGGCGGGCCTGCGCACGGACTATCTGTTCCGGCTCGCCAATCATCACGGCGGCATCGTGATTGGCACCGGCGATCTCTCCGAGCTCGCGCTGGGCTGGTGCACCTACGGCGTCGGCGACCAGATGGCGCATTATAACGTCAATGCCGGGGTGCCGAAGACGCTGATTCAGCATCTGATCCGCTGGGTGATTGCTTCCAAGCAGTTCAGCGACGACGTCAACCAAACGCTTGGATCGATCCTGTCGGCGGAAATCTCGCCGGAGCTGGTTCCGGCCGAGCCGGGCGAGAAGCCACAGAGCACGGAAGCTTCCGTCGGTCCCTACGAGCTCCAGGATTTCAACCTGTTCTACACGCTGCGGTTCGGCATGCGGCCATCCAAGATCGCGTTCATGGCGCTGCAGGCCTGGAAAGACGTTGCTCAGGGCGAATGGCCGCCGGCATTCCCGACCGATAAGCGCAAGGCCTATGACCTTCCCGAGATACGCCGCTGGCTGGAGGTGTTTCTGCGCCGCTTCTTCGCTTTCAGCCAGTTCAAGCGCTCGGCGATGCCGAACGGCCCCAAGGTTTCGGCCGGCGGCTCATTGTCGCCGCGCGGTGACTGGCGCGCGCCGTCGGATTCGAGCGCGGCGGCGTGGCTTGAAGATCTCGAACGGAATGTGCCGGTTTGAACGGGAGATGAGCGATGTCGGCCGGCGATGAGCCCGAGCAGGGCGCCAACCCACAGAAGGTCCTCAACGGCCTCTACATCTTTGAGATTGAGATGCGCGACGGCAAGCGCGGCCAGGCCAAAGGCGTCGTCGTGCTCTGCGATGGCCGCATCATGGGCGGTGACAGCTATTTCTATTACACCGGCAGCTACACCTTCCGGAACGGGAAATGGCGCGGCGACATGACCGTCAATCAGCACACCGAGGCCGTCGGCAAGCCACTCGCGTTCGGCGGCAGGGAAGTGACCTGCGGCTTTTCGGGCGACTACTCCGCCGACGGCGCCGAGGTCGAAGGCATGGCGCTGGTTGGCAAGACCAGCGTGACATTCACGGCGCGGCTCACGCTGAAGGACCCGATGTGAGACCCGCCTGAGATGTGAGACCGCGTGATCAGCCCTCGTTCCTGATCAGGAACCTTCGCACCCACAGAACGTTCGCGTCTGTTGTTGCGAATTTCCGAGGAGAGGGACCATGCGCAAGCACTTGATGTTATCGACCGCAGCTATCGGACTGATGCTTGCTTCCGGCTTCGCCTACGCCCAGGCGCCCGGTGAGCGAAGGGACGAGCCGAGACGGACCGAGGAGCCGGCGAAAGGCGCCGCACCGCAACACGGCGGCGGCCAAGAGCGTGTTCAGGAGCGTGCTCAAGAGCGCGCGCAGGGCGCCCAGGAACGATTGCAGGGCGCGGGCCGCGAGGAGAAGGGCGGCGCTGCCAGGCAGGACGCGAGTGACGATAAGCGCCAGCCGGCCAGTTCTGCCGAGCGCAACCAGCCGAAATCGAAGGATCAGGCGCAAGAATCCCGCGAGCCCTCGCGCGATCGCAACCGCGATGCCGAGAGCACGAAACCCGGACGCGACAGCAAGAGCAGTGCTGAGACGAAGCAGGACAAATCCGCGCAGCAGAAATCAACGGCAGAGTCCGAGAAGTCCAAGTCAGGCACGTCTAGCCAGCAGAACGAGCGCACGGGTGCCGCAGCCAACCAGAACGAGCGCAACCAGACCCAGCCGCCGCGCAACGCGGCCGAGCAGCAGCCGCCGGCGCAGCAGAACAACCGGCCGGCCACCGCGACCGACACGAACCGGACGGCCCCGACCAACAATGCGCAGAGCGCACCTGCCAGTTCGGGCACGCAGACCAACCAAGCCAACCAGACCACGCAGACCAACACGCAAGCCAATCAGCAGGCGCAGGTAACCTCCGAGAAGCAGGTGCGGATTTCTGAAACGGTGAGCCGTGCACGCCTGGCGGAGCCGGAGCGCAATCTGAACATTTCGATCCGGGTCGGCGAGACCATTCCCTCGCGCGTGCGCCTTCACAGGCTTCCGCCCGAGATCGTCTCGATCGAGCCCGAATATCGCGACTACGAATATTTTGCGACCGGCGATGACGTCGTCATTGTGGAGCCGCGGACGCATCGCATCGTGAGCCAGGTGCCCCGCGATCCGTCGCGAGCACGTGCGCAAATGAGCGGCGGCACCTCATCGGGCATGGCTGCGGCAGGAGGGAGCGCGGCCGGGGGCAGCAATGTGAACTGCCAGATCATGCGGCGTGACGCCTCGGGCAATGTGGCCCAGGCAGAGCCCTCGACCGTAGGCTCGACCGCGCGAACCGATTCTCTGAGCGTGACTGTCCAGATGCCCGGCGGCGGCTCGTCCGCGCCGATCGCCCTCGGCGCTCCCGCGGGCAACATCGTGGTGGCGACGCAAGGGCAGGGCGACTGCACGGTGACGATCGAGCCCCAGACGCGCTAGCGCCCGTGTCGGCATAACGACGCCAAAACGACTTCGCGCCGCACGGCTGATCAAGCCGGCGGCGCGAAATCACGTTCAATCTAGAAAGTCCCGAGGTCCGGAGTGCCTAGGAGTCCGGACCTCGTAACCTTGCCCCAGCCTTTGATCCCCCCGCCCCATGTGGTCCCCCAACCCCATGTTGCGCGATCAGAGGGTGATGCCCTTGGAAGGCCGCCGATCGATGTCCCGCGATGTACGCGACATCAGAATAGGATTCCATTCCGGATCACTACGGATTTCATCGCACTTGATCCGAGCGCGGATGCATGCGTCTGCACTCGCCGCTGCCTGAATTCGATGCACGCGATCGCGGGGATGTCCACATCTCCTCAGCGCTGCGGAACCTGCATTTCACCGGCCTGTCATTGAACTGGTCTAGCGCTGCTCCCGTCATTGTTGACGGCCGAGGAGCAAGCCATGTCGAAGCCGGTACTGGGCGCCGCATTGTCCATCAAATCGATCCCTGCGCATCGCGACTGGCTTCTCGAACGGCAGCGCGATCTCGAAATTCAGGATTTTTTTCGCGCGGACTTGCTCGACGGCGACTGGCGAAGTGCTGCTAGCGAAATTAAGCAGATGCTCTCAGGTCACACCGGCCGGCTCGGCATCCACGGACCGTTCTGGGGCTTCGCGATCGGTAGCCACGACCCGATGATCCGCCAAGTCGTGACGAAACGCCTGCTTCAGGGCCTCGAAGCCGCCGAGTTTCTCGGCGCGACGCAGATGGTGATCCATTCGCCATTCACGACCTGGGACCACAACAACCTCGACCTCTATCCAGATAATCGCGGCAATCTCGTCGAACGCGTCAAGGCGACACTCGCCGAGGTGATCGTGCGCGCCGAAACCATCGGCTGCGAGATCGTCATCGAGAACATCGAGGACAAGGATCCGCGCGATCGCGTGCGTCTCGCCAAGGCGCTCGAAAGCAGCAAGGTGCGCGTCTCCCTCGACACCGGCCACGCCAACTACGCGCACATCTCCACCGGCGCGCCGCCGGTCGACTACTATGTCGAGACCGCCGGCGACATGCTGGCGCATGTGCATCTCCAGGATACCGACGGCTTTGCTGACCGGCATTGGGCGCCGGGCGAGGGCAACATCCCGTGGATCGCCGTGTTCCGCGCGCTGGGCCGGCTGACCTCAAACCCCCGACTGATCCTCGAACTTCGCAACCACGACGACGTCCGCGCTGGCGCAGCCCATCTGGCCGCGCTCGGTCTCGCCGAATAGCCGACAAAAAAACCGGCAGGGGTTATCATCATGAGCAAGCTCACGCGCCGTACCATCCTGAAGTCCGGCAGCATTGCCGCAGGCACGCTGCTGCTGCCGCGCTTTGCGATCGGGCAGGCCGACAACCGTCCCTCGGTCACCATCGCGGTGCAGAAGGTGACGAATTCGAACGTGCTCGACGTGCTGCGCGAGCAGTCCAATGTCGGCGAGCGGGTGTTCTTCTCCTCGATCTGGGAAGGCCTGATCTCCAAGAACTGGCGCGGCAGCCTTGAGGCCGTGCCGGGGCTTGCCACCGAGTGGCGCCGTATCGACGACCAGACCGTCGAGGTGAAGCTGCGCCAGGGCGTCAAATTCCACAATGGCGACGAGCTGACGGCGGAGGACGTCGTCTTCACGTTCAGCCGCGAGCGCATGTTCGGTGAGACCGAGGCCAAGAGCCGCAGCACCATCCAGGCCTTTGAGAAAATTCCGACGCCGCGGCCGGGCAAGGAACTGCCGCCGGACGTTCCGGCGGTTGCACGCCGGATCTGGCCGGATCTCGTCCGCGTCGATGCCGTCGATAAATACACCGTGCGCTTCTACAACGCGACGCCCGACGTCACGATCGAGGGTCGGCTGTCGCGCTACGGCTCAGATATCGCGAACCGCCGCGCCTGGGCTGAATCCGCGAGCTATCTCGACTGGGCGCGCAAGCCTGTTACCACCGGGCCCTACAAGGTTGTCGAACTCAAGCCCGACGTGTCGCTGACGCTGGAAGCCCACGACGAATATTGGGGCGGCCGTCCACCGCTCAAGCGCATTCGCTTCCTCGAGGTCCCGGAGGTCGCGAGCCGCATCAACGGGCTGCTGTCGGGCGAGTACCAGTTCGCCTGCGACATCCCACCGGACCAGATCGCGGGCATCGAGAAGAACGCGACCTTCGAAGTGCAGGGCGGCACCATCCTCAATCATCGTCTGACCGTATTCGACAAGAACCACGCCCAGCTCGCCAATCCGCTTGTAAGGCGCGCCTTCACCCATGCGATCGACCGCCAGGCGATCGTCGACAGCCTGTGGGCCGGTCGCACCCGCGTCCCGAAGGGCCTGCAGTGGGAGTTCTACGGCGACATGTTCAATGCCGATTGGAACGTGCCGGCCTACGATCCCAAGCTGGCGCAGGAGCTGCTGAAGCAGGCCAACTACAAGGGCGACCCTATTCCGTATCGCCTGCTCAACAATTACTACACCAACCAGGTCGCGACCGCGCAAGTGCTGGTCGAGATGTGGAAGTCGGTCGGTCTCAACGTCCAGATCGAAACCAAGGAGAACTGGTCGCAGATCATGGAACGTGCGCCGACGCGCGCGGTCCGCGACTGGTCGAACTCGGCCGCCTTCAACGATCCCGTATCGTCGCTGGTTGCCCAGCACGGCCCCAACGGCCAGCAGCAGCAGATCGGCGAGTGGACAAATGCCGAGCTGAACACGCTCTCGGAGTTCCTGGAAACCTCGATCGATCGTGCCGCCCGCAAGAAGGCGTTCCGCCGCATGCTGGAGATCGCCGAGCGCGAAGACCCGGCCTATACGGTGCTGCACCAGAACGCGACCTTCACGGCCAAGCCGAAGTCGATCAAGTGGAAGGCGTCGCCCGCCTTCGCGATGGATTTCCGCGCCGGCAATTTCGAGGCCTGATCGGTGGCGCCGCTGATCAGCATCAAGGACCTCAGCGTCGCCTTCCACGGCGTGCCAGTCCTGCGCGGTGTCGATCTCGCCTTGCACAAGGGCGAGGCGCTTGGCCTCGTCGGCGAGTCCGGATCGGGTAAGTCGGTGACGTGGCTTGCGGCCCTCGGCCTGTTGCCGCGGAATGCCCGCGTCTCGGGCTCCGTTCGTCTCGACAGTCGCGAGATCCTCGGTGCGCCCGCCGCCGAGCTCGACCGTATCAGGGGCGGGCGCGTCGCCATGATCTTCCAGGATCCCGCGAGCGCACTCAATCCCGTGCTGACCATCCGCAAGCAGCTCTGCGAGTCCTTGGCGCTGCATCGCGATATCTCGGGTGGCGCGGTGAAAGCGGAAGCGCGGCGGCTGCTCGATCTGGTCGGCATTCCCGACGCGACGCGCAGGCTCGAAGCCTATCCGCACGAATTTTCCGGCGGCCAGGTCCAGCGCATCATGATCGCGATGGCGCTCGCCGGAAATCCAGACCTGCTGATCGCGGATGAGCCGACTACGGCGCTCGACGCCACGATTCAGGCGCAGATTTTAGAACTGCTCTCGACTATCCGCCGCGAGATGGGCATGGCGATGGTCCTGATCAGCCACGATCTCGGCGTGGTCGCGGAAAACTGCGACCGCGTGGCCGTGATGTATGCGGGCCGCATTGTCGAGGAGGCGCCGGCGAACCAGCTATTCGCCGATCCCGTCCATCCCTATGCGCAGGGCCTGATCGGTGCGCTGCCGCCGCTCGACGGACCGAGGCGCCGCCTGACCGCCATTCCCGGAACGGTGCCCGATCCCGCGAGCATGCCTGATGGCTGTGCCTTCGCGCCGCGTTGTGCGCTGGCAGAAGCGCCGTGCGGCATTGTGGCTCCAAGCCTCGCGCCCATCGCGGAGGATCGCGCCGTGGCCTGCATCCGCGCCGAGGCTTCGCGTCGCGCACTGCTCGGGATCGCCGCCGAATGAGCCGTCCGCTCGTCGAAGTGTCCTCGATTTCGCGCAGTTATAGCATGCGCTCCGGGATGTTCGGCCGAAGTGCCGCCATTCATGCAGTCCATGGCGTGTCGCTGACGATTCCCAGGGGCGAGACGCTGGGCCTCGTCGGCGAGTCCGGCTCGGGAAAGTCGACCACCGGCCGCATCGTGCTCGGCCTCGAGCCGCCGGATCACGGCGAGGTGCGGTTCGACGACAAGCCGATGGCAACGCCCGGAACGACCGCATGGCGTGCGCAACGCGCGCACATGCAGATGATCTTCCAGGATCCGCTGGGGGCGCTGGACCGGCGGTTGCCGGTCGCCGCCCAAATCCGTGAGCCTCTGGACATTCACGGTCTCGGGACGCCCCTCGAGCGCGAGGAGCGGGTCCGCGAATTGCTGCGCGCGGTCGAACTGACACCCGCACATGGTGCGCGCTATCCGGGTGCGCTCTCCGGCGGACAGCGCCAGCGCATCGTGCTGGCGCGGGCGCTGGCGACAAAGCCGGATTTCCTGGTCTGTGACGAGCCGGTCAGCGCGCTCGACGTCTCGATCCAGGCGCAGGTGGTGAATCTGCTCGCCGATCTCCAGGCGCAGCTTGCGCTGACCTTGCTCTTCATCAGCCACGATTTGCGGGTCGTCCGGCAGATCAGCAATGTGGTGGCCGTGATGTATCTCGGCCGCATCGTCGAGATCGGGTGCGCCGATGATCTGTTCGCGCGGCCGGAGCACCCGTACACGCAAGCACTGGTCTCGGCATCGCCCGCGCCGGGCCGCCGCAGCGCAGGCCGCATTGTGCTGGCAGGCGATCCGCCGAACCCGGCGGCCCGTCCTCAAGGCTGCGCCTTCCATCCGCGCTGCCCGCGCACGATCACGCGTTGTGCAAGCGAGGTACCAGCGCTGTCCAACGTCGGCGGCAACAGGCAGGTCGCCTGTCATCTCGTGACCGGGCCGCAAGTCGAGACGCGGGACGCGGCCTGATGGGACGCTATTTCGCCATTCGGATCGGACGCGCGGCGTTGACGATCGTGCTTGTCGTCACCTTCGCCTTCGTGGTGCTGCGTCTCTCGGGCGATCCCGCGCTGATGATTTTGGGACCGGAAGCGCCGCCGGAAGTCCTCGCCGCCTTCCGCAAGGCGTGGGGGCTCGATGATCCCATCTGGTTTCAGTATCTCGACTATTTTGGCGCGATCGCCAAAGGCGAGCTCGGCCGTTCCATGCGTGACGGCCGGCCTGCGATCGAGCTTGTGCTGGAGCGGATTCCGGCAACCCTGGCGCTGACGCTGCCGGCCTTCGCATTCAAGGTCGCGCTCGGCATTCCCGCCGGCATCTACGCGGCGCTGCACCGTGGCTCGGGAATCGACCGCGCGGTGATGATGACGGCGGTCGCCGGCTTCACCGTGCCGAGCTTCGTGCTGGCGCTGCTGCTCGTGCTCGTCTTCGCCGTGCAGCTCGGATGGCTGCCCTCGGGCGGGCAGGACAGCTGGCGTCACGCCATCCTGCCGATCGTGACACTCAGCCTTGGCGGCGCCGCGGTGCTGGCGCGCTTCACCCGCAGCGCCATGTTGGAGGTCCTGGGCCAGCCCTATATCCGCACCGCCTCGGCGAAGGGCGTGCCGTGGCGAAAAGTCGTGACATCGCACGCACTGCCGAACGCGGCGATCCCGACCGTCACCATTCTGGGCTTCATGGTGGGCACGCTGATCGCGGGCGCGGTCGTGGTCGAGAGCGTGTTTTCGTGGCCGGGGGTGGGGCGCTTGCTCGTCGTCGCCGTCGCCAACCGCGACCTCGCCGTCGTGCAGTGCATCCTGTTGCTGGTGGCGATGACGATGGTCACCTCGAACCTGATCGTCGACTTCCTCTACGGCTTCCTCGACCCGCGGCTGCGCGCCAAGGGGGCGCACGCATGACTGACACCACGCTGAAGGACACGTCTGTCCGCCGCCGCATCAGTCTCCCGGCGATCCCGGTCTCGGTCGCCATCGCGATCGGCTGGATCGTCGCGATGCTGGTGATCGCGGCCTACGCCGAGAAGATCGCCCCCTACGGCTATACCCAGCTCGACCTGCGCAATCGTCTCGCTACACCCGGCAATGTCGCGCACTGGCTCGGTACCGACGAGCTCGGCCGCGACGTGCTATCGCGGCTGCTCGTCTCGATCCGCATCTCGCTCCTGATCGCGTTTGGCGCCACGGCGATCTCGGCCATCGTCGGCACCACGCTCGGTTTCCTCGCCGCGCATTTCCGCGGGCCCGTCGAGCAGCTGGTGCTGATGTTGTCCGACTTCCAGGCCAGCATGCCCTTCCTGATCATGGCGCTCGCGGTGCTGGCCTTCTTCGGCAATTCGCTGCCGCTCCTGATCGGCTTGATGGGATTTTTCGGCTGGGAGCGCTACGCCCGGATCGCGCGCGGCCTTGCCATTTCCGCCAATGCCCAAGGCTATGCGGCGGCGGTCCGGCAGCTCGGCGCGACGCCGGCGCGGATTTACCTCCGGCATATCCTGCCCAACATCGCCTCGACCCTGATCGTGTCGACCACGCTGGTCTTTCCCGAGGTGATCCTGATGGAGTCGGGCCTGTCGTTTCTCGGCCTCGGCGTGCAGCCGCCGATGACCAGCCTCGGCAACATGGTGGGCTACGGCCGCGAGTACCTGACCCGGGCACCCTGGATCATGCTGGCGCCGGCCACCACCATCGTGGTGACCACGCTGGCGGTCTCCGTGATCGGCGACTGGCTGCGCGACCGGCTCGATCCCGAGCTGCAATAGAGCCAAGGGCGCTCTTGTAGCCTGGATGGAGCGAAGCGTAATCGCGGGGGCCGGTCTCGCCCCCGGCGCGCACTTGCCCCGGATTGCGCTGCGCTCCATCCGAGCTACGAAGAGCCCGCGCCGGGAGCAGGGGAGCCCTGTCCGGCTCAAGTTCCCGTTGCGCGCGTTCCCCCCGTGCGCTATCCGGCCGGAAAGGCCTGAGCGGCTTCGAAAATTTGCCCCGCCCGGCCGGCCAAACCCGAGGACGGAAACCGCCATGCCAGCCTATCGCTCCCGCACCACCACCCACGGCCGCAACATGGCGGGCGCCCGCGGCCTCTGGCGCGCAACCGGCATGAAGGATGGCGATTTCGGCAAGCCGATCATCGCGGTGGTCAATTCCTTCACCCAGTTCGTGCCCGGCCACGTCCATCTCAAGGACCTCGGCCAGCTCGTCGCCCGCGAGATCGAGCAGGCCGGCGGCGTGGCGAAAGAGTTCAACACCATCGCGGTCGACGACGGCATCGCCATGGGCCACGACGGCATGCTCTACAGCCTGCCATCGCGCGAGCTGATCGCCGACAGCGTCGAGTACATGGTCAATGCCCATTGCGCCGACGGCATGGTCTGCATCTCCAATTGCGACAAGATCACGCCCGGCATGCTGATGGCGGCGCTGCGGCTCAACATCCCCGCGGTGTTCGTCTCGGGCGGACCGATGGAGGCCGGCAAGGTCACGCTGCAGGGCAAGACCAAGGCGGTCGACCTGATCGATGCCATGGTCGCAGCCGCCGACTCCAAGGTCAGCGACGAGGACGTCAAGGTGATCGAGCGCTCGGCATGCCCGACCTGCGGTTCGTGCTCGGGCATGTTCACGGCCAATTCGATGAACTGCCTCACGGAAGCCCTTGGCCTTGCGCTCCCCGGCAACGGCACGGTGGTCGCAACCCACGCCGATCGCAAACGCCTGTTCGTCGAGGCCGGCCACACCATCGTCGACATCGTGCGCCGCCACTACGAGCAGGACGACGCCTCGGTGCTGCCGCGCAATGTCGCGAACTTCAAGGCGTTCGAGAACGCGATGACGCTGGACATCGCGATGGGCGGCTCGACCAACACCGTGCTGCATCTGCTCGCCGCCGCCCATGAAGGCGAGGTCAAGTTCACCATGCAGGACATCGACCGTCTCTCGCGGCGCGTGCCCGTGCTGTGCAAGGTCGCACCGTCGGTCGCCGACGTGCATGTCGAGGACGTCCATCGCGCCGGCGGCATCATGGGCATCCTGGGCGAGCTCGATCGCGCCGGCCTGATCGACACCTCGGTCTCGACCGTGCACGCGCCGACCATGAGGGACGCGCTGGAGCGCTGGGACATCAAGCGCTCGAAGAGCGAGTCTGTCCGCACCTTCTTCCGGGCCTCGCCCGGCGGCATCCCGACGCAGGTCGCGTTCAGCCAGGAGCGTCGTTACGACGAGCTCGATTCCGACCGCGAGAAGGGCGTCGTCCGCAACCTCGAGCACGCCTTCAGCAAGGACGGCGGTCTTGCCGTGCTCTACGGCAATCTCGCGCAGGACGGCTGCATCGTGAAGACCGCCGGCGTCGACGCCTCGATCCTGAAATTCTCCGGCCCCGCCCGCGTGTTCGAGAGCCAGGACGCGGCCGTCGAAGGCATTCTGGGCGGCAAGGTCGTCGCCGGCGAGGTCGTGGTCATCATCTATGAAGGCCCGCGCGGCGGCCCCGGCATGCAGGAGATGCTGTATCCGACCAGCTATCTGAAATCGATGGGGCTGGGCAAAGCCTGCGCGCTCGTCACCGACGGACGCTTCTCGGGCGGCTCGTCGGGCCTGTCGATCGGCCATCTGTCGCCGGAAGCGGCCGAAGGCGGCAACATCGGTCTCGTCAGGACCGGCGATCGCATCGCCATCGACATCCCGAACCGCAGCATCACCCTCGATGTCTCCGACGAGGAGCTGGCCAAGCGCCGCGCCGCGGAAGAAGCGAAGGGCGACACCGCCTGGCAGGCGATCGGCCGCAAGCGCAACGTCTCGACCGCGCTTCAGGCCTACGCCGCGCTCACCACCAGCGCCGCGCGCGGCGCGGTGCGCGAAGTGAAGCGGCGCTCGAGGTAACAGCGTCTCGTGCGGGCGTGATGCAACTTTCGCGCATCGCGCATGGTCAACAAGTTCTGAACGGCCGGCGCAAGCCGGCCGTTTGCATTAAGGATGCCCCGACGAACTTCGGCAAAGCAAGGTTTTGCGGCGTATACTGCAGCGACCTTCGCAAATCCATTTCGGGCAATTGGGGCACCACAATAATGTCTCGCACTCTCGCTGTCGTTTTCTCGACCGTCGTCGCTGCGATTTCCATGACGAGCGCGGCCTCCGCCGGCTGCTACAATTGCTACACGCCGCCGCCGTGCACGACCTGCTACCGGCAGCAATATGTGCAGCCGCAATACCGCACCGTCGACGAGACCGTGATGGTGTCGCCAGGCGCCGTCGTGGCGCACCGCGCGCCGGCGCAGTACCGCACCGTGATGGTGCCGCAGACCGTGATGGTGGCGCCGCCCAGCGTCCAGTACGAACGCATCCCGCCCCAATACGCCACGCGCCAACGCGTCGAGATGGTCCAGCCGGGCTATTCCTATTACGCCCCGGTGCAGATGGGCTGCGCGTCCTGCGGGTACTGAGCCGGCGAAGCTACGAAAAATTCAAGCGGCGCTCCTTACGGGGCGCCGTTTCGCTTTTGAGGGCGGCAAATGAGGCCTGGAAACGGAAGCGACACCAAACCGGGCTTCGCGGCCGGGAACATGTTTCGCGAATGCGAGCCATTTCCCGATTCGCATGGCCTCGCGGCTGCGGTCTGGGTGGCTGCGCGTCCCGCGTGCTCACACCGCGCAGCTTTTTGAACCGAAGAGAAAGCATTCTTGCTTTCTGATCTCCAGCGCGCAGGCGTTTCGCCTGTCGTGCGTTTGAACACCGTGGAAAAATGCGCCTGCGTGCAGAAGCCAACGGCAAGCGCGACCTCGACCAGCGGCGTTTCGGTGTTTGATAATAGTGACTTGGCACGTTCGATGCGCTGATGCTGGAGATATTCATGCGGACGGTAGCCAGTCGCAATTCGGAATTGCGCCGCGAAGTGCATGCGAGAGAGACCGGCGATGTTTGCGAGGTCGGAAAGACCGATGTCGCGGTCGAAATGCGCTTTGACGTACTCTTCGACACGACGCAGACGCCACTTGGGCAAGCCATTGACCTTGATCTGTGGGCCTTCGAGCCGAGCCACATGCATGGCGAGGGTCCGGCCTATGCAACGTGCAAACTCCCTGTTGGTCGTGTCCCCATACCCGGTCAGCACCTTTGCAAGTTGATCGACGAGAGGATCACGCAACAATACCAGTTCATTCATGCTTTCGGCCGCGAGTAACTGTCGCGTCGATTGCTGTGAAATCATGTAGTCGGCAGAAACGCGGAAGTGCAGGAAGTCACACGGCGAGTGAAATTGCGCGATGATTCGCTTCGACGGCGCCGAGACGTACAGCGTGCCTGCCGGCATGTTGCCATCGAAGATCGCCTGCCCATCGCCGGCGAATGTCAGGCGGGACGCCTTGAGCGCGATTCCCAAAAAATATTGATCGGGTGGTGTCGTCGCTTCGGCACGCAGTGTGGCATCCTGCAGGTTGGTCCAGCGCGAGATTACGATGTCTCTGGCGACGACGCCGGGGTGGACTCGACGCCAGGACTGTTCCTGGTAGAGGCCCTCCGTTTCGAGTAGACTTTCATCTCGCAAGGGACAGTCTCGACGATTGAACGATCGCTCCACTTGTGTGCCGATGGACATCATCCGTTCTTTCCGGGTTTCGCGGCCATTGCGATCGTGAAACCTCAACATGTGCGATAAAGGGAAAGATACGTCTGAAGGCGGATCGATATGGGTTATCGATTGCAAAATATTGCTATATCTCGAAAGAGGCAGTCACTGTCGAACGGAGAGTGTGGCGTCACGTTGCTCCATTGAGGTGCATTGGTCGTCTTAGCAATTCTTAGCAATTCACAACGCGCGGGAGGGTGCCCCATCGCTATCTTGACCTCGTGGCATTTAGGATAAGGGCCGCGAGGATCAAGGAGAATTCAGATGGAACAGCGTAGACGAATCGCCATCGTCACGGGGGGCAGCCGCGGTCTTGGGCGTAACACGATGGTCAGCCTTGCCCGCAGAGGTGTCGATACCATCTTCACATACAAGTCGGCACGCAATGAAGCTGACATGGTGACTGCGCAAGTTAGAGAGATGGAATCCCGCGCCATACCTTTGCAGCTGGATGTCGGCGACGTGAGCGCATTTGGCGGCTTTGTCGCGCAGGTGCGGGAAGCCCTGGCTTGCCTCGGAGCAACGCATTTCGATTATCTGGTCAACAATGCCGGCATTTCACATCACAATTCGTTTGAAATGACGACTGAGGACGAACTCGATGCCCTCTACAGGGTGAATTTCAAGGGCGTGTTTTTCCTGACGCAGAAATTGCTTCCGCTCATCAGAGACGGCGGCAGGATCGTGAACATCTCCAGCGGCCTCGCCCGGATCATCATTCCCGGCAGCGCGCCGTACGGCGCGTTGAAGGGCGCCATTGAGGTCCTTACGCGTTATCAAGCCAAAGAACTGGGCCCGCGTGGGATCGCCGTGAATGCTGTGGCCCCCGGCGCAATGCAGACCGACTTCAGCGGTGGTATTGTGCGCGACAATCCAGCACTTAACAAACGTGTCGCCGATATGACTGCGCTCGGACGTCCTGGTGTCCCGGACGACGTCGGGCCGATGATTGCTTCGCTGCTGTCCGAGGACAACCGCTGGATCAACGCCCAGCGAATCGAGGTCTCGGGCGGCATGGCGATCTAGCTGCCCGCAACGGCTGTGCGGACTCCTTGAAATCAAACCGGGGTCTCGCTATTTGCGTGGCCCCGTTATCTGCCGATGAGAGATCGTCAAGACGGACGGCGGGCTGGGAGGTCGACCCGATCAGACGTGGAAGTCGCACGGCGCCTCCAGAATGCTTGCGGCGGCGACGAGATCGGTCGAGCCCGTTTTCTCCGAATGCGCGCGATAGATTGGGCCGATGAGGGCGAGGGCTTCGTGGATGCGGCGAGTTTGTATCAACAAGCGTGCCAGCGGCACGGCAGCCTTTAATTCCCAACCAGGGGAGGCCTGCATTCCCGCAAGTTCAATGGACTTGCGCAAGGATGACTCGGCGGATTCGAAGTCCGGTTGGGGGCTTCTCAAGATAATTTGGCCTTGTGTGCGCAGAAGGCTCGGAAGGTAGAATTGCTGATTCATTTCCCGGGCCGATGACAGGGCGCCGTCGATCGTCGCGCGCGCCTCGTCATGATTTCCGCACTGGGATAGCCCATCCGCCAGAGCTATCGACGCTGTTGGAGTGAGCATGTGCAGGCGCTCGCGGCTAAGCCGTTCGAGCGCTTGTCGCAATGTCTCAACTCCGGTCGAGAAGTCTCCGGTCATCAAGAGCCATTCTCCCCTCAGCGCCAATGCGGCAGACGTGTGAGTTTTGATCGATAAACGTTCGGCGTGTACAAGCAAGCGCTCGATATACAGGGCCGACTCAACGGTGTTGCCGCTCCAAAGCAAGACAGGTACGGAGTGGGTGATCGCCATGGTGTAGTTGCTTGGCAGAGATATCTCCGCCGCATCGTCCATGGCCTTGATGGCCAGCTTGCAGGCGCTATCGGGGGATCCGCGGAGCCAGACGCAGCGTGCCAGCGAGATCTGGGCCCTCAGGCGATCGTCGTATCCGAACAGATTGATTTTCGCGCGGCCGGTCGTGGCTTCAAGCCTGGAACCGCGCTCGTAGTGGGCGATCGTTGCCAGTTGGTCGCCTGCCATATGACTGGAAGCTGCCATCAGCCATTCAGCATTGATGCGATCTTCAGGAGAATCGCTGCGTTCTGCGATGGCTCCGCTGCGCTTCACGGCGGCCAGCGCCGCTCCGAAATCGCCAGTTCGGTTGAAGAAGAGGGCCAGGTCGCCCAGAAGGCGAAGCTGTTGGGGCGCTTGCCCGAGAGCCTCGGAGAGAACCAACCCACGCTCCAGGGCATTCCGAACCTCCGGCGTATTTCCGAGGGTGTACATCGTGGACACCGCCAGCGCTTCCTGCAGGCGCGCTTCGCTCTCGGGAATTTCGCCGAGGTCGTCTTTAAAGCTTAATGCCAGTTGTGACCAGTGCCGGCATTCGTTCAACAACCAGAGACCGAGAAAGAGCGGGGCGGTGTCGGCCGCAAGCTGAACGCCAAGCGGGCGGGACTTCTCGTTGGAAAATGTCCATTCGAGTGCCTTTCGCAAATTTCCGACATGCGGCGCGTGACGTCCAATATCAGCATAGGTGCCGTGCTCGAGCGCGGTGGCCTTGAACAGCTTCGAAAAATAGAGCGCGTGGCGCGCGGCAATCGATTCAGTCTGTTCGGTCTCGGCCAGCTTGGCGGCCGCGTATGCCCGAGTCGTGTCGGGAAGCCGATAGAAGACGGTGTCACCTTCCCGATGAACCCAGACGAGAGACCGGTCGATCAAGCTCATGATCGTTCTGGAGACGTTGGCGCTATCATGGTCGCCATTGTTCGTGATCGAACACGCGGCGTCCATTGTGAACAGACCGACGAGCATGGAGAGGGCGGATAGGACGCGCTGTTCCTCTCGATTGAGAAGCCTGAAGCTCCAGTCGAGCATCGATTCGAGCGTTCGATGTCGGGGAGCCGCGTCGCGGCGACCAACCAGGCCGAGGTCAACGTTACCGACAATCAGGTTGGCGACCCCAGAAATACCGTAGGTGCCAACCCTGCTGGCCGCCATTTCGATTGCCAGTGCAATTCCGTCGGTTCTTCGGCATATTCCGGAGACGATCGGCGCCTCGATATCGCTCAGCTCGCCATTGAATCCGCTAAACTTGGCGCGATCCAGGAAGAGTTGCACGGCTGGCGTGGCCAGCGCCTGCGCTGCGGTGGGGCACTCCTCCATCGGGCAGGCGAGAGGGCTTAGCAAATGGATCGTCTCGCCGTCGACACGCAGCGCTTCTCGCGACGTCGTCAGCAGATGGACAGCTGGAGCTTGTTGAAACAAGCGCGCGGCCAGACCGGATGTTGAATCGAGGAGATGCTCGCAACTATCAAAGATGATCAGCACGCGTCTGCCGGTGAGGAAGTTCAAAATCTCCTCAACGGGATCGGCGCCTCCGATCCGGCAGCCAATTGCCGAGATGATAGCCTCGGGTATCCGTTCGGGGTCAGAGACGGCGCCGAGATCGACAAAAGCAATATTGTCGTCACCAAACTCCGCTCGCAAACGGTCCGCAACGGCTGTCGCGGTTGTAGTTTTCCCGATGCCTCCGGAGCCGACGATACTTACGAACCGACGTTCAAGGAGAAGTTCGACCAGGCTGTTGACAACATCGTCGCGGCCGACCAGCAACCGGGGTGGTGGCGGCACGCGGCCCGTGAGCCGGGGCGCCGGGGATGCGGTCGGCAGAGACGGCGCCTCGGTGGCCTCTCGCGTGACGGATGCGACGAAGCTGTAACCTACACCGCTGACATTGACGATGTAGCGTGCACCGTCGCGACCGTCTCCCAAAACGCGGCGAAGCGATGCAATGTGTACTCTGACACCCGCATCGTCGACGGCCACGCCTCGCCATGCGAGATCGACCAACTCGCGCCGACTGACGACCTCGCCGGCGCGATCGATCAGGACGATCAACAGGTCGAGCGCGCGAGAGCCGATCCGCACCGGCTTTCCGTCCTTGGTCAGCAAGCGGCGCGCGCGGTCCAGGCGGAAGTTTCCGAACGACGTCGTCGTTTCTCCTGAATGAAGATCGTTGTCGCGCTGGGGCGATAAGGGCGAGGGGGCTTCGGCTCGAACCTTCGCATGAACTGCCACCTGCGACTCCCTTTCCCCGGTCGATAAATATCGTGCGCAGGGCGCAGGCAAAATCTTCCAGAATCGCAGGTAAAATCTTCCAGAATTGTGACGCAGGTTGCGGAAAACTGATCCGCCCGGGCTATCCATTGGTCGAAGGGCGCCGGCCTTAGCCGTTATCGATGGTCTCTGGTTGGTCACCTGATCGACGCCAACGCCCGGGGCCGACACCCACATTCTCCGTGAAGGAATTGGTGAAATGGCTTTGGCTGGAAAATCCGCACGCAAGGGCAATCTCGGCTATCGAAAGCGTCGACCCTGACAGCATTGCTTGTGCCCGCTGCATGCGACGACCGAGCTGCCACTGATGAGGTGACATTCCGGTGGTGCGCTTGAAGGCCCGACCGAAATGGGCGACCGAAATGCGGCATTCCCGGGCGAGTTCGGCCATGGAGACGTCGAGCTGGCTGTTTATTAGGTCTTTCGCACGACGTTCCTGCCATGCTGCCAGCCCGTATGTTCGAGTTTTGTTTGCGCCATTCAACGTCGCATATTGTCCGAGCACGTTGATGCACGCAGCATCAAGGATCGAATCGAGCAGAAGTCCGGTCGTCGCGTGGGGCCGGTCCAAGGCCGCAAGAGCCGTCTCGGAGAGATGACGCATGACAGGATCGTCATGGCCGGTCGTCGGCCGATGGATGAAATCCGCGAATGCCGGTAAGTCATTCTGTTCGGCGTAGGCCTTCATGGTCGAAATCGGCATGTAAAAGTGCACAGTGCCGCCGGGATTCCGACAAAGGACCCGAGGATCTTCTCTAAGATCGATGATGTAGGTTGTTCCACCTTGCACGGGATCGGATGAGACGAACCGACTGCCTTGCCAGAATTCCTGCCGAATACTTTTGAGTGGAACGATCACCTGATAGGCGTCGAGAAAACCGAGCGAGCCGCTTGGCTTTCCTGTGGCTCCTCCTCTCAGCACCGAGACAGCGATGGTCCCTCGCTGCAAGGTACGACGGACATGGGTGGGAGGTTCGGGCAAACGGAAACTGGCTGCCAGATGCGCACCATAGGCGCCTTTGCTGGCCGATTTCCCACCGGTGGCGTGTGGCTCGCTCATCTGGAAACCTCGACGGCAATTATGCGACCGAATGCTCGATCGATCGATCTCAAACGCACGATTTCGTTGACTTCTGGACGTCATGCGCGCCTGACGAAGTCGGCGAGTGGCTCGGCAAGTTCCCGGAACAGAAGCCCCTGTAGGTCTTACTTGGTGCCAGTCCGAAGGGTCGAGCGTTGACGGCGCTATGGGTCTCACCGTAAAGAGCACTCACTGACCACGTTGGGTAGTAAAGCGGTAGTAACGGCCTTTTTTCGTTCAGCTCGCGCCGCTGCTAACCCTCTGAAATTGTTGCTCCGGAAGGGTGGCCGAGTGGTTTAAGGCACCGGTCTTGAAAACCGGCGTGCCCGCAAGGGTACCGTGGGTTCGAATCCCACCCCTTCCGCCAGTCGATCCGACCGGGGGTCTATCGGTCAGGCTTTCCGGGGCAGGTGATCCGTGAATCCAACATCCAATCCGGCCGTGCTCGACAAGCTGAAGCTCCGCATTCAGGCGTTGCGTGCCAAGACGATCGCCAATGGCTGCACCGAGGACGAGGCGCTGTCGGCGGCCGCCAAGGTCGCCGAGCTGCTGGATCGCCATGATCTGTCGCTCTCCGACGTCGAACTGCGGGCGTCACCGTGCGAACGGAAGGTTTACGAGACCCATCGCAAGAAGCGTATTCCCCTGGACGACTGCATCGGCGCGATCGCTCATTTCTGCGATTGTCGGGTCTGGCGCGAGAAGAACGCGGCCGGCGAGAACCACTATGTGTTCTTCGGTCTCGGCGCGGATATCGAGGTCGCGCATTATCTGGCTGAATTGATCGACGGCGCCGTGCGCGCCGAGCTCGGCCGTTTCAAGACTTCGATCGACTACAGCAGGTTCCGGCACCAGCAGCGGCACCTGGCCAATGCTTCCTTCGCGCTCGGCATGGTGGCCTCAATCGCGCAGAGGCTGGTGGCGATCAAGGCCAGTCGCGATCAGGTCAACGAAAGCGCCGGCCGCGGGCTGGTGGTTCTCAAGACCTCGGTGGTCGATGCGGAGTTCGACAAACTCGACCTGAAGATGCGGACCCAGCGCAGCGCCAGCCGGATGGTATCGATGACGGCCTATGAAGCCGGCGGCGCCGCCGGTGCGTCGCTCGCCATCAATCCCGGGCTTGGCGGGTCGCAGGCAGGGACAGCTCGTAAGGGAAGCTGAACGCAGCCTCACCGTCATTGCAGTTCAGTCGATCGATTTCTCGAGCTTCTGGGCTGCGCGGAAGTCGTCCATATGCTGCAGGTTCGGCCCGTAGGCAGCCTCTTTGGTCAGCAGGTGGTAGATCCGGGCCACGACGGTTTGGAGATGCTTCATTCGACCGCGCGGCATCGCCCGGGCCTTGCAAAGGGCCCGGACCGCGTGCGCCCGGAAATAATCAAAAGCGTCTGACATCGCGGACTCAACGTCCCGCGCAATGATTGGTTCTTGGATTGGTTCTTGTTCGCGCGTCCTAAAACGCTGCCAGGAACGCAATCGCGTTCAGGAACCTGGCCCAGGTTGGCCTGTTGTTCGCACTCTCGTCCAGCTACGGAGGGCGCCCTTGGAAAGTACGATCATCGGAGAATTCGACACGCGCCGCGGCGCCGAGCTTGCGATTGAGCATGTCGTGCAGGAATGCGGCGTGCCGCGAAGCGACGTCTTCGTCCAGGCCGCCGGTGGCGCGAACACGTCGGGGACACGCACCGCCGGTCCTGACGCCAAGGCCGCGCCTGCGCCGGAGGGGCACCAGAAGCTGGAAGGTCCAATCGAGGTCTCCGTGGACTTTCACGGCGATGCGCCCGAGAAGATTGCGGACGCCTTGAAAGGCGCAGGTGCAAAGACTGTCCGAACCAAGTAGCGGCGAGGGGAGACTGTGGCGCTGGAATCCGCACACGCCGAACGGTCAGCCTGGTTCTGGTTGGGGAACCCCTTCCGCGTTCAGCGCGTTTCAACGCGAACGCAAATTGCGAGGCCTCCCTGCTTCAGAGCTCATCGACCCTGATCCCCGGCGACACCGTCTGGCGGCGGTGCGAGGCGCGGCGTGTGGCGGTTCTCAACGATGCTGCCGCTTATTTCGCGGCCCTGCGGGAGGCCCTGCTGCAGGCGCAGGACCTCGTTTATATCGTCGGTTGGGATATCCATAGTGAAACCAGGCTGGTCGGCGAGTCCGGGCGAGCGGATGATGGCTTGCCGGAACAGCTCGGCCCGTTCCTGCGCGCGCTGGTCCAGCGACGTCCCACCTTGCGCATCAACATTCTCATCTGGGACTTTGTCTCGTTCTACGCTTCCGAGAGGGAATGGAATTCCGCGGCGAAATTCACCGCCGACACAGATGGCCGCGTCCGGTTTTATCTTGATTCCACACTTCCATTTGGGTCGGCCCAACACCAGAAGATCGTCTGTGTCGACGGCTCACTGGCGTTCGTCGGCGGGCTCGATCTGACGATCAGGCGCTGGGACACGAGTGATCATCGCGCCGATCACGCGTCGCGCTGTGATCCCCAGGGCAAGCCATACCTGCCGTTTCATGATGTTCAATGCCTGGTCGACGGGGATGCGGCGGCGTGGCTGTTCGACCTCGCGGAGGAACGCTGGCGCGCGGCAGGCCAACAGATTGACGATCGGCGCCCGCTGAAAAGCTTGCGCTGGCCGGCGAATGTTCCGGTCGAGGCTGAGCATATGCCGGTGGGCATCGCCAGGACCGAAGTGGTTTGTCCGGCAGGTTCGACGCTCCGGGAGGTCGAACGTTCGTTGATCGCAGCGATCCGGTCCGCGACGAGCTTCGTGTACATCGAGAACCAGTTCACCAGCGCCACCAAGATCGCGCGCGAATTGGCGGAGCAGATGCGGCGCGTGCCTTCGCTTCGGGTTGTGGTCGTCACGCCAAAACTGCATTCCTCGTGGCTGGAATCCCAGGCCATGCAGAACGGCCGCGGCGCCTTCATCGACTGCTTCAGTTCGGCCGGCGTCGCCGATCGCATCCGCTTCGTCTATCCGGTATCGGGGAACGGGGACACGGAAGCGGCCGTGATGGTGCACAGCAAGCTCATGATCGTCGACGATCTCATCTTGAGGATCGGTTCGGCCAATCTAAACAATCGATCGATGGGCGCCGACAGCGAATGTGACCTGATCTTTGAAGCCACATCGGACGAGCATCGAAATTTCATCGCTTCGGTCCGCCGTCGCCTGATCGCCCATTTCTGCGGCCTCGATGAACAGACCGTCGCGCAGAACGACGATCGTCTTTTTGCGCTCCTGGACGACGTCTCAAGAGAAGGTGGGACGAAGGCGCTGCGCGACGTGGAATCTTCGGTCCTGACCAGCGCTCTGGCCACGATGGTTCAGCCGGTGGCGGACCCTGAGCGGCCTCTTCATCTGGAGCGGGCGGCATCGCGCATGTGGAGCACGAAGACGATCATCGGGATGGTCTCGATAGCCGTGGCGCTTTGCGGACTCGCAATGGCCTGGTCGTACACGTCCTTGAGCGATTTTGCCGACGCGGGCCGGATGTCGTCGCTTCTGTCCGCCTATTCGCAGTCCGTCTGGGGGCCGCCATTCGCGATTGCAGCTTTCGTCGTCGGCGGGCTGGTCGTGTTTCCGGTTCTCGTGCTCATTGCGGCAACTGCTGCCGCACTCGGACCATGGCTAGGCTTCGTCACCGCCATGACGGGGGTCGTGCTCAGCGCCTTTGTCCTGTTTGCGATCGGACGGGCACTCGGCCGCGAGCGCCTGCAGCGTTTGCTCGGACGACGTACCGCGCGCATCCAGGAGCGTGTTGTCGGCAAGGGCATTCTGGCCGTCGTCGTCATCCGGATGATTCCGATCGCGCCGTTCTCGGTGGTGAATGTCGTGGCTGGCGCGAGCACGCTGCCGCTGCGTGACTTCCTGGTTGGAACGCTGCTCGGCATGACGCCGGGCATTCTCGCCATGGCAGTTTTGGGTGCTCAGATCGCAGATCTCGCCAGGAATGCGTCCTGGGTCAACATATTGCTGCTCGCACTGGCGTTCCTGGGCTGGCTCGCGATCTGCGCCGGCGCGCAATTCGTCGCGACGTGGCTCGCCGGGAGGCGATGATGGCGCCGATGCGCTTCATGACGTGGAATGTGCATGGCACCTTCAATCTCAATCCGAAGTTCGATCTGGAAGGTATCTGTTCCATCATTCGCAAATGGGCTCCCGATGTCGTCGCGCTTCAGGAGGTGGATTCGCGATCGCGATCTGACGATCCGTTTGCGAAGCTGGCGAGTGTCGTCGGCGATCACCGTGTTCACGCCAAGTCGATCGTCACGGCGGATGGCGAATACGGCCAGACGCTCCTGAGCCGCTTCCCATTCTCCGGCCCGCCCGAGATCGTCGACGTGTCGTATCGTGAGCGCGAGCCGCGCCGGGCGATCGCGGCGGGACTGCTGACGCCGGTCGGCGATGTCCGCGTGGTGGCCACGCATCTCGGCTTGAGCATCCACGAGCGCCATGCGCAGGCTCACGCGCTGGTGAGCCTGATGAAGCCCGGAAGGACCGTCGTCCTCGGGGATTTCAACGATTGGTTCTGGATCAAATCGGTGCGGCGCGTGCTCGCGCAGGCCTGCCCAAACCGTACGCGGCTGCGAACTTTCCCGTCGCATTTACCCCTGCTGCGGCTTGACCGGATCTATGCGACCTCCGACAGCCCGATCGGGAAGGTTTGGACCGACGAAGGGGCGCGGGCTTACTCAGACCATTTGCCCGTTATTGCAGACATCGAGATCGCCGGCGGGTCAAACGCGTCTTAAGCGCGATAGAAAAGTTCTTTCTGCAGAAGGACTTGGCTACTGTGCATGGGGTTGTTTTCGCACATTTGTGCAGTCGGCCCACGCTGCCGCCCGGCGGGACCAAGGGGAACCCTTTCCTGACCCCCGCGTTATCTGGCCATGACGGAAGACATTTCCTACCGGCGCAAGCCCTTGACCCCCGAACAGCGGCAGGCGCGCGATGCGACACGCCGTATCGAAGCCGAAAAAGCCATGCGCGATCATGAAGCGGCGCAGAAGGCGTTTTATGCCAACAAGGAGCGGCTGAGAGCCGAACGGTTGGCACGTGAACAGACGGAAGCCAAGGGCTGACCGCGCGCTGTCGCCCCGTCAAAGATGTCCTTGCCTGCGAGCGCCGGCCTCAGTGCCGGTGAGGGACGCGCGTCACGCTCAACGCCTGCTTCAGCGCCTGAACGGCGGTTGCGAAAGATCTGCGAGGCGATTGCGCCTCGATCGCTTCGGCTGCGACGCGACAATCGTCGGCGACCTTGAGCAACCCGCTTCGCGCCAGGTCCATGGTGGAGAGGGCTGCCTGCTCAAGGCAGACCCGTTCAAGCCGTCGAAACTCCCGCAGTTCTTTGTTCATGCGTCAGCTCTCGATGTCTCCGGGCCATGGGGCGCTGAGTCTGCTTAATCAATGGTAAACATCTCTGCCTAGCCGGGTTGGCTGGCGTAGAGCTGGTGGGTGACCTGCACACACCCGGTCTGGGCACGCCCAGCGGGCTTGACGGCGTTTGGCTTCCGCCGGAAGCTTCCAACGATCCAGATTTGAACCACGGAGACGTTCGCTTCCAGCCAGTCCGACCCCGATCAGCGAAAACCGAAATGGAGCTGACCATGACCACGTTCGACAAGCGCGAGCAGGGCTTCGAGGCCCAATTCGTCCACGACGAGGAACTCATGTTCAAGGCCACGGCCCGGTCCAACAAGCTGCTCGGGCTCTGGGCCGCCACCCAGCTCGGCCTCAGCGGCGATGCCGCGGCCAGCTACGCGACGGCGTTGGTGACGGACCATCTGGAGAACCAGTCGATGGACGACGTCGTGGGCAAAGTCTCGGCCGATCTTGCCGCCAGGGGCGTATCGCGCGAACAGGTCGGCCAGAAGTTCCAGGAATGCCTGCAACAGGCGGTTCAGCAGCTCGCGGCAAAATCCTGAACGGCGCGCCGTCGGCGCTCACAGCTCCATGTAGACGATCTCGATCGGCTCGCCGCCGAGGCCGTGAGAGAATTGCCCTCTGCCAGTGCTTCTGAAGCCGTATCGTTGGTAGAAGACTTCGGCATTGATCGTGGCTTCGAGACGGATTGGTCCGCTATGTCCGTCACGCGCCTGGGCGACGCCGATGTCGAGCAATCGCTGGCCAAGCCCGGAGCCGGCGGCCTCGGGCAGTACGAACAATCGGGCGACCTCGCCCGGCTCGGCGTCGACGAAGCCGACGATGACGCCGTTGCGAAGGCAGACGGTCATGCGTCCCCTGGCGATGAGCTCTTGGTAGAAGCGGGGCGTGCGCTCACCCATCCAGTTCTCGATCTGCGCCGGCGAATAGCATCCGTGCGCCAGACCTGCGATTGAAGCCTTGGTGATGTCGAACACCGCTTTCGCATCGTCCGCGCGTGCCGCCCTGAAAGACAGCTCTCCATCGGCGGAGCGCGGGCGGTCATTACTCGGCATGTTTGCGCATTCCGGAGTCGCTGAGCTTGTCGACGTAGGCTATGCCTAGGGCCGAGACGATGAAGGTGAGGTGGATCAGCACCTGCCACATCACGCCAGTCTCGGTGAATCCGGCGCGGTTCGACCCGAGATTGCCGGCCTCGATAAAGGTGCGCAGGAGCGCGATCGAGGAGATGCCGATGATGGCCATGGCGAGCTTGATCTTCAGCACGCTCGCGTTGACGTGGCCGAGCCATTCCGGCTCGTCCGGATGACCCTGAAGGTCGAGCCGCGAGACGAAGGTCTCGTAGCCGCCGACAATGACCATCACGAGCAGGTTGGAGATCATCACAACGTCGATCAGCGCCAGCACGCTCATCATGATCTGCTGCTCGGTGAGATCAATCGCGTGCCAGGACAGATGCCAGAGCTCCTTCAGGAACAGCACGATGTAGACGCATTGCGCCACGATCAGACCGAAATAGAGCGGCAGCTGCAGCCAGCGCGAGCCGAAGATGATCATCGCGATCAAGCCCAGGCGCGGCAAGGGCAGGCGCGGTTCGGTGCGGAGTTCGGGTCCAGGCTCAACCGACATTCAGCAGCATCCTCGCACCAAGATCATCCCGCTTCCTGTAACCCGACAAGATGGCCCGCGGAAGACGTGAGGCGCCTGTCGCTTTCCGAGGACCGTGCTGTTTCGTGCTATCGTGCCCGAGCGGCCTTCGTGCGACGGCCAGGATCGGGAGGCGGGTGGTGGCTTGCGGACTATCTTGCGGAGTATCTAGCAGCAGCTTCGGCAAATGGCCCGGCGCGATCGCGCTCGCTGCTGCAATCCTGGTCGGCTGCGGCGGCGCTGAGGTATCGGCCACACCGCTGACGCCATTTCGCTACGAGGCGCAGGCGCAGCGTCATTGCCCGCACGACCGGGTCGTCTGGCTCGATTTCAGCAAAGGTGTCTACTACGGCAAAAGCCAGAAGCGGTACGGCCAGGGTTTTACCGGCAGCTTCGTCTGCTTGAGCGAAGCCCGCGACAGCCTCTATCGGCGTTCGCTGCTTGGACTGCGGTAAGCGTATTTTTCGTGCTGGGTGCTCAGGCGAAGGCCAATGCCACGAGGCTGGAGCACAGCAAGACCAAACCGCCGGCGGTCAATGCCAGGAAGCCATCGGATACGAGGTCATGCTTGCGCATGGGACACCTGCCGCTCTCGTCTGCGATGCTCGATCGGATCGATTAAAAATGTCCGAACGCGCCGTCTTGAAAGGGTGATGCTTGCCGTCCGCGCGAGTGCCTCAGGCCCTCGTGCGGTAACCTTCAAACGCGTGGGCCAGGAAGATCCCCGCGCTTACCAAACCCATCAGTGCCGAAACCGTCTCGATCATCGTCTCATTCCATTCCGCCCTGCACGCGAGAAAACGCGGGCGGCCTTGCACAGTCAAAAGAATTCCAGGGAGCGGCGCGACAATGGGGGTGGAGTGAGGATTTGGCGCAACAGAATGTCCAGCCGTGGCACAGAGCAGGGCGCCCGCGCCCCGTAGTTCAACGGGGCGAACGCATACGCCCCGTTTACCATCCCGGCGGGATCGTTGTGGGCTCCCCATTTCCGCCGTGTTCGGGTTGCGTTATCGTTACCACTTCCGACGCGGTGGTGGGTCGCCTTGGAGCAAAGGACCGGACAGCGCTGCCCGTAGTCAAAGCGGGTTAGGTACGCCTCCGGCAAAGTGGTATTTGGGGCGAATGGGGATCCGACGGTCAGATTCGGTTTTGCGGGCCGCGCGCGGTGTTGCGGCGGTCGCGACCTGCCTTGCGCTTGCCAATTGCGCATCCTCCAACAAATTCGCCAGCCGGGTCGATCCGAAATACGGCGTGTCCTCGAGCCCCCGGGTCGTGGCTTTGGGTGATCCGGTCCCGAAGGGCGGCGGCGCCTACCGCGTCGGCAAGCCCTATGTGGTGGGTGGCCGGACCTATGTTCCCGAAGAGGACGTCAACTACCGCGCCGAGGGAATGGCGTCCTGGTACGGCGACGATTTCCACGGCCGCCTGACCGCCAATGGCGAAGTGTTCGACATGGGCTCGCTGACGGCGGCGCATCCGACCCTGCCGATGCCCTCCTATGCGCGGGTGACCAACGTTTCGAACGGCAAGTCGCTGATCGTCCGCGTCAATGACCGCGGGCCCTATCACGGCAACCGGCTCATCGACGTCTCGAACAAGGCCGCCGAACTGCTTGAATTCAAAGGCAATGGGATCGCCAAGGTTCGTGTCGAATATGTCGGGCGGGCGCCGCTGGAAGGCTCCGACGACCGCCAGCTGATGGCCACCTTGCGCACCGGGACCCCGGCGCCGTCGCCCTCGATGGTCCGTGTCGCCTCGGCGAGGCCGTTCGTGCCGGAGCTGCCGTCGTCGAACCGCGGTGCCATGCGCGGCGAAGTTCCGACGCCGGAGGGACGGCCCTACAATCTCGGCAACACCTCCGCCGACATGGCTTCACTCAGTGCGACCTCGGAAATGTCGGCCTCGAGCCGCAACCGGGGCCGGGCGCTCCAGAACGCCCGCGCCGTGTCCTATGACGGGGACGGCCGCTATGCCACCGAGAGCACACCGTCCGGCGCCTACGCCTCGGACGGCGCTGCCGAGGCCCGCGGCATCCTGAGCGGCCGCGGCCTCTACTGAGCGGCGCTTTCCTTCAGGAAACTCACCAGCGCCGCATTCACCTCATCGGGCCGCTCCTGCTGGACCCAATGGCCGGCGCCCTCGATGATCAGCTTTCGTTTCAGATTGGGCAGCACGCGCTCGAGCTCGTTGATGCGCTTGGCTCCGATCAGGCCGGTGATGACGGCGTCTTTCGAACCGGCAATGAAGAGCGAGGGCTGATGGATCTGCGCATCCTGCCAGGGCGCCGTCAGCTCCCAATTGCGGTCGAGGTTGCGATACCAGTTCAACCCGCCACGAAAACCGGACTTGCGGAAGGTTTCGGTGAAATAGGCAAGGTCAGTCTCGCTGAGCCAGGCCGGCAGAGGCTCCTCCGGGTTGCAGTGGCCGAGGAATCCCTTGCCGTCCAGCACGAACATGGCTGCGGTGGGATCGGCAAGGCCGCGCCCGCCGAGCACGATGCGCATGGTGCGCGCGACGTCACGCTCGAACTCGGCTTCGGCAACGCCGGGCGCCTGGAAATACTGCCAATAGAAATTGGTGATGCCGCCCTGGCGCAGGAGGTCAAGCGGCTTGCCGCGGCCGCGGAACGGCGGCGGCACGCTCAGGCCGGCGACCGCCGTGAAGATGTCGGGCCGGAACAGCGCCGCGTGCCAGGCCACCGGAGCACCCCAGTCGTGACCGACCACCATCGCTTTGCTCTCGCCGAGCGCCTGCACGAGGCCGACGATGTCGCCGACCGTGTCGAAGATCGAATAGGCCGTCGCCTCGGGCGGCGCTGAGCTTTGGCCGTAGCCGCGCATGTCAGGGGCGACGACGCGAAACCCGGCCTGCGCCAGCGCCGGGATCTGGTGGCGCCAGGAATAGGAGAGTTCCGGCCAGCCGTGGCACAGCACCACCAGCGGACCCTGACCGGCTTCACGGATGAACAGATCGATGCCGTTGGCCTTGATCACGCGGGTGGAGGACATCGCTTTTCCGCCTTGTTTCAGGGGTTTGGTCAGAAAATCTGAGGTGCCACGATAGGGGCGGGACGAGAATCGTGCAATCTCGGGACAAGACCACCCCGTGTTGTTCGCACCCGCTCCAACTGTTAGAACGCCGCTCTCAGGGCTTGGCCATGGAATTTCATCTTTCCTCGTTTGGGCGCACCCGGTTCACCGCCGGAGCGCTGGCGCGCGGGCTGATCGCGACGGCTCTGGTGGCGGCCATTGGCTGGGGCGGGGCGCTCTACGCCGCCAACCAGAGCGTCCAGGGCGCCAAGAAAACAGATGATGCCGGCTTCGACGGCGACGCCCCGACCGCGATCCTGATCGAGGCCTCCAGCGGCAGCGTGCTGTTCGAGAAGAACGCCGACGAACTGCGCGCCCCCTCCAGCATGATGAAGCTGATGACCGCGGAGGTCGTCTTCAACGCCATCAAGAAGGGCGACATCAAGCTGACCGACGAATACCGGATCAGCGAGAACGCCTGGCGCAGGGGCGGCGCACCCTCCGGCGGGTCGACCATGTTCGCCGCGATCAACAGCAAGGTCACGGTCGACGATCTCCTGCACGGGGCGATCATCCAGAGCGGCAACGATGCCTGCATTGCGCTGGCCGAAGCCATGGCGGGCAACGAACGGATTTTCGCCGCCGACTTCATGACCAAGCGCGCCCGTGAGCTTGGCCTGACGAAGTCGACCTTCGGCAATTCCAACGGCTTGCCCGACCCCGCCAACAAGATGACGGTGCGCGAGCTCGGCATCCTTGCCCGGCACATCATTCTCGACTTTCCCGAATTCTACAAACTGTTCGGCGAGAAGGAATACACCTGGAACAAGATCCGCCAGCCCAACCGCAATCCGCTGCTCAATTCCATGGAAGGCGCCGACGGTCTGAAGACCGGTTACACCAAGGAAGGTGGCTACGGCATGGTCGGCTCGGCGGTGCAGAACGGCACGCGGCTGATCGTCGTCGTCAACGGGCTGGAAGACCCCGAAGATCGCGCCACCGAAGCCAAGAAGATGCTGGAATGGGGTTTTCGCAATTTCGAGACCCGCACCCTGATCGCGGCCGATCAGCCCGTCGGCTACGCCAAGGTGTTCGGCGGCGAGAGCCGCTCGGTGAAACTGGTCGCCAAGACGCCCGTGAAAGTGATGGTGCACAAGAACGGCACCGACAAGCTGATCGCGCGCGTCGTCTATAGCGGTCCGGTGCGCGCGCCGGTCGAGGCTGGGCAGAAGGTCGGGCTGGTCAGGGTCTGGCGCAGCGGCAACATCGCGGTGGAGACGCCGGTCTATGCCGCTGACGCGATCGGCACCGGCTCGACCGTACGGCGTGCAATCGACGGCGCCAGCGAGCTCGTGATCGGCATGTTCCGTGCGGGCGCCGAGAAGCTCTGATCATGAGTGAAAGCGCGGTCAAGTGGCCGTCCGGACGCGGGCGTTTCGTCACCTTTGAAGGCGGCGAGGGCACGGGCAAGTCGACCCAGATCAAGAAGCTCGCCGACCGTCTCAAGGCGGCCAGGATGCGCATCCTCGTCACCCGCGAGCCGGGGGGCTCGCCCGGCGCGGAGATCATGCGCCACCTCGTGCTGTCAGGCATGGGCAAGCTGCTCGGACCCGAGGCCGAGACGCTGCTGTTCGCGGCGGCCCGCGACGACCATGTCCGCACCGTGATCCAGCCTGCGCTCAACCAGGGCACCTGGGTGCTCTGCGACCGCTTCGCCGATTCGACGCGGGCCTATCAGGGCAGCCTCGGCCAGGTGCCGGCGGCGCTGATCAACGCGATGCAGCGGGTCACGATCGGCGATCTCAAACCGGACCTCACCATCATTCTGGACCTGCCGGTCGAGATCGGCTTGCAGCGCGCGGCCGCTCGCCGCGGCAGCGGCACGCCAGACAGGTTCGAGGCCGAGAAGCTCGGTTTCCATCAGGGCCTGCGCGAAGCCTATCGCAAGATCGCGGCGGACGATCCTGCGCGCTGCGTGCTGATCGACGCCAATTCTGACCCCGACACGGTTGCCGGGCGCGTCTGGACCGCGCTGCGCGATCGCCTGCTTCCGACGCCGGCATCGGTGGTGTCCATATGAGCCCGCGTCAGACCGAGCGCGAAACTGCCATGTCTCATCCGCGCGAGACGAGCGTTCTGTTCGGCCATCGCGAGGCCGAGACCGCGCTGCTGGCCGCCTATCGCAGCGGGCGCATCCCGCATGCCTGGCTGATTGGCGGGCCGCAAGGCATCGGCAAGGCGACGCTGGCATATCGGATGGCGCGCTTCGTGCTCGCTCACGGCCAGCCGTCCGCTCCCTTCGTGCAGCGCGCCGAAGACCTCGCCATCAATCGTGATGACGCCGTGGCGCGGCAGGTGGCGGCGAGCTCGCATGGTGGCCTGCTGACGCTGGAGCGCACCGCCAATGATCGCGGCGTGATGCGCACCGTGATCACCGTGGACGAGACGCGCGAGACGATCGGCTTCTTCGGCTCGACCGCAGCGGCCGAAGGCTGGCGTGTCTGCATCGTCGACACCGTCGACGAGCTCAATCCGAATGCCGCCAACGCGCTGCTGAAAATTCTCGAGGAGCCGCCGCAGCAATCGCTGTTCCTGCTGGTGAGCCACGCGCCGGCGCGTGTGCTCGCCACAATCCAGTCGCGCTGCCGCAAGCTGCGCCTGCGCGCGCTCGCAACCGACGACGTGATTGCTGCAGCCGCAACAGCTGCCGATCTCGACCCGAATGATCCGGCGTTGCGCGAGGCGGCGGAGGCGTCCGAGGGCAGCGTCGCGCGGGCGCTGACGCTGCTCGGCGGTGACGCCCTGAAGCTCCAGCAGCGCACGGCCGCGCTGCTGGCGCGGCTGCCGCAGGTCGATCCGCGCGAATTGCACACGCTCGGCGAATCGCTCGGCACCAGCGACCGCGTTGCGCTTGCCGCCTTCATCGACGGCATCGATCGCTGGATCGCGGAACGCCTGCACGCCGACGAGGCCAATGCCAACCAGAATCTGCCGCGCCTTGCGCGCCTAGCTGAGGTATGGGAAAAGATCGTCCGCGCCGCGCGCGACACCGAAACCTACAATCTGGAGCGAAAGCCCTTGGTTTTCTCGGTGTTCGGCTGGCTGGCGGACGCGACGCGCTAGAGCATGATCCGGAAAACTGTGCAGCGGTTTTCCGATGGGGCCATGCTCAAGACGATAAACTAACGCAGGTTCGTTTCCAAATTTCGAGAAGCCGGTAAAGGAATTCGTCGTGGCAGCGCGAGCTAAGAAAACCGCCAAGGGCAAGAGCAGCAAGAAGAAGGCTGCCACGAAGGCCGTCAAGAAAGCCGCGAAGAAGGCCGTGAAGGCGCGCACACCCAAAGCTGCCAAAAAGGTCAAGAAAGCCACGAAGACCAAAAAGACAGCCGCCAAGAAAAGCGGGAGGAAGAGCGCCGCGAAGACGGCGAAGAAGCAGGTCGTTGCAAAGAAGCCGGTGAAGACAGCGACCAAAAAGCTAGCCAAGGCCTCGGCAAAAAAAGAGGCTTCGGCGAAGAAGATAGCCAAGACGGCAAAGGTGGCTACGCCTGCCGTGACCGCCACACCAGCTCCTGTCGCCGCGCCGCCGAAGCCCAATGTCTCGAAGCCCAAGGCTCCGCGCGCGCCGAAGTCCATCGCAGCGCCGCAGGCCAACACGCCCATGGCCGTCCCCGCGCGCGACAACGTCTTCTACATCACGACCGCCATCGCCTATCCCAATGGCAGCCCACATATCGGCCACGCCTACGAGGCGATCGCGACCGATACGTTGGCGCGGTTCGCGCGGCTCGACGGCAAGGACGTGTTCTTCCTGACCGGCACCGACGAGCACGGCCAGAAGATGGTTCAGACCGCGGCCAGCGAAAAAATGTCCGTCTCGGAGCTAGCAGCCCGCAATGCCGGCCGCTTCAAGCAGATGGACGAGCGCCTCGACGTGTCGTTCGACCGTTTCATCCGCACCACCGAGGAACAGCATCATCGCTCCAGCCAGGAGATATGGCGGCGCATGGAAGCGAACGGGGATATCTATGCCGACATCTATGCCGGCTGGTATTCCGTGCGCGACGAAGCCTATTACGCGGAGGACGAGACGCGCCTGAACGACGACGGCGTGCGGCTCGGGCCGCAGGGCACCCCGGTCGAATGGGTCGAGGAGAAGAGCTACTTCTTCCGCCTGTCGGCCTATCAGGACAGGCTGCTCAAGCTGTACGAGACGCAGCCCAATTTCATCGGCCCCGACTCCCGCAAGAACGAGGTGGTGAGCTTCGTCAAGGGCGGCCTGCGCGATCTGTCGATCTCGCGCACGACGTTCGACTGGGGCGTCAAGGTGCCCGGCGACGAAGAGCACGTGATGTATGTCTGGGTCGACGCGCTCACCAACTACATCACTGGCGTCGGTTTCCCCGACGAGAGCGACAAGAACTGGCGTTATTGGCCTGCCGACGTGCACATCATCGGCAAGGACATCATCCGCTTCCATGCGGTGTACTGGCCGGCTTTCCTGCTGTCGGCCGGGATCCCGCTTCCGAAGCGGGTCTATGCCCATGGTTTCCTGTTCAGCAGGGGCGAGAAGATGTCGAAGTCGGTCGGCAACGTGGTTGATCCCTTCAACCTCGCCGACCAGTACGGCGTCGACCAGATGCGCTATTTCTTTCTGCGCGAGGTCCCGTTCGGCCAGGACGGCAACTACAATCACGAGGCCATCGTCGCGCGCATCAATGCCGATCTCGCCAACGATCTCGGCAACCTCGCGCAGCGCTCGCTGTCGATGATCGCCAAGCAGCTCGGCGGCGTGCTCCCGGAGCCCGGCGAGTTCAGCGACAACGACAAGGCGATCCTGTCACAAGCTGACGGCATGCTCGCGGCGTCTCGCGAAGCGATGGCGACGCAGCAAATCCATCACTGGCTCAATGCCGTATGGGCTGTGGTCGCCGAAGCCAACCGCTATTTCGCGGGCGAAGCGCCGTGGGCGCTCGCCAAGACCGATCCTGTCAGGCAGAGGACGGTGCTCTATGTCACCGCCGAAGTCGTGCGCCAGATCGCGATCCTGGCCCAGCCGGCGATGCCGACGGCCTCGGGATTGCTGCTGAACAGCCTCGGGATCCCCGAAGGGGAGCGCAACTTCGCTGCGCTCGGCGGCGCAACGCGCATCGCGCCAGGTACGACGCTGCCCGCGCCGACGCCGGCCTTCCCGCGCTACATCGAGCCGGCAGCCTGAGGGCGTTCGCACCATGTTGGTCGACAGCCACTGCCATTTGGATTTTCCGGACTTTGCGGAGGATCTCGACGGGATCGTGTCGCGGGCGCGAGCGGCTGGTATCGGCCGCATGGTCACCATTTCGACGCGGGTGAGAAAGCTGAACCAGCTTCTGGCCATCGCCGAGCGCTACGACGACGTCTATTGCTCGGTCGGCACCCATCCGCACAACGCGGACGAGGAAGACGGCATCGCGCCGGACGAGCTGATCGCACTGACGCAGCACCCCAAGGTCGTCGCGCTCGGCGAAGCCGGGCTCGACTATTTCTACGACAACGGCTCGCCGGAGGCGCAGGCGAGGGGCTTTCGTGCCCACATCGCCGCCGCCCGCGCCACCGGCTTGCCGCTGGTGATCCACACCCGCGAGGCGGATGAGGATTGCGGCCGTATCCTGGAAGAGGAGACGGCAAAGGGATCGTTTCGCGCGGTGTTGCATTGTTACACCGGCGGGCGCGAGCTGGCGCTGAAGGCGGTCTCGCTCGGGCTCTATATCGGCTTCACGGGCATCCTGACCTTCAAGAAGTCCGAGGCCTTGCGCGCGCTTGCGGCCGAACTCCCGTCCGACCGTATTCTGGTTGAAACGGATTCGCCCTATCTTGCGCCGGGCAAGTTCCGGGGCAAGCGCAACGAACCGGCCTACGTGGTCGAGGTCGCAAAAGTGCTCGCCGAAACACGCGGCGTGTCGTTTGACGAGATCTCGCGCCAGACAAGCGAAAACTTCTTTCGCCTGTTCTCCAGGGTGAAAGCTTAGAACTGGGAGCCGCATGACGCTGACGCTGACGATCCTGGGCTGCGGCTCCTCCGCCGGCGTGCCGCGCCCGGCACTCGGCTGGGGTGCCTGCGATCCCAACAATCCCAAGAACCGCCGTCGCCGCTGTTCGCTGCTGGTCGAGCAGACATCAGACGAGGGCACCACGCGTATCGTGATCGACACCTCGCCGGACCTGCGCGAGCAATTGCTCTCGACCAATGTCGACCACATCGATGCAGTGTTCCTGACCCACGAGCACGCCGATCAGACCCATGGCATGGACGATCTGCGTTCGGTGGTGATGCACATGCGCCGGCGGATTCCGACGTATCTCAACCAGACGACTGCGAACGACATCATGTCGCGGTTCTCCTATTGCTTCGTCTCGCCGGCGGGCAGCGATTACCCGCCGATCCTGACGGCGCAGTCGATCGAGGCTGGTGAAAGCCAGACCATCCAGGGGAAGGGCGGCCCGGTGACGATGACCGCCTTCCTGGTGCAGCATGGCAACATTCCTGCGCTGGGCTATCGCATCGGCGATGCCGCCTACACACCCGACCTCAACGACATCCCGCGCGAGAGCTGGGGCGCCCTGGAAAATCTGGATCTCTGGATCGTCGATGGCCTGCGCTACACCAGCCATGTCAGCCATTTCAGCATCAACGACGCGTTGTCCTGGATCGAGCGCTTCAAGCCGAAGCGCGCCGTCATCACCAACATGACGGCCGACGTCGATTATGAGGTGATCCGGCAGTCGCTGCCGGCGGGAGTGGTGCCCGCGTATGACGGGCTGCGGCTCGAGACCCGCTGAACCTGCGGTGGAAATTCCGGCGAGAGCCGGCATACTCCTTGCTTGCGCTGGCCCCATCATGTTGATCTAACGTCTGAAAGACAGGGCGCTGGGCAGGGGCGATATTCATGCAGGACCGGCGCGCGACGTGCGATCGCCGGGACCGTCTGAATCGCCTCGTGTGAGGATGGGGATCGCGTTGGCAGGGGACGATGTCACGAGCCGGGGACCGGTGCGACGCGCGCTGGATCTCCTTTATCTCGGTGCGGGCTACGCCGCCGGCGCCTTCATGGTTGCGATCTTTGCAATCATGATGATCATGTCGATCGGGCGCCAGTTTGCGGTCAACATTCCCGCCGGCGATGATTTCGCCTCCTGGTGCATGGCCGCGATGGCATTCCTCGGCCTCGCTCACACCTTCAAGCGCGGCGAGATGATCCGGGTCGGCCTGCTGCTGGAGCGTTTGCATGGGCGCTCCAAACAGGTTGCGGAGGTCGTGGCCCTCGGCATTGCCGCTGCTTTCATCCTCTATTTCACCCGGCATGCCGTGCAGATGACCTACGATTCCTGGCGCTTCAACGACGTGGCGCAGGGCGTCGTCGCGCTTCCGCTCTGGATTCCGCAGCTCGGGTTTTCCGGCGGACTCGTGATCCTGTCGATCGCGCTCATTGATGAAATGGTCAGTGTCGTCAGCGGCAACCGGCCGAGCTACGAGAAGGGCTCGCCGGACGAGACCCCGGACGAATTCATCGAACGCATCTCACAGGGCGGCGGAGGTTGACGATGGCCAATCTCGGCATGATCGAACTGTCGTTCATTCTGCTCGGCGTCATGATCGTGCTGCTGGGAAGCGGCATCTGGATCGCGGTCTCGCTCGGCCTCGTCGGCTTCGTAGCGATGGCGCTGACCACGAGCCTGCCGCTCGGCTCGGTGCTTGCGACCACGACATGGAGCGCAAGCTCGTCATGGACGCTCGCCGCGCTGCCGCTGTTCATCTGGATGGGCGAGATCCTCTTCCGCACTAAATTATCCGAGGAGATGTTTCGAGGCCTGTCGCCCTGGGTGCAGTGGCTGCCGGGGCGTCTGACCCATGTCAACGTGATCGGCTGCGGCATCTTCGCGGCGGTGTCGGGCTCATCGGCGGCGACCTGTGCAACCATCGGCAAGATCGCGCTGCCCGAACTGGACAAGCGCGGTTACGACAAGGGCCTCAGTCTCGGCTCGCTCGCTGGCTCCGGCACGCTCGGCCTGCTGATCCCTCCGTCGATCCCGATGGTGGTCTATGCGGTCACGGCGAATGTCTCCGTGCTTCAGGTGTTCCTCGGCGGCTTTCTGCCCGGCGTGCTCGTGATGGTGCTCTATTCCGGCTACATCATCATCTGGTCGCTGCTGAACCCGAAGAAGATTCCGCCGCGCGATCCCCCGATGCCGTTTCGCCAGAAGCTGCGCGAGTCGGCCAGGCTTGCGCCCTGCCTGTTGCTGATCCTGGCGGTCTTCCTCTCGCTCGTGCTCGGCTTTGCGACGGCGACCGAATGCGCCGCCTGGGGCGTTTCGGGCGCGCTGCTGCTGGCGTGGTGGAGCCGCACGCTCACGCGCAAGAACTTCCTCGAGAGCATCATGAGCGCGACGCGCCTGACCTGCATGATCATGCTGATCCTGGCGGGCGCTGCCTACACGACCGCAGCGATGGCCTATACGGGCATTCCGGCGGCTCTCGCCACCTGGGTCCAGGGCCAGCAGCTCACGCCGGGCATGCTCGCGCTGTATCTGAGCATCATGTACATCATCCTGGGATGCCTGATCGACGGCATCTCGATGATCGTCCTGACCGCCGTGATCGTGCTGCCGATGGTCAAGCAGGCCGGTCTCGACCTGGTCTGGTTCGGCGTCTATCTCATCATCCACGTCGAGATGGCGCAGATCACGCCGCCGGTCGGTTTCAATCTGTTCGTGCTCCAGAACATGAGTGGGCGTGATACCTTGACCGTCGCGCGGGCGGCGTTCCCGTTCTTCGTGCTGCTGCTCGCGGCCGTGTTCATCATCACGGAATATCCGCAGATCGTGATGTTCTTGCCCAAGCTCGCTTTCCCAGACTGAGCGTACCGTTTGAATTGACTGTGAGGAGAAGCCCGATGATGTCTCGTTTATTCCGCGCATCCCTGATCGCCGGCGCCGTGCTGGCCGCGACACCCGCTTTGGCTCAGACCAAATGGAATCTGCCGGCGGCGTATCCGGCCGACAATCCGCACTCCGAGAACCTCGTTGCCTTCGCCAAGGACGTCGAAGCCGCCACGTCCGGCAAGCTCCAGATCACGGTCCATCCGGGCGCCTCACTGTTCAAGGCGCCCGACATCAAGCGCGCGGTGATGACCGGGCAGGCGCAGATGGGCGAAGTCTTGCTGTCGATCCACGAGAACGAGGATCCGGTATTCGGGGTCGACGTCGTGCCGTTTCTGGCGACCAGCTTCCCGGACGCCATGAAGCTGTACCAGGCGTCGAAGCCGCTGATTACGAAGAAGCTGGAGGCGCAGGGGCTCAAGCTCCTGTTTGTCGTGCCGTGGGCGCCGCAGGGCGTCTATGTCAGCAAGCCGCTTGCGACCATCGAAGACATGAAGGGCCTGAAATGGCGGGCTTATAACGTTGGAACTGCGCGCATCGGCGAACTGGTCGGTGCGCAGTCCGTCACCATTCAGGCCGCCGAGCTGCCGCAGGCACTTGCGACCGGCGTCGTGAACTCCTTCATGTCGTCAGGCGGCACAGGCTACGATGCGAAGGCATGGGAGTCGCTGAAGTACTTCTATGACGTGCAAGCCTGGATCCCGAAGGACTACACCTTCGTCAACAAGGCTGCGTTCGAGGCGCTCGACAAGCCGACCCAGGAGGCCATCCTCAAGGCCGCCGCGACCGCGGAAACCCGCGGCTGGAAGGCTTGGCAGGACAAGAGCACCTGGTACATCGATCAGCTCAAGGCTAAGGGCATGACGGTCGAGCCGCCGAGCCCGGCCCTGAAGGCCGGCTTCCAGAAGATCGGCGAACAGCTCACCGCCGACTGGCTCAAGAAGGCGGGAGCCGACGGCCAGGCTTTGGTTGACGCCTACAAGAAGATGTGAGGGCAGGAATATCTTCCGTTCGCTTTCGCGACGCGAGCGGAAGGTCTCTCCCGTATCAGCGGCAATTGTCTACCAGGCAAGATCACCAGGCGTAACGCAGCACGGCCTTGCTGGTGGGAGCGCTCCGGGGAGCGGAGCCGAAAACCTCGCACCGGCGACACGGCCGCTGCGTTCCTGGACATGGTCATCCGGGATTAAGCTTTGCGGACCAGTCGCCAGCGTCCTGGCGTGGCACCCGTTGCTGCTGAGAACGCTCTGGTAAAATGGCTCTGATCCGCGAAGCCGCATTTGATGGCGATTTCCGTGAGCGATAGGGGCGAGCTTGCCAGCAGGCTCTTGCTTTGCTCGATACGCTGATTCATCAACCATCGATGCGGCGGTGTTCCCGTGCTGACTCTGAATGCTCGGGCGAAGTGGGCGGCTGACACGCCACACTCAGCGGCAATTCGGGCCAACGCGATCTCGCCATCGAGATTTGCGCGAAGGAGTGCCTTCGCGGTCCGAAGTTGCCATGGCGCCAATCCGCTGCGGTGAGAGCGATTGCGAGGTTGGCCGACGGCATAGGTCTTGAGAAAATGCGTGTTGAGCGCCATCGCGACGTGGCCCACGAAAAGCTCGTTGGCCTCATGCGGTCTTTCGAGCGCCGGCAGAAGGCAAGCACCCAGATGAGCCATGACTGGATCCAGGAAGTTCGCGCCCGCGACAACGTCATATTCGACGCGACCAAGATCAAGCTGGCTCGCCAATTCATTTAGCGTGCCGTGCGGTAGATACAGGTAGAGAAAGTCAAAGGGATCGCGGAAATGAACGACCGTTTCACATCGCAGATCGTAGATGCTCGTCTCGTCTTTCAAGGCGCCCTTGAGCGCATATCGGCCATCCAGCCACGACTCCGCTCTCTGATGCTGCAGCCGAAGGCAAAGTGCGAAGGCCTCGTCCGGAGGCGATGGCAGCGTCGGATCGCCGACCGGTCCGGAATATGCCATCCGCACCGCGGCGAACGTTCCTTTTTGTAGCGACTTGACGAGGCCCGAGCTCGGCTCGCTGATCATTGGAAATAGCTTCGCAAGCCGGTCGCCGTAGAGGCCATCATCGGTCATGATGTGTCTCCACTGCGCGGCCGAACACGACCGACCCACTCTGCGTTCGGTTTTGAGGCCCTTGCCTGATTTCCTTCCAGGCCCGTTTCGATCAATCGTGGCTCAGGACGTTCAAGCACCTCGGGTCGGATGACCTTAGATCTAGGCAACACTTCAACTTTCACGTTGGTTGCCTCCGGGAGCATTGATGTATTTCAAAACGATCAAACCGCACGTCGTGTCGGGGTCGGCGCAGACCAATCTGTCTTTCCTGGAAGATATCGTCCGCGCGGCCCGTTCTCGGTTCGCCGCGCTTGTGGACAAACTCGCCGGATTGCAGGCCAGGACATTATCGAGGGCCTCGATCGAGCGGAGTTCACATGACGACAATCCGGGCAGCCGCGCGCTCGGTCTGGCGACCGTGACCGATGATCTGCTCGCGATCGTCACAGTGATGGATCGGATGGCAGGCGAGCTCCTGCTGGAATCCGAGCAATTATGGGCCTCGGTCGGATATGTTTCCGGGAACGTCCACAAGATCGCCTTTGGACGGTGGCGATTGCTCGGTAGCCGGAAGCGGAACGATCTGTTCGCCGCCGCGATCGACGACAGGCTGAGGCGCACGCCGCGCTTGGTGATCTCGCTGCTGGAGGTTGCTACCATCCTGGAGGAAGCGGTTGCAGACCTGCATCCAGTCCAGACTGGCGAAGGGGCTCGCAGCAGGTAGCGATATCGCCACCGATCATCGCGACGTCGTATCTGGGTAGCATGCGCGTTCGACCGAACGCGCATGCCAAGAGTATTGCGGGGCCGCCGCCCACATGGCGATGGATCCGCAACTTCGAACGTCATTCGCCCGCCCCGACAATGACGGAAACCGGCCTTTGCTCCTTCGAGAGGGCTCGGTAGATCAGTCCGCCGGCAGTGGCCCCGATGAGCCAACCCCAGTCGCCGACGTTGAAGATCAGTCCATAGGCGCCTGCCAGCGAGAGTCCGATCGACAGAGTGCCGGACACCGCAAGTGCAATCAGCGCCTTGTAGTTCCAGCCGCCGTCGTAATGGAATTCACCGGCTGGTGACATTGTATAGAGGTCCTCCAGCACGACGATTTCCTTTTTCACGAGATAGTAGTCGGCGATCATGATGCCGAACATGGGCCCGAGCGCAGAGCCGAAGATGCTGACGAACAGCGTGATGGCCGACGGGCTGGCCACGAACAGCCAGGGGCAGACGAGTACCGACAGGATCGACGTGATGAGGCCTCCCAGCCTGAAATTGATGCGCTGGGGATTCAGGTTGGAGATGTCGTAAGCCGGCGAAACGAAATTCGCGACGATGTTGATGCCCATCGTCGCGACGATGAACGTGATCGATCCGATAACGACGACGAACGGATTGCCGATCTTCTCCACGATCAGCACTGGATCCATGATCGCCTCGCCAAACACCTTCAGCGTACCGGCCGTCACGATCACTGTGATGATCGAGAAGACCAGGAAATTGACGGGAAGCCCGAGCAGATTGCCGGTTTTCATGGCTCGCTCATCCTTGCCGAACCGGGCGAAGTCGCCGAAATTGAGCAGGAGCGCCGAGAAGTAGGCCACGATCAGCATCGCGGCATTCGCCATCACGCCAATCGTCGCCGCGGTTGTGGCGGCCGGCGGGCTGAGTTGAAGAGACAGGCTTGAGAAACCGGCCTGCCATAACATCCAGATCGCCAACGCGAACATGACGACGTAGACCACGGGTCCGCAGAAATCGATGAAGCGGCGGATGCGCTCCATCCCGCTGAGGAAGATGAGAAGTTGGAACAGCCACATGAAAAGGAAGCTGAACCATGCGAGCGTCGACAGGCCGGCGATGCTGTTGTGCGTGAGATCGGCGGCCGACGGCATCAGAGTGACGATCAGGACTTGCACCGCCTTCGAGGCGAAGTAGGTCTGCACGCCGTACCAGACAATGCCGACGACGCCCCGCACCATGGCGGCGAGATTGGCGCCCATCACCCCGAACGAGATGCGGGCCACGACCGGGAACGGAATGCCGTAGCGTAGCGAGGGCCGTCCGATCAGGTTCATCAGGAAGTAGACCGCCGTGATACCCACCAGCATCGAGATCAGCACCTGCCAGCCTGTCAGGCCGAGAAAGAACAGGCTCGCCGCGAATGTGTAGCCGCCCACGGAATGGACGTCCGACATCCACATCGCAAACAGGCTGAAGACACCCCAGGTTCGGCCCTCAGGCGCGGTTGGAGCAAGGTCGTGATTGTAAAGCTTTGGATGGGCGCCGGTGATGATCAGCGTGGGAACGTCGCCGCTGTTGGATGACATGTCCTCTACCTCGGATTTGCTGGCGCAGGGCAACGGCGTTGGAAGCCGCAGTCCCTGCTATGGGTGCTCGCACTTTGCGGAAGATCGGGTCGAAGCAAGCGACATGCCATTTTATAACGATCGATAAAATCATTTTACGATCGATAAAATATTTTTACAAACACGAATTTCGGATCTGGCGCCGGCTACCGGCGCAAAACGCCTCGCTGCAACCGAAAATCCAGTGCGGTTCTGGCTAGGATGTCCCGCACGTGAGCGTAATGGCGGCGGGGGGAAACAGGGCCGCTGGCGAAAAACGAACGGCCGAACAAAGGGCTAGGCGCCAGCCTCGGCAGGGCCCGAAAGACCAAGTCCGCCGAGAACGAGCTGGACGATCGTCGCCTTGGCCGCGGTGTAGTCGGCCTCTTCGAGCTGTCGCTTACCTTTCATGATGATCATCTGGCTGGAATAATCGGCATAGGCCTGGGTCATCGCCCAGATGCAGAAGAAAAGATCGACGGCGCTGATCGGCCGAATCGCCCCGCTGGCGGTCCATTGGTCGAGCGTCTTGACCTTGTCGAGCAGCAACGGGGTCGAGACTTTTTCAATGAAGCTGCCGATGAATTGAGCGCCGCTGATGATTTCGTTGGCATAGATGCGCGACAGATGCGGGTGATCTCGCGAGAAATCGATCTTCCTGCTGATGTAGCGCACGAGGATGGTCTCGACATCGGACGTCATGTCGAGACTGTCCATGTCTCGTGCCCACATGTTCATCGCACGTTCCAGCACCGCGCGATACAGATCCTCCTTGTCTTCGAAATAATAGTAAATGTGGGGTTTCGCGATCGATGCTTTTTTAGCGATCAGTGCCGTCGTCGCTCCGCGAAAGCCGAAATGCCCAAAGACGAACTCTGCCGCATCGAGGATTTTTCCCTCGATGTCCGGGCCCGGCGCTGCCTTGCGGCCACCTTTTGGCGCGCGGCGGATGCGAAAGAGCTTCAACTTGTCGGCGGGGATGGCTGCCATAAAGCCTCGATAGGGAGCTTCGCCTTCACCGGCGAAGGCTGAGCGGGATCGGTCGCCGGATTGATGTCGGCGATTCCGGCTGGACGTTGCCTTGCCTGTCCAGCTTTATCAAGCAATTAGGACGGCAGGGGCCGCTCAATGCGTTGCCAGACTCATGGAATCGGCTCAGGCCGAGATCGCCTTCGCCGATCCCGCTTCGTTGCGCAGCAGGAATTTCTGGATCTTTCCCGTTGACGTTTTCGGGATCGGTCCGAACACCACGGCCTTCGGCGTCTTGAAGCCGCTCATATGCGAGCGGCAGAAGGCGATGATGTCGGCTTCGCTCGCGCTCGCGCCGTCCTTCAGCTCGACGAAGGCGCAAGGCACTTCACCCCATTTCGGATCGGGCTTTGCGACCACGGCGGCGAACAGCACGGCGGGGTGCTTGTAGAGGATGTCCTCGACCTCGACGGAGGAAATGTTCTCGCCGCCGGAGATGATGATGTCCTTGGAGCGATCCTTGATGATGACGTAACCATGCGCATCGAGCACGCCGAGATCGCCGGTGTGAAACCAGCCGCCCTCGAAGGCTTCCTTGGTCGCCTTGTCGTTCTTGAGATAGCCTTTCATCACGATGTTGCCGCGGAACATGACCTCGCCGATGGTCTCGCCGTCGCGCGGCACTTGCCTCATGGTCTGGGGATCGATGACGGTGACGGCTTCCTCGAGCGGGTAGGGCACGCCCTGCCGCCGCTTCAGGCTGGCGCGCTCGGCGGCGGGCAGATCATCCCAGCCAGGCTGCTCGGCGCAGACGGAGGCGGGGCCGTAGACCTCGGTCAGGCCATAGACGTGCGTCAGCTTGATGCCGATGCTCTCGGCGCCCTCGAGCACCGCGACCGGCGGCGCGGCACCGGCGATCAGACCGACGACATGGCGGGCGGCGCCGCCCTTCGGGGCATCGGGCGCGTTGATCAGGGTGTTGTAGACGATCGGCGCGCCGCACATGTGGGTGACGCCGTGCTGCTTGATCAGCTCGAAGATCTTCGTCGGCTCGACCTTGCGCAGGCAGACATTGATGCCGGCAGCCGCCGCAATGGTCCAGGGGAAGCACCAGCCGTTGCAGTGGAACATCGGTAGCGTCCAGAGATAGACCGGATGCTGGCCGAGTTGGCCTGCGAGAATATTGCTGACGGCATTCAGATAGGCGCCGCGATGATGGGTGACGACGCCCTTGGGATTGCCCGTGGTGCCCGAGGTATAGCTCAGTGCGATCGCGTCCCATTCGTCGCCCGGCAGGATCGCCGCGAAGTCAGGATCGCCTTGCGCGAGCGCGGCCTCATACTCGATCTCGCCGATGCGCCCGCCGCCCTTGAAGGCAGCATCGTCGACGTCGATCACGAACGGTTTTGGGCCACTCATCTGTGACAGCGCATCGGTGATCACGGCGGAAAACTCGGGGTCGACCAGAATGATCTTTGCGCCGCCATGGTCGAGCTGAAATGCGATCGAAGGCGCATCCAGCCGGATGTTCAGCGCGTTGAGCACGGCACCCGTCATGGGGACGGCGAAATGCACCTCGTTCATCGCCGGAATGTTCGGCAGCATCGCCGCGACGGTGTCGCCGACGCCGATGCCCTTGCCGGCAAGATACGAAGCAAAGCGCTTGCAGCGCTCATGCGTCTCGCGCCAGGTGAAGCTGCGCCCCTCGTAGACCGTGCTGACATGATCGGGATAGACCGCGGCGCTGCGTGCGAGGAAGCTCAACGGGCTCAGCGGCACGTAGTTGGCGGGCGTCTTGTCGAGGCCGATATTGTACTGGTTCTGCCGCTCACTCATCGACACCTCCCTCACGCGCCGGCCTACAGGAATCCGATGGAGATCCACGGAAACACGGCGACGACGATCAATCCTACCAGTAGCGCCAGCAGATAGCCCCAGATCGGCCTGATGCCTTCGGCCGGATCGACGCGTCCAATGGCGCAGGCGGCATAATAGCCAACCCCAAAGGGCGGGGCGAATAGCCCGATACCCATGGCGAGAATGATCACCATGGCATAGTGCACCTCGTGCACGCCGACCGCACGCGCAATCGGAAACAACAGCGGCCCGAACAGCACGATCGCGGGGATGCCCTCCAGCACACTGCCGAGGATGGTGAAGGCCAGGATCGAGACGGCGATGAAGGTCGCCGCGCCGCCCGGCAATCCGGTCATGGCGGACGCCAGCGAGCGCGAGAAGCCTGATTGCGTCAGGCCCCAGGCCATGCCGGTGGCCGTGCCGATGATCAGCAGGATCGCGCCCGACAGCGCAGCGGTCTCGACCAGCATCGGAAACAGCCGCCGCCAGTCGAAGCGGCGGTAGACGAGCAGGCCGACCAGGGCGCCATAGACGATGCCGATGGTGGAGACTTCGGTGGCGGTCGCGATGCCTTCGACCACGGCGTAGCGGATCACGAAGGGCAGCGCGAGCGCGGGCAGGGCGATGACGAAGGTCTTGCCGATCTCGCCGCCTGTGGCGCGGCGGACATGGCTCATGTCCTCGTGGCGGTAGCGCCACCACACCAGCATGCACAGCGTGATCGCGAGCACCACGCCGGGCAAGAGGCCGCCGGTGAACAAAGCGGCGATCGAGACGCCGGTGACCGAACCGATCGTGATCAGCACGAGGCTCGGCGGAATGGTCTCGGTCTGCGCGCCGGTCGCCGCCAGAAGCGCGACGAGATCGCCGGGCTTGGCGCCGCGCTGTTTCATCTCCGGGAACAGCACGGGCGCGACCGCGGCCATGTCGGCCGCCTTGGCGCCGGAGATGCCGGAGACCAGGTACATCGCGCCGACCAGGACGTAATGCAGTCCGCCGCGGACATGGCCGAGCAGGCTGGCTAGGAACGCCACCATGGCCCGTGCCATGCCGGTCATTTCAATCAGGAGCCCCAGGAATACGAACAGCGGCACCGAGAGCAAAATGAGGTGGCTCATGCCCTCGTCCATCCGTCCGACCAGCACCATGACCGGCGTGCGCGTGGTCAGTGCCAGATAGCCGAAGATGGCGAGCCCGAAGCCGAACGCGATGGGAACGCCGGCAAAGACGCAGAAGCCGGCGACGCCCACGAAGAAGATGACGAGGTTGAGATTGCCGAGCGGTCGCAGATAAGGCTGCGCCAGCCAGAACAAGCCGACGACGATGGCAACGGCGACCGCGGCCGTCAGCACCATGCGGTAATCGGCTGCGCGCAGCAGCCGCAACAGCGCGAACGCCGCCATCAGGCAGATACCGGCCGGAAGCGCCGCGGCGCGCCACATATTGGAGATCTGCAGCGCCGGCGTGGTGATGAAGCTTTCCTCGTAGGCGTAGTCCCAGGACGGCCAGACGATCAGCGCCAGGAAGGCCAGCGCCGCGCAGGTCGCGACGAGATCGAGCCAGGCCCGCGTGGCCGGCTTGGCGCTGCCGACGACCGCAGTCATGCGCATGTGCTCGGAGCGGCGGAACGCGACCGCCGCGCCCAGCATGGCGAGCCACAGGAACAGGATCGAGGCGAGCTCGTCCGACCAGATCAGCGGCCGGTGCAGGCCGTAGCGCGCGACCACGCCGGCAAACAGGATCGCGATCTCGGCGACCACCAAAATGGCCGCAGGGATTTCGACGAGGAGGCCGAGTGCGCGCTCCGTCGAGGCCAGCAACGAAGGTCGGCGAGGGGACCGAACAGTCGCCTCGCCCGCCACTCCGCTCCCTTCGACCTCAACATGAGCCATGACGGCTCCAACGCGTTACGACAGCTTGCCGACGGCCTTTTCCAGCAGGTCCCAGGCCTGATCGCCATATTTGCCTTTCCACTCGGCATAGAAGCCGGCGGACCGCAGCTTGTCGCGGAACGGCGCAACGGCGGGCAGGTTGAAGGTCAGGCCCTTGCCCGCGAGCTCCTGCTGCAGATTGGCATTGAGCTTGGCGGTGTCCTCACGCTCCTTGACTGCGGCCGCATTGATGTTCTTGGCGACGACCGTGCGAATATCCTCCGGCAGCGCGCTCCAGGCCTTGCGATTGGCCAGGAACCAGAAGCCGTCCCACATGTGGTTGGTGAGCGAGCAGTATTTCTGGACTTCGTAGAGCTTGGCGGTCGAGATGATCGCCAGCGGGTTCTCCTGGCCCTCGACGATCCTGGTCTGCAGCGCGGAATAGACCTCGGCGAAATTGATCGAGGCGGGCGCCGCATCGAACGCCTTGAACATCGAGGTCCACAACGGCGACACCGGCACGCGGATCTTGAAGCCCTTGAGATCGTCCGGACCGGTGATCGGCTTGCTCGACGACGTGGTCTGGCGGAAGCCGTTGTCCCAGATCTTGTCCATGACCTCGAGCCCGGCCTTCTTGATCTCGCCGCGGACAAAGGCGCCGAGATCGCCGTCCATGGCCTTCCAGACCGTGCCGTAGTCCGGGAACGCGAAGCCGATGCCGTTGATGGACGCCGCCGGCACCAGGGTCGACAAGATCAGCCCCGACAGCGTGAAGAACTCGACGCCGCCGGACCGGATCTGGCTCAGCATGTCGGTGTCGGACCCGAGCTGGTTGTTCGGGAAGATCTGGAGGTCGAACTTGCCACTGGTCTCGGCCTTGATCGCCGCCGCCATCTCCTTGGCGCGCACGTTCAGCGGATGGGTGTCCGGCAGGTTGTTGGCGTATTTGTAGGTGAACTCGGCGCTCTGGGCGCGGGCCACATGGGGCGCACTGAGGCCGCCCAGGACCGCGGTCGCGGCGGAGGCCTTGAGAAGCGTGCGGCGGGAAAAGCTCATGGGTCTGCTTCCTCGGAAAGTTTGTTGTTGTTCTGAGATGCAAACCTATACGGACGGACGGTCAGAAGGTCATCTGCGATCTCGCGAAGCCTCGCTTATTGCAGCCGGACATCCTCACGGCAATATCGGCTTTCGGAGGCATGGGCCGGATTCAAAAACGCGAAAACAACCCCATGCACAGTAGCCGTCAAAAGCTGGGGCGACGTGCCACGGCCGGTCCGGAAAAGAACGAGGAACGAAGGTTCAGTGAGAGGAATTCCAGCTAAGTAATTGACCTGATTGTATATAAATATATTCCATAATATACCTTATGCGAATCGTAGATATGGCTGTGCAGATCAGGCCAGATCATTCCGCAGCTACCCAGAACCCCGCTCTCGGCTCACACTTGGTGCCAAACAAGCCCCGGGCAAACCGCGGCAGCGGTTGATGCCCACGCCACCATGGGAGGTTCGTCATGCAGGAGAACGTCGCCCGCGCAGACCGCTCGCGCGCCATTCCATTCGATGCCGCCAAGCTCGACCGCCTGATGGAGGCCGCCGGCCTCGACGTTCTGGTCGCGACCTCCAAGCACAATGTGCAGTACCTGCTGGGTGCCGACCGCGCGATCTTCTTCGACTACATGGATGCGCTGGGCGTCAGCCGCTATCTGCCGGTCCTGGTCTATCCCAAGGGTGCGCCGGAGAAAGCGGTCTATATCGGGCACCGGCTGGAGACCCATCAGCGCGCTGTTGCGCCGCCCTGGGTGGCGCAGGTCCGGACCGAGTCCAACGGCTCGGTCGATGCGATCACGCGGGCCGTCAGCCTGATCCGCGGCGCCGGCGTGCCCCTGAAGCGAGTCGGGGTCGAGATGGCGTTCCTGCCGATGGATGCAGGCCGGGCGCTCAGTGACGCCCTGCCCGGTGCCGAGCTCAAGGACGCGCTGCTGGTGCTGGAGCGGCTGCGTGCGGTCAAGTCGGCGGAGGAGCTGGCAAAACTCAAGACGGCGTCCGAACTGGTGACCGCCTCGATGCTGGCGGTGATCGCCGGGCACGGGCCGGGCACGACCAAGCAGCAATTGTCGGACGCCCTGCGGATCGCCGAAGCCAATCGAGGGCTGACCTTCGAATACTGCCTGCTCGCCTGCGGCAACAGCCACAACCGGGCGCCGTCGGCGCAGCGCTGGGAGCAAGGTGACGTGCTGTCGCTCGATTCCGGCGGTAATTATCACGGCTATATCGGCGACCTCGCGCGCATGGCCGTGCTCGGTGATCCCGATACCGAGCTGAAGGACTGTCTGGCCGAGATCGAAGCGGTCCAGCGCGCGGCCTTCGCCGCGGTGCGGCCCGGCGCCATGGGCGGCGACATCTACGTCGCGGCCGAGCGGCAGCTGGCGAAAATCACCCAGCGCGACTGCACGGAGTTTCTGGCCCACGGCATGGGCCTCGTTAGCCACGAGGCCCCTCGCCTGACCGCCAAGGGTCCGGTTCCCTACGACGACACCGACGCCCGGCTGCCGCTCGAAACAGGCATGGTGGTGTCGATCGAGACCACGATGAAGCATCCGAAGCGTGGGTTCATCAAGCTCGAGGACACGGTCGCAGTGACGGCGACGGGATATGAGATTTTTGGCGAGGGTGGCCGCGGCTGGAATTTGGGTGGAAGCACACGTTGATCTGAGACCCTCATGGTGAGGAGCGCGGAACGCGCGTCTCGAACCATGAATGGCCCAGCTCTCGCCAGTGGCCATCCTTCGAGACGCCCGCGTTGCGGGCTCCTCAGGATGAGGTGCGGAGTGTCCTGAAGCTGCGCAGCTACCGCGCCATCAGCAGCTCCAACTGGCTCTGCGCCTTCTTCACGGCCGTCGCGTACCAGCCCTGGCTCGGTGCTTCCTTGGCGAAGCACGCCGTGTACGCGGTCATCGCATTGTCTTCGCGGGTGATGTCGCCGCGCGGGTCCTTCTTGTCGATGGGCCTCGCCATCATCTGCTTCCAGACTTTCTCGCAGGCCGGCATCTCGGCCGTCTTCACGGCGTCGCTGACGGCGAGAAAGAAGACCTTGTCGCCCTGGATCGCGACGACGTCGATTTCATGCGGCGGTCCCTTCAGATCGCCATTGCCGCGCACGCCCAGTACAGCAACCGCCGCGCTTGCGCCCGCGGGCTTCGTGATCGGCAGCTCGGCATATTTGGCGAAGGCGGAGTCCTGGATCGCCTGATAGTAGAAGCGGTCCGACTTGAACGCGGCGCCAATCTCCTGCGGCATGCCGTCCTCGCGGTGCTCGCGAAGCCAGTGCTTGAGCAGCGCGGTGGTGGTCACGACGGCCTGCATCTTGTCGCCTTCGGACGCGAAGCCGAGGCCGTCGAGATGGCCGAAGCCGGAGTCCCCCCTTGAAGAGCGTGTCCGCGTTCGTCCTGCCGTCGGCCGGCAGTCCCTTGATCGCGACTGGGCCCACCAGGCCGCGCAGGACGCCCGTCAACTCCTTGAGCGCCGCGTCATGCTGCTTGGTGGTCTCGTCGTTTTCCGCAGCCTTCGAGAATTTCGCCATGTAGCGATCGCGCAGGTCGAGATAGTGCTGCTCGGGCGTCGCCGCATGAGCGGGCGTCGCCAGGACGAGCAGGCAGAGCAAGGCAAGCGATCTCATTCGAAGTCCGAAAGGCTGGGGGTGATCTCCTGTCTTTGTGCCGATGCCGGACGGGAAGGTTCATCCGGCAAGCCGGGTGCCCTACTCCGCCGGTGTGAGCTGCCGGTTCAGCCGCATCGCAGCCGTTTCCCGCACGCGCACACGCGCGCGGCGCTTGCGCCACCAGATCACGATTCCGGTGACCGAGAGTGCCGCCACCACCAGCCCCATGATCGAGATCAGGATGCGGCCGAACAGCCCGACGATGCGGCCCGAATGCAGCGGGAATTGCGCCTGCACGAAGATGTCGGCGGCGGTGCCGACCCAGGGCAGCCGTTCGCCGATCGGACGGCCGTCCTCGCTGTCGTAATAGAGCTGCGCCGGGCCGACCCCGCCGGCGCCGTGATCGTCGCCGGGATGGAAAAAGGCGGCGGCATAGACGCCATGAGCCGGCCCGTAATTGATAGAGCCGACCGGGACGGTCCACCCTCGCCCATTGCCGTCGGCCGCAGCGCGCGCCGCGATCTCGGCGAAAGTCACCTTGGGCTCGATGGGATCGTCGAGATCGCGATACGGCCGCTGCTCATAGGGCGTCGGCGTGTAGTTCGACACCATCTTCATCAGCGGCGAGAACACCTCGAAATAGAGGTTCAGCGAGAACGCCGTGAAGGCGATGATGAACAGCACGCCCCAGGTCCACAGGCTGAAAGCGCGGTGGATGTCGAAATTGATCCGGTAGGCGCTGCCTGACGGCTTGATGGTCCATGCCGGCGCCCAGCGCGCCCAGAAGCCGCGTTCGAGCTGGCGCGTGACCTGAGGCGCCCGCGCCGCCCTGGCGCGCCGCCGCGAGGGCAGCGTCAGGTAGAAGCCGACGAAGCAGTCGATGGTCCAGATGATCGCGATGATCCCGAGCAGGCGCATACCCCAGCGGTCGCTGCCCCAGAATTCCGGGATGTGCATGGTGTAGTGCAGCTTGTAGAGGAACGAGACGAAGTTTTCGCGCGTCACCGGCCACACTGCGCCCCAGTAGCGGCGGCCGAGCTCGACGCCGGTGTTGGGATCGAGGAAGATCTGATTGTAGTCGAGCGCGTAGCGCTTGCCGGTCGCGGGATCGATCCGCGGCATGACAAAGAACCACAGCGAGCGGCCCTCCTCCGGCGTCATGAACAGGTAGACCACGCGCGCACGGGGATCGCGCTGCTCGATCATCTTGGCGAGATCAATCGAGGGAATCTCCGGGCCCTTGCTGCTGACGTCGAACAGATGGCTGTTCAGGACCTCGTCGATCTCATGGTCCCAGGAGATGATCGCCCCGGTGATGCCGGAGAAGAACAGGAACCCGGCCGTGAGCAGTCCCGCCCAGCGATGCAGCCTGCCGAATATCGCTCTCATCGTTCGCCCTCGTTCCAACTCACCAGCGGTAGGTCAGCTTGCCGATGGCCTTGCGACCCTCCGCGTAGAAGCAGCCCGACAGGCTGTAGCAGGCGGCGACATAGCGGGTGTCGGCGAGGTTGGTGACGTTCAGCGATAGCCGCCAATTGTCCCTTGTGTAGGCGAGCAGCGCGTCCAGCACGGTCGAGGATCCGACCTTGAACGTGTTGGCGTCATCGCCCCAGGTCGCGCCGACATAGCGGACGCCGCCGCCGAACTGCAGGCCCGCGAGCGGCTCGGTCTGAAGCGTGTAGTCGTTCCACAGCGAGGCGCGGTTGAGCGGCACGGTGACCGGCGCCTTGCCGACATTGACCGGATCCTGCGTGACCATTGCATCGACATAGGCATAGGCCGCGCGCAAGTTCCAGCCGTCGGCGAGCGACATCGTGCCTTCGAGCTCAAGGCCGCGCGATTTTACTTGCCCGGTCTGTTCGGCAATGTTGAGCGGAGGCGCAAAGGTAACGACGTTGTCGCGCGTCAGGTCGAAGGCGGCGAAGGTGAACAGCGCGTTCCAGCCGATCGGCTGATACTTGACGCCCACCTCGTACTGCACGCCGGTCTCGGGATTGAGCAGCTGTCCGCTCGGGCCGGTGGCGAGCACCGGCAGGAACGATTCCGAATAGCTGAAATAAGGCGCGATGCCGTTGTCGAAATTGTACATCAATGCGGCGCGGCCGGTGAAGGCCGATGCATCCTTCGCGACTGACGTGTTGAAGACGCCGCTGTCCACCTGGGTCGTGACGAAATCCTGGCGGCCACTGAGCTGGAACGAGAGCCGGCCGAGCTTGATCTGGTCCTGGGCGTAGAGGCCGACTTGCGACTGCTTGACGCCGGTATCGTCGCTCATGGCGCCCATGGTCCAGTCGTAGCTGTAGACCGGATTGAAGACGTTGATCTCGGGCGCGGATGTCGTGACGCCAAAGGCGGTGTCGCGGAAGCTGGTGTTGCGGTAGTCGATTCCGACCAGCGTGGTGTGGCTGAGGAAGCCGGTGGTGAACTTGCCCTGGAGCTGATTGTCCACCGCGAAGGAGTTGATGTAGGAGTTGCTGTAGCTGCCGAAACGCGCGAGCTGTCCCGCGGCCTCGTCGGTATAGGCTCCGCCGAAAAACACCTTCTCCTCGTTGTGCTGATAGGCATAGCGCAAATTCTGCCGGAACGTGATGTTGTCGGTGAAATTGTGCGAGAGCTGGTAGCCGGCGGTCGCGATTTCGGTGTTGAACGCGTTGAAGCTCGGCACGCCCGCGAAGAACGAGACCGGGATGGTGCGGCCGTTGTTCGGCCAAACCGTGCCCGAGGCCGGCAAAAACTGAAGGCCCCACCCTGCCCGGTCGCGCTGGTAGTTGGCGAGGATCGTGATAGTGGTGTCCTCGTTCGGCTTGAACGTGACGGCCGGCGCGATGAAGACGCGGTTGTCCTTGGTGAAGTCGACCTGGGTCTCGCCGTCGCGCACCACGCCGGTCAGGCGCCACAGCACGGTGCCGTCCTTGTTGGCGGGACCGCCCACGTCGAACTGGCCCTGGTAGCGGTTGAAGCTGCCGCCGGAGATCGAGACTTCGCCGAACTGCTGCGCCGTCGGCAGCTTGGTCACGTAGTTGAGGATGCCGCCGGTGCCGCTGCCGCCATACATCGCCGAGGACGGGCCCTTGAGGACTTCGAGACGCTCTGCGCCGTAGGGATCGAGACCGTTGAAGTGCACGTAATTGCTGGAGGGAATCCGCAAGCCGTCGACGTAGAGGCCGGACATGGTGGTGTCGAAGCCGCGAATCTGGAGGGCGCCGAAGCGAGTGTCGGAGCCGCCATTGACGTCGCCGCTGACGCCGGCGGTGTAGCGCAGCGCCTCACCGATCGAGACCGCGCCCTGATTCCTGACCTGGTCGGTCGTGACGACGGAGACGGACTGCGGGGTTTCGATCAGCGGCGTATCCGTCTTGGTCGCGGTGCCGCTGCGCGTCGCAACGAAACCGCGCACCGGACCGTTGGCGCGTTCACCCGTGACGCCGTTCGAGGATGCCGATTGGGTTGGCGCGGCTTGCTGCGCGGGAGAGCGACGATCGGCGCGCGCGGTGCGTGTCGCGCCTGACCTTCGCGATGAAGCGACCGCCGCAGGCCGGGCGCGCTGAGCCGGAGCTTCGACGGTGACGGCGGGGATCTGCGTCTGCGCCTCCACGGCACCGAAGGGAATGACGAGAGCAAATGTGCTGGCCGCTCCGAGGAAGAGAATCTGTATCTGTCGACGACGCGTGTCAGAACGCGAAACAAGTTGGAAGTCGGTCACGTCGAGGCCCCACGCACTGCCGGCTTCGCCGGTACCGTTTTTGATGCCTCGCCCTAACGCAGGCGATTTCGGAGTGCGATAGGAACTGCGTTAGAATTTCTCCAGACGCGTGCGCAACGCGTGCGACGAATGCGCTCAGTCGTGTCTCGAAGTCTGGAATGCTTCCAGACCGACAAGAACCTGCTTGTTCGAAATGTCTAAAACGGCGTCAGTGATGTCGCAGACGGCGATTGACCCGGCGCGCGAGATAATCGCCGGCGCTCTGCACGAGCTGCACCAGCGCGATCAGCACCACGACGACGGCCAGCATCATCTCCGGCATGAAGCGCTGATAGCCGTAGCGGATGCCGAGATCGCCCAGGCCCCCGCCTCCGACGGCGCCGACCATGGCGGAATAGCCGAGCAGGCTGACCACCGCGAGCGTCAGCGCCAGCAGAAGACCTGGCAGCGCTTCGGGGATCAGCACCTTGAACACGATCTGCATCGGCGAGGCCCCGAACGAGGATGCGGTCTCGATCAGGCCGCCATCGACCTCGCGGATCGCGGCCTCGACCAGGCGCGCGATGAACGGCGCCGATGCGATCGTCAACGGCACGATCGCGGCCGTCGATCCGATCGAGGTGCCGGCCACCAGCCGCGTGAACGGGATGATGGCGACGACCAGAATGATGAAAGGCGTGGACCGCGTCGCGTTGACGACGATGCCGAGTACGCGATTGACGACGGGCGCCGCGAACAGCTCGCCTTTCCGGCTGGTCGCGAGAAAGACGCCGAGCGGCAGGCCGAAGGCGGTGCCGATCAGCGCCGCGAGCCCGACCATGTACAGGCTCTCGCCGGTCGCCTGGACGATCAGGTTGATGAGTTCAGGCGACATAGCCGAGACGCTCCGCGGGAAATTGAAATTGTGAGAGCCAGGCCAGCGTGCGCGTCGTCGCGTCCTCGCCGCTGGACATGCCGAGAGGGATACCAAGCGTCAGCGAGCCCACATGCTGGCCGCCGATCTCGTCGATGCGGGCCGACAGCAGCGACACGTCGAGGCCGAGTTCGCGCGCGAGCCGCGCCACCAGCGTGTCGCCGGCCCCTGCCCCGCGCACCTGGACGCGGATCACCGCCTGCCCGCCCGCAGGCGGCGCCGAAACGATCCGGCTCGCCAGCGACACCGGCAGGCTGTCTCCGATCACTTCGGCCAGGAAGGATTGCGTGATCGGATGCTTGGGGTGAGTGAAGATGTCGGCGACATGGCCGCTCTCGACGACGCGGCCGGCATCGAGCACCACGACGTCCTTGGCGAGCTGGCGCACCACGGACATCTCGTGGGTGATCAGCACGACGGTCACGCCGAGCTCGCGGTTGATGTTCGCGAGCAGATCGAGGATCGCCCGCGTGGTCTGCGGATCGAGCGCCGAGGTCGCCTCGTCCGACAGCAGCACGCTCGGCCGGGTCGCGAGCGCACGGGCAATGCCCACGCGCTGCTTCTGGCCGCCGGAGAGTTCTGACGGGTAGCGGTCGTGCTTGTCGGCGATGCCCACCAGCGCCAGCAGCTCGGCCACGCGGGCACGGATATCGGCCTTGGCCCAGCCGGCGATCTCGAGCGGCAGTGCGATGTTGGCGGCTGCGGTACGTGAGGACAGCAGGTTGAAGTGCTGGAAGATCATGCCGATCGAGCGCTGCGCGAGCCGCAGTTCGCGGCCTGTGAGCGCCGAGATATCTCTGTTATCGACGACGACGCGGCCGGTGGTCGGCCTCTCCAGGCCGTTGATGAGCCGGACGAGGCTCGATTTGCCGGCGCCGGAGCGGCCGATGATTCCGGTGATCGAACCGCGCGGGATTGCGAAGTCGATGTTTTGCAGGGCATTAACGCCGGGCTTGCCGCGATAGGCTGGATAGGTTTTCGAGATGCCTTCGAAGCGGACCATCGCGTCAGGCGCAGTCGCGGCAGGTGAGATCGCGCGACCTGAGATCGCATCAAGCTGTTCGATCGGCTGTCCGATCGCGAGCGACGGGTGGACGTTCATGGAGGCGGCCTTCATGCACAATAGTTCCGCTCGCCCTTGGGGCATCCGGGAACCGGTCGCATCAAGCGACGGAGAGTGAAACTGCGACGAGGACTCGGCTGGAGCGCGCTGCACCGCAGCAGGCACCATCGCCCTTTCAGGTCACTCTTGCAATGTCAGATATTTGTGGGGAGTTGGACGAAGTTTTCCAAATGTCTCCCCGCTGAAGAAAATTCATCTGCCGCGGTGTTGGCCTCCCGCCCGGCTCAGGTGACCCTCAGCCAAGGCCATACGATCAGCAGGAGCCCCCCGAAATAGAGCATCCCGAAGATCAGCCCAAAGCCCCAGAACTGACCCTTGCCGATATAACCGCTGCCGAAATACATCGGCGCCGGCCCCGTGGCGTAAGGCGAGATCACACCCATCAGGCCGAGCGAATACATGCAGAGCATGGCGAGCGTCGTGACCGGCAGGTCGGGGATGCCGGATCCGACCGCGAGCACCACGGGCAGCACGGCGGCGGCATGCGAGGTGATGCTCGAGAAGAAGTAGTGGATCCAGAAGAACAGCGCGACCAGCAGGAGCATCGCGGTCGACGGCGACAGCCCGGCGAGCGGCTTTGCATATTCGGTGGCGAACCATTTGATGAAGCCGATCTCGTTGAGACCCGAGGCCAGCGTCAGCAGCGAGGTGAAGTAGAAGAACACCTCCCAGGCGCTCTTCTCCGCGACGATGTCGGCAAACTCGATCACGCCCGTCACCAGCATCAGCGAGATCACGATGAACACGACGGTGGTGGCGTTGACGAAATTCGAGCCCAGAAGCGGCACGCGGATGTCCGGGCTCGAGCCCGCGATCCACAGGAACATCGCGAGCAAGATCAGCGTCAGCATGATCCATTCGTTGCGCGACATCGGGCCCATCTCCGCGAGCTCCTTCGATGCCCATTCGGAAATTTCCGGGCTGCTCTTCACCTCGGGGCGGCAGACCGCGTAGCTGAGCAGTGGGACCAGCACCATCAGGAGGAGGCCGAGCGGCGCAAAGCCCAAGAACCATTGCGCCCAGCTGACGTCGATTCCGACGGTCTTCTTGGCGATGGCCAGCGCCGCCGCATTGGGTGCGAGCGCGGTGAAAAACAATGAGCTGGTGACGGCAGTCGACGCGAACGCGGTCCACATCACGTAGGTGCCGATCTTGCCGGCGGTCGGTCCAGGCTCGGAGCCGTAGATGCGCGGGATGTTGCTGATGATGGGATAGACGATGCCGCCGCTGCGCGCGGTGTTGGACGGCGTCGCCGGCGCCAGCAAGAAGTCCGATATCGCCACCGCATAGCCGAGGCCAAGCGTGTTGCTGCCGAGCTTTTGCACCAGCACGAGCGCAATACGCCGGCCCAGCTGGCTCTTGCGATAGCCGATCGAGAACACGAAGGCGCCGACGATCAGCCACACCGTGCTCTCGGCAAAGCCCGCCAGCATCCAGCGCAGCGACTTGGTCGGGTCGGGATCGATATAACCGCCGACGCCGGCAACCGTCAGCCCGATCAGGCCGACCGCGCCCACCGGCATCGATTCCAGGATGAGCCCGGTGATGACGGCCGCGAAGACGGCAAAATAGTGCCACTGATTGACGTTGAGCCCTGCCGGCACCGGAAACAGATAGATCACCAGCCACACCGCGAGCGGCGCGATCAGCTTCCAGCGAAACCCTTTCGCCTCAGGCGCCTGCGAGCTAGTGGTCATGGGCCCTCCCCCTCGATCGTCATTGTCGTTTGCCGGCCCGTTGATCGGGCCTATTTTGTCCCAGCGCCGCGTATACGGATAGTCCGCGGCGCAATCAATGGCCCCAGCCTGTTTCTACCGCCCTCTGAACTTCGGTTTGCGTCGCGTCAGGAACGCCTCGACGCCCTCCTTGTGGTCCTCGCTGAGGCTTGCCAGGGCGAACTGGTCGACGTCCATGTGGCTGGCGAGATTATCCAGCGCGTGCGCCAGCCGGTTGACCGTGAGTTTCGTCATGGCGACGGAGAGCGGCGGCTGCGCTGCCACCTTGCGCGCAAGCTCCATCGCGGCATCGAACGCATGGCCGGGATCGACCACCTGCTCGACCAGGCCCCACGCATAGGCCTCATCCGCGCTGATGCGCTGATCGGCCAGGATCACCGCCTGCTTGGTGCGAGCCGGGCCGATCAGATGCAGCATGCGCGGAATGCTTTGCCAGCTCATGTTCATGCCGAGCCCGATCTCGGGCACGCGCAGATGGGCATCGCGTCCCATGACGCGAAAGTCGAGCGCGACGGCCAGCGCCACGCCACCGCCGACGCAAAAGCCCTCGATGGCGGCGATCGTGATCTGCTCCATCTCCTGCCAGGCGTGGGTCAGGCGCGGTCCGAGCTTGAGATGCCGCCGCAGCGTGCCGAGGTCCATCTCCTTGCGCGAGCGGCCTTCGGCATCCTTGAGGTCGAAGCCGGCGCTGAACGCGTCCGCGCTGCCTGTCAGCACCACGACGGAGGTCGCGGCGTCATCCTCAAAACTGCGCGCGGCCGCGGTGAGCTGGCGCAGCGCCTCCGGCGACAGCGCATTGATGCCATCGCCGCGGTCGAACCGCACCACCGCAATCCGCCCCTCCGGCCCGAGGCCCTTCTCGATCTTGACATAGTCAGGCAACGCAAACTCCCCTGGTCTTGGTCTTCCTGGCGCTCACAGATGCCCGGTACGCCGATGTTCGGGTTCGCTTCCATGGACCGGAAACCGGATCGTGGTGCCGATGGTGATCCAGTTGGCATTTTCGCCGGTGATGTTGCGGCCGTAGATCACATCGACGGAGAATATCTCGTTCGGTCGGTAGCGGACACCGGTCTGGAAACGCGGCTGCACGGCGCTTGCGATCTCGGAGGCGCCGGCTTGCCCGTAAGCCTCGATCGTCCATTGCAAGGTGTCGGTGAATTTCCAGTCGAAGCCGATGCCGTAGGTCAGGTAGTGGCGATCCACCGTGCGATCCCAGAGCCAGCCGCCATTGACGTTGATGCGCATGGTCTCCGACAGGCGGAAGGTCGCGGGGACGACGGCAAAGGCGGATAGCGCATCGCCGGTCGCCGCGTCGAACGATCCGCCGCCATAGGCCGACAATCCCCACCGGCCGATCCCGGTCGGGATGAAATTCGTCTTGGCTTTTGGAGCGACCGTCGTGCTCCAGTCGCCATCGCTGCGGGCCCGGATGGTCTGCAGGCTCAGCTCGATCGGCCGGAAGGGGTCGACAACACAGGAGGGATTGGCGACCGCCGAAAAATCCGTGTTGGAAGCCGTCGACATCCAGCTCTCCACCTTGCAGGAGCCGACCTCGGAAATGTCGGCGGCATCGACCGCATAGGCGCCATTCGCGGCGCGCGCATCCTGCGCCGCGAATGCGCCAAGAGCCGCGATTGCGGCGGTTATTCCGGTTCTTGCAGCCCAGCCCATGGTGTGATGTTAGCAGAGTCTTCGCCTCGACAACGCCCGGATTCTGGGACTATCTTTGCCTCATGAGCGACCATCATCATCACCACGATCACGACCATTCCGAGCTGTCGGAGACCGAGCTGCGCGTGCGCGCGCTCGAGACGATCCTGACCGAAAAAGGCTATGTCGAGCCGGCCGCGCTCGACGCCATCATCCAGGCCTATGAGACCCGGATCGGTCCCCATAACGGCGCGCGCGTCGTCGCCAAGGCCTGGAGCGATCCGGCGTTCAAGACGGCACTGCTGGAGGACGGCTCGAAGGCGATCGGCACGCTCGGCCATGTCAGCCGCGTCGGCGACCACCTCGTCGTGGTCGAGAACACGCCGCAGCGTCACAACATGGTCGTGTGCACGCTGTGCTCCTGCTACCCCTGGGAAATGCTGGGGCTGCCGCCGGTCTGGTACAAGGCCGCGCCCTATCGCTCACGCGCGGTGAAGGACCCGCGCGGCGTGCTCGCCGATTTCGGCGTGCAGGTCGCCAAGGACGTTGAAATCCGGGTGTGGGATTCGACCGCCGAAACGCGCTTTCTTGTGTTGCCGATGCGCCCCGCGGGCACAGACGGCTGGAGCGAGGAGCAGCTCGCCGAGCTGGTCACGCGCGATTCCATGATCGGTACCGGCTTTCCCAAGGCGCCCGGGGCGCCGTCATGAACGGCGTGCACGACATGGGCGGCATGGACGGCTTCGGCAAGGTCGAGCCCGAGCCGAACGAGCCGGTGTTCCACGAGGAATGGGAGTCGCGTGTTCTCGCCATGGTGCGTGCGATGGGCGCGGCCGGCGCCTTCAACATCGACACCTCGCGCTTCTATCGCGAGACGATCCCGCCGCATGTCTATCTCTCGAGCTCCTATTACAAGAAATGGTTTCTCGGGCTCGAGGAGATGCTGATCGAGAAAGGCTATCTCACCCGGGAGGAAGTCGCCGCCGGCCACGCTATGCAGCCGGCCAAGGCGCTCAAGCACGGCAAATTCGATCTCGGCCAGGTCGAGCGCATCATGGTGCGCGGCAAGTTCGCCCGTCCTGCTCCGGCGCCGGCGAAATTCAAGATCGGCGACAAGGTTCGTACGAAGAACATTCATCCCGCAACCCACACCCGCCTGCCGCGCTATGTGCGTGGCCACGTCGGAATTGTCGAGCTGAACCATGGCTGCCACGTGTTTCCGGACTCGGCGGCGATGGAGCTCGGCGAGAATCCGCAATGGCTCTACACGGTCGTGTTCGAGGGCCGCGATCTCTGGGGTGCGGATGGCGATCCAACCTCGAAAGTCTCGATCGACGCGTTCGAGCCGTATCTGGACCCGGCGTGATGAGCAGCACGGCTGCTGCTGCCGCGACGGCAGCGATCCCGAGCATTCCGCGCGATGATGACGGCCCGGTGTTCCGCGCACCCTGGGAGGCGCACGCGTTTGCGATGGCGCTGACGCTGCACGAGCGCGGCGTATTCACCTGGCCCGAATGGGCGGCAGCCCTGGCCTCCGAGATCAAGCGCGCGCAGGCGGCCGGCGATCCCGATACGGGCGAGACCTACTATCTCCATTGGCTCGCCACGCTGGAGGGTCTCGTCGCGCGCAAGGGCGTTGCGTCTGCGGAGACGTTGCATCGCTACCGCGACGCGTGGGATCACGCGGCAGATCGCACCCCGCACGGCAAGCCGATCGAGCTGAAGGCTGAGGATTTTGCGCAATAGTCGCTTTGGGTACACCCTCACCCCAACCAACACTGTCATTCCCCGCGAAGGCGGGGAATCCAGTACGCCGCGGCCTCGCGATTATCACTATCGTCTCGGAGTACTGGATCACCCGCTTTCGCGGGTGATGACACCGAGTCTATGGCGTCACCGCCCCGCCACATACTCCCGCCACCCCTTCGCCCGCAGGCTGCAGGCCGGGCACTCGCCGCAACCGTAGCCCCAATCATGCTGCGCGCCGCGTTCGCCGAGATAGCAGGTGTGCGACTGCTCGCGGATGAGGTCCACCAGCCCGTCGCCGCCGAGGTCATGGGCGAGCCTCCACGTCGCGGCCTTGTCGATCCACATCAGCGGGGTATGCAGCTCGAATTTGCGGGCCATGCCGAGCGACAGCGCGGCCTGCATGGCGCGGATGGTGTCGTCGCGGCAATCGGGATAGCCGGAATAGTCGGTCTCGCACATGCCGCCGACGATGTGACTGATGCCGCGCCGGTAAGCCAGCGCCGCGGCGAATGTCAGGAACACCAGGTTGCGGCCGGGCACGAACGTGTTCGGCAGGCCGTCGGCGCCCATCGCAATCGCGACGTCGCGCGTCAGCGCCGTCTCGGACACGGCCGCCAGCGTCGGGATCGACAGCGTGTGGCTCTCGCCGAGCCTGGAAGCCCAATCCGCGCGCAGGCCCTTGATGCCGTCGAACAGCCGGTCGCGGCAGGCCAGCTCGATGGCGTGGCGCTGGCCGTAATCGAACCCCAGCGTCTCCACGCGCGCAAAACGATTCAGCGCCCAGGCGAGGCAGGTGGTGGAATCCTGGCCGCCGGAGAACAGCACCAGCGCGGTTTCGGATGAAAATGCGTCGCTCATGGCCCGCGCTTTAGCATTGCGCACGCGGCTCGCCAATCCGGCCCGCCAACCGGTGGAAATCACCCTGTTCCGCCGCGCTACGCTGGGAACGGGGGCTCGCTTTTGGCATAAGGCTTGAGAGCCAGGAGACTGCCCCGCAATGACCCCTTCCCGCGACATTTCCCGCCTGATCGAGATCATGGCGGCGCTGCGCACGCCGGTGACCGGCTGCCCCTGGGACCTCGAGCAGAATTTTGCGACCATCGCGCCCTATACGATTGAGGAAGCCTATGAGGTAGTCGAGGCCATCAGCCGCGGCGATCTCGACGATCTCTGCGAGGAGCTCGGCGACCTGCTGCTCCAGGTCGTCTTCCACGCCCAGATGGCGTCGGAGCAGAACGCCTTTGCTTTTGGCGATGTCGTCGAGGCCATCACGCGAAAAATGATCCGGCGCCATCCTCACGTTTTCGCCGACAAGGACGGCAACCTCGCCTCCTCCCACGTCAAGGAAGTCTGGGATCGCATCAAGGCCGAGGAGAAAGCCGAGCGCGCCGCGCGCCGGCCGCCGGAACAAATGCCGCCGCACAAATCATTGCTCTCGGGCGTCAAGGCCGGCCAGCCCGCCCTGACGCGCGCCATGGAGCTGCAGCGCAAGGCCTCCACCGTCGGCTTCGACTGGAACGATCCGCGCGCGGTGCTGGCAAAAATCCGCGAGGAAGCCGATGAGATCGAGGCAGCACTCGACCGCAACGACAGCGAGGGCCTGGCGGAAGAGACCGGCGACCTGATGTTCGCGCTGGTCAATCTCGCCCGCCATGTCGATGCAGATCCGGAAGCCGCGCTCCGCGCGACCAACGCGAAGTTCGAGCGGCGTTTTGCCTATATCGAGCGGGCGCTGGAGGCGCAGGGGCGGACGCTGGAGCAGGCATCGCTCGCGGAGATGGACGCGCTGTGGAATGAGGCGAAAGGTGAGGCGAAAAGCGCTGCGCCGGCGGAGAAAAGCAACCAAGCCCGCTCCTAGCTCGAGCGTCGTCCTGGCGAAAGCCAGGACCCATTACCCCGAATGCACATTGTTGAACCACGCTGGAGCTACCAGCGTGCCAATTCCAGCCGCTTGTGGTTATGGGTCCCGGATCTGCGCTTACGCTTGTCCGGGACGACAGCGTTGCTTGAGGCAGCAGTTAGCTCAACTCACTGGCGGGCGACGGCGTCTACGCGGACAGTCGCGGCACGGCGTCGAACCTGTTCACCACGATATCCCGCTTGGTCTCGTCCACCCGTACCGTCATGTCGAAGCGGCCGTCGTGCAGCTCTTTCGCCAGCACCTCGGAATTCCGATGCAGCCAGCTGATGCCGGCGCCGTCGGAGGCATCGATCGAGAGATCGAGCGTGATGCGCTTGGCCGCCAAGCGCTCCTCGATTGCGGCGAGCAGTGCGTCGACCCCCTCGCCCGACACAGCGGACACCAGCATCGCCGGATGATCCTCCGGCCTGCGCGCGGCGATGTTCAAAAGTTCTTCGCGCTGTTCGGGACCATAACGGTCGATCTTGTTCCAGACCTCGATGATGCGGCCTGAATCATCGGGATTGATGCCGAGCTGGCGCAGCACGGCGTCGACGTCGCTCTGCTGCGCCTCGGCGTCGTCGTGCGAGATGTCGCGCACGTGCAGGATGACGTCGGCTTCCAGCACCTCCTCCAGCGTGGCGCGGAAGGCGGCGACGAGCTGCGTCGGCAAATTGGAGATGAAACCGACGGTGTCCGACAGCATCGCCTTGCCGCCATGCGGCAGGGTGAGCGCGCGCAGGGTCGGATCGAGCGTGGCGAACAGCATGTCGGCGGCCTGCACGTCGGCGCGGGTCAGGCGGTTGAACAGCGTCGACTTGCCGGCGTTGGTGTAGCCGACCAGTGCGACCACGCGATACGGGACGCGCTGGCGGCCTGCGCGATGCAGGCGGCGTGTGGCCTGCACCTTCTTCAGTTCGCCCTCGAGCTTGGAGATGCGCTCCTGGATCAGGCGGCGGTCGGCTTCGATCTGGGTCTCGCCGGGACCGCCCATGAATCCAAAGCCGCCGCGCTGGCGTTCGAGATGGGTCCATGAGCGCACCAGGCGCGAACGTTGGTAGTTGAGGTGCGCGAGCTCGACCTGGAGCGAGCCTTCCTTGGTCTTGGCGCGGCGGCCGAAGATTTCCAGGATGAGGCCGGTGCGGTCGAGCACCTTTGCCTGCAGCTCCTTCTCGAGATTGCGCTGCTGGATCGGCGCAAGCGCGCAATCCATCACCACGAGCTCGACATCGAGGCCCTTGGCGAGCGCGGCGATCTCCTCGACCTTGCCCTTGCCGATATAGGTCGCGGGGCGGATCTGGCTGATCGGCGCGATGATTGCGTCGGCAACGACGAGATCAATCGCGCGTGCGAGGCCGGCGGCTTCGTCGAGCCGGGCTTCCGCGTCACGCAGGACATGAGCTTCCGATTGCGCGTCGGCATTGCCTGCGCGCACCCGCAAATAGGGACCGATGACAAGCACCCGCCCCGTCTGCTTATCCCCTGCCGACCGCGGACGGTCGACATCCCCGTCGAAATTCCGGGGTTCCAATCAGATCACTCTCAAGCCGGCTGGTCCTCGCCGCCTTCGAACAACTGGATCGGAGCGCCCGGCATGATGGTCGAGATCGCATGCTTGTAGACGAGCTGCGAGTGACCGTCGCGCCGAAGCAGCAAACAGAAATTGTCGAACCAGGTCACGATGCCCTGGAGCTTCACTCCGTTGACCAGAAAGATCGTCAGTGGCGTTTTGGTTTTGCGAACGTGATTAAGGAAGGTGTCCTGCAGGTTTTGTGCGCGGTCTGCCGCCATTGTTTTTTTCTCGCTTTGAGTTTCTTTTTATTGCGCCGGTTGCGGCCCTCTTTTGAAAATTCGGGGTCCTCGTCCGGTTGCCGTCCCTCATGAGATCCCCCTCGGAGGGACAGCGGTTCAATTAGAGGACAGGTAGGCTTATTAGGCAAGCCGCTTCACGCGGCAGCCCATGCCGTATTGCCCCGAAAAACTACGGAAATCGATGATTTTCCTCGCCTATTCGAACGACGTCGCAGCGTTAGCCGACGCCGAGCGCCTTCAACTTCCGGTGCAGTGCCGAGCGTTCCATGCCAACAAACTCGGCCGTGCGAGAAATATTTCCTGAGAAACGGCTGATCTGTGCAATCAAATAGTCGCGCTCGAACACTTCGCGCGCTTCGCGCAGCGGCAGGCCCATGATGTGCTCGCCATTGTTGCTGGTCGGCATCGCCGGCACCATGGAGCCGACGTCCTGCGGCAGCATGTCGGCCGTGATGATGACCTCCGGCCCGCCCGCGGCCAGAATCATGACTCTCTCAACGTTGTTGCGGAGCTGGCGCACATTGCCCGGCCAGACATGCGACTGCAGCACCGCCATCGCGTCCTGCCCGATCTGCCGCTTGGGCAGGCCGCTGCCCGCGGAGATCTGCTCCATGAAATAGTCGATCAATTCCGGAATGTCCTCACGCCGCTCCGACAGCGCGGGCACGCGGATCGGCACCACCGAGAGCCGATGATAGAGGTCCTCGCGGAAATGGCCGGCCGCGATCTCCTCTTCGAGGTTGCGCGCGGTGGAGGAAATGATGCGGACGTCGACCTGCACCTTGCCGTTGCCGCCGACGCGCTGGAACGACTGCTCGACCAGCACGCGCAAGATCTTGTTCTGGGTCTCGCGCGGCATGTCCGCGATCTCGTCGATGAACAGCGTGCCGCCGTGGGCCTCTTCGAGCGCGCCGGGCTTGCGCGCGTGCTCGCCGTTGGACTGCTCGATGCCGAACAGCTCGTGCTCCATCCGCTCGGGCGTGATCGCAGCGGCGTTGATGACGACGAAGGGGCCGTCGGCGCGGCCCGAGGCCGTGTGCAACGTGCGGGCGGTCAGTTCCTTGCCGGCGCCGGCGGGGCCAACGATCAGGATGCGGCTGTTGGCCTTGGCCGCACGCTCGATGGTCTGGCGCAGCTGGTTCATGCTGGGCGAGCGGCCGACCAGCGAGCTTGCGCTCGGCGCGAGCTGCTTCAGCTCCTTGACCTCGCGCTTGAGCCGCGAGTTCTCAAGTGCACGGTTGGCGACCAGGATCAGCCGGTCGGTCTTGAACGGCTTCTCGATGAAGTCGTAGGCGCCACGCTTGATCGCGGCGACCGCGGTCTCGATGTTGCCGTGGCCGGAAATCATCACGACCGGCAGATCGGGGTTGTCCTTCTTGACCTGCTCCAAGAGCTGCAAGCCGTCGAGCTTGGAGCCCTGCAGCCAGATGTCGAGGAACACCAGATGCGGCCTGCGGTTGGCGATCTCGGCGAGCGCCGTATCGCTGTCGCGCGCGGTCCGGGTCACGAAGCCCTCGTCTTCGAGGATGCCCGCAACGAGATCCCGAATATCGGCCTCATCATCGACAATCAGAATTTCACTTGCCATGTGTCGCCTGTTTTCTCAGCTGCCTGTTGAGGCTTCGATCTTCGTTGAATCATTGGTCTTTTCAGCCGGCTCTTTGGTTTCGGCGGCCGCCTGTTTTGTTTCCGGATCCTTGACGGATTGCGTGGCCGTTTCGCCGATGTCCGGCTTGGCCGTTGCCTCGGCTGCCGGTTCGGCCCCCTCGCTTTTCGCGGGAGCGCCGGAGATCGCAAAACGCATCCGCATCCAGGCGCCACGCTGGCCCTCGCGGAAATCCGAGGCATCCTTCAGTTCGATGCGCCCGCCATGGTCTTCCAGCACGCGCCCGACGATCGCGAGCCCAAGGCCGGTGCCCTTGGCGCGTGTCGTCACATAGGGCTCGAGCAGGCGCGAGCGCGCCACCTTGGGCAGGCCAATACCGTTGTCGACGACGTCGATCAGAACGTCCTCGCCCTCGCGCGAGACCACGACGTCGATCCGGCCTTTGCCGAGCTCCTCCAGGGGGACCTGCTCGATCGCCTCGGTGGCGTTCTTGACAATGTTGGTGACCGCCTGCGAGATCAGCCGCCGGTCGAACTGGGCGCGCAGCGGATCTTCCTTGAACTCGGCCTCGATATCGATCTCGGGGTGGGCGACCTTCATCAGGAAGACCGCCTGCCGCACTGCGTCGGCGACGTCCTCACCCTCCATCACCGGCTTCGGCATCCGTGCAAAGCGCGAGAACTCGTCGACCATGCGGCGGATGTCGTCGACCTGACGCACGATGGTGTCGGTGCACTGTTCGAAGATCTGCTTGTCCTTGCCCTCGGTGATGTCCTTGCCGAATTTGCGGCGAATGCGCTCGGCGGAGAGCTGAATCGGGGTCAGCGGGTTCTTGATCTCATGCGCGATGCGGCGCGCGACATCGCCCCAGGCCGAGGTGCGTTGCGCCGAGACCAGCTCGGTGATGTCGTCGAGCGTGATGATGTAGCTGTCGTGCGGCTGGCTGGTCTTCTCGGCGCTGACGCGGACCGACAGATTGCGTTCCTGCCCGTCCCGCGTGATCGTGATCTGCCCCTGCACCAGGCGCTGGGTCCCTTCCCGCGCGCTCTTCATCATCTCTTCGAGCTCGGGCAGCACGTCGGAGAGCGGATGGCCGAGCGTCTCGGCTTCGGAGTGCCCGATCAGCTTTTCGGCGGAACGGTTGAGAATGCCGACGCTGCTTGAATTATCCACGCCGATGATGCCGGCGCTCGCGGACGACAGCACCGCCTCGATGAAGCGGCGGCGGCTGTCGATGAGGTCGCTGGCGTTGACGAGCTCGTCGCGCTGGCTGCGCAACTCCTCCGTCATCTTGTTGAAGGTCTCACCCAGCTGGGCGAGGTCGCCTTCCGACTGGTGCACCGGCACTTTCACGTGGAGATCGCCCGTCGACACCGTCTGGGCTGCGTTCATCAGCCGCCGGATCGGCGAGACCAGCGAGTTGGCGAAGTTGAGGCCGATCAGCACCGAGGCCATCAGGATGGTCAGCGCGATCACCGCGAACATCAGCGCGAACGCGACCTGGATGCCGAGCCGGCGCGACTCGATCTGGGCGTATTCGGCGACGCTGACCTCGGTCTGCTTGAGCTGGTTGACGACATTCGGATCGAGCGGCCGCGCGACGTAGAGGAAAGTGTCGCTGAAGGCGCGCAAGCGGACCACCGCGGCGACGAAGCTCGCATCGGGCAGCACCGCGATTTCGGGCTCGGATTCGTTGACGTTGCTGAGGAAGTCCGGTGCCGGCGGCGAATAGGCCAGCCGCATGCCGGTGTCGGCGGATTCGAGAATGTTGGTGTTCTTGTCGATGATCATCGCGCCCGGCAGGTTGCGCGAGGCGGCGCTGGAGGTCAGCAATTCGCGAAACGAGCGGCGATCCTGGTCGTAGAGCGGCCGGGCGTGGGCGATGTCGTTGGCCATGCCGAGAATGTCGCCCCGGATCAGCTGAGCGTGGTCCTGCATGTAGGCGCGCGCGATCGTCAGCGAATTCTGGATCACCTCCTTGGTCGGGCCGGAGAACAGGCGGTCGAGGCCGCGCTCGATGGTGACGTTGGCGACGACGGCGACCAGCACCGCCGGCAGCACCGCCACGATCGAGAACAGGCTGACGATCTGGACATGGAGGCGCGCCGCCGCCCTACCCCGCCGTCGCGCCAGGATCAGCTGCCAGAGTTCGCGGATGATGATGCCGACCAGCAGCAGGATCGTGGCCGCATTGATCAGATAGAACGAGCGGACAACCGCAGGGGTCGGTTCGATCGACGTGAGGCCGGTCAGGACCAGGAACGTCAGGCAGGCCGACAGCAGGGCCAACGCCACGGCGAACGGCGCCAGCCAGCGTCGCGCCGACCAACGCCGGGGCTCTTCCGCTGGGGCCGTGTCAAAGGATGCGGCCGAGGTGTCTGCGCTGGTCATTCCGGCAATGGGTGCTGAAAACGGGGTCCGCGGCGGGCGGATACTGATGTATTCGTACCACATTGTTGCCGAATTGCGACAATTCCGCGGCGCCCACGCCGCGACTGACCCGCGCATCCACAGCGACATGCCGGAGGGCGGGAACGCATCCCGGCCCCAGCGGCTTGACGGGGATGCACAGGTTCTTTCTCGCAATGATGGTGTCGGCCGTGCTGCTGCTGATCGTGGCGGCCGACCTGCTGGTCAATGGTGTCGGGGTGCAGGAGCCCAATGCGAACGTCGCCAGCGCGATACAGGTATCAGGCCGATTTGTCAGATAGGTGTGAGGCCGCGTCCCGCGGCTGAATGACCATTTGAATGTTCCGGCGGAACATTTCAGTCCGATCGGGACTTCTGCTCACCGCGTCAGCCACAACGGCCAGCGCGATCCGGACAGGCTCAGCTCCGCTTGGTAGGGGGAGCTGAGCCACCGTCCGTTGCGGAAAGGCTAGCCCCCGCTCCGATACACCTGGATATCGAGATCCCGAATCTTCTTCCGCAGCGTGTTGCGGTTGAGGCCGAGCAGATCGGCGGCACGGATCTGGTTGCCGCGGGTCGCCGCGAGCGCGGCCGTCAGCAGCGGCACCTCGATCTCTTTCAAGATGCGGTGATAGAGGCCCGGCGGCGGCACGCCGTTCGGGAAGCCCTGGAAGTGCGAGGAGAGATACGCTTCCACGGCGCCGCCGAGATTGTCGACGCCATGCTGGACTGCGGCACCCGGGCTGACCGTGGGTGGCGCCAGCTCGCCGTCGATGACGGAGCCGGTGATCACATCCTGCGGATAGAGCGCCGCGAGGCGGCGGGCGAGGTTCTCGAGCTCGCGCACATTGCCCGGCCAGCGGTGCTGCTTCATCCGCTCCAGCGCCAGCGTGTCGAGCTTTTTCGGCGGCAGTCCGTCCTTCTCGGCCAGCGCGAAGAAATGACGGATCAGATCCGGAAGATCCTCGATGCGCTCGCGCAAAGGCGGCAGCCGCAGCGGCACGACGTTGAGGCGGAAGAACAGATCTTCGCGGAACAGGCCCTGCTGGATCAGGACTCGCAGATCCTTGTTGGAAGCCGCGACGATGCGCACGTCGGTCTTGATCGGAGTGCGGCCGCCGACCGTGGTGTATTCGCCCTGCTGAAGCACGCGCAGCAGGCGGGTCTGCGCCTCCATCGGCATGTCGCCGATCTCATCCAGGAACAGCGTGCCGCCCTCGGCCTGCTCGAACCGGCCGGAGGCGCGGGTGTTGGCGCCGGTGAAGGCACCGCGCTCATGGCCGAACAGTTCGGACTCGATCAAGTCACGCGGGATCGCCGCCATGTTGACCGCGACGAACGGGCCGTTGCGGCGCTTGCCGTAATCGTGCAACGCGCGCGCCACCAACTCCTTGCCGGTACCGGACTCGCCCGTGATCATCACGGTGAGGTCGGTCTGCATCAACCGCGCCAGCACGCGATAGATTTCCTGCATCGCCGGCGAGCGGCCGACCAGCGGGATCGCCTCCATCTCGGCGTCGTCGTTCGGCGTCGCGACCCGCTCCTTGGGCTCGGCCAGCGCACGGCCGACGATGGCGATCAGCTCCTTCAGGTCGAAGGGCTTCGGCAGATATTCATAGGCGCCGCGCTCGGAGGCCCGGATCGCCGTCATGAAGGTATTTTGCGCGCTCATGACGATGACCGGCAAATTCGGCCGCATCTTCTTGATCCGCGGCAGCAGGTCGAACGCGTTCTCGTCGGGCATCACCACGTCGGTGATGACGAGATCGCCCTCCCCCTGGCTGACCCAGCGCCACAGCGTCGCGGCATTGCCGGTCAGCCGCACTTCGTAGCCGGCGCGGGATAGTGCCTGATTGAGAACGGTGCGGATGGCGGTGTCGTCATCAGCAACGAGAATACTACCTGCGGGCATCGTTAATCCTCATTTTGCCCCCTGTGACGCAGACGACGACTTCCCGGCAGAGCCGTCGCGACTGCTTTGATCGGCATGTTTCACCGATGTGGAATACATCGGCATCAGCACGCGGAAGGTGGTCTTCCGCGGCTGAGATTCGCATTCGATGATGCCCCCGTGGTCCCCGATGATCTTTGCGACCAGCGCGAGGCCCAGACCCGAGCCGGTCTGCTTGGTGGTGACGAAGGGATCGAACAGATTTGGCAGGAGATCGTCCGGCACGCCTGGTCCGTTGTCCTTCACGCAGAATTCGAGCGGCAGGGATACACGGGATTTTTGACCGGGGACTGACAGGCGCACGCCGGGACGAAACGCGGTGGTGAGCTGGATTTCGCCGTCGGGAACGTCGATCAGCGCTTCGGCGGCGTTCTTCACGAGGTTGAGGAACACCTGGATGAGCTGGTCCTGGTTCGCCAGCACCGGCGGCAGCGAGGGATCGTAGTCCTCGACGAAGCGGATGTTGCGGGCAAAGCCGGACTGCGCCAGCCGTTTGACGTGATCGAGCACCGAATGGATGTTGACGGGGCCGCGCACCACGGGGCGCTCGTCGCCGAACACCTCCATGCGGTCGACCAGAGTCACGATGCGGTCGGCCTCGTCGCAGATCAGCCGCGTCAGCATGCGGTCTTCCGAGGAGGCCTGCTGCTCCAGGAGCTGCGCCGCGCCGCGGATGCCGGAGAGCGGGTTCTTGATTTCATGCGCCAGCATCGCGGCGAGCGCGATCACCGAGCGCGCGGCGCTGCGATGGGTGAGCTGGCGGTCCATCTTGTCGGCGATGGAGCGCTCCTGGAGCATCACCACGATGTGGCCGGGCCGTTCCGTGACGGGGGCAACGTGCAGATCGACCTGGCGGTCTCCGCCCATGCGTGGCGTGCCCAGATCGACCTTGTATTCGTTGACCGGTGCGTTCGACGAACGCACCTGGTCAATCAGCGCCAGCAAGGGGCTGCCGAACGGCACCAGCTCTTTCAGCGACTGCCGCTTCAAGAACTGCGTCGAGATATCGAAGAAGGCTTCGGTTGCGATGTTGGCGGCGACGATCTTGCCGTCCGGCCCGATCATCAGCGTCGGATTGGGCAGTGCGTCCAGGATGGCATCGCTGTCGGACGGAAACGGCCGACGATGTTCAGCGGCTGAGCTCATGCAGCGGCGCTCCATGCGAAGTCGTCGAAGGCATCTTGCAGTGACCGGTGGACAAGGCGCGGATCCTCCGAGGTGAGGATTTTCTGGCGCCAGGATTTCAGCTTCTCGGCCGGCGCACGGCTCACATCGGCCGCGACGTCGAGGGCCCAGCCGAGATGTTTTCGTGCGTGCCGCAGACCGACGCGCAGGCCGTAGAGCGCGCAGACGCCTTCATAGAGCGTGCGGACATAATGCAGCTGCGTCTCGAGCGACGGCGTGGCTTCCGCCGCCCCGCCCTTCAGGCGCCGGCCGATCTCACCGGGCAGCCAGGGCTGTCCCTGCGCACCGCGGCCGATCATCACGGCATCGGCGCCGGAGGCCTCTAACGCCGCGAGCGCCTTCTCGTAAGTCGTGATATCGCCATTGACGACGAGCGGAATGGAGATGGCGTCGCGCACGGCGCGGATCCCGTCCCAATCGGCCTCGCCCTTGTAGAATTGGCAGCGGGTGCGGCCGTGCACGGTGACGAGCTTGACGCCTGATGCCTGTGCGCGCCGCGCCAGTTCCGGTGCGTTGCGGGTGCGGTCGTCCCAGCCGAGCCGCATCTTCAACGTCACGGGCACCTTCACCGCCGCGATCGTCGCTTCGATCAGGCTCACGGCGTGGTCGAGGTCGCGCATCAAGGCGGAACCGGACTGGCCGCCGGTGACGTGACGGGCCGGACAGCCCATGTTGATGTCGATGATATCTGCGCCTTCGGCTTCAGCGATCCGGGCGCCCTCTGCCATCCAGTGCGTCTCACAGCCGGCGAGCTGGACCACGTGCGGACCAATACCCGTGGCTTCGCAGCGCAACCGGGACATATGATGGCCATTGGCGAGTTCGTCGCTGGCCGTCATTTCGGAGACGACGAGACCGGCGCCGAGCTCCGCGGCCAGCCGGCGGACGGGCGAGTCAGTCACCCCCGACATCGGCGCCAGGAAGACCGGGGTGGCGACATCAATATCGCCTATCTTCAATGGCTTAAAGCCAGATACTGCCGAGCCGGTCACAGGGGTCTCGTTGCGTTGGCAGCGCCTCATCGCGCCTGCCATGACCTATCTTGCGCACAATTCTTGTGCAGTCAAGCGTCATGCCTACAGTTTAGACAGTTCTGCCGATCTTTCAAGTGCAGTGCAGCAAAATGCTGTTTCCCACAATCCGGGGAAACCCCCTTTTTTTGCGGGCCTGCCGTGCTAGAGGCATGCGGCAATCACCCCACCCCCGACTCTCTTCATCATCAAATGAGTATTTGAGTCCTATGGCGAAATCACAGCGCACGGCGGTCGTTCTCGTCGCGGCCGGACGCGGCCTGCGCGCAGGCGCCGGTGGCCCCAAGCAATATCGCGAGATCGGCGGCGTACCGGTGATCTATCGCGCCATGGAGGCCTTCAGCCGTCATGCGGACGTGTTCGCGGTTCAACCGGTCGTGAACCCCGACGACAGCGCCATGTTCACGGCAGCGGTCGCAGGGCTCAGCCACGAGGCTCCGGTCAATGGCGGCGCGACCCGGCAGGCCTCGGTGCTCGCCGGGCTTGAAGCGCTCGCCAGGCACAAGCCCGACATCGTCCTGATCCATGACGCCGCGCGCCCTTTCGTTTCGGAAGGCGTGATCACCCGCGCGATCGATGCGGCCAGCCGCACCGGCGCCGCGATCCCCGTCGTTCCCGTCACCGACACCATCAAGGTCACCGGCGAGAACGGCAATGTCGAGGACACGCCGGACCGGGCGCGGTTGCGGATCGCACAGACGCCGCAATCCTTTCGCTTCGACGTCATCCTCGAAGCGCATCGTCGCGCGGCCAAGGACGGGCGCAGCGATTTCACCGACGATGCCGCGATTGCCGAATGGGCGGGATTGACGGTTGCAACCTTTGAAGGCGATGTTGCCAATATGAAGCTCACCACTCCCGAGGATTTCGTGCGCGAGGAAGCGCGGTTGGCCAGCCTGCTCGGCGACATCAGGACCGGCACGGGCTATGACGTGCACGCCTTCGGCGAGGGCGACCATCTCATGATTTGCGGCGTGCGCGTGCCGCACACCAGAGGCTTCCTGGCCCATTCCGACGGCGATGTCGGCCTGCATGCGCTGGTCGACGCCATCCTCGGCGCGCTCGCTGACGGCGACATCGGATCGCACTTTCCGCCCAGCGACGCGAAGTGGAAAGGCGCCTCCTCCGACCAGTTTTTGCAATACGCCATCGAGCGCGTCACCCAGCGCGGCGGCCGCATCGCCAATCTCGAGGTCACCATGATCTGCGAGCGGCCGAAGATCGGTCCCTTGCGCGACACCATGCGCGCGCGCATCGCCGAGATTTCCGGCGTCGACATTTCCCGGGTCGCGGTCAAGGCGACCACCAGCGAGCGGCTCGGCTTCACCGGCCGCGAGGAAGGCATCGCGGCCACCGCGAGCGCCACCATCCGTCTGCCCTGGAGTGTCTAGGCCATGGCTGGCAGCGACGCACGCGCCCTCTCCCGCTCGCTGCTCGATCTGTGCCGGATGCGCAAGCTGACGATCGCGACCGCGGAGTCCTGCACCGGCGGTCTCGTCGCGGGCGCGCTGACCGACATCCCCGGTTCGTCAGACGTCATCGATCGCGGCTTCGTCACCTATTCCAACGATGCCAAGCGCGCCATGCTCGGCGTCGAGGCCGGCACGCTTGCGAATTTCGGCGCCGTCAGCAAGGAGACCGCAACAGCTATGGCGGTCGGTGCGCTGGAGCGTGCCGGCGTCGATCTTGCGGTCGCCATCACCGGCATTGCCGGCCCTGGCGGTGCCACGCCTGGCAAGCCGGTTGGCCTCGTCCACTTCGCCGCCGCCGCGCGCGACGGACGCATCGTTCACCGCGAGCATCGCTTTGGCGCGATCGGCCGTTCCGCCGTGCGCCAGCGCTCGGTGGTCGAGGCGCTGCGCATGCTGATGGATCTCGCCCGCGGCCCAGTCCAGGCCAAGCCGCGCCGTGAAGCCGCGGTAACCCGCCTGCGCCCCCGCGTGACACGCTCGCCGCGCCGGCACGCCGTCAAACGCAGGACTCCGCGCTCGCCGCGGGGGTGACTCCCGTAGCCCGGATGGAGCGAAGCGCAATCCGGGATTCGTTCCGCGGATACGGCGTCCCGGATTACGCTTCGCTCCATCCGGGCTTCAATCCCTTGCGTTGCCCGACGGGCAAAACACCCAAATGACGGGTCAATCCGCTCGCGCGAAAAGATTCCACTTTACCGAAATTCGGCTTTGGCGTATTCCTTCGCCACCTCATCCCTGTCAGAGGGGCGTATCGCGATCGTCACGAACGCGGGGTGAGCTGCGGTGGACGCTAGTCACATCGGCGCGAAGGGCGTCGCAGGGCGGCAAAACTGTGAGCGAAGGCGTCGCGCACACGACCGGTGCTATTAGCGTACGGCAAAACCGTGTCGTCCTGACGCCCGGGGTCTGTGCGTCAAGTCTTGTGGTGATGTGGACGGCCCGACCGGGCATCCGCATCAGCCATCCGCAAGGCGACGGGGGCAATAGTGCATCGCTCCCCGGGGAGAACTCGGCATAAGCCGTCAAACCACTGCGCAGGGAAGGCCGTGTGTTGGGCTTCACCTGTATGCCGCTGTGCAGCCTCTCGTAGCGCAACCTTCGCACAGTGGACCGTGGGTGCCAGCCGGCACCCGGTCTTCCCTGCGCCCTCTGGCAATTGGGGGCGACGCCAAAAGCCAAGCTCGGGCGAGACACGCCGCGGGGCTGCACACCCGTGTCTGCGACGGAGGACGAGAGTTGTTGGAGAGTGTCGACGCCGCCTCCTCAGTCATTGCGAGCGGAGCGAAGCAATCCAGCATCCCTCAGTGGAAAGGCTCTGGATAGCTTCGTCGCAAGGGCTCCTCGCAATGACGGAGGAGAGAGCGTGCCCGTCCACTACGACGACGCCAGCTTCCGCCGTCCGTAGATCGAATCCGCTCGCTTCTCGAACGCGATGGAAAATCGCGCGAACGCGGCGTCGAACATCGAGCCCATCAGGAGCGCCAGCATGCGGCTCTTGAACTCGTAGGCAAGGAAGAAGCCGACATCGCAAACGCTCTCGCCTTTGGGCTCGAACGTCCAACGGTTTTCCAGATTGCTGAAGGGACCTTGCAGATATTCGACCAGGATCTTCAGATTGGCACGGTCGAGCGTCACGCGGCTGGTGAAGGATTCCCTGACCAGCTTGAACGACACTGTCATGTCCGCGACCAGCACCTCGGTGCCGTCGGGTTTCGCCATACGCTGACGGACCTTCAGCGCGCTGCACAGCGGCACGAATTCCGGGTAGCGCTCGACGTCGGCGACCAGATCAAACATCTCGGACGCGCTGTGATCGACACGGCGCTTGCTCGAAAAATTGGGCATGGCGATTCAGCGGGCGCTTGCTGCCCGCGCGGCCTTCAGTTTCGCAAAATCCTCGCCGGCATGATGCGACGAACGGGTGAGCGGGCTCGCCGACACCATCAGGAAGCCCTTGGTGTAGGCGACCTTCTCGTAGGACGAAAACTCGTCCGGCGGCACGTAGCGCATCACGGCGTGATGCTTGCGGGTCGGCTGGAGATATTGCCCGATGGTCAGGAAATCGACGTCGGCCGAACGCAGATCGTCCATCACCTGCTGCACCTCGTGGCGCTCCTCGCCGAGGCCGACCATGATGCCGGACTTGGTGAAGATGGTGGGATCGAGCTCCTTGACCCGCTGCAGCAGCCGGATCGAATGGAAATAGCGCGCGCCCGGCCGCACCGTGAGATAGCACGACGGCACGGTCTCGAGATTGTGGTTGAACACGTCGGGCTTCGCCGTGACGACAACCTCCAGCGCCCCCTCCTTGCGCAGGAAATCGGGCGTCAGGATCTCGATCGTGGTCGAGGGGCACGCGGCGCGGATCGCGCGGATGGTCTGGGCGAAATGCTCGGCGCCGCCGTCGGTGAGATCGTCGCGGTCGACGGAGGTGATGACGACATGGGCAAGCCCGAGCTTGGCCACGGCCTCTCCGACGTTCTGCGGCTCGGCCGCGTCGAGCGCGTTCGGCATGCCGGTCTTGACGTTGCAGAATGCACAGGCGCGGGTGCAGGTGTCGCCCATGATCATGAAGGTCGCGTGCTTCTTGTCCCAGCACTCGCCGATATTCGGGCAGCCTGCCTCCTCGCACACCGTATGCAGGCCGTTGGCGCGCACGATGTTGCGGGTGTCGGCATAGCCGCGGGTGTTGGGCGCGCGTACGCGGATCCAGTCCGGCTTCGGCGGCGAAGCGGAATCGGGCCGATTCACCTTTTCGGGGTGACGTGGGCGCAGCGGGTTCGAGATGGTATCGACAATAACGACCATGGGGTGTCCGGTCTGACCAAGTCCTACCTAGTCGGTCTCGCCGGGCATCGCAACCCGGCTCGCCCCGCTTCAGGGAACATGGCAGATATGGGCAATATCCTGCTCTGTTCTCTGGCGATTCTCACCTCGAATGGCTCCAGTCTCGAAACCTTCCACACCCCGGCTCGGCAAAGCGCTGAAGCGTGCCTTTTTCGCACGCAGCGTGCACGAGGTCGCGCCCGACTTGATCGGTGCAACCATGCTGGTCGACGGCGTCGGCGGGATCATCGTCGAGGTCGAGGCCTATCATCATACCGAGCCGGCGGCGCACTCCTACAATGGCCTCACGCCGCGGAACCAGGTGATGTTCGGCCCGCCCGGCTTTGCCTATGTCTACCGCTCGTACGGCATCCACTGGTGCGTGAACTTCGTCTGCGAGGAAGAAGGCTCGGCCAGCGCCGTGCTGATCCGCGCGTTGGAGCCGACCCATGGTATCGCCGCGATGCGTCGGCGGCGCCATCTCCAGGATTTGCACGCGTTGTGCTCGGGCCCGGGCAAGCTGACCGAATCGCTCGGCATCACCATCGCGCACAATGCCTTGCCGCTGGACCGTCCGCCGATCGCGCTGCATGCGCGGACGGAGGACGTCGAGGTGGTGGCCGGCATCCGGATCGGCATCACAAAGGCGGCCGAGCTGCCCTGGCGCTATGGCGTCAGGGGTTCGAAGTTTTTGAGCAAGCCGTTTCCGAAATAAGCCTAAGACGCCTGCTTGAGCCGCTCCAGTGCCTCGAGCAGCTTGGCCTTGCGGGCGAGCGCGGCCTCGCGCTTCTCGCGCTCCTCCTCGACGACCTCCTCGGCCGCGTTGGCGACGAATTTCTCGTTGGCCAGCTTGGACTCGGCGCGCTTGATGTCGGCGTCAGCCTTCCCGATCTCCTTGTCGAGACGCGTGCGCTCGGCGGCGACGTCGATCACGCCCTTCAGCGGCAGCGCGGCCACCTCACCTCGCACCAGGAGCTGGACCGCGCCGTCGGGCGCACGGTCGGCGAAGGAGATATCCGACAGCCGCGACATGCGCTTGATGACGTCGCTCCAGCGCGGCGCGCGCTCCTTCGTCTCGGCCGAGGCGCCTGCGAGCACCAGCGCCGTGAGAGTCGCCGGCGGGATGTTCATCTCGGCGCGCACCGAACGGATTTGGGTGACAAGGTCGATGACCCAGCCGATCTCGGCCTCGGCGGCGGGATCGGTGAAGTCGGCATGGTCGAAGATCGGCAGCACCCAAACCGGCGAGACGAGCGCATCGGTCGGCCCCGTCGTCGCCGCGAGCATCGCAAGCTGCTCCGGCGTCGGCCCGGCCGGCTTCAGCGGCCACGGCGCCAGCGCGAGCAGACCGTCGCGCTTGGCCGTCACCTCCCACAGCTCCTCGGTGATGAAGGGCATGAAGGGGTGCAGCAGTTTCAAGATCTCGTCGCGCGCCCATGCCACCATGGCGCGGGTCTCGGCCTTGGCAGGGCTGTCGGGGCCGAGCAGCACGGGTTTTGCGAGCTCGAGATACCAGTCGCAATAGACGTTCCAGACGAAGCGGTAGATGCTGCCGGCGGCGTCGTTGAAGCGATAGGCCTCGATCGCCTCGGTCACCTCGCGCGTGGTGTGCGCGCTCTCATGCGCGATCCAGCGGTTCAGCGTCTCCTTGACCTTGGCCGGCTCGAAACCCTCGGGCACGGCGCAATGGTTCATTTCGGCGAAGCGCGACGCATTCCAGAGCTTGGTCGCGAAATTGCGATAGCCCTCGACGCGGCTGGTGGCGAGCTTGATGTCGCGCCCCTGCGCGGCCATCGCCGCAAGCGTGAAGCGCAGCGCATCCGCACCATATTGGTCGATCAAGCTGAGCGGATCGATGACGTTGCCCTTCGACTTCGACATCTTGGCGCCCTTCTCGTCGCGGACGAGGGCGTGGATGTAGATCGTCGAGAACGGCACCTCCTTCATGAAGTGAAGGCCCATCATCATCATGCGGGCGACCCAGAAGAAGATGATGTCGAAGCCGGTCACCAGCGCGTTGGTGGGGTAGTAGCGCTGCACTTCCGGCGCGTCCGCGGGCCAGCCGAGGGTCGAGAACGGCCACAGCGCCGAGGAGAACCAGGTGTCGAGCACGTCCTCGTCGCGCGTGATGAAACCATCACGCTTGTTGCGGTCGAGCGCCATCTCGCGGCCCTGCTCGACCGTGATGACTTCCTGCTCGACGTAATAGCCAAGCGCGTGGCTGACGGCCTCCTCCTCGGTCTCGGCGACAAACACCTTGCCGTCGGGACCGTACCAGGCCGGGATCTGGTGACCCCACCAGAGCTGGCGCGAGATGCACCACGGCTGGATGTTCTCCATCCACTCGAAATAGGTTTTTTCCCAGTTCTTCGGCACGAACGTGGTTTCGCCGGAACGCACTGCCGCCATCGCGGGCTTCGCCAGCGTCTTGGCGTCGACATACCATTGGTCGGTCAGATAGGGCTCGATCACCGTGCCGGAGCGGTCGCCATGCGGCACCATGTGGGTGTGGGGCTCGATCCGCTCGACGAAGCCGAACGATTCCAACCGCTCGACAATGCGCTTGCGCGCAGCAAAGCGATCGAGCTTGTTGAACTCCTCGGCGAACTGCGAGGCACCTTCCGGCAGGTCGCGCAGATAATCCTCGTTCTCGAGGAGATCGAGGCAACCTTCCTTGTCGATGACACTGATCCGGGCGAGGCCATGGCGATTGCCGACTTCGAAATCGTTGAAGTCGTGCGCCGGTGTCACCTTGACCGCGCCCGAGCCCTTCTCCGGATCGGAATAATCGTCGGCGACAATCTGGATCTTGCGGCCGACCAGCGGCAGGATCACGTTCTTGCCGACCAGCTTCTGATAGCGCTCGTCGTCGGGATGCACGGCGACGCCGCTATCGCCGAGCATGGTCTCCGGGCGCGTGGTGGCAACGACGATGAAGCTCGAGGGATCCTCGGGGCTGAAAGTCTTGCCCTCGATCGGATAGCGCAGGTACCAGAGGCTACCCTTGACCTCGGTCTGCTGCACTTCGAGATCGGAGATAGCAGTGAGCAGCTTGGTGTCCCAGTTGACCAGCCGCTTGTCCTTGTAGATCAGGCCGTCGCGGTGCAGCTCGACGAAGACCTTGACCACGGCCTTGGAGAGGCCCTCGTCCATGGTGAAGCGTTCGCGCGACCAGTCGCAGGAGGCGCCGAGCCGCTTGAGTTGGTTGATGATGGTGTCGCCGCTCTCGGCCTTCCACTGCCAGACCCGCTCCAGAAACTTCTCGCGGCCCATCTCGCGACGGCTGGGCTGCTGGCGCTCCATCAGTTGCCGCTCGACAACCATCTGGGTGGCGATGCCGGCATGGTCGGTGCCGGGCTGCCACAGCACGTCGCGGCCGCGCATGCGCTCGAAGCGGCACAGGATGTCCTGGAGGGTGTTGTTGAGGGCGTGGCCCATGTGCAGCGAGCCCGTCACGTTCGGCGGCGGAATCACGATGGTAAAGGGCACTGCGTCGCGGCGGTCCGGGCGGCCGGCCTTGAACGCAAGGCTGTCCTCCCACACGACGGACATGCGGGCTTCGATATCGGCGGGCTGGTAATTTTTCTCGATCATGGCGCTGTTAGAAAGCCGCGCACGGGGTCCAAGTCAACGGACAAGTCAACGGAAAGGTCAAAGGAAAGCCAGGCGGCAGCAGGGCTTTCCGATCCGGTCGGGAGGCAGAATATGACCCACAAGCGGGGCTTTATGAGGGCTCTGCGGCCCGATCTACCTGCCGCCGCGCGATACCCGCTCGATTTCGGCCTTCACGATGCGTTCGACCAGGCCGGGCAAATTGTCGTCCAGCCAGGATTTCAGCATCGGACGCAGCATCTCCTTAACCAGATCCTCCAGCGTTCGCGCATTGCTGCTGAGCACCGTGTGGGCCAGGGAATTGAAGGCGGATTCGACCGCGGAGACCGTCGATTGCGCCAGGATCGGCTGTTGGAGCGGCAATGGCGGCGCATCGAAGTCCACCGGCGCATAGGATGCCGGCGTCGGACGCGGCGGCGGCGATTCGGCGAATTCGAGATCGTCGCGCGGCTCGACCTTGCGGAAGCTCGGCGGCGGCGGAGGCGGCGTCGGCTCCATCGCCAGCGCCATATCGTCAGTCAATTCCAGCACGTCGGGCTCAGGTTCGGGCTCCGGCTCGGGAGCACGGATTTCCGGCGCAGCCGTGGCCGTGTCGAGGCCCGCCAGCAGCGCGTCGATATCGTCCTGATTGTTGGATGCATCCGCCTCGGGCGCGGGGGCCGGCGGCGGCGCCGGCTTTGCGGCTGAAGGCGGTACGGGCTTCTCGGCGGCCGGTTTGGGCGGCACGACCTTGGATGGCGGAATATCGTTGATCGCCTGCGGCTTCGGTGGGGCGGCGGGGGCGGCAGCTTTCTCGGACTTGGCAGCATCCGCCGGCGGCGGCTTGGCCTCATCATCGGCAATGATGCGCCGGATCGAGGCCAGAATCTCCTCCATCGAGGGTTCTGTGACCTTTGCAGGCTGCGTCATCTCCGACTCCACATCATCAACGCCCTCGCATGCGTTGTTTTACACCAAGCACGACAGGATTGGCCGGTTCCGGATGGCTGGCCCGACATTTTCGTCACGGCAGCCCGACTTGTCCCCAGATGACGGCTCAACGTGCAGCGGTGCGCCCCTGCCCTCGGCACCTCATGCTTTACGCACACGGCATCGGATGCAGAGCGAATCGACCCGCATCTTCTTGGCAAGGCTATGTCAGGGATTTTGATGATTGCAAGCAAAGCACCGGTCGGCTTCGGCTATTCGCGAGGCCGACCGGATGACTACGGGACTCTAGCGTCCGTCTGGCGTGCGTACGCCGGCCCAGCTGTCGCGGACCTGCTGGTAGTGCACGCTGGGATCGTAGACCGTGGTGTTGAGACCAAGCACCTGCGGCGCCAGACGACCGACCGCGTTGAGCACCGAATAGGACGCCACCACGCGGTCATGCTGGGCAGTGACGAGCGCAACGCGCGCGTTCACCAGCGCTTGCTGCGCATTGAGCACGTCGAGGGTGGTGCGCTGCCCGGCCTTGGCCTCTTCGCGCACGCCGTTCAGCGCGATCTCGGACGCCGTGACCTGCGCCTGCGCGGACTGCACCTGCGCCTTGCCGGCTTCCAACTGGCCCCAGGCCTGCACGACGTTGGCGCGGGTCTGATCGCGGGTGGTTTCGAGATTCAGGCGCTGCTGCGCCAGGTTCTCTTTCGATTGGCGGATCAGCGCATATTCTGTGCCACCCTGATAGATCGGCACAGCGACTGTCGCGAGGGCGGACGCGGAACTCGTTCGGAAGATCGTCAGCTGTTGCTGGTAGGCTGTGCTGGCAGTAGCCGCGACCGTGACCGTCGGCAGCAAAGCGCCTTCGTTGATCTTGACCTGGAGGTAGTTGACGTCGATGCCATACATGGCAGCCGTAACGTTGGGATTCTCGACAAGGCTGAGACCAACGGCGGAGGCGATCGTCGCAGGAAGGAAGCGATCGACCGGCGAGCCGGGGGCGAGGGCCGCCGGCTCGTTGCCGATGATCCGGCGGAAGTTCGCGCGCGTCGTCGTGAGATTCGATTCGGCGGTCAGGGCCTGGGTCCTGCCGGCAGCCAGCTGCGCTTCGGATTGCGCGACGTCCGTGCGCGTCACCTCGCCGACATTGAAGCGATCGCGCGTTTGCTTGAGCGTCTGTTCGAGCACGCGCACGTTGCTGCGCTGAACTTCGAGCGTGGCCGAGTCGCGCAGAAAATCCATATAGGCCGTGGCAGCCTGCAGCAGGACCGTCTGCTCGAGCACACGCAATGCCTCGCGGGAACCCGACACCTGGCTCTCCGCGACGCGCGTCCTGTTGGCGGTCTGATTGCCGTTGTAGAGTGTCTGACTGACGCTCACGCTGGCGCTGTTGGGCTGAAGCAAGCCGGAGATCGACTTGGGGGTGGGGGGGACGACATTCTGCGTCGCCTGGACGTCCTGATATTGATACCCGCTGCCGAGGGTCACATTGACCTTGGGCCGATAGCCCGACAGCGCCTGCGGCACGTTCTCGTCGGTCGAGCGCACCTGGGCGCGCTGCGCGTTCAGCTGCGGATTGTTCTGATAGGCGCGCACCAGCGCAGCCTCGATCGTATCCGCCAAGGCAGGCGTCGGCCCGGCAAGCGCCAGCAGCAGGACCGAAACCGCTGCTCCGGTGAAGAACTTCACCCCATGCATCCAAAAATTCCGTTCATTCTAACGCCCGGCTCGTGCCCGCGAGCTGGGTTACCGTCTACGAGTGGAGTCGTTGCCCCGCCGCAACATAGGACGCGGTCAAGCGCGACGGAACTACCTGAGGGTGGTTCTCGGTGGAAACTCTTCACGTGCAGCATCCCGGCCACACTTCTGATTCAGAACGGGATTTTAACGGGCCAAAGCCGCTATCGGGCCGTCAGAACACGAAGGCGGCGGCTCGTTCCAGCCCGGGAAGGACCGGGGCCGCGGCATCGAACAGCGCCCGATGGCCGAATTCGCCGTGAGTATGGGTGACGATCATGGCTCGCGGCGGCCTGGATTCGGCCGAGACCCCCAACAGGCGCCCACCCTCCTTGAGCTGCCCGAGCAGCCCTGCCGGCGTCACCTCGGTGGCGCCGTTGAGGACGATCACATCATAGGGGCCGGCAGCGGCATCACCCTCGGTGCAGGCCGCGGCCTTGCAGGCCACGTTGGCGAGCCCGAGGGCGGCGAAGGCGTCCTTGGCCTTCGCGGCCAAGGCCGAATCGCATTCCGTCGCGGTGACCTGACGCGCAAGCTTGGCGGTCAGCGCAGCGAGATAGCCCGTGGCGCAGCCGACGACCAGCACGTTGTCATCCTCGCCGATCTCGGCGGCCTGGAGCAACTTGCCGGTCAGTTGCGGCTTGATCAGGAACCGCTTGGCGCCGCCCTCGCTGACGTCGAGATCGAGGTCGAGATACGCCAATGCCTGCCGGCTGGCCGGCACGAAGGCCTCGCGCGGAACCGTGAGCATGGCATCAAGAACACGACGGTCGGTGACGTCACTGGTGCGCACCTGGCCATCGACCATTTTTAGGCGCGCCGTCGAGAAAACGGACATTTGCGGACCCTGCAAGGCGGACGATGCCGCGGACGAAAGTTGGCGGCATCTTTGGAACAGGCCCTGCGAAAACGCAACATGGCTTTGGCCCGCGAAACGGGCCCTTCCGCAACTCGCAACGTCGAGGGTGAGCCGCCTATTCGATCGTGACTGCGAGGCGGCCGATCAATGCGGCGACTTCATCCAGCCGTGCCGAATCGTGGGTCTCGACCGCCCGCGCGAGACAGGCGAGGCATTCGTCATCGCTGAGTTCGGGGATGTCCGCCGGCAGAATGGAGGGAGCCAACGGGGAACGGTCGACCTGGATGTCTCGCATGGGAATCAGCTCCGTAAAGGACCGGCGCCTGGAAGCTCGATTTCAATTGAGTCGTTTTGGCGTCGCGGCGGAGGATGCGGGCTCGCCACGGTACACATCTAATTGAGAATTTGCCGCAACGAGATCGCATCCCAGATCAGAGTCTGGACGCAAACCATTGACGATGAAGCAGAATTTGGCTCCCCGGGCTGGATTCGAACCAGCGACCATCCGATTAACAGTCGGATGCTCTACCGCTGAGCTACCGAGGAAAAGGGCGAACCCGTCGTTCGCGCGCGGCTGCGTATAACAAAGCCGCTTGCGCTTGCAAAGGACGAATTCGCCATCTCGCACATTGCGGCGAGGAAGGGCGCGTGGCCCCTCCTCCGCCTGGCCTCAGGTCAAGTTACTCGGCGACGAACGAAGTGGTCTTGGTGCCGGAATCGTAGCGCAGCCGAAGCGCGGTGAACTTGCAGAGGTTGACGTTCTTCCAGAGCACGGTCTCGTCATAGTTCTGCCAGTCGACGCGGACGTTCCAGACGCATCCTTCGTCGTCATCGTCGAACTCGACATAGGTGCTCGCCTGGTTCTGCAAAACCTTGTCCAGCTCGTTGTCCCATTCGTCCATGCCATCGTCCGGGGCGTTGAAGCCCAGGAATTTGATGGCATAGCCGGTCTCGTTGACGACAGTGACGTTGCGCGCGTCAGCCGCGAACGACGGCGCGGCGGCAATCGATAGACCGATCGCGATCAGTGCAGACAGAAAATACTTCATATGAAATTCCCCCGATCGAAACGGGCTTTCGGTGCCTGACGTCGATCGGCGCAGGCGCCGCGGCAACCAATGGTGTTGCCTTGGAGGATTCGTCGGAGGCGCAATCGAAAGGTTCAAGACGCGATCGATCCGCCTCCGGCTCTCTGCACGACGCGAGACGCGCAGCGAGCCAATTCTTACCGATTCGAATTCTCCGCAGCAATGAACCGGCATTCATAGATCGGCGCGGCTTGTTGTCTCCGGCGCGGGCGCCGGCGCTGCGCGCTCAATATGATTCTTGTCGCAGGCACGGCTTCGCTTCCTCGCGACGCATCTCGCCCGAGCTTTGCTTTGTCTCGTCCACCCTCCTCCGTCAGAGGGCGCAGGGAAGACCGGGTGCCGGCTGGCACCCACGGTCCACTGTGCGAAGGTTGCGCTACAAGAGGCTGCACAGCGGCATACAGGTGAAGCCCAACACACGGCCTTCCCTGCGCAGTGGTTTGACGGCTTATGCCGAGTTCTCCCCGGGGAGCGATGCACTATTGCCCCCGTCGCCTTGCGGATGGCTGATGCGGATGCCCGGTCGGGCCGCCCACATCACCACAAGACTTGACGCACAGACCCCGGGCGTCAGGACGACACGGTTTTGCCGTACGCTGTCAGCACCGGTCGTGTGCGCGACGCCTTCGCTCACGGTTTTGCCGCCCTGCGAAGCCCTTCGCGCCGATGCTGCCCGCGTCCACCGCAGCTCACCCCACGTTTCGTGACGATCGCGATACGCCCCTCTGACCGGGATGAGGTGGCGGCTGAATACGCCAAAGCCGAATTTCGGTAAAGCGGAATATTTTTGCGCGAGCGGATTGACCCGTCGTTTGGGTGTTTTGCCCGTCGGGCAACGCAAGGGATTGAAGCCCGGATTGCTTCGCGAATCCGGGCTATCGGCTGTCGCCTCACGGCCGCCGACACACCGGGTCGATCTCGATCAGTGCGTCCTAGCAGCCGGCTGCCAAAAACTGCTCGTGAGGAACCCTCGCGGCATCAATTTCCGAATTCGGAGAAACAACATGATCTTGCGCGACGCAGCGATCTGCCCGATTAGGGAATCATGCGGTGAGGTCATTTGACACAGATATGACAATCGAAGGACGCATCTGCGGCCGGCATCCGAAGCACATCACCCCCGTCCACAGTCTTTCCGCAGCATACCCACAGGCATATCCACAGGCCGACTATGCCGGATTCGCGAGCCCGCGCGAGCCACTTGCTGCGCACAAACCCACAGGCCCGGTATGTCAGCCGCCGCCCTGATCGAACACGGTGCGGCAAGCCTCACTCAAGCTTGACCTGTTACGGCGCAGGCACGCCGTGATGGCCCGGACGTTGGGGATCTCGCCGGCGCAGAGCCGGTAGACGTCGGGGGTGCAGGCCCGGCGCTGCTCGGGCGTTCCCTGCTGAGCATGGGCGGCGGAGGCAAACAGCGTCAGGAACAGCCCGACCGTCGAGGCGCGACGCGCCCGGCTTTTCACACCCGCAAACCGCAAGAACCTCGCCTTCATGACCAGTCTCCCGTCTGCCTTGCCCGCCGGCCTGTGTTGGCCGGTGTGCGAAGGGGTAGGAGAAATAAACAGCGGACGATGTGACCTCCTTCACACTGCGGGCACCCGGCAGGAACCTAAGTTTTCCAACGGGATTTCATCAATCGCTAACCAATCGGGACCCGATTGGCCGATCGTTAAAATACGAACGATCGGCTCAACCGGGAAGCAAACCCGCTTTGCGATATTGCGCCATCCGCGGGCCGGAGGGTGTGATGAGCGAAGCCGAGTTCAACTTACTGCTGGACGCCGTCCAGGACGCCATGATCCATGAAGATCTGGCGTTCGTGCCGGGGGAGGATTTCGTGCCGCGCTCGTGGACCTATTACGCGAAGCCCAAAGCTGCCAATGACAACGAGGGCGCGTGGCCCCTGCTACCTTTCCCGGACGGCTGGTACGCGGCCTGCTGAAGCCAATCTCGCCGTGAGCCGATGCGCCCGCGCTCTGCGGGCGTTTTGCTGTGGGCTCTACGCCGCGAAATCCGGCGCGACCGCGATCAAGTCTTGAGGCGGTCCTCGCCGTCCAGCGGCGCCCGGTCGGGTGCGGCCGAGGGGAAGATGCTGTCATAGATCGCGCGGGCCTCGCGAATGAGGCGAGCCCGCTCCAGCTCGGATTTCGGGACAAATCGGACGATTTCGCTCACGTGCTCTCCAGCGCTCGATCGTTGGGATGCATCACTTCGCAGATGCGAAGACTATGCCAGCGGGCTGAATGGTGGGTTTCCGCCGGGCCCCGGGTAAACCCGGTGTGCGCAGCCGGCACGCATCGCCCCCGCAGGCTGATGGCAGCCGCGACACGATCGGATATTCGCTGAGATATCAGGAGGTTGTGATGGAGGCCACGTCGGGACTCGAACCCGAGTAAACGGTTTTGCAGACCGGCGCGTAACCACTCCGCCACGTGGCCCCAACGAGGGCGGAGCAATATAGGGGATCACGGGTTTAGGCAACCCCGACCGGGCAGCTACGCCTTCGCGCCGCCGAGATATTGGCCGAGAATCTCATCGGTCGCACCGGCCGCCACGATCCGCCCCTCCTCCAGCAGGATCGCGCGGTTGCAGGTGCTCTTGATCAGCTCGACGTCGTGCGAGGCGAGCACCAGAATGCCGGCGCGCACGACGATCTCGTCGAGCCGCTGCCGCGCCTTCTTGCGGAACTGCTGGTCGCCGACGCCGATCCATTCGTCGAGCAGCACGATCTCGCCCTCGACGGCGGTTGCGACCGCAAAGATCAGGCGCAGCATCATGCCGCTGGAATAGGTGCGCAGCGGCAAGTCGAGCCGTTCGCGAGCTCGGTGAATGCGGCGATCTCCGCGCGCCGGTCGTCGATCTCGGAGCGCCGCGCGCCGATCACGAGCCCGCGCCGCACGATGTTCTCGTAGCCGGTCGCTTCCTCGTCGAATCCGGCCGAGAGATCGAACAGCGGCTGGCAGCGGCCCAGCACGTCCACGCTGCCGGACGTCGGATGGTAGATGCCGGCGAGCACCCGCAGCAGCGTGGTCTTGCCGGCGCCATTGGCGCCGATGATGGCGACGCGGTCGCCGGCACGGATGTCGAGACTGACATCGTTCAACGCGGAGACGATGTGCGGGGTCGTCCGCCGCAGTGTCACCGCGTTGACGAACCGGCTGCGCAGCGAGCGGTCGCGGAACGACAACACCGGAAATCTCACCGAGACGTTGCGAAGCGCGATATGAGCTGCGGGGGTCATATCTCGCGCCTCACAGCCAATACGCCACGCGATGGCGGTATTTCGCGTAGCAGCCGAGGCCGATGACGGCCACGACGGTCGCATAGATGACCCCGAGCAGCCATTGCTCCGCATCGGTCGGCTGTGAGAGCAGTGGCCTGCGCACCAGATCGAGCAGCGTCGCGAACGGATTGGCGCGGATCAGCCAATAAAACGCGGTGCCGCGCACGGTGTCCTCGGTCCAGATGATCGGCGTCAGGAAGAACACGAATTGCAGGCCGCTGACGATCGCCGAGCCGATGTCACGAAACCGCGCGCAGAGCATGCCGAGCGCGACCGAGCCGCCCAGCAGCACGACGAGCAGGATCGCAAAGCCCGGCACCGCGAGCAGCATGCTCCCATGCAGCGGCCACGGCATTACCAGATAGAGCAGTACGACGATCACCAGATGATGCGCGAAGATGAGGACGTTGCGCGCCATCATTTGGAGAACATGCACGATCAGCGGCGCCGGCACCGCCTTGATCAAATGGTTTGATGCCACGAAGATGTTGGAACCTTCCTGGAGCGTCGTCGCGATCAGCGTCCAGACGATCAGGCCAATGGCAAAGGGCGGCAGAAAGCTCGCAATGTCCTGCTTGAACAGTGCCGCATAGACCGTGCCGACGCTGGCAATCGTCGCGGCGAGCGTCAGCGTGATCCAGAGCGGGCCGATCACGGTGCGCCGGTAGCGCAGCGAAATGTCCATCAGGGCGAGCGTGCCCCAACGATCGAACCGCGCCGCCTGGGCAAGGATCTCCTTGGCTGCAAGCTGAATGCGACGGTCCCTTCCGTTTCCGGCGTTCCGATGGTGCGACAGGATAGCAGATCGCGGCCTGTTGGCCGATGGTCTCTATCCGCCCGCCTCTCGCGGGACAATCGGCCGGACGGATGATCCGGACCGGAGTCAGGCTCGCTTGACCCGCCGGACACCGCGCCGGCGGTCCTTCACCGGCGGCTTCGGCGCCAATTCGGGCATCTCGGTCTGGACCTCGCGGTAGCGGGTTAACATCCGTTCAAAGCTGGCATTCAGCGTCTCGGCGATGTCCGGGCGCTTCTCCAGAACGGAGAGGATCGTCGCTGCCGCTTCGATGGTCGACAGGCCGTCCTTCCGAGGCTCCTTGCGCAGGCGGCCGTAACGCGATGGCGCGGCCGGGTTGAGGATGACGCGCTGGCATTTCAGCATCCAGGGGTTGCGCCACCACAGGGCCTTGGCCTGGCTCCAGGTGCCGTCGAGCAGCACCACACCTTCGAGCTTGCCGAGGCGCGCGCGCTGGTTGTCCGCGCCCTCGCCTTTGCGGTTGAGCGCCAGGATTTCGCCCTCGGCCTCGAGATCGGCGGCGTGCGCCGAGCCGAGATAGAGCACGGCCCAGTGCGAGGCGTTCTCGATCGGTTGCCCCAGCGCCTTGGACAGGCTCGGCCAGGACAAGCCGACCCGCAGCGTGGCACCGGCGAAATGCTTCGCAAGCAGCCGCGCGGTGCCGAGCGCCCTGTCCTGCTCCTGCGGATGCTGAAGGATCAGGAGCGAGAGCCGGTTCTTGATGGGCGTGACGCTGTCGCAGATGCACAGCGGCATCGGCTTCTGGCAGTGCGGGCATTCGGGGATTGGATCGGCCGGCGCAGCGGCGGTGGGGTTCGACATGGTCGCCGCTATACGCTTTGCGGGGCTGTTCAACAACCCGCCTATTCCGCCGGCGCAGGCACCGGGCGCGGCTCGCGGCGCCGGCGCAGGCGGTCGATCAGCAGGTAGATCACGGGCGTGGTGTAGAGCGTCAGGATCTGCGAGACGAACAGCCCGCCGATGATGGTGATGCCGAGCGGGCGGCGCAGTTCCGTGCCGGGCCCGGTCGCGACCACCAGCGGAATGCCGGCGAACAATGCAGCCATGGTCGTCATCAGGATCGGACGGAAGCGTGCCTGGCAGGCCTCGAAGATCGCCTCCGCCGAAGACAGGCCGCGCTGGCGCTCGGCATCGAGCGCGAAATCCACCATCATGATGCCGTTCTTCTTGACGATGCCGATCAACAGGATGATGCCGACGAAGGCGATCACCGTCAGCGGCGTGTTGGTGATCTGCAAGGCCAGCAGCGCGCCGAGGCCCGCCGAGGGCAGCGTCGAGATGATCGTGAGCGGATGGGCGAGACTCTCATAGAGCACGCCGAGCACGATATACATCGCCACCAGCGCGCCGAGGATCAGGAGCGGCTGGCGGCCGCTGGTCTTGGCGAAATCGCCGGCGTTGCCGTCAAAACTGCCGCGGATGCCTTCCGGCATGTGCAATTCCTCGACCGCGCGCTGGATGTTCTGCGTTGCGGCCTGGATCTGCACGTCCGGCAACAGGTTGAACGACACCGTGGTCGATGGGAACGATTGCGAATGATAGACCGCGAGGGCGGCGAGCCCGCGCGTCGCATGTACCACGGCCGACAGCGGCACCTGCGCGTCGCCCGCGCCGGCGACATAGATGCGATCGAGGTTGGACGGGTCGACCTGGAATTTCGGGTCCATCTCCAGAACGGTCATGTACTGGTTGCGTTGGGTGTAGATGATCCCGATCTGCCGCTGCGAGAACGCGTTGTTGAGCGCGTTGTCGATATCTTGGACGCGGACGCCGAGCGCCGAGGCCTTCTGGCGATCGATCGACAAGGTCAATTGAAGCCCGCCGGGATCGCGGTCGCTGGAGACGTCGGTGATGCCTTCGACGCTCTCCATGCGCTTGGCCACGATCGGCGCCCACTTCTGCAACAGGCCGAGGTCGGTGCTGGTCAGCGTGTACTGGTAGTCGGAATCGCTCTGTCGTCCGCCGGCGCGCACGTCCTGGGCGGCGAACATGAACAGGCGGATGCCGGGCACCGGGTATAACGCCCGCCTGAGACGGTCGATCACCACCTGGGTCGAGACGTGGTCGCGCTCCTCCGGCGGCTTCAGGCTGATGAACATGGTGCCGCGATTGGAGGTCGCGCCACCCGGCCCGCCGCCGCTGCCGACGGTGGAGCCGATGCCGGCCACGGCCGGATCCTGCATCACGATGTCGGCGAGCCGCTGCTGCAGGCTGAGCATGGACTGGAACGAGATGTCGGCCGAGGCGCGCGTCGCCCCGATGACGAAGCCGGAATCGTCGGTCGGGAAATAGCCCTTGGGGACCTTGATGTAGAGCACCACGGTGAGGCCGATGGTGGCAAAGAACACCAGCAGCGTTAGCAGCGGATACTCCAGCACCGTGCGCAGGGTGCGGGTGTAGAAGGCGACGATGCGCGTCAGCGAGCCCTCGATGACACGATCGAACAGTGTGGCGGATCCCGACGTGGTCTGCCTGATATAGTGGGCACAGATCATCGGCGTCACCGTGAGCGACACCAGGGTCGAGACCAGGATCGCGAAGGTCAGCGTCAGCGAGAACTCGCGCAAGAGACGGCCGACGATGCCGTCCATGAAGATCAGCGGCGTGAAGGCCGCGATCAGCGACAGGCTGATCGACACCACGGTGAAGCCGATCTGCCGGGCGCCGTCCAATGCCGCCTGAAGCGGCCGCATGCCCTGTTCGAGATTGCGGTACATGTTCTCGATCATGACGATGGCGTCGTCGACCACGAAGCCGACGGAGATCGCCAGCGCCATCAGCGACAGATTGTCGATCGAGAAGCCCGCGACCCACATGCCGGCGCAGGTCCCGGCCAGCGCCAGCGGCACGGAGATTCCGGCCGCGATCGTCGGCGTCAGCCGTCGCAGGAATACGAACACGACGACCATCACGAGAATGGCGGTCGCGAACAAGGTCCACTGCATGTCGAGCACGCTGGCGCGGATCGTACTGGTGCGATCGACCAAGGTGGAGACGTCGACGCCGGCCGGGATCCACTGCTTCAGCGCGGGGATCAGCTCCTTCACCCGGTCGACGGTCTCGATGACGTTGGCGTCGCCCTGCTTGGTGATCTGGATCAGCACCGCCGGCTGCTTGTTGAACCAAGCGATGGATCGGGCGTTACGGACGCCGTCCTCGATGTCGGCAACATCGGAGAGCCGGACGAAATTGCCGTTCGCGCTTTTGATGACGATGTCGCGGAACTCTTTCGCCGTCCGCATCTGCCTGTTGAGCGACAGCGTTTCGCTCTGGCGCTCGCCATTGAAGATGCCGACCGGACCGAGCGGATTGGCGTTGATAATCGCAGTTCGCACGTCGTCGGTGGCGATGCCGGCGTTCGACAGCGCGACGGGATTGAGCTGAATCCTGACCGCCGGCTGGTCGGCACCCGAGATCGTCACATTGCCCACCCCCGGCACCTGCGAGATGCGCTGCGCCAGCACGGTATCGGCGACGTCGTAGACCGCGCTGGCGGACAGCGTCTTCGAGGTCAGCGCCAGCACGAACACGGGGGCGCCTGCGGTATTGGCCTTGCGGAAGCGCGGCAGCGTCGGCAGATCGCTGGGTAGGTCGACCAGCGCGGCATTGATCGCCGCCTGCACGTCGCGCGCGGCCTTGTCGATGTTGCGGCCGATGTCGAACTGGAGCTGGATGCTGGTCGTGCCGAGCGAAGAGGTCGAGGTGATCTGGTTGATGCCCGCGATCTCGCCGAGCCGCCGCTCCAGCGGCGAAGCAACCGTCGCGGCCATCACGGACGGATCGGCGCCGGGACGGCTGGCGGAAACGAAGATGGCGGGGAAATCGATGTTCGGAACCGAGGCGACGGGGAGGAACTCGTAAGCCACGATACCCAGCAGGAACAACCCGATCGACAGCAGCGTGGTCGCGACCGGGCGGCGGATGAAGGGCTCCGAGATCGATGCCATCACTGCATCCCCTCGGTCGCGCCCGCGACGGGCGGCCCGCCGGGTTCGACCGGCGGCAGCGCCTGCTCAAGGCGGCGGTTGATGCGGTCGAGGGCGAGGTAGATCACCGGCGTGGTGTAGAGCGTGAGCAATTGGCTGAGCAGCAGGCCGCCGATGATGGAGATGCCGAGCGGAAAGCGCAGCTCGGCGCCGGTGCCGCTCTCGATCGCCAGCGGCAGCGCGCCGAACAGCGCGGCCAGCGTCGTCATCATGATCGGACGGAAGCGCAGCAGACAAGCCTGCACGATCGCCTCGTTGGGCGACATCCCCTGCCTGCGCTCGGCCTCGAGCGCGAAGTCGATCATCATGATCGCGTTCTTCTTGACGATGCCCATCAACAGGATGATGCCGATCAGCCCGATCACGGAGAGATCCTGCCCGCACAGCATCAGCGCCAGGATCGCGCCGACGCCGGCCGACGGCAGCGTCGAGAGGATCGTGATCGGATGGATGTAGCTCTCGTAGAGCACGCCGAGCACGATATAGATCGTGATCACCGCGGCCAGCAGCAGCCAGGGCTGGCCGGCGAGTGCCTTGGCGAATTCGGCGGCGTCGCCGGCATAGACGCCGACGATGCTGTTGGGCATCTCAATCCGGGTCTCGATGGTCTTCACGGCCTCGACGGCATCGCCGAGCGCAGCGCCCGGGGCGAGGTTGAAGCTGAGCGAGATCGACGGGAACTGGGCCTGGTGCGAAATCGCGAGCGGCGCGGTGGTGCGGGTCAGCGTCGCCACGGCGGAGAGCGGCACCTGTGCGTTGGGCGCGCCGGCGGTCGCGCTCGCCCCGCCCGGCAGATAGAGCTTCGACAGGATCGAGGGATCGCGCTGGTACATCGGCAGCGCTTCCAGCACCACGCGATACTGGTTGGCCTGGCCGTAGATGGTCGAGATCTGGCGCTGCGCGAACGCGTCGTTGAGCGTGTCGGTGATGCCCTGGAGGCTGACGCCGAGCTGGCCGGCGCGGGTGCGGTCGACCGTGAGCTGCGCCCGCAGACCGCCTTCCTGCGCCTCCGAGGAGACGTCGCGGAACAGCGGATCGCGCCGCATCTCGGCAACCAGCTTGCGCGCCCATTCCGACACCAGCGCGGCGTCGGTGCCGGTCAGCGTGTACTGGTATTGCGAGCGGCTCGACTGGGTCGATATCTGCACATCCTGCACCGGCTGGAAGTAGACGGTCATGCCGGGGATGGCTGCCACCCGCTCCTTCAGCCGCGTGATGACGACGCTGACATCGTCGCGCCGCTCGCCGCGGGGTTTCAGCGTCATGACCAGACGGCCGACATTGGTGGTCGGATTGACCGAGCCTGCCCCGATCACCGAGACCACGCCTGTTACATCGGGGTCGGCCTTGATGGCGTCGGCCGCGTCGGCCTGCCGCTTCTGCATCTCCGCGAACGACACGTCGGGACCCGCTTCCGTCACCGCCGTGATCGAGGCAGTGTCCTGCAGCGGCAGGAAGCCCTTTGGCGCGACGACATAGAGCGCCAGGGTCGCAATCAGTGTGGCGAAGGTCACGACCAGCGTCGCGCGCTGGCGCTCCAACACCCAGAGCAGCGTGCGGTGATAGAACCCCACGGTGCGGTCGATGAAGCGGCTGACCGCGGCAAGACCCGGCACTGCCAGCTCTTCATGGGCGTGCTTCAGCAGACGCGAGCACATCATCGGCGTCAGCGTCAGCGAGACCACGGCCGAGGTCACGACCGCGATCGTCAGCGTCAGCGCGAATTCGCGGAACATGCGGCCGACCAGGCCCGACATGAACAACAGCGGGATGAACACCGCAATCAGCGACACCGTCAGCGAGATCACGGTGAAGCCGATCTCGCTGGCGCCCTTCAGCGAAGCCTCCATCGCGCTATCGCCGTTTTCCATGTGGCGGACGATGTTCTCGATCATCACGATGGCGTCGTCGACGACAAAGCCGGTGCCGATGGTGAGCGCCATCAGCGACAGATTGTCGAGGCTGAAGCCGGCGAAATACATGATGCCGAAGCTGGTGATCAGCGAGAGTGGTAGCGCCACCCCGGCGATCAGCGTGGCCCTGAGCGAGCGCAGGAACAGCAGCACCACCAGCGTCACCAGCACCACGCTGAGGATCAGCGTGAACTGCACGTCGCGGACCGAGGCACGGATGGTGACGGTACGGTCGGAGACGATGGTGAGATTCACGCCGGCCGGAATAGCGCGCTGGACCTTTGGGATTTCCGCCCGGATCTGGCTGACGACGTCGATCACATTGGCGCCGGGCTGCCGCTGAATGTCGATGATGACCGCGGGCGAGCCTTGATACCAGCCGCCGGTGCGGTCGTTCTCGAGGCCATCGACGATCTGGGCGACGTCGGCAATCGTGACCGGCGAGCCGTTGCGGTAGGCGATGATGACAGGCTTGTAGGCGTCGGCGGCGGCGATCTGGTCATTGGCGGCGATGATGTAGGATTGCTGCGCGCCGTCGAGCGAGCCTTTCGGCCCCGAGACGTTGGCATTGGCAATCGCGGTGCGCAGGTCTTCCATGGCGATGCCATAGGCGGCGAGCCGCGCGAGATCCGCCTGGATGCGGACGGCCGGCTTCAGTCCGCCGAGCACAGAGACGCGTCCAACGCCGGAAATCTGGCTCAGCCGCTGCGCCAGAAGCGTGTCGGCAATGTCGCTCATCGCCCGTAGCGAGATGGTGTCGGAGCGCAGCGCCAATGTCATCACCGGCGCATCGGCCGGGTTCACCTTGGCGTAGGTCGGCGGATAAGGCAGCGTCTTGGGCAGCACGCCGGCCGCGGCGTTGATCGCGGCCTGGACGTCCTGGGTCGCGCCGTCGATGTCGCGGTTGAGATCGAACTGGAGCGAGATCTGGCTGACGCCGAACGAGCTCGTCGAGTTCATCGCCGACAGCGACGGGATCTGGCCGAGTTGCCGCTCCAGCGGCGCGGTGATCAGCGAGGCGATCACGTCGGGGCTCGCGCCGGGCAATTGCGTCGTCACCTGCACGGTCGGGAAATCGACCTGCGGCAGCGCAGACACCGGCAGCGCGAAATAGCCGAGCAGCCCGCCGATCAGAAGCGCGATGCCGAGCAACGAGGTCGCGATCGGCCGTCGGATGAAGGGTTCGGAGACGCCCATGGGATGCGCCTGCCGCTCAGGCGGCTGTCGTCGGGATCATGGCTGCTTGGCTCCACTTCCCGATGCACCCGGCCCTGGTGCCGGTCCGGTCTGGCCCTTCTGGTTGCCCTCGCTGCTCTTGCGCTTGGCGCGGAACTCGCCGTCCTTATCTTGTCCGTCCCTCTGGCCGTCTTTGGCGCCGTCCTTCTTCTGACCATCCGGTCCGCGCGAGCGCTTGCGTGGCGCGAGATCGGCCGACGGCGTCTGGTCGTCGCGGCCGATGACCACCTTGGAGCCATCGGACAGATTGGCAAAGCCTGTGGTGACGACCTTGTCTGTCGCCGACAGGCCGCTGGCGATGACGGCGTCATGCTCGTTCTGCTGCGTCACCGTCACCGGCTTGGCCGCAACCAAATTGTCCTCGCCGATGACATAGCTGAACGTGCCGATCGGTCCGCGCTGCACGGCCGAGGTCGGCACCACCAGTGCCTGCGTCAAGGTCTCGACCTTGAGACGGACATTGACGAACTGGCCGGGCCAGAGCTGGTAATTGGCGTTCGGGAATTCGGCCTTGAGCCTGAGCGTGCCGGTGGTCTGGTCGACCTGGTTGTCGATGCCGGTGAGCTTGCCGGTGTCGATCACGGTGAGGCCGTCATTGCCGAACACGTCGACGGCGAGCGCGCCCTTCGACGCGGCGGCGTTGACCCGCATGATCTGCTGCTGGGGCAGGCTGAACCACACCGCGATCGGCTGCAATTGCGTGATCACCACGAGGCCGGTGGTGTCGGAGGCGTGGATGATGTTGCCCTGGTCGACCTGGCGCAGGCCGGCGCGGCCCGAGATCGGCGCCACGATCTTGGTGTAGCTCAGCGTCGCCGCCGCATTGTCGATCGCCGCCTGGTCAGCCTTGACCAGCGCCTCGGTCTGCGCGACCAGCGCGCGTTGGGTGTCGGCCTGCTGCTTGGATCCGGCGTTGGACGCGGCGAGCTGCTCGTAGCGCGTGAGGTCGATGCGCTGGTTGGCGAGCTGGGCCTGGTCCTGCGCCTTCTTGGCGACAGCCTGATCGTACGTCGCCTGGTAGAGCGCCGGGTCGATCTCGCCGACCACGTCGCCTTTCTTGACGTCCTGTCCCTCGGTGAAATTGACCGCGATCAGCTTGCCGTCGACTTGAGAGCGGACGGTCACGGTGTTGAGTGCGCGGATCGCGCCGACGCCGTCGAGATAGACGGGAACGTCCTGGATGCGGGGCGTCGCCGCCAGCACCGGTACCGGCAGATCCGGCCGTTGATTGCGGCCGTTCGCCTGCTGCGGCTGCTGATGCCAGGTGGTCCAGCCGTAGTAGCCGAGCCCGCCGAGGATCGCCAGCGTGATCAGGGTCATGACGAAGCCGCGCCCGCGCGACTTCTTCGCCGTTCCCTCCTTCGCGCCCTGCTTCGTATCCGGCTTAAAGAGCATTGACCGGTTTCTCCATCCTCGGCTCCCAGCCGCCGCCGAGCGCCTGATACAGGCTGACGATAGCAAGAAGGCGGGCAAGTTGCGCCTGCGACAGCGCGTCTTCCGCCTGGAACAGGGTCAGTTGGGTGTTGAGCACGGTGACGATGTCGGCGGTGCCGGCGCGCAATTGCTGCTCGGAGAGATCGAAGGCGCGGCGGGAGGCGTTGAGGACGTCACGCTGCAATTGCAGCCTGATCGTGGTCTGCTTGATCGAGAACAGCGCATTGTCGACATCGGCAAAAGACTGGATGATGGTCTTGCGGTAGGTCTGGAGCAGTTCGTCCTGCCGCGCCTTGGCAAACTCGAAATTGCCGAGGATCTTGCCGCCGTCGAAGATCGGCTGCGTCGCGCTGCCGACGAGCTGGAAGAACGCCGCATGCGGCTGGAATAGCGAGACCAGGGCCGAGCTCTGATAGCCGCCATTGCCGGTGAGCTGGATGGTCGGAAAGAACTGCGCGCGGGCATTGCCGACGTTCGCAGTGGCAGAAGCAAGTTGCGCCTCCTGCCGGCGAATGTCGGGCCGCTGCGTCAGGAGCTCGGACGGCAGGCCGGGCGTCACGCGGGGTATAGCGATCCGGTTCAGCGAGCCGCCGAGCACGCGCACGCTCTCCGGCGGCCGCGACACCAGGACTGCAAGCGCATTGACGTTTTGGTCGAGCGTCTGGCGCAGCGGCGGCACCAGGGCCTTCTGGTTTGCGAGCACGCTCTCCTGCTGCGCGACGTCGAGATCGGTGCCCGTGCCAGCCTTACGCCGTTCTTTGACGGCATCGAGGATGCGTTGCGCGCTCGCGATGTTGCGCTGTGAGGTCCGGATGCGATCCTGCGAGGCCAGCACCTGGAAATAGGCGTTAGCCACACCCGCAAGCGTCGTCAGCGCAACGACGTCGCGATCGAAACGGTTGGCATGCGCCGTTTCTTCCGCGGTCTGGAGTGCGTCCCGATTCTGACCCCAGAAATCGAGCTGGTAGCTCGCGCTCAGCGAAGCCTGGTAGTTGACGACCTCACGGCCGCCATTGGTGAGCCCCGAGGCGGAGGAGCCGGAGGTGCGCGAATAGGCCTCCTGCCCGGTGCCGGAAAGGCTCGGCAGCAGCGCCGCACCCGCTTGCCGCGCCTGCGCGTCGGCCTCGACGATGCGCGAAACGGCGGCGGCAATGTCGAGGTTGACGGTCTGCGCCTCTTCCATCAGCTGTGTCAGCTCCGCCGAGCGGAAGCTGCGCCACCAATCCAGAGACGGCGGCGCATCGCCCTTGCCGGCGTATTTGTACTGCGTGGGAACGTCGAGCGCGGGATCGGGAAGATCCTGCGTGAGCACGCAAGCGCCCGAGCCGGCGGCGAGGCAAGCGACCGCAAGCCAGCGCGCCGCACGTCGTGTCCGGGACGCGGAACCTAGAGACCGCCGCACCGCGATCGCAGGATCATCTTGTGTCAAATCCACCCCCCGCCGGGCAGATCGAGCCGCCGCCGCGAAGCCGGATTAACCGATTCGCGGCTGGACAGTCGGCGGGCGTTGGATAACTCGTTCACAGCGATGATGCTTTCTGCGGAACCGGACACCCATACTAGCCGGGTGCGGAACAGCGGGACAGTCCCGCAGGTGCGAAATGACCGCCAAAGCGCACCGCCATCAACACGAAGAAAGCACGAAATAGTGCTGTGTTGCAGCGCTTTTTCGCATTCCTATGCGGCCGTGGAGCCTGCTCAAGCTTACCAAGATTTCATGTGATAATGCCGCCACACCGACGCCAGTCCCTTCAATCCGCCTGCACCGCTCGCGATGCGGCTTCAGTCCGGTCTCGAAACCGAGGTGGGCCACTCTCGCGAGGCCGTCCATTGTCGAAACGAATGGGCATTCGTCGTGCAGAGATTTGACCGCCTCCCGCGTACCAGCCGCACTCTTCGAGGGCGATGTCTCAGATCCAATGGCGAAGGTGCGCTGGCGACGACCCTTATCTTCCATGTTTTGGCAGGGACCGGCCAGATCCTCCTACCGATATCCCGCAGCGTAGCACAGCAGCAGCATCGGCGATCTCTCCTCCCAAAAATTCACTGCTTCCGGGCACTTCCGCCGGTTTCGCCGCAGCGCAAAAGCCTTCCCCTTTGACCGCCCAAGCACTAGGTTCTGGCCAACCTGATCAACCCTTTGCCAGTGATTTCCCCTGACATGACCATCAAAAATGACGTTGTCGAAGCCATCGGCAACACCCCGCTGATCAAGCTCAAGCGCGCTTCCGAACTGACCGGCTGCACCATTCTGGGCAAGGCCGAGTTCATGAATCCCGGCCAGTCGGTGAAGGATCGCGCCGGCAAATGGATGATCCTGGAGGCCGAGAAGCGCGGCGAGCTCAAGCCCGGCGGTCTCGTCGTGGAATCGACCGCCGGCAATACCGGCATCGGCCTTGCGGTCGTGGCGAGCGCGCGCGGCTACCGCACGCTGATCGTGATCCCGGAAACGCAGAGCCAGGAGAAGAAGGATTTTCTGAAGCTGTGCGGCGCCGAGCTGCTGGAATCACCGGCACTGCCCTATTCCAATCCGAACAGCTACCAGCATGTCGGCCGCCGTCTTGCCGACGAGCTGCGTAAGACGGAGCCGAACGGCGTGCTGTTCGCCGACCAGTGGAACAACCTCGACAATGCGAAGGCGCATTACGAGTCCACAGGTCCTGAGATCTGGGAGCAGACCGGCGGCAAGGTCGACGGTTTCGTCTGCTCCGTCGGCAGCGGCGGCACGCTGGCCGGCACCAGCCGCTTCCTGAAAGAGAAGAGCAAGGACGTCAGGATCGCCTGCGCCGACCCGCACGGCGCCGGCATGTATGAATATTTCAGAACGGGCGACGCCAAGGCGACGCCGGGCGGCTCGATCACCGAGGGCATCGGCCTCAACCGGGCGACCGCAATCGTCGAGAGCGCAAAGGTCGACGACGCCTATCTCATTCCCGATGCCGAAGCGGTGACGGTGATCTACGAACTCCTCCAGCACGAAGGCCTGTGCCTCGGCGGCTCGACCGGCATCAACATCGCCGGCGCCATCCGCCTCGCAAAGCAGCTCGGACCGGGCAAGACGATCGTCACCGTGCTCTGCGATTCCGGCAGCCGTTACCAGTCAAAGCTGTTCAACGCCGACTTCATGCGCGCCAAGAACCTGCCGGTGCCGGAATGGCTGGAGAAGCGCAGCAACATCAAGCTGCCGTTCGTCTAGAACGTTCCGGAAGCCGGCCGTCTAACTCCAGGTCGGCCGCGACGATCCCTGCGACACCCGCGTGAGGCGCTCGTTCGATAGCGAGGGCTTGATCGCGCGCGTGCGCGGCGGGAGGGGAGCGCCGTAGGAGCCTTCGCTGTCGCCGCTCGGCCAGAACACGAGCGCGAGCATCAGCGCGAGGTTGACGAGCGCGCCGACCGCCGTTGCCTGATGCTCCTGCCCGATCGCCCAGGCCGGAAACCGGCCCGCGACGACATGGTCGACGATCACCAGCGCGAACCAGGCAGGCACCACGCAGACCGGATCCCAGCCGATGTCGCGGATGCGCATCGATTGCAACGTGAAGGTGACAACTCCGAAGAAGACGATCGCAGCGATCATCGCCGAGCTGCTGGTGAGATCTTCAGGCCGGATCGCGCCGGGCGAGGTGTTGCGCAGCACGGCCATTGCGATTGCAAAGCAGATCGCCGTCATCACGATCGCAAGCGCGACCGTGGCGAGGAAGAAATGCAATCGCCCGAGCCGGGCGTTCAAGCCGAAGACGAAACCGAGCATTGGCGTACCCTTTTAGCGCCATATGCCCAGAAATGGCTTTCGGAGCCATGAACCGGCACTATCGCGCGCCGGCGCATGGTTTCCGGACGACTAAGCTGGCCAGCGCAATTCGAGACTTCGCCCCACCCGAGAGGGTCAGGCGCCCTCGCCGCCTTCGGCAGCCGCGGCACAATAGTCGCGCCAGAACTGGCGATAGCCCGCCTCGACCCTGGCCGTGTAGATTTCGACATTGCCGGCGGGGGAGGCTGCGATCCGAGCCGGCAACTCGCTACGCAACTTCGCCAGGTGCGCCGGCTGCGCCGCATATTTGCAGGCGATCGCGGCATAGCCCTCGTCATCCTCGGCGACCCAGTCGTCGAGACCGACAGCAGCCACGATCGAACCGCCGGCACGCGACGAGGCGCCGTTGCCGAGCTTGGCCACGACCGGAACGCCCGCATAGAGCGATTCCCAGGTGCTGACGCCGCCGTTTTGCGGGAACGTGTCGAGCGATATGTCGACGTTTGCAAACGCCCGCAGGTGCTCGTGGCGCGGCGTCGAGCCCAGGCAGATGACATTCTCCTCGGCAACGCCCTGCGCCACGAACCGCGCGATCAGACTATCGCGCAGCATGGGATCGTCGAGCAGCGTATGCTTGATGACGATCTTCGAACCGGTCACCTCGCGCATCACGTTCGACCACACCCGGATGGCCTCGTCCGAGATCTTGTAGATGCGGTTGAACACGCCGAAGGTGACATGGCCGTTGCGGAGCATGGGCGGCTCCGATGCAGGTACATCCAAAATGGGATCGATCGTGATCAGGCACGGCAGGTCGTAGACCTTTTCAGCCAGCAGATGGCGCGCCGATTGCGGAATGAAGATGGGATCCGCGAGCACGTAGTCCATGGTCTGCAGGCCCGTGCCCGTAGCGTGTCCGAAACCCGAGACCTGGATCGGGGCCGGCTTGCGGGCGAAGACGTGGAGCCTGTTGCCGGTGGTGTGCCCGGACACGTCGATCAGGATATCGACCTTGTCCGCCTGGATGCGATCGGCGAGTTCGTCGTCCGAAAGCTGCCAGGCGTCGACCCAGACGTCCGCCGAGGACCTGAATGCGGCGGTCATCTCATCTCTTACCGGCGAGCACGAATAGCAGACGATCTCGAACCTGGCGTGATCATGATGGCGCAGCACCGGTAACAGAGCGAACGCTGCCGAGTGATGCCAAAACTCGGCAGCAACATAGCCAACCACGATCCGCCTGTCGGGATCGAGCTGCCGCGGGGCAAGAGTCCTTCGCGGCAATCTCGAGCCGATCGCGTCCCACCACTGTTTTCGCGCAGCCTGCTGGACCGCAAAATCCGCGTCGGGGAGATAGCCAGCAAGAATATCTTGCGCCCGATCAAGTCCGCATAGTCAGGCGCGATTGCCAGCCCTGCATCGAGATGTTCGAGCGCCGTCGCGATGTCTCCCTGGCTCGCATAGCAGGAAGCCAGGAGCGCAATTCCGATGTCGGACCGCGGATGTTCCTCGAGCAACTTCTTGACGACCGCAATCGCCCCGGCCGTATTGCCCTTGAGAATGTTGACTTGCGCCTTCCCCTGCAAGGCCACTTCGAGCCTCGGTGAAAGCGCCAGCGCCGCATCGAAATCCGCGAGCGCCTGCTCCAGCCGCAACAGATCGAGATTGAGCCGTCCGCGCTGCGCCAGAATCTTCGGCGAATCCGGCTTGATCGCGAGCCCTGCCGCGATCGCCGCGGCCGCCTCTTCGTAGTGCCGGAGCTCGATGCACACCATGCCCTTGCCCGCGATCGCTTCCGCATGACGCGGTTGAAACGCGAGGGCGCGATCGAAACTCTCCTTGGCGCGCTGGAACTGCCCTTCGATCAGCTCCGCCATGCCACGATTGCAGAATGCATCGGCATAGTCCGGCTTCAGCCTGATAGCGCGTTCGTGCAGCTCGATAGCCTGCTCGGCGAAGCCCATGTGCAGCAGCGTATTGCCGAGATTGGTCAAGGCGATCGGAGAATTCGGCTTCAGCGCAATGGCTTTCTCCTGGCATGCGCGAGCGTCCTGAAACTTCTGGAGGGTGAAATACACTGCCCCGAGATTGCCATGGGCATCGGGCGAACGTGGATCGAGCACGGTCGCGCGCTCGAGCAATTGTTGCGCCTCATCGAGGCGCCCGCCATCATACGCGCGCAGGCCAAGCAGGTGCGCGGCGTCGAAATGATCCGGAACCTCCGTCAGAATCCGCCGGCAGAGTGTCTCGACCTCTGCGTATCTGCCCTGCCCGAGTGCCTGAACCGCGGCGGACATGAGCGCGTCCGCCTGCTTCCTCAATTTCTTTTGCAATCGCGCGTTCTGGAATGCGCGCGCGCCGGCGCTGCTCTGCAAAGTCTCTCTCCGGAGTATGGCCCGAAAAGAGGCTGGCCGATTCGCATGGTGCCAAGCTGGCGGATCGGTTAGACCAGCGACGCCACCGGATTGCAGGTGCTCAGCGCAGGATCTGGCTCAGGAACAGTTTTGTGCGGGCGTGCTGCGGGGCCGCGAAGAACTCGTTGGGCGTGTTGGCTTCGATGATCTGGCCCGCGTCCATGAACACCACGCGGTTGGCGACCTCGCGGGCAAAGCCCATCTCGTGGGTGACGACCAGCATGGTCATGCCCTCCTCGGCAAGGTCGACCATGGTGTCCAGCACCTCCTTGACCATTTCGGGGTCGAGCGCCGAGGTCGGCTCGTCGAACAGCATCACCTTCGGGTTCATCGTCAGCGCGCGGGCAATCGCAACGCGCTGCTGCTGACCACCGGACATCTGCCCCGGAAACTTGTTGGCCTGGTGCGGGATCTTGACCCGCTCCAGAAACTTCATCGCCGCCGCTTCGGCATCCTTCTTGGGGATGTTGCGCACCCAGATCGGCGCCAGCGTGCAATTGTCCAGCACGGACAGGTGAGGAAACAGGTTGAAGCTCTGGAACACCATGCCGACTTCGCGCCGCACCGCATCGACATGCTTCAGGTTCGGCCCGAGCTCGATGCCGTCAACGACGATCTCGCCTTCCTGAAACTCCTCGAGCGCGTTGATGCAGCGGATCAGCGTCGACTTGCCCGAGCCGGAGGGGCCGCAGATCACGATGCGCTCGCCCTTCTCGACCGCAAGGTCGATGTCGCGCAGCACGTGAAATTCGCCGTACCATTTGTTCAAGCCGGAAATTTTGACGATGGGGTCGGACATGGTGACCTCGATCAGTTGCGGCGGTGAGCGTTGAGGCGGTGCTCGACGAAGAGCGAGTAGCGTGACATTCCAAAGCAGAAGATGAAGTAGATGATCCCGGCGAAGGCGAACCCGGTGAACGCGGTCGACGGCGACGACCATTTCGGATCCGAGAACGACGCCCGCAGCGAGCCCAGCAGATCGAACAGCGCCACGATCGAGACCAGCGACGTGTCCTTGAACAGGGAGATGAAGCTGTTGACGAGGTTCGGAATGACGTGGCGCAGCGCCTGCGGCAGCACGATCAGCGAGGTCGTCTTCCACCAGGACAGCCCCAATGCCGCGGCCGCCTCGCCCTGCCCGCGCGGGATAGCAGCCAGCCCGCCACGGACGTTCTCAGCCTGATAGGCGCCCGTGAACAGCGAAATTCCAATCAGCGCACGCACCAACCCGTCGACTGTGAAATTGCCCGGCAGAAACAGCGGCAGCATGTAGGTGGCGAAGAACAGCACGGTGATCAGCGGCACGCCGCGCCAGAACTCGATGAAGGCGATCGAGAAGATCCGGATCAGCGGAATGGTCGAGCGGCGGCCAAGCGCCAGCGCAATGCCGATCGGCAGCGAGGTGACGATGCCCGTGACGGAGACCACCAGCGTCACCAGAAGTCCGCCCCACAGGTTCGTCTGCACGATCGGCAGTCCGCCGTGATCGAGCCCCATCAGCTTGATCACGATTGCGATGGCGGCGAAGGTGACGACGCTGGACGTCAGGGCCCGCCCCCCCGTGCGGAGGCCGCCGCCGAGAACGAAGGCGATCAGCGAGACGATCGCGGCGGTGATGGCGAAATCGGCCCAGACCGACTGGCCCGTCCCCTGCAGCTGGTCACGCAGCCAGGTCAGCGGAAAGATCAGCCAGTAGATCGCGGTCCCCACGAGCACGATGACATTGCCGACGACCCACAACAGCGGTGCGGCAGAGGATGTCTTGCCGAGACCGAGCAGAGCCTTGCCGGCGCCGATGATGCTGTCGTCGAACAGTTGCAGCAGGTCAGCGGTCCAGCTCAGGCCAAATCCCTTGATGCCGCCGCCATGCAGCAGAAAGAATGCGACCACTGGAAACGCAAAGAAGAACAGGCCTGCGTTCAATCCTTTCGACGGCAGTCGTGGAATGAGCAACGGCACCAACAGGACCACCGACAGGACGAGCGTGAGGTTGACCCGCCAGCGTTCGGCTTCGGGGTAGAAGCCGTAGATCAGTTGCGGCAGCTTGGCCTGGATGTAGGGCCAGCAGGCGCCGACCGTAAAGCCGGCGTTCTCGGCGAGGCAGGCCGTGCGATCCTTACCGGTCCAGACTGCATCGACCATCAGGAATCTGACGGAAGGAATGATGGTGAACCATAGCAGCAAGGCGCCGACGATCGTGAGCAGGATGTTGGTCGGCGAGTTGAACAGGCGCGTCCGCACCAGGCCGACGAAGCCCGTGGTCTTCACCGGCGCGGGACGCTCGTCGAGAAGATCCTGGCGGACGAAGCTGGACGAGGTGATATCGCTCATGCGCCGAGACTCCGGCTGATGCGCCAACCGTAGACGCTCATGACGGCGCTGGTGATCAGCGAGATCAGGAGATAGACGCCCATCGTCATAGCGATGATCTCGATGGCCTGCCCGGTCTGGCTCAGCGACGTGCCAGCGAACACGGAGACAAGGTCAGGATAGCCGATCGCGACGGCCAGCGACGAATTCTTGGTGAGATTGAGGTACTGGTTGGTCAGCGGCGGAACGATGACGCGCATCGCCTGCGGCACGACCACCAGGCGGAGCGTAGTACCGCGGCTCAGGCCCAGCGACGATCCCGCCTCCATCTGCCCGCTGTGGACGGAGAGGATGCCCGCGCGCACGATCTCGGCGATGAAGGCAGCCGTATAGGTCGACAAGGCCAATGTGAGCGCCACGAACTCCGGGATGATCCGCGAGCCGCCGGCGAAATTGAAGCCCTTGAGCTGCGGCAGCTCGAAGCTGAAGGGCAGACCCGCTACCAGAATGGTGACGAGCGGCAGTCCGAACAGCAGGCCCAGCACATAGGGCCAGATCCGGATCATCTGCCCCCGCTGGAACAGCGCCCGGCGCGCGTGGATGCGCAGCACCACCGAAGCCACGATGCCGAGCGCCAGCACCACAAGAAACGCCTCGAAGCCGCTCTCGCCGATCGGCCGGGGAATGACGAGACCGCGATTGCTGACGAAAGCGATGCCGAGCAGCGAAATGCTCTGTCGTGGATTAGGCAAGGCAGCAAGCACCGCCAGGTACCAGAACAGGATCTGGAACAGCACCGGCAGGTTGCGGATGATCTCGACATAGATTTCGCCAATGCGCGCGAGCAACCAGTTGGGTGACAGCCGGCACAGCGCGACAATGAAGCCGATCACGGTGGCAAACACGATGCCCACCACCGAGACCACGAGCGTATTGAGGAGCCCGACCAGGAACACGCGCAGGAACGTGTCCGAGCCGGTATACGAGATCAGCGTCTGATTGACGTCGAAACCGGCGTTGTTCGCGAGGAAGCCGAAGCCGGCCGCAATGTGCTGGTTCTCGAGGTTGGCGCGGGCGTTGGAGACGATTTCATAGGCAATCCAGCCCAGGACCGCAGCGAAGGCAAACTGGACGGCGATGCCGTTCCAGCCTGTCTTGCCCCCCAGGACGCGCCTGATCTTCAGCGCGATCTGGGGCGGGGGTTTGCGGGCCTCGATGCTCATCGCCGCGAGCGCGGGTCAGGCGGGGTCAGCGGATCGGCGGCGCGTATTGGAGACCGCCCTTATTCCAGAGATTGTTGAGTCCCCGATTGATACCAAGCGGCGAGCCTGCGCCGACGTTGCGGTCGAACACTTCGCCGTAATTGCCGACGGCTTTCACGATGCGCACCACCCAATCCTTGCTCAGGCCGAGCTGTTCACCGAAATTGCCGTCGGTGCCGAGGACGCGCTTCAGCTCCGGATTTTCCTGCTTCGCCTTCTCGTCGACGTTCTTCGCGGTCACGCCGAGCTCTTCGGCGGTGATCATGGCAAACAGCGTCCATTTCACGATGTCGAACCACTGGTCGTCGCCGTGGCGCACCATCGGTCCGAGCGGCTCCTTCGAGATGATTTCCGGGAGCACCATGTGATCGCCGGGATTGGCAAGCTTCAGGCGGTTGGCGTAAAGGCCCGACTGGTCGGTGGTGAAGACGTCGCAGCGCCCGGCCTCGTAGGCCTTGACCGTTTCGTCGTTGGTGCCGAACGCGATCACCTCGTACTTCATGTTGTTGGCCTTGAAGTAGTCGGCGAGATTCTGCTCCGTGGTGGTGCCGGTCTGGACGCAGACCGAGGCGCTGTTGAGCTCGAGCGCCGAGTTCACCTTGAGCGACTTCTTCACCATGAAGCCCTGCCCGTCATAATAGGTCACGCCGGTGAAGTTTGCGCCGAGCGAGGTGTCGCGCGAGATGGTCCAGGTGGTGTTGCGCGACAGCACGTCGACTTCGCCGGATTGCAGCGCCGTGAAGCGGTCCTTGGCGGAGAGCGGCACGTACTTGACCTTGGTCGGATCGTTGAAGATCGCCCCGGCGATCGCGCGGCAGACGTCGACATCAAGCCCGGTCCAGTTGCCCTTGTCGTCCGGCGAGGAGAAGCCGGGCAGGCCCTGACTGACGCCGCAGGACAGCATGCCGCGGTCCTTGACGGTCTTGAGCGTTTGCGCCTCGGCGGCTTGGGCCGTCAGGCCGGCGGCGAGGGCGAGAGTGAGAGCCAGGATTACGCGTTTCATGGGCTTGGGGCCTTTCAAAGTCGTCTCAAGGTCAGGAACGTTGTCTTTGCGATCGTCTCTGCCAGGGCTAGCCGTATCAGGACCAGCCCTGCAAGAGTCATGCTGGAAAACCTTGCCGATCACCCGCCGATCCCGGGAGGCCCTACCTTAATCCCCGCCGAAAGGCGCCCGCCGTTACGGCTGTGGCGCGTGGTCCGGTCAGGCGATGGATCGAAGGTCGCGGCAGGCCCCTCAACATGCGGCGACTGAATAGCACCTGCGATAACAGAACGGCTGGCGTGCCGGGTCAAGGGGTTGACGGGACTCTTCTGTGTTCTGTTATTAACGACAGCGGCCTTTCGGCCTGCCCGCGGGCGCAGCGCGCCTGGTGGAAACGCGCTTTTGAAAGCAGACGCATGGATTCCTCACACCCCTCCGAACAGCACGCCGAGACCCGGCTGGTCACCTCCGGCCGCGACACCAAGGCGCAGAAGGGGTTTGTCAATCCTCCGGTGTTCCACGGCTCGACCGTGCTCTATCCGACCGCCGAGGACCTGCACGCCCATCGCGGCGAGTTCACCTATGGTCGCCATGGTTCCCCCACCACCAAGGCGTTCCAGGAGACGCTGATGGCGCTGGAGGGGCCACAATGCGCCGGCGTCGGCATCGTGCCGTCGGGCCTGTCGGCGATCTCCACCACCCTGCTCTCGGTGCTGAAGGCCGGCGACCACATCCTGGTCTGCGACAACGTCTACCGGCCCTCGCGCAATTTCTGCAATGGCATGCTCACCCGCTACGGCATCGAGACCACCTACTTCGATCCGATGATCGGCGCCGGCATCGACAAGCTGTTCAGATCCAACACAAGCGCCGTCCTGGTCGAGGCGCCCGGCTCGCAGTCGTTCGAGATGCCCGACATCCGCGCCATCGCCGATGTCGCACATGCGCGCAGCGCGCTCGTCATCGACGACAACACCTGGGCGACGCCGCTTTATCATCGCTCGCTCGAACAGGGCGTCGACATCAGCATGCAGGCCGCCACCAAATATATCGGCGGCCATTCCGACATCATGTTCGGCACCATCTCGGCCAATGCCAGGGCATGGCCGCAGATCGCCGAAGGCATCCGCCTGCTCGGCGTCTGCGCCGGTCCCGATGACGTCTTCCTGGCGCTGCGCGGCCTGCGTACGCTGTCGGTGCGGCTGGCGCAGCATCATCGCTCCGGCCTCGACATGGCGCGCTGGCTCGCCAACCGGCCAGAGGTCGCGCGCGTGTTGCATCCGGCACTCGAGACCGATCCGGGCCATGCGATCTGGAAGCGCGACTTCACGGGCGCGTCGGGCCTATTCAGCATCGTGCTGAAGCCGGCGCCGCAGAAGGCGGTCGACACAATGCTCAACACGCTCAAGCTGTTCGGCATGGGCTTTTCCTGGGGCGGCTTCGAGAGCCTTGCGATTCCTTTCGACTGCGACGGCTATCGCACGGCGACCAAGTGGGCGCCGGGCGGCCCTACCCTGCGTCTGCACATCGGGCTGGAGAGCACTGACGACCTCAAGGCCGACCTCGATCGCGGCTTCGCTGCCCTCAAAGCGGCAATGTGAGCCTGTTCACAAGGCACTGCGCCTGCGGACGCGCCAACGCGCGCCGCAGGAACGTGTAGCCGCTGCAAACGTTGATGCCCCCTGCGCCAACAAATGGTTTGAACCTCAAGCATTTGGCGCTAGCCTCACCAATCGACTCCAATCCGGACTCGGAGCATGGGAACGTTGGTACTGCTCGATCTGATGGGCGGCGTGGCGCTGTTGCTGTGGGGCCTGCACATGGTCCACAGCGGGATTTTGCGTGCCTTTGGCCCGGACCTGCGACGGCTGCTCGGCAAGGCTCTTGGTAACCGCTTCAACGCGTTTGCTGCCGGTCTCGGGCTGACGGCGCTGCTCCAGAGCAGCACCGCGACTGCGCTGCTCACGAGCTCGTTCGCAGCCGAGGGCCTGCTCAGCCTTGTCACCGCGCTTGCCATCATGCTCGGCGCCAATGTCGGCACGACGTTGATCGTGCAGGTGCTGTCGTTCAACATCGCCGCCGTCGCGCCGGTCCTGTTCGTGCTCGGACTGGTCGCCTTCCGCGTGGGTCCGCGCTCGCGGATCAAGGATGTCGGCCGTGTCTCGATCGGTCTCGGACTGATGCTGCTGTCGCTGCACATCCTGCTCGACACGCTGGCCCCGGCCGAGAACGCACCGGGCGTCCGCGTCATGATGTCCTCCATCACGGGCGATCCCGTTCTGTGCATCCTGATCGCGGCGCTCGTCACCTGGGCGGTGCATTCGAGCGTCGCAAGCGTGCTGCTGATCATGTCACTCGCCTATTCGCAGTTCATCTCGCCTTACGCCGCGCTCGCACTGGTGCTTGGCGCCAATCTCGGCAGCGCCATCAATCCTGTGTTCGAAGGCGCCAGACGCGACGATCCCGCCAGCTATCGCCTGCCGGTGGGCAATCTCGTCAACCGCGTGATCGGGATCGCGCTCGTCCTGCCCTTCCTGGGCCCGATCGCCGAGCACTTCCACGCTTGGCAGCCTGATCTTGCCAGGATGACGGCGGCGTTTCATATCGCCTTCAACGTCGGTACGGCCATGATCTTCATCGGCCTGCTCGATACCATGTCGCGCCTGTTGACCCGGCTCCTGCCCGATCGTGTTCAGGAGGCCGATCCGGCCCGGCCGCGCTATCTCGACGAGACCGCGCTGGAATCGCCGTCGCTGGCGCTGGCCGATGCCGGCCGCGAAGCCCTGCGCATGGGCGATCTCGTGGAAGTCATGCTGCGCAAGGTGATGGCGGCGATGATGAGCGGCGACCGCGCATTGGTCGACCAGGTCTCGAAGATGGACAACATCGTCGACGGCCTCGACGAAGCCATCAAGCTCTACGTGACGAAACTCATGCGCGGCAGCCTCGACGAGAGCGAGGGCCGGCGCGCCATGGAGATCATCTCCTTCGCCATCAATCTGGAACATATCGGCGACATCATCGACAAGAGCCTGAGCGAGCTGGCGACCAAGAAGATCAAGCGCCGCTTCCAGTTCTCGCCCGAGGGCGCCGAGGAGCTCGCCGCCTTCCACAAGCGCACGATGGATTCGCTGCGCATCGCCTTCGGTGTCTTCATGTCGGGCGACGCCAACGAGGCGCGCAAGCTGCTGGTGGAGAAGACGGCGCTGCGCAACACCGAGCTTGCCGCCGTCGAGCGCCACCTCGACCGCCTGCGCGAGGGCCGTCCCGAGACCATCGAAACCACGTCGCTGCATCTCGACGTGCTGCGGGACCTGCGCCGCATCCACTCGCATATCTGCTCGGTCGCCTATCCCGTGCTCGACGCAGCCGGCGAGCCCCATCGCAGGACCGAGACGGGGACCGCTGCCCTGCCCGCAACGGGCGCGGCGTCGGCCTTGCCGCGCTAGTCGCGTCGGATCAGCGCTCCAGCGTCTTTGACGCGCGGCCGCGGTTCTTCACGATCAGCATGATGTTGCGGATATAGATGATGGTCGCCAGCGCCTGGCCGAGGATAATGACGGGCTCGCGCTTGACGACGCCGTAGACCAGCGTCATCAGCCCGCCGCCCATGGAGCAGAACCAGAACGCCATCGGCACCACGCTGTTGCCGGCGCGCTCGCTCGCGATCCACTGCACCAGGAAGCGTGCCGTGAAGAACAGTTGCGCGACGAGGCCGAACGCGAGCCAGAAGTCGAACTTGGCCACGAAGACGTCGTAGAAATAATTGCTCAGCGCCTGACCGTATTGGATGATCATGCCGTCACCTCAGTCACATCCGGCGTCGGCTTCTTGCGGCGGATCAGCCACCACACGCCCCCGAGATCCATGATGCCGATCCACAGCCGGTCGAAGAAACCGTAGTTCGAAACGCCGGAGCGGCGCGGCCGGTCGATCACGTCGACATAGGCGATCTCGTAGCCCTCGCGGCGCACCAGTGCCGGCAGGAAGCGATGCAGCCCGTCGAAATAGGGCATCATCAGGAACACCTCGCGCCGGAACGCCTTCAGGCCGCAGCCGGTATCGCGCGTCCCGTCCTTCAGGATCGCGTTGCGGACGCCGTTGGCGATGCGCGACTGGAATTTCTTGAAGCCGGTATCCTTGCGGCCGACGCGTTGTCCGGCGGCAAGTCCAACCTTGCTTCCGTTCTCGACCGCCGCGATCAGGTCGGGCAGGAAAGCCGGATTGTTCTGGCCGTCGCCGTCGAGCGTCGCCACGATGGCACCGCGTGCCGCACGCACGCCGCTGCGCACGGCCGCGGACTGGCCGCCTGATCTGGCATGGCGCAGCTGGCGCAGATTGTCCCGCTGCTTCATGACCGCGCCGAGCCGTTCGCCGGTCGCGTCGCTCGAACCGTCATTGACGTAGATGATCTCATAGGTCCAGCGGCCGTCGAGCGCTGCGACGATCTCCTCGATCAGCGGCACGATGTTGTCGGCTTCGTTGCGCACGGGAACGACGATGGAAACCGAGGGCTGGAAAACCGAAGGCTGGGACGACAAATCGAAGCTCGTGGTTAGAATTGGCTTGGCTCGGGAACCGGCGGTCCCGGCAGGCAGCCGCTTTTATGGGGCGGATGCCCCGTGGGCAACCCTTTTGAGGCGGCCCGAGACCGCCCCTGCAAGAGGCACAATGGTGCCGTCGGCACGGATGGCAAAGCCGAGCCTGCGGGCCGCGAACCAGTAGCGCACCGCCAAGGCGCCGACCAAGCCGACCAAGGCGCCGGCCACAACGTCACTCGGGTGGTGCGCAAGCAGCACCAGTCGCGTCAGCAGGATCACGATCGCGTAAGTGAACATGAACACGCGCAGGCGCGGCCACAGCGCCGAGACCGCGAACGCCAGCGCGAACGCCGTCACCGCATGCCCCGACGGCAGGCTGGCATAGGCCCCGGTCCCCTCGAACGGGATGAAGTTGAACGGATTGGCCTTGCCGCCGACGAACGGACGTCCCCGACCGATGAGATATTTCAGGATCTCGGCGACGAATACGGGCACGGCAACAGACAGAAACATGAACTGCAGTCGCGTGCCGAGGCCGAGCAGCAACGCGCGGCTGGTGCCGTGCAATCCCGCCGCAACCAGCGCCAGCACCACCAGCAGGCCCCCGAGCACCGAGAGCACATACTCGTCCTTGCCGAAATCGGTGAGGATGCGGATCGGCCACAGGCCGGGCGCGCCACGTGCCGGCATCAGCTGGATCTCGGTCAGGTCGAACACGACCATCAGCGCGATGACCAGGGCTGCACCTGCCGCACTCAGCCACAGCGAATGCCGCGCCAGCTTTCGCGCGGCCTCGGCGCGGCGCGAATGCGAGGGCGTGCGCACGAGCTGTGCCAGGGCGCGCCCCGAGAGCGTGAGCAATTGCGCGGGATAGCTCGCGCGCGGCGCGATGTCGGTTGGTGCCGACATCCTACTCGGTGCCTTCCGAGCGGAAGATCGAGATCGAGATCGCACGCCCTTGCGAGAAATTGTAGCCGTCGATGCGCGTGCCGACCTTATAGCGCAACCCGATCGCCTCGGCGCGCTGCACGAAGCCGCGCTCCGAACGCTGCTCGATCAGCGCGAAACGGCAGCTTCCTTGCCGCAGGAAATCCGCCGCGCCCGAACCGTCGGTGAGCAGCGTCTGCGTACCGGTCAGGAAGACGAGGCTCGGCTCGTGATAGCCGGCCGCGGCCGCCTTCGGGCCGACGCAGGTGACGTTGCGAAGCGCGCGTGCGATCTCGATGCTCGGAAACAGCGGCGTCAGCGACGGCAGCACGATGCCGTAGACTGTTACCGCGAGCATCAGGGCTGCGACCAGCGCGTTGAGCAGCGAGCGCTCGGCGTGATTGTTGTCGTGAAGCCACCAGGCGAACAGGCCGAAGATCAGCGAGGCCGCGATGAACGGCCAGGCCACGAAAGCAGGCTGTCGAGTCAGCATCACCGCGCCGACGACCGCGATGATCGAGCCGCCAACAGGGATCGCGAACCACCAGGCCGAGCCGCGCATCAGCCAGGACCAGGACAGCACGCGCCGCTCGAGCGCGCCCGCGGTGAGGATCGCGATCGCAGGATACAGCGGCAGCACGTAATGGGGCAGCTTGGTCAGCACCACCTCGAACACGATCCAGGATGGGATCAGCCAGGCCAGCAGGAACTGCGCGCCGGGCTCGCGACGCGCGCGCCAGACCGCGGGCGCCGCCATCGCCGCGAGCGGCGCGCCGGGCCAGAACGTGATCCAGAACAGCGCCAGATACAGACCGGGCGGCGCGCCGTGGGATTCCTGCGCGCCCAACTTGCTCAGCATGTCGCCGCCGACGGAATCGGCGAAGAAGGCATCGCCCGCGCGCCAGAAGATCGCGACGAACCAGGGCAGCACCAGCACCAGCATCCACATCAGGCCCCAGAGCGGGCGCAACTTCCATAGCCAGGAGGCGTCGCGGTCCTGGATCGCGAGCGCGACAATGGTCAGGCCCGCGAACATCAGGATCAGCGGGCCCTTGATCAGGATGCCGACAGCGAGCGCGGTCCAGAAGATCGCGGGCCAGCTCCAGGGCGGACGCGTCTCGTCCTCGGCGCGCTGCCACGACAGATAGGCCCGCCCCATCGCGCCCATCGCGGCGACCACGCAGAACAGCAGCATGGCGTCGGTCTTCGCAAGCCGCGCCTCGACCCCGAGCAGCACGGAGGCGCACATCAGAAGTGCTGCAAGCACCGCGGCGCGCCGCGTGACGAAGCCGAGCGCCGTCCAGTAGGTCATGAGCACGGCACCGATCGCGCCGATCAGCGACGGCAGCCGGTAGACCCAGATCCGCAACTCGGCCTTCGGCAGACCGAGCGCCGACGCCGTCTCGACCGCAGCCGATTGCAGCCAGTAGATCCCGACCGGCTTCTTGTAGCGGACGTCCTCCTGGAAACGGATGTCGACATAATCGCCACTCTCGACCATCTGCTTGGTGGCCTGCGCAAAGCGCGCCTCGTCGCGGTCAACCGGCGGAATCGTGAAGAAGCCTGGCAGGAACAGCAGCAGCGCGCACAGCAACAGGAAGCTCACCGCGCGGACGTGGCTGGCGGTGGCGATGTCGAACATGAACACGAGCCGGCTGCCCGGATTCACCGGGGATTTCGGCTCGCGGGGAGCTCCAAAACGGGGTGCTGGGTAGGTTTCAGCCATCGGTTCCGCTTACGCTGAAACCGCCATCGCCACAACCGCTTGAGGCAGGGTCACTGAATTCGAATGACAACTGTGTCCGCGGCGCCAGTGGCATCGATCACGGTGAGCCGCGCAAAGCCCGGACCCGGCGGATCGATCAGCCGCTGACGGCGGCCGTCGATCTCGCCGAGCGCCATTCCGTTAACCATGACAGTCATGGGGAGAACGCCTCCGGCGACCTTGACCGGCATGGCTGCGCCCCCCTCGCCACCTGAGCGATCGACGTCGATCCGCGAACCGTTCAGCGGAAACTGGATGTGCAGAGCCTGCTCGCCCCCGGTCCGCACCAGATCCCCGACCGGGCGGAACCGCCTCAAAGGCAACGGCAGCTTGGCGTTGCTGGCAACGAGAGTTCCTTTCGGTGGCTTCGGCAACGGGAGAAGCGTCTTGCCGGTTCGGGCGAAGGCGTCGAACAGGATCGGCGCGGCGGCGACGCGCCCGATCAGGCCCGGAACCGGCGCGCCGTCGGGCCGGCCGACCCAGACGCCGATGGTCATGCGCCCGTCGAAGCCCATCGACCAGGCGTCGCGGTAGCCGTAGGAGGTGCCGGTCTTGAAGGCGATGCGGTTGTGAGCCGCGTTCTCCGGCGGCGGGGTGCCGAGCAGCACATTGCCGACTTGCCAGGCCGCGACCTGATCGAGCAGTCGCAGCGGCTCGCGCACGTCCCTGTCGCTCATGATCTCGCGCAGCGGCTTGGTGGTGCCGAGCCGGGCGAAGCCCGCATAGAGCTGGGCGAGGTCCTGCAGCGTCACACCGACGCCGCCAAGGCCCATGGCAAGTCCCGGCGCCTCGTCTTTGGGCAGCACCAGATTGCCGCCCGCCTGATGCAGCCGCGAGGCCAGCCGGCTCGCGCCGACGCGGTCGAGCAGGACGATCGCGGGCACGTTCAGCGACAGCTGCAGCGCCTTCTTCACCGGCACGGTGCCCTGGAACGTCATGTCGAAATTTTCCGGCGCGTAGGAGCCGAAGCGCACGGGCCGATCGTCGATCAGACTGTCGGGGTGAACAAAACCGTCCTCGAAAGCGAGCCCATAGATGAACGGCTTCAGCGTCGAGCCCGGCGAGCGGACCGCGCGGGTCATGTCGACCTGCCCTGCCCGGCGCTCGTCGAAATAATCCGCCGAGCCGACGCGTGCGAGCACGTCGCCGCTCTCATTGTCGACGACGATGATGCCGACCGAGATGTTCGGTCCCAGCGCAATGGCACGGTCGCGCGCCAGCGGCTCAAGCACCTTTTGCAGGTTGGCATCCAGCGTCAGCTTGATGACGGGCGCGTCCTTGACCGTCGCAAGCGCCGCATCGGAGGCATGCGGCGCCAGGATCGGCATTGGCCTGCGCAGCTTCGGCACGGGAACGGCCTTGGCCTGCTTGGCATCGTCGAGGCTGATCTGTTGCTCCTCGACCATGCGGTCGAGCACGCGGTCACGCGCTTTGCGCGCCGCATCGGGATAGCGATCGAGCCTACGGGTCTCCGGCGATTGCGGCAGCGCGACCAACAATGCGGCTTCAGCCAGCGACAACCGCTTCGGCTCCTTGCCGAGATAGGCGATCGAGGCGGCGCGAATGCCTTCGAGATTGCCGCCGTAGGGCGCGAGCGCGAGATAGAGGTCGAGGATCTGCTGCTTGCTCAAGCTGCGCTCGATCTCGATCGCACGCACCATCTGCCGCAGCTTTGCATGGAGCGAGCGCTGCCGCCGCGGCTCCATCAGCCGCGCCAACTGCATCGAGATGGTCGAGCCGCCCGAGACGATGTGGCCGCGGGTCGCAAGCTGAAACGCAGCGCGCCCTAGTGCCAGCGGGTCGATACCGTCATGCGCGTAAAAGCGCTGGTCCTCATAGGCGAGCAGCAGCTTCAGATAGGTCGGATCGACGTTCGTATTTGTCTCAACCGGCAGTCGCCAGCGCCCGTCCGCCATCGCATAGGCGCGCAGCAGCTTGCCGTTGCGATCGACAATGGTGGTGGAAACTTGGCGGGCTTCGTCGAAAGGCAGCGGACCGAGGGCGTAGACCCAGGCGACGAAACCGACGATGGTGGGAATGAGCGAGAATGCCAGCGCGGAGAGGACATGCAGGTCCAAGCTCCGCGCTCCGTCATGGCCGGGCTCGTCCCGGCCATCCACGTCCTTGCCCCTCGCACAAAAGTCCGTGGATGCCCGGGACAAGCCCGGGCATGACGGCGGAGCATGTGGCTCCTTGTCGCTCATCCCCTCACCACTCACTTCGCCGCCCGCACCTCGACGGTGCCCGTCCCGGTGCGGCCGTAGCGCGAGGGATTGTACATGTCCTCGACATAGGCCTGCGGCAGCACGTATTTGCCGGGCGAGACCACACGGACGACATAGGCCACCGTGAAGACCGCCTTGGAATCCGAGGCCCGGTCGACGGCCGCCGTGAAGCGGTCGTCGCGGAACTCGGTATCCTTGGGCTCCTGGCCGTCCTCGATCCAGCCCAGCGTGCCGCTGTCGCCCGACGACACCAGTTTCGGATTGTCGATCTCGAGGCCGGCCGAAAGATAATCGGACACCATGATGTGGCCGTACTCGGGCTTGGCCTCGGTGATCTTCAGCACCACGGCGAAGCGGTCGTTCTGCTTCACCTTGCTGATATCGGCGGGCTTGCCGTCGAGCGTGAAGAAACTGCGCTCGATCTTGAAGCCGTTCGATGCCGCGGGCTCCGGCGTCACCGGCGAACCCGACACAGAGACCACGGCCTGCACCGGCGCATCGCCGGTGTTGGTGATCTTCAGCGGCTTGCCCTCCAGGGTCGCCGCCTTGTAGCTGCGGTACAGCGCGGTCTTGACCGGCTGGCCGTCGACCTCCATCGACAGGTTCTCCTTGGCGAGCGCGCGTGCCGCCAGCACCAGCCACGCATTCTCCTGCGTGGAGGTATAGGGCGTCAGCCCGCGGGCAGTCTCGACCCTCGACACCGCCTGCGTCAGCGTCGCCTTCGGGGCATTGCCTTCGCTGGCAAGCGACACCAGCGCTGCGGCATCGCGAAGCTGCGAGCCGTAGTCGGTGCGGCCGAACTCCAGCACGGGTTTTGGCGCGAGACTGTCGAGCGCGGCACCGTAAACGCGCTCCGCGCGGTTGCGGTCACCGACCAGCGCGAGTGCCGCGGCGAGCTGCGATTTCGCGATGGGAGTTGCGAGGTTGCTTAGCTTGGTGTCGGCGAGATAGCGGAGGTCGCCGATTGGCGCCGCGCCGTTGCGCGCGAGCACATAGAGGCCGTAAGCGAGATCGCGGCCGCCGTCCTTCTCCGGCTCGTTGCCGTTGACGACCGAGTTGCGGATACGATCCAGCGCGGTCTTGAACAGCACATCCGGGACCACAAAGCCCTTTTCGCGGGCGCGGGTCAGGAAGTCGGTCACGTACGCGTCGAGCCACGCATCGTCGCCGCCCGCCGACCACAGTCCGAACGAGCCATTGGAGCCCTGGCGGGCCAAAAGCCGCTCGATCGCGTCGCGGATGCGCTGGTCGACTTCGGTGTCCATGGCGAGATGCGCGCCGGCCGCGAGATCGTTGACATAGAGCAACGGCATCGCACGGCTCGTGATCTGCTCCGAGCAGCCATAGGGATAGCGGTCGAGCGCTTTCAGGATCGTCGCCGCATCGAGCGCGGTCGACAGGCTCGCCGAGACCGAGACGCTGCCGGTGCCCGGCACGAGGTCGGCGAACATATCAGACGTCAGCGTCAGGCTCTCGCCCTTCGCCAGCGTCCGGATCGAGCGCCGCGCCAGCACCTGCGTCGCCGCCTTGACGTCGAGCGCATAGTGGCGCGCGAGTGCAAGCCCGTTCGGCCCCTTGATGTCGACGTCGAGCGTCGCCTGCCCCGCCGCCGTCGCGTCGATGGCGAGCGAGAAGGAGTTCCGCTGCTTGGCGGCGAGCTTCACCGTGGTTGCGGGATTGCCGGTCATCTTCACCGGTCCGCCCGTCTTCACGTTGATGACGTAATCGCCGGCCTGCCCTTCAACATTGTCGATCTCGAGATTGACCGTGCCGTGGTCGCCGTTGAGCAGGAAGCGCGGCAGGGTCGTGGTCAGCACGACAGGATCGCGGATCACCACGTCCGTGTTGGCGCGACCGAGCTTGGTTGCGGTCCACGCCACCGCCATGACGCGCGCGGTGCCGGCGAACTCCGGAATGTCGAAGCTGATTTCCGCGGTGCCGTCAGCGGCAACCGTGACGATGCCCGAATAGAGCGCGAGCGGCTTCTGCGCAGGCGGCGAGCCCTGCAATTCGGCCGCGCCGGCGTCACCGCCGGACTTAATCTGACCGCGCGTGCCCGACATGCCGTCGATCAGTTGCCCATAGAGATCGCGGATCTCCGCGCTGAGGCGGCGCTGGCCGAGATAATAGTCGTCCGGCGCCGGCGGTTTGTAATTGGTGAGGTTGAGGATGCCGACGTCGACCGCGGCGATGACGATCTTGGCGTCCTCGCCCGGATTGAGCCCGTCGAGCTTGAGGGGGATCTTCAGCAACCCATTCGGCCGGATCAGCGCCGGCGGGGTCAGCTTCACCTGGAGCGTGCGGGTCTGTTTGTCGATACCGAACCATTTGAGTCCGATCGCCCGGCCTGGCATGCGTTGCGCGGCCGCATCGAGCGGACGGCGCAGCGTCGCCACCACATAGGCGCCAGTGCCCCAGTCCTTGCCGACCGGGAGCTTCACCTGGGCGGTGCCTTCCTTGACGTCGATGGTCTGCGTCGTCAGCAGGCGATCGCCGAGCACGTTGACCGTCAGCTTGCCGGCGCTGCGGACGTTGACCGACACGGTCATCATGTCGCCCGAGGCGTATTGCGGCTTGTCGATCGAGGTCTCCAGGAGGTCCGGCGTGTCGGCGCTGCCGTCGGAATACCAGCCGACGTCGAACTGTACGGAGGTCACGGGCCCGTCGGCATCGTTCGACTTCACGTCCAACCGGTAGCGGCCGGGCTTTGGGGTCAGCGAAATCCGCGACGGCTTGTCCGCGGCGACGGTCACGTCGCCGTCAGAGACGCGCGAGGTCGATTTGACCGGCTCGTACTCCCAGTAATTGCTCTGGCGATACCATTGGTAGCGCGACTCCATCTTCAGGAGCTCGTAGCGCAGGCCGTCGCGGCGTAGCCTCTCGCCCTCGGGCGAGACGAACACGATGTCGAACTCGGCCTTGTCGCCTTCGGCCACGTTCTTGTCGCCGAATAGCGGCTTGATGCCGATCATGGCGGCAGCAGGCGCGACCGGCAGCACGATCTTGCGTTCGACGGCGCGGCCGCCGGTCTCCACCATGCGAACGAAGATCTGCGCCTCCTGCGGCCGCGTCGAGGCCGGCTGCTTGTCGAGCGTGACCGGGAAGGTCGCAACGCCGTTGGCGTCAGCTTCCGGCAGGTTTTCCAGCGGCGTGCGCTCGTTCGAGGTGGTCTCCTCATCGGCGACGCCGAACTGGTAACCGGCGAAGCCCGGCCGCTCGGACGCAGGCGCGACCAGCATGTCGCCTTCGAGCGCCAGCCCCGAGGCCGGCGCGCCGTAGAGGAAATGACCGTCCGCCTTAAGCTCCACTGGAGCGTTAGCTTTGATCAGCTTGTCCTTGGAAGACAAGTCGAATTCGATCCGATCAGGGACGTAGTCCTCGACCATGAAAGTGGTCTCGCCGACCGAAGAGCCCTTCGGATCGGTGAAGGCGCGCACCCGCCAGGTCCCGGTCGGGACGGCCGAGTTGAGCGGCACGGACAAGGTGCGCCCGCCGGCGCCCTGGTCGGACAGCACGGCGCGGCGATATTCGACGCCGTCGGGACGCTCGATCACCAGGGTCATCGGCCCGCCGGTAACGGCGTTGCCCTGCCCGTCCCGCAACAGCGCGGTGAGATAGACGGTCTCGCTGGAGCGGTAGACGCCGCGCTCGGCATAGACGAAGGCGTCGGCGCCCACAGGCACGGCCCTGCCCGAAACTCCGCGGTCCGACAGGTCGAAGGCAGAGGATTTGAGGCTGAGGAAAGCATAGTCGGCCTTCTCACCGGTCACGGTGAGCATCGCCGGCGACAGGCCGCCCTCGCCGCGCGCAAGCCCCGCCTCGAACAGCAAATGGCCGCTCTCATCGGTCTTGCGGGTGGCCAGGATCTCGTTGTTGCGCGCGACCAGTCGCACCTCGGCTTTGCCGACGGGATCGGTCGAGGCCAGCGAATTCACGAAGACATGGATGCCGTCATTGCCGGAATAGGCCGTGACGCCGAGATCGGAGACGATGAACCATTGGGTGGCGAGCTGGTAGTCGTCGTCCGAGCCCGGCCCCTTGGCTGCGGCCGTCATCACATAGACGCCGGGCTGGAGCTCGCCCAGCGCCTGGTCGACCGGGAACGCCGTGGTGACGTCCTGGTTGAGCGTCATCGCGGTCGCGAGCTCGCCGGTCCAGACTTTGACGCCGCGCTCGCCACCGAGATCGCTGAGCTGATATTTCGACAGAGTCTTCTGGAAATCGCTGTCGACCACCGTGTTGATCAGATTGCGGTCGCCGATCCGGAACACGTTGATGTTGACGGCTGGCGTGTTGACGCTGACGACGGGAATGCCGCGCTGGCCCGTCCTCGGCAGCACATAGGCGCGGCTGGTGAAGCGCACGAAGGGCTTGCGGTCGCGCACATATACGTTGAACTCGGCCGATTTCGGCAGGCCTTCCTTCACGGTGGACGGCAGGCCGGCGCGCAGATTGATGTTGTAGCGCTCGCCGTGCTTGAGCCCATCGACGCAGAGCTGCTTGCCCTCGGCCGACAAAGCCGGCTTGTCCTGGCCCGCCAGCGCGAGGTACGGCGCGAAATCGGTGCGTTTTGCCAGCTCCTCCGAGAACTGGAAGCAGGCGCGCGGACTGGCGGAGTCCGAGTCCACGGTGTAGTCGAGCAACCGAAACCCGTGCTCGTCGCGCATCTTCTCGTACTGGCCCCGGACGTCGGCGACCTCGCGCATGTCGAGCGACAGCCGCAGTGCATCAAGCGCCGGCCGCCACAGCTTGCGTTCGGACAGCGACTTGCCGAGCACCGCGAGCGAATCGGCCTCCTCGCCCGCATTGCCGGCGCGCTGGTAGGCGATGTAGGCGGCAGTCGAGGCGCGCTCCAGCAGAAACGTCTGCTCGCTCGAGCTCTTGGGCGTGATCTGGAAGATGACTTTCGCCAGGCGCAGCCAGTTGCCGGCGTCCTCCGGCGTGGTCGCCGCGATCTGGCCGAGCACCGACAGGCCGGTGCGATAGTCGTTGCGCCGGAAGGCAGCATCGGCGTCGGTGCGTAAGCTCGCGCCGCTCTTGGCGACCGGCCCCGCCTCGCTCTTGATCTGCGCCTCCAGTTTGATCGCGGAATCGGCGAGGTCGTCCCGCTTGAAGGCTTTGTCGGCGGCCTGCGCTACGCTAAGGCCGAACGCCAGCGTGGCGCAGAGTGTGACGGCGCGAACAAGACCGATCATGGATGGACTCCCGGAAATCGCGGACGAACGCCGCTTGTCGCATGAAATGCGCGGAAAGGTGACCGACTCAAGGCGATGGAACCAAAGGTGCAAACCGTCGCATTCGCCATGACAAGGCACGCCCAGAGGAGACCGATCAAGCTACCGCCGCGCACGCCGTCCTGATGGCGCAGCAATACCCGATCAGTCGTCCGGCGGCCGTGTCCCGGAAGCTGGCCAGCGTTCCCGGCGATGTGATCCATCGTCCAGTCCGCTGCCGCTCAACCCGGCACCCTGACACCCCACCGTTCCGCTTTGTCGCGGCTTCGAGGAAAACGGTTCGGTTCAGGCTTGGCGAAAGACGATATTTTTCATAATGGCATGGTAGATGAACAGCCGGCCCCAACCAGGGCGGCTCAAGACGGTCCCGTAGCTCAACTGGATAGAGCATCAGATTTCTACTCTGAGGGTTGCAGGTTCGATTCCTGCCGGGATCGCCATATTCAGTCTCATCGTCCGGCGCACGCTGACTCGATACACCGGCGTTCACTGTTAGCCCGGTCTACGGCGCGCACCTGCAGAATCCGCTGCCCTTCACGAACGCGTGGGTCGCCTCCCTCCGGGCTTTGATCCGGGCAAACGAACCCTATGTATCCGCCGAGCGACTTGCGCCCCGATAAGGACTTTGATGCCACTATCCGACTTGACGAGAATGGCGATCGCATCTGCGGTGGCGGTTGTGGCAATATCGTTCCTGGCAGTTGACGCGGGAGTCGTGAACTCCGGGGTGATCACAAAGCCCATCGCGACGGCGCGGGCCTCCATCGCGGACGCGGCGGCGAGTCAGCACCAACTCGCCTTCGCCGTTCAAGCCTGGGCACGTCGCGGCCACCAGAAGCCGGCCGTGGAAGAATGCCTGGCGATCGATTGAAACAGCGCAGTTGTCGCCGCTCTCGTCTCGCGGATATATCCGCAAGTAACAATCATGTCTGTTACAGGCCATTATTCCCCCGAATGAAGATCGTCCAAATCCAGCCGAACAGTGCGCTCAAGGCGGCGACCGATGCGGCGATTGCCGCGGTCCGAGTCCACCAGATCTGCCGCTCGTGCCGTTCGATATCCGCCTCGGATTTTTGATTATCTTTCCAGTTCAGCCATTCCTGGGCGAACCCGATCGTCATGACGGGCGCGGTTCCGATCGCAATCGCTCCTGCGGATGCCGCGTCGGTCTGGGCTAGGCGCGCTCGGACGTTGGCTGCACCCGTCTTTTCAAGCACCGCAAGCCATTGCTGGGACTGTTCGTCTGAAACATGCCACGTGCATTCCCTGTAAGGAAACGCTGTCGGTCGCTCTGTCATGGCCTTGCACCGCACTCACTCTTCAGTATCGCCGTGATGTCGCGCCCACCATCCGGCGATCGCCGCCGCAAGATTCTTCCACAACTCGGTCGGCAGATCCGGCACCGCCACCCGGACGCTGTACCGATCCGTAGTCGCGTCGTGAAACCACTCGGTCGCCGCGAAATCGAAACCAAAGCTGCCGGCGTGGCGGATGGGGAAGCCTTCGCCGCCGAGGTCGCGGCTCATGTCCTCGGCCGCCTGCCGCGCGGTCGCCTCATCGAGGGAGCGCCTGCCGCGAAGCGTGACATAGAGGCCGTGGGTGAAATGCAGCTCGGCCGAGAGCGAACCGAGCTCGGCGGCGAAATATCGCGCCGTGTGGCGACCGTTGCGCAGGATCGCCGCGACGCGTTTTTTCGTCAGGGCCCAATAGCCCGCTGAGCCCACGAATGGCGGGAAGTGTGCCGGCAACGCCGCGCCACCGAGAAGCCGGACGGCATTGCCGGTTTCCGCCGCCAGGCTCTCGGACAGCAGCTGGCCTGCATTCAGGTCTTTCCGGCTCCAATGCACGAATACGGCAGAGCCGAGCCGGCCGTATTCCACCCCGAGCGAATCCAGCTTGTTGTGGCTTCGCACCAACACGACCGGAATGTCCAATCGCGCGGCCCATCTCAGAACGCGCCGGATGCGCCCCGATCTGCCGGCGAAACATGTCGTGTCGAAAATCAACAGGTCGAGCCCCGAACCGTCGCAACGCAAAGCCGCTTCGAACGCCGCGGCAGGGGCGCATGAATCCAGCAGGAGAAACCGTGGCAAGGCTGCCGCAGCGAACGCTTCGCCCAGCGGGAGTCTGGCGGTGACAAGCCGCAAATGGGGGACGAGGCTCTCGATCAGCTCCAGTGTCTCGCCGTAGGTGCCCGGCAGCACCACGACGTCTGCCTTGCCGATGATTCGTGCGGACGCGAGCAGCAGCGCGGAGATCGCGGCCATGCCGGATGCGGTATAGATCGCCTCGCTCCCGCAGCTCCGCTCGAGTTCGTAGAACGAGGGACCACGCACCTTGAGGTCCGCGCGCTGATAATCGTAGCTGAACACGAACGGACCGCTGCTGGGAGACGCCGCGTGCGACCAGGCGGTCTCCGTCGCCTTCCAGTCCTGGAGCGCATGCTCCGCGCGCAGCGCGGCAGCGAGCTGAAACTTGGAGACCACGACCTCGTCGACCGATTGCGGCCGAGCCAAATGCAGCGGGCTCCTCAGGCAATCGTTCAGCAGCCTGATTTCCCTGTGCTTTCGTTCGAGATAGGCCTCGGAGGTCTCCATGCGGATCTTGATGAGGGTCTTGATGCGGATCTTGGCAATTGCGACTGCCTTTCAACGTTCGGCGAACGCATTGGCTCCAACAGTCGGCCCCCCGCTCGTCCTTGCAACGAAGACCGATCCTCGCCGTTGACACTGCACAAGGAGAACATCATGAGCGAGATCAGAGAGCACATGAAGATCGTCGGCAAGGACGGCGCACATGTCGGCACCGTCGACCGCGTCGAGGGCAACCGTATCAAGCTGACACGGAAGGACAGCCCGGAAGGTCACAAGGACCATCATCATTACATCGACACGAAATATGTCGGTGCCGTCGAAGGCGATGTCGTCAAGCTTTCGGTCAATGCCGACGCGGTGCCGAAGTCGGAAGCAGCCTGAGCCAGCAAGTCCCCTCGGGGACTTTTTGTTTGTTCACGGTCCTGCTCCGCTTCGTTCTCCGAAACGAAACGCGATCGGAAAATCGTCGCCCGAACGAGTCTTAACGTCGCGTTTCGACGGCTCGCGTCAGGCCTCGAGCGTCACGAGCACGGGCCGGAAGCGGTAGGCGTCGATCGCGGCGTTGGACAGAAGCAATCGTCGCCTCTCGCCACCCAACATCATGCGGTCGATCCTGTTCAGGATGAACCGGGCCGCGTCCCTGCGCTCGCCAGTAAGCAGGCCGGATTGGTCGAGATACTTCCAGGCAATCTCGAAGGACTGTGCGCGCAACTCGGGATCGGTCATAGCGGCTCAACGTCGGCGGGGAACCGACGTTCCATCGGCAAGACGCCCTCCCCCGGTCGCCCTTCATGATCTTCGCGCGAAAAGTATTGAGGGGGCGCGGAACGAACCTGCGATCAGCGCGTTCGATATCGAGTGGTGCCGATTTGCCAGCCCCGATCGGCTCTCGAGAACCCCGTGCTCGTCCCCCCGGGCACAGGGTTTTTCTTTGAATACGGATATTGTCGTAAGAGCGTGGGCTCAGTCCGTCCGCTCTTCGCGCCGGTCGCGGGCGAGTTGGTGCCAGGCCAGGGCCAGCTCGATGAGACGTTGCCGGTCGGGGCCATCGGCCGCCACGGCGCGCTTCATCGCCGCCTCGGCTTCGTGCTGTGGATCGTACTTGGTACACATGAAGCAATTCTAGCCGGACGATCTGGACAAGCGCGTGGCAATTTCGTCCGTATGATTGCGGGGTTAATGCCTCCCGACACGGATTTGCGACGCGATCCAGCTCACGCATCTGTCGAACGATCCCCCCGATTGTGGGCTTGGTGCGTACCGATCTGTGAAGTGCGTCACAGCCGGCGCCCGGCGCCTCCGCTAAACAGTTCTCAGCGCTCCCAGAGAGGGAGAAGGCATGGGAGATATTCCCGTCATGACGCAAGAAGCCGCAGCCGAAATTGCCGTCCCGACGCGACGCGAAAGATCCGACCCGCTCGGCATCGCTTATCTTGCGACCATCGGCATCGTGATGCTGGCCTGGATCGCAGGCCTGGTCTGGGCCGCGATCGCGTTCTTCAGCTGGCTGGTGTCCTGACGCGCGGGCGATCCCCCTTGAATCAATTCCCGGCCAGCTGACGGCCAGCGCAAAACGAAAAGAGGCGGACTTTTCGCCCGCCTCATCGCTTCAGGTCTCGCCTGGAGTGCTCAGTAACACGCCCGGGGATCGGCCTGCACATACTGGCCGCTCGGATAGCGGTAGTAGCAGTTGCCCTGGGCCAAATAGTAGCCGGGGCGCGAAGCAGCCGTCGCGCCGGCGATCGCCCCGGTGGCACCGCCGATCACGGCGCCTGCGGCCGCGCCCGAGGCGTTGCCCGAGATCAGGCCCCCCAGCACGCCGCCGACGATAGCGCCGCCAAGCGCGCTCGCACCAGGATCCGCCGGCGGCGGCGGAGGCGGCGGTTCGTAGGCGACCGGCGGCGGGGCGTAGGCCACAGGCACGTCATCGTAATAATCCTCCGAGATGTAGGCCGGAGGCCCTTCCATGCGCTGCGGATAATAATACCGCGCGCCGCCCACATCCCACCACCAGCCGGAGCGGCCGTCGTGGACTTCGTGGCGCCAGCGTCCGCCATCCCAGGCGAGACGGCCGCGATAGGTGTGTCCGCCCCAATCGCGCGCCGGTGCGGGACCCCTGGCGTAATTGCGTCCAGGCGGCGGGCCGCCGGCACTGCGCGGACCAGAACCTGCATAACCCGGACCGCCCGCGTGAGGCTGGCCGCCGGTCTGTAGCGCGGGCCGGGCAGCCTGCTGCGGCGGCGGCCCCTTGCGCATGTTCTGCGGCGGCGCACCTCCGCTCGGCCCGGGCGATGGCTGGGCGGCGTCTCTCGGCGGCCGGGCGTCCTGAGCCTGCGCCGGGACGGCGAGCAATGACATGGCCGAAACCAAGGGAATGATGATCTTGATGCGACTGGACGCACTCATGCGTGCTTGCCCCTACTCTCTCGATTGCCGTCGATGGCCGTGATGCCTGGCGCGATAGACGATTCGGCTCGCGCTGAGCTGATGCCGGCTGACATGACTGACCTGCTTTGGTCGGCCAAGTCCCGTTACAAATGATTAAGATCACGACATTTTTTCGTCCGCGCGGGCCGCTCTGGAGTGCCTCTACCGGGCCGGCTCGATCACATTGCAGTTGCTTCGCCCGGACATCAGGCAGTCCTGCATCTTGCTCGCGGAGGTGAGATCGCGGGCGAGCCACCAGCCGACGCCGAGGATGACAATCGCGATGATCAAGCCGGCGATGGCGCCGCGGCGGTTGTCACCGGATTGAGGTTTTGGAGGGGATTTGAGCTTCGCGCCCGGTTTGGGCTTAGGCTCGGGCTTGGCTTCGGACTTGGACATGGCTGACCGATCACGGGGCGAGCGGGCTTTATCACCTCTGCGGCGTGGCGTCACATCCCGCCCAGCTTCTTAGCCTCGGGTCGGGCGGATTGCTTCCTTGCGCGAGGTTTCGGCCGCCGGGATCGCCTGCTGGGCCCGCGGTGCGCAGGTCGTGAGCACAAACGCAGTCTGGGTGCATTCCCAATCTGCACCCAGGACGGCACTTTCGATCGGCTGCGGGCTGGCGAAGAGCAGCGTGACAGCAGCCAGGGCTGCCACCGCGACGGCGATTGCGAGCGCCTTCAGGCTCAGTCTTGAGATCGTCATGCCCGTGCTCCGCGTCTCATACCAGGCGGGACGCTAGGCGCCGCCCTGGTGTCCCTTATGAGGGGCATCACAATTCGGCAGTTTTTCGGGGCTACGAGAGATCGTCGGGGGCGGCGATTTTCGTCTACCTGATCGGCTGCGATTATAGGTGGCATCACGGCGCGCGCCGATGTACACGCATCTGCGTCGCGCGGCGCCCGCTATGCCCAGCCGACGTACCAACAGGCAGTGATGTAGGATCGAAAGCGAGGATGACAAGGTTCGCCGATGAGTGGATTTAGGGAACCAGGCTTCTCCGACCGGCAAAAGGCGGCACAGGAAGCACGCAAAAACCTTTTGAACAAATTCAAGTCGCAGCCGGGGCCGGATGATCCCGCGGTTGTGGCGAAGCGTGCGGAGCGCGAGGCCCTTGCGGCCAAGCGCGCCGAGGCAAAGGCTGCGCGCGAGACGGAAAAGGCCGAGCAGAAGCGCCTTCAAGAAGAGGCTGCCGCGCTCGAGGCCGCGCGGATCGCCCGCGAAGCCGAAGAAGCCGTCGCGAAGGCCGCCGAAGCCGAGGCCGATCAAAAGGCCAAGCGAGACGCCCGCTACGCCGCCCGCAAGGCGAAGCGCAAGTAACGTTCGCAAGTCACGTTCAATTGAATTTGGACTGAAACAATACTCCGGGGGCGGTCTACGTGACCGCCCCCGGATTTTTGGCGCGCGTCTGGCTGTCGCAAGCGCCGCCTCGACGATGGAAGATCAGTGCTTCTTCATCATCCCGTCGTCTTTCTTCATCCCGTCCTTCGACATCGTGTCCTTCTTCATGCCGTCGTCCTTGGACATGGTGTCCTTCTTCATGCCGTCCTTGGACATCGTGTCCTTTTTCATCATGCCGTCATCCTTGCCCATCTTGTCCTGGGCAAAGGCGGCCGGCGACAGCGCGAGGCCGAGCGAGAGAACGGCCGCCGAAACGCCGAGCGCGATGCGGGTACGAATGGTCATGACTGGTCTTCCCTTCGAGATGATGTTTGTCAGCGACGGACGCCGCTATCTGATCTCGACGGATTGCCACGGGGCGTTGTTACGCGACCGCTGATAAATTTCTGCGCCCCCGCCGCCCCTTCGTTGGACGGATGCAGAAACACCCAGAAGTGTGCAACGCAGCATGGTCGACACTTGCCGCGGCATTCGGTCTCGAACTATCAGACTAGAGAACATTGTCTGAAAGACCGGCTAGGATGGGCCTCAGCACGGTCTCAAAGACCCGCCCAAAATCACAGCAAGCAAGAACCGTCCAAGAAACGTCCAAAGGGAATCACACCATGCTCACGCGCCGCCACTTGATCGCGACCGCCGTCGCCGCACCCGCCATTCTCCGTTTCAGCACCGGCACCGCGCATGCCGCGACCACGCTGAAGATCTCGCATCAATTCCCGGGCGGCACCGTTGACAAGGGCGATTTCCGCGACCGGCTCTGCCGCATGTTCGCCGCCGAAGTCGCCAAGCGCAGCAACGGCGACATCGCCGCCGAAATCTATCCGAACTCCTCCCTGATCAAGACCAACGCGCAGTTCTCCGCGATGCGCAAGGGCGCGCTCGACATCAGCCTCTACCCGATGCCCTACGCCGGCGGCGAATTGCCGGAAACAAATATCGGCCTGATGCCGGGCCTCGTCACCACCTACGACCAGGGCATGCGCTGGAAGAAGGAGCCGGTCGGCAAGGCGTTGACCGACTTCCTCGCCGACAAGGGCATCATCCTGCTCAGCTGGGTGTGGCAGGCCGGCGGCGTCGCCAGCCGCTCCAAGCCGATCGTGGCCCCCGAAGATGCCAAGGGTCTCAAGGTGCGCGGCGGCTCGCGCGAGATGGACATGGTGCTGCAGACCGCCGGCGCATCCGTGCTGTCGGTGCCCTCGAACGAAATCTACGCAGCGATGCAGACGGGGGCCTGCGATGCCGGCATCACCTCCTCGACCAGCCTGATCTCGTTCCGCCTCGAAGAGGTCGCGAAATCGCTGACCTCGGGCGCAGGCGCGTCCTACTGGTTCATGCTCGAGCCGCTGATGATGTCGAAGGCGATCTTCGACAAGCTGCCGAAGAACCAGCAGGACGTCCTGCTCGCGGTCGGCACCGAGCTCGAAGCCTTCGGCCGCAAGGGCGCGCAGGACGACGACGTCGAGGTCGCCAAGGTCTACGAGAAGGCCGGCGCCAAGGTCTCGGCGCTCGATGCCGCGACCGTCGGCAAGTGGCGCGACATCGCCCGCGACACCGCATGGAAAGACTACGGCGCCAAGACCGCGACCTCGGCCAACCTGCTCAAGCTCGCGACCGACGTCGCCGCATGAGCCACGGTCCGCTTCCGGATCGTGACGACCAGGCCAACGCTGCCGCAAGGACTGGCCTTGCGGCGGCGATCGATCGCGGTCTCGCCATCCTCAACAACATCATCGTCGTGTTCGCCGCGATTGCGCTGATCGCCGCCTGCGCCATCCTGAGCTACAGCGTGCTCAGCCGCGCCTTGTTCAAGGCCGCCAATTACTGGCAGGACGAGGCTGCGGTGTTCCTGCTGGTCGGCGCCACCTTCATGACCGCCGCCTACGTACAGCAGAACCGCGGTCACATCGGCATCGAGGCCTTCGTCGGCCTGCTCTCGCCGCTGGCGAACCGGATCAGGCTGTGGCTGGTCGACGCCGTGACGCTTCTGTTCTGCGCTTTCTTCGCCTGGAAGTCGTGGACGCTGGCGCATGAAGCCTATGTCGACGGCCAGGTCTCGAACTCGATGTGGTCGCCGCCGCTGGCCATCCCCTATTCGCTGATGGCGTTCGGCATGAGCCTGCTCTGCGTCCAGATCTTCGTGCAGCTTGCGCTGCCTTTCGCTGGAGCCAGGCGTTCATGAGCGTTTTCGGTATCGGCCTCGCATACGGAATTGCGACGCTGGTCGTGATGTTTTCGGGCATGCCGATTGCGTTCGCGCTCGGCGCGGTCGCGGTCGTGTTCATGGGCATCTACATGCCCGCCGCCTCTCTCGATACGGTGACGCAGAACGTCTACGAGGAAATGGCCTCGATCACGCTGCTGTCGATCCCGCTCTTCATCCTGAAGGGCGCCGCGATCGGCAAGTCTCGCGCGGGCCAGGATCTCTATTCGGCTCTGCACGCCTGGCTGCACCGCGTCCCCGGCGGCCTCGGCGTCGCCAATGTGTTTGCCTGCGCGCTGTTTGCGGCGATGGCGGGCTCCTCGCCCGCGACCTGCTCGGCAATCGGCTCGGCTGGCATCCCCGAGATGCGCAAGCGCGGCTATTCCGGTGGTTTTGCCGCGGGCATCATCGCCGCCGGCGGCACGCTCGGCATTCTGCTCCCGCCGTCGATCACCATGATCCTGTTTGCGGTCGCCGCCGAAAAATCGCTGGGACGGCTGTTCCTCGCCGGCATCGGGCCCGGCCTGCTGCTGGTCTCGCTGTTCGGCGTCTACGCCGTGATCCGCTTCCGCCAGGAATACGCCGCGGCCGAAGCGATCTACAAGAACGGCGGGCCGGAAGCTGCGATCCTCGCCCGCGACGAGTACACGCTTGCGGAACGCTTCAGCGTGCTGCCACGCGTAATCCCCTTCGTGCTGCTGCTCACCGGCGTCATGATCGCGCTCTATGGCGGCTACGCCACGCCGTCGGAGACTGCCGGCCTCGGCGGTCTCCTGGCGCTGGCGCTGATCGCGGCGATCTACAGCGTGTGGCGGCCGAGCGACCTCGCCCCGATCCTGAAATCGACGATCCGGGAATCGACCATGCTGATGATGATCATCGGCATGTCGCTGCTCTATTCCTACGTGATGAGCTATCTGCACATCTCGCAATCGGCCGCCGAATCCGTCGTCGCGATGCATCTGCCGCGCTGGGGCCTCTTGTTCGCGATCCTCGTCATGGTCGTCGTGCTCGGCTTCTTCCTGCCGCCGGTCTCGATTATTCTCATGACCGCGCCGATCATCCTGCCGCCGCTCCGTGCCGCCAATTTCGACATCATCTGGTTCGGCGTCGTCATGACCATCGTGATGGAGATGGGACTGATCCATCCACCCGTCGGGCTCAACATCTTCGTCATCCGCAACGTCGCGCCGGACATTCCCCTGCGCGAGGTGATCTGGGGCACGCTTCCTTTCGTGCTCTTGATGATGCTCGCGGTGCTGCTGCTGTGCTTCGTGCCGGGCATCTCGACCGCACTGCCGGACCTGGTGATGGGGCCGGACGGGAGCAGGTAGCGGCAATCGCAAGTGCTGTAGGGTGGGCAAAGGCGCGCAGCGCCGTGCCCACCACCTCTCTGTGCTTCCGCGAAAAGTGGTGGGCACGCTTCGCTTTGCCCACCCTACCAGCGCGTCGATTACGACTCGCGCTTCCGCCGCGACTTCGGCGCGAGCGTGCCGCCACCCACCACCTGCAGCAGATCTTTGCGCACGGCTTCAATGTGACGCTCCAAAAACCGGCAGGCCTCCTCGATCTTCTGCGCGCGGCAGAGCGCGATCAGATGGGCATGCTCCTTCTCCGCCGTGCCCATCGCCTTGGTGTTGGAGAGCTGAAGCCGCGTGTAGCGGTCGCTGGTCTGGAGCAGTGACAGCACGATCGCCCGGGTGCGGGGCTGCGGCGCGTGGATGTAGAGCGCCATGTGGAAGTCGGCATTGAGCTGCCCCCATTCGCTGACGTTGCGGGCCTTGATCGCCTTCTCGAAGCTTTTGTGGATGTCGTCGAGCCCTGCGAAATCCTCCGCCGTGAACCGGGGAGCCGAGTGCGCCAGCAGCCGCGGCTCCAGGATCCGGCGCAGGTCGAAGACGTCGTTGATCTCGTCCAGTGACAGCTCGGAGACGATGGCGCCCTTCTGCGGAACGATCCGCACCAGGCCTTCCGCTTCGAGCTGAAACAGCGCCTCGCGCACGGGGATACGGCTGACGCCATAGGCCTCGCCGAGCGCATCCTGGCGCAGTTGCGATCCGGCCGGATAGGTCCCGTCGAGGATTGCTTGCCGGAGCTGGTCGACGATCGCAGCCGACAGGGTGCGATGCTTCAGAGGCAGTTTCATCCGATCTTCCGTCCCTCTCCGACTCGGCCGGCCGGAACGGTCCCTGTCTTGCATGTTGAGGTCATCGCGTCCCCGCAAAAAGCGCGTGCACGCCTTCGACGCAATCCGCGATTCCATTTGACAGCCAAAATGTATAAATTATACATTCGGCCATCGCACGACAAATCTTGCGGGCAATGGGGCCTCTTCATGATCGAGCAGACGATGCCGGCCACGCGCGCGTTCAGCGTTCGACGCATGGTCGTCCGCGCCTCCTGCGCCCTGCTCGCCGTCGAGCGGATCGCATTGATGGGCCTGATGTACCTGCTCACCGCCCTGATCCTGGTCAACGTCGTCACCCGCTACTCGCATTTCCCGATCTACTGGATCGACGAGTCCGCGGTCTATTGCGTGGTCTGGCTGACATTCGTCGGCGCCTCCGCGATGACGCGGCTGCGGCTCGATTTCGCGGTGACGATGCTGACGGAACGTCTTTCGCTCCGCGCCCAGAAGATCGCGAAGGTGATCTCGACCGGCCTCGTCGTCGTGTTCGGTCTCGCCCTGATCGTCACCTGCGTGCTTTGGATGGACCCGATTGGCCTCGCCCGCGCCGGCTTCGACGGGCGCAAGCTGGCGGCCCAGACCTTCAATTTCCTCTACACGGAGCATACCCAGACGCTGAACTGGCCGACCTGGGTGCTCTATCTGACGCTGCCGATCTTCGCGGTGTCGATGACCGTGCATGGTCTCGCCAATTTGCTGGAAGATCTCGAACTGGTCCCGCGCATCCCACCGAAGGGCTTTGCGCTCTCCGAGCTCGACGGGGTCAACTGATGATCACGTCGGCAGCCTTCCTCGCGATCATGCTGGTCGGCGTACCGATCGGTCTCTGCCTGTGTCTCGCCGGCCTGGTCTACATCGCCGCATCCGGCAATCCGGTGCTGTTCCAGTCCTATCCGCTCCAGCTGTTCGGCGGCGTCGACAGCTACGGCCTGATCGCGATCCCGCTCTTCATCCTGATCGGCGAGATCATGAACGGCGGCGGCATCACGCGGCGCATCGTCGACATGGCGATGGCCTTCGTCGGCTCGCTCAAGGGCGGCCTCGCCTACGTCAACATCCTCGCCAACATGTTCATCTCCTCGATCCTGGGGTCAGCGACCGCACAGGTCGCGATCATGGCCCAGATCATGGTGCCGGAGATGGAGAAGAAGGGCTACGACAAGACGTTTGCGGCGGGCTTGACCGCCTATGGCGGCATGCTCGGTCCGATCATTCCGCCCTCGGTGATGTTCGTGGTCTACAGCGTGCTCGCACAGGTCTCGGTCAGCGACATGCTGATCGCCGGCATCGTGCCCGGCGTGATCCTCACGGTGATGTTTTGTGTCGTCATTGCGCTGATGGGATACGTCTACAACTATCCGCGCGCCGACTATCAGACGCCGCGGCAGCGCGTGGCGACGATCCTGCGGACCTCGCCCACCCTACTGATCCCGATCGTCATCGTCGGCACCATCCTCGGCGGTCTCGCCAACGCGACGGAATCCGCCGCCGTCGGCGCCGTTGCCGCAGCCCTGGTCGGAAAGTTCTGGACCAGGGAGTTCGAATTCTCGCAGTTGCCGCAGATGATGCTGCGCAGCGCGATCTATTCGGCGATCGTGCTGTTCCTGGTGGCCGCCGCGGCGGTGTTCTCCTGGGTGCTGATCTTCGGCAAGGTGCCGCAGGAAACCGCCGCCTGGATCCAGACGGCCGCCAAGGACCCGATCAGCTTCATGCTGATCTGCAATGTCATCCTGCTGGTGATCGGCACCGTCATCGACGGCATTCCCGGCCTGATCATGACGGTGCCGATCTTGCTGCCTGTTGCAACCGACGTCTATCACATCGATCCCAGGCATTTCGGCGTCGTGGTGGTGATCAACCTCGTGCTCGGCCTGTTGTCGCCGCCGGTCGGGCTCTGCTTCTTCGTCGCGGCCGCTGTCACCGGCGCCAAGCCCGGCAAGATGTTCATGGTGACGCTGCCGTTCTTCGTCATCTCCTGCGTCCTGCTGGTGCTGCTCTCGCTCTATCCGTCACTCTCGCTGATCCTGATCAAATAGGCCCGTCCAAAAGGAAGCCCGACCATGCCGCTTTCACGCCGCCGCTTTCTCGCAGCCAGCGCCGCCGCATCGGTGTTCGCGCCGTCGTTGGCGCTCGCCCAGGCCAAGGAATTCCGTCTCGGCCTGATTACGCCGAACGGCCATTCCTGGAACAAGGCTGCGCTCAAATTCGGTGAAGATCTCAAGGCGGCGACCAACGGCCGCCTGACCCTGACCGTATTTCACTCCGGCCAGCTCGGCAACGAGCCCGCGATGATGCAGCAATTGCAGTCCGGCGCGCTCGACATGGGCTTCGTCCAGGCCGCAGAGCTCGGCTCGCGCGTGCCGCACATTGCAGCGATCAATGCGCCCTACATCGTCCGCTCGACGCCCGCAGTGGCGAAATTCGTACGGCATCCGGCGGCGGTGAAGCTGTTCGAGGTGCTGCCGCAGGAGACCGGAACGATCGGGCTCGGCTGGGGCATCACCGGCATGCGGGCGGTATTCTCCTCAAAGGACCTGACTTCGCTCGCCGACATCAAAGGCATGAAGCTGCGCATCAATCCGACGCCGGTCTATCGCGATTTCTATTCCTCGCTGGGTGCAGCTCCGACGCCGATCCCGACGCCGCAGGTGTTCGACGCGATGGCCAATGGCCAGGTCGACGGTCTCGAGGCTGATCTCGAATTCTCCTGGAACCAGCGCTTCGACAAGGTGTCGAAGGTGATCCTGCAGATGAACGCCGTCTTCATGCCGATGGCCGCAGTGCTCTCGGGCCGGGTCTGGCAGTCGCTCCCCGCCGCCGACCGCGAGCTGATCGCCAAGACCGTCAAGTCGACGCTGGATGCGCAGATCGACGAATTGGCCTCCAACGAGCCCGCGCTGATCGAGAATTTCCGCAATGCCCCGATCCCGATCCGCCAGGTGCCGGCCGGCGATACCGAAGCCGTCATTGCCGAGTTCGACAAGATCTGGCTGCCGAAGGCGCCCGTCCTCGCCGAGCTGCGCAAGGTCGGCGCCACGCTCTGACCCCAACCGCCATCCCCTTCCAAGAACCCCGGCGGATCCAGCCCCCCGCCGGCCAAATCCACTCGGAGTCAAATCATGAGCCGCCGCGTTTCCTGGGAGGGCGTCTTCCCGGCCGTCACCACGCAATTCCACGACGATCTCTCGCTCGACATCGACGCGACCGCGAAGGTGATGGACGGACTGATCCGTGATGGCGTCTCCGGCCTGATCGTCTGCGGCTCGGTCGGCGAGAACACCTCGCTGGAGCGCAAGGAGAAGGTCGCGATCATGGAGACGGCGAAATCCGTTGCGGCCGGCCGCGTGCCCGTGCTGTGCGGCATCGCCGAATTCACCACGGCCTTCGCAGTCGAAACCGCGAAGGAGGCCGCGCGCGTCGGCATCGACGGCGTGATGGTGATGCCGGCCCTGGTCTATTCGTCCAAGCCGCACGAGACCGCCGCGCATTTCCGCGCCGTCGCCACCGCGACGGACCTGCCGGTGATGCTCTACAACAATCCGCCGATCTACAAGAACGACGTCACCCCCGACATTCTGGCCACGCTCGCCGACGTCGAGACCGTCGTCTGCTTCAAGGATTCCTCGGGCGACACAAGGCGCTTCATCGACACCAGGAACATGGTCGGCGATCGCTTCGTGCTGTTCGCCGGCCTCGACGACGTCATCGTCGAGAGCATCGCCATGGGCGCCGTGGGGTGGGTGTCCGGCATGTCGAACGCCTTTCCGCGCGAGGGCGAGACGCTGTTTCGCCTGGCCAAGGCCGGACGCTATGCCGAGGCGATGCCGCTCTACGAATGGTTCATGCCGCTCTTGCATCTCGACGCACGCCCGGACCTCGTCCAGTGCATCAAGCTGTGCGAGCACATCATGGGCCGCGGCACCGCGCTGACCCGCCCGCCCCGCCTCGCGCTGCTGCCGCAGGAGAAGGCCGAGGTCGAGGCGATGATGGCCAAGGCGCTCAAGAGCCGGCCGCGCCTGCCCGATGTTGGGTTGAAGGCAGCCTGAGCGCACGTAGGGTGGGCAAAGCGAAGCGTGCCCACCACTGAGATCGAAATCGTGGAAAGATGGTGGGCACGGCGCTATGCGCCTTTGCCCACCCTACGAAGCTGCCCGCTTCTTCCTTGCATTCAGTGCGGACGCCACGCGGCTCACGGGCGGTTTGCCGAGCACGCGACTCATCTCGTTCGTGACAGCCAGCAGCTTCTCCATATCAACGCCGGTCCTGATTCCCATGCCCTCGAGCATGTAGACGACGTCCTCGGTCGCAACGTTGCCCGTCGCGCCCGGCGCGTAGGGGCAGCCGCCGAGGCCGCCGGCGGCGGCATCGATGACGTGGACGCCTTCCTCCATCCCCGCATACAGATTGGCGAGCGCCTGGCCGTAGGTGTCGTGGAAATGCATCGAGAGATTGGCGGGCGGGATGTTGGCGCTGACCGCGCGCAGCATCTCCTTGGCTTTATCAGGCGTGCCGACGCCGATGGTGTCGCCGAGCGAGATTTCGTAGCAGCCGAGCTCCCACAGCGTGGTGGCGAGATCGGCGACGGCTTTCGGCTTGATCTCGCCGTCGAAGGGACAGCCCAGCACGCAGGAGATATAGCCGCGTACCTTGACACCATCAGCCTTGGCGCGCGCCAGCACCGGCTTGAACCGTTCGATGGACTCCGCGACCGTGCAATTGATGTTGGCCCGCGAAAAGCCTTCGGAAACCGCGGCGAACACCGAGACGATCTTGGCGCCGGCCGCGCGCGCGGCGTCATAGCCCTTCTCGTTCGGCACCAGCACGTGGAATTCGGCACCGGTCAAATGGCTGACGCCGCGCAGCACGGCATCCGAGCTCGCCATCTGCGGGATCGCCTTGGGCGAGACGAAGGCGCCGACCTCGACCGTATTGAGGCCAGCCGCGACCAGCGCCTCGATGAAGGCGATCCGCGCCTCGACGCTGACCGCCGTCTTCTCGTTCTGCAGGCCGTCGCGGGGCCCCATTTCGATGATGCGGACGGGGTCGCTCATCTCATTCTCCGGAAGGCTCGACCACGGCGAGCTCGATGCCCTCCTGGACGATGTCGCCGACCTTGCATTTGATCGACTTCAGCACGCCGGCATAGGGCGCGCGCAGCGTCTGCTCCATCTTCATCACTTCCAGCGTCAGGATCGGCGCGCCCTTCTCGAGCTTGGCCCCCTCCTCCGCCAGCACGGCGACGACGGTGCCCGGCAAGGGCGCTGCGATCTTATCCGCGCCGGCCTGCTCCTCGGTCTCGCCGCCGAACGGATCGACCCAATGCAGGTCGAAGCGCCCGTTGCGCGTGCGCAAATACAGCTCATGACCGTCGATCACGGCCGCGACCGACGATTTGACGCCGTCGAGAGTCAGATCGAAGCCGCCGTCGCGAGGCGCAATCGCAAACGCCAGCTCGCGTTCGCCGATCACCAGTGTGGACGGGCCGCTGCCGTAGTTCAGCACAACCTTCTGCTCGGGTCCGTGGCCAACGCGGAACGTAAAGTTGCGCTGGCGGCGGCCGACCGGCATCCAGCCAAAGGTTTGCCAGGGCGAATTCGCGTCCGCCTGCGCAGCCTGCCGCTCGTTGTTGATCACAGCGGCCACGGCGGCGCAGAGCTCGAGCTCGCCGGGCGCCGGCGGTGCCTGCGTCAGGACCGCAAGCTCGCGTTCGATGAAGCCGGTGTCGATCGCGTTCGCTCTCACCTTCGGATGCGTCATCAGCGCCGACAGGAACGGGATGTTGCTGACGATCCCGCGGACGTCGGACTCTTCCAGCCCGCGGTTCAGCCGCTCGATCGCGACCTCCCGCGTCGGCGCCCAGGCGATCATCTTCGCTAGCATCGCATCGTAGTACGGCGAGACGGCGTCGCCCTCGCGATAGCCAGCGTCGATGCGCAGGCCGCCGGTTTCCGCGGGCAACCGCCAGGTCGAGATCTTGCCGACCGAAGGCATGAAGTTCTTGGTCGGGTTCTCCGCGTAGACCCGAGCCTCAACCGCATGTCCGTTGAGCTTGATCTGATCTTGTTTGAGCGGCAGCGCCTCGCCGAAGGCGACCCGCAACTGCCACTCGACCAGATCGATCCCGGTGATCAGCTCGGTCACGGGATGCTCGACCTGAAGGCGCGTGTTCATCTCGATGAAGAACACGTCCTTGCCGTCGGAGACGAACTCGATGGTGCCGGCGCCGACATAGTTGACGGCTCCGGCCGCCTTTCGCGCAGCGGCGCAGACCGTCTCGCGCTGGGCCGCATTGAGCGTCGGCGACGGCGCCTCCTCGATCACCTTCTGGTGCCGCCGCTGCAACGTGCATTCGCGCTCGAACAGCGAGAGCAGATTGCCATGGCTATCGCCGACGATCTGCACCTCGATATGGCGGGGGTTATCGACGTATTTTTCGATCAGCATGCGGTCGTCGCCGAACGCGGCTTTTGCTTCCCGCTTCGCGCTGACGATTGCAGGCGCAAGTTCATCCACGGAGCGAACGATGCGCATGCCACGGCCGCCGCCGCCGGCGGACGCCTTTACCAGAATGGGGAAACCGACTTTCTCGGCCGCCTTCGCCAGCGTCGCATCGTCCTGGGCCTCGCCGTGATAGCCGGGCACCAGCGGTACGCCGGCCTTCTCCATCAGCGCCTTGGAGCCGGACTTCGAGCCCATCGCGGTCATCATCGCGGCGGTCGGGCCGACGAAGACCAGGCCGGCGTCGAAGCACGCCTGCGCAAACTCGGCGTTCTCAGATAGGAAGCCGTAGCCGGGATGGACCGCCTCCGCGCCGGTCTTTCGCGCGGCCCCGATCAGCCGCTCGACATTGAGATAGCTGTCGCGAGCGCGTGCGGGTCCGAGCAGTACGGCCTCGTCGGCGAGCGCGACATGCATCGCCTCGCGGTCGGCCTCGGAATAGACCGCGACGGTGCGCAGGCCCATGGCGCGCGCGGTGCGGATCACCCGGCAGGCGATCTCGCCGCGGTTGGCGATCAGGAGCGTGCGAAAACGACGGTAGAGCTTTGAGCGGTCCATCGCATCACATCCTGAACAGGCCAAATTTCGTCGGCTCGATCGGCGCATTCGACGCGGCCGAGAGGCCAAGGCCGAGCACCAGCCTTGTATCGGCCGGGTCGATCACGCCGTCGTCCCAGAGCCGCGCGGTCGCGTAATACGGGTGCCCCTGGCTCTCATATTGCGCGCGGATCGGCTCGCGGAATTTATCTTCGTCTTCTTTCGACCAGCTGTCGCCCTTGGCCTCGATATTGTCGCGGCGGACCTGGCTCAGCACCATCGAGGCCTGCTCGCCGCCCATCACCGAGATGCGGGCGTTCGGCCACATCCAGAGGAAGCGCGGTGAGTAGGCGCGACCGCACATGCCGTAATTGCCGGCGCCATAGGAGCCGCCGATCACGACGGTGAATTTCGGCACCGACGCCGTCGCGACCGCCGTCACCAGCTTGGCGCCGTCACGCGCGATGCCGCCGGCCTCGTACTTCTTGCCGACCATGAAGCCGGTAATGTTCTGCAAAAACACCAGCGGAATGCCGCGCTGGCAGCACAGCTCGATGAAATGCGCCCCCTTCAGCGAACTTTCACTGAAGAGAATGCCGTTGTTGGCGATGATGCCAACCGGAAAACCCCAGATGTGAGCGAAGCCGCACACCAGCGTCGTGCCGTAGAGCTTCTTGAACTCGTCGAATTCGGAGCCATCAACCACGCGCGCAATGATGTCGCGCACGTCGAACGGCTTGCGCCCGTCGACGGGCACCACGCCGTAGATCTCCTCCGCCGCAAACAAGGGATCACGCGCCGGATGCATGTTGAGGTTCGGTCGCACCGATGGTTTCAGCGTGCCGACAATGCGGCGGGCGATGCCGATCGCGTGCGCGTCGTTCTGGGCGTAATGATCGGTCACGCCCGATTGCCGCGAATGCACGTCGGCGCCGCCGAGCTCTTCCGCGGTCACCACTTCGCCCGTCGCCGCTTTCACCAGCGGCGGCCCGCCGAGGAAGATGGTGCCTTGATTGCGCACGATGATGCTCTCGTCCGACATCGCGGGGACATAGGCGCCGCCGGCCGTGCAGGAGCCCATCACGATGGCAATCTGCGGGATGCCTTGCGACGACATCTGGGCCTGGTTGTAGAAGATGCGGCCGAAATGACGCTCGTCCGGAAAGATCTCGTCCTGCAGCGGCAGGAAGGCGCCGCCGGAATCCACCATGTAGACGCAGGGAAGATTGTTCTGCCGCGCCACGTCCTGCGCGCGCAGATGCTTCTTCACGGTCATGGGATAGTAGGTGCCGCCCTTGATGGTGGCATCGTTGGCAATGATCACGCATTCGCGACCCGCGATGCGCCCGACCCCGGTGACAACGCTGGCCGAATGCACGTCGCCGCCATAGAGGCCATAGGCCGCGAGCGGCGACAGCTCCATGAACGCGGTGCCGGGATCGACCAAGAGGTCGACGCGCTCCCGCGCCAGCATCTTGCCGCGCGAGGTATGGCGGTTGCGCGAGACCTCACCGCCGCCGCCGGCGACCTGGCTCAGCTTTTCGCGCAGATCCGCGACGAGGCTGCGCATGGCCTCGGAATTGCGTGCAAAGTCCGACGAAGACGTATCGATGCTGGAATGGAGCGGCATGTTGATTCCAATTGCGTGAAGGTTTTAAGCCGTCTCAGCCATCAATTCGCGGCCGATCAGCATGCGGCGGACCTCGGAAGTCCCCGCGCCGATCTCGTAGAGCTTGGCGTCGCGCCAGAGCCGTCCGACCGGAAATTCGGAGGTGTAGCCGACCCCGCCAAGCGCCTGGATCGCCTCGCCCGCCATCCACGTCGCCTTCTCCGCGGAATAGAGGATCGCAGCCGCCGCATCCTTGCGCAAGCTGCGTGCGTGATCGGCGCGGTCGCAGGCACGCCCCACCGCATAGACATAGGCGCGCGTGGCCTGCCAGGTCGCGTACATGTCGGCGAGCTTGCCCTGCATGAGCTGGAAGTCGCCGATCGGCTGGCCGAACTGCTTGCGCTCGTGCATGTAGGGCACCACCGCGTCCATGCAGGCCGCCATGATCCCGAGCGGGCCGCCGGAGAGGACCGTGCGCTCATAGTCGAGGCCGGACATCAGCACCCTGACGCCCTCGCCGACCCTGCCAAGCACGTTCTCCTCCGGCACCTCGCATTCGTCGAAGAACAGTGGATAGGTGTTGGAGCCGCGCATGCCGAGCTTGTCGAGATGCTGGCCGTGGCTGAAGCCCTTGGCCCCCTTCTCGACCAGGAAGGCGGTCATGCCGCGCGGGCCCGCTTCCGGATCGGTCTTGGCATAGACCACCAGCACGTCGGCATCGCCGCCATTGGTGATCCACATCTTCGAGCCGTTGAGCACGTAGCGGTCGCCGCGCTTGTCGGCGCGCAGTTTCATGGACACAACGTCGGAGCCGGCGCCGGGCTCGGACATCGCGAGCGCGCCGACATACTCGCCGGAGATCAACTTCGGCAGATAACGCTCGCGCTGCGCATCACTGCCGTTGCGGCGGATCTGGTTGACGCAGAGATTGGAATGGGCACCGTAGGAGAGACCGACCGCGGCCGAGCCGCGCGAAATCTCCTCCATCGCGACGATATGGGCGAGATAGCCCATGTTGGAGCCGCCATATTGCTCCGGCGCGGTCATGCCAAGCAGGCCGAGGTCGCCGAGGCGCTTCCAGAGGTCCGCCGGGAACAGATTGGCTTTCTCGATATCGGCGGCACGCGGGGCGATCTCCGCCTCCACGAAGGCGCGCAGCGTGTCGCGCAGCATGCCGATATCTTCGCCCAGATCGAAATCGATGCTCGGAATATTCAAGGCGATTCCTCCGTCTTTTGGGGACCGAACCTAGCGGCATCGGGGCCCTTCTGCGGTCGAAAAGGTTGCATTTTCCGCCAAACTTGGCGAGGATTTTCCCAGAGGATTTCCGATGCCTTTTCAAGTCGCAACCGCGATCCCGCGCCGCGCCGTGACCCCAGCCGCCTTCGTCCGCGGGGTCGTTGCCGCTTACGAACGTTACGGCCGCGATCCGACCGAGGCGCTGAGCCGGGGTCAGGTAACGCCAGACCTTGTCAATTCTCCGGGTGGACGGGTCACGGCCGGCCAGTTCGAGGCGCTGGCGGGCCATGCCATGCGCGAGCTCGATGACGAGGCGCTCGGCTGGTTCTCGCGCCGGCTGCCCTTCGGCACCTACGGCATGCTGTGCCGCGCCTCGATCACCGCCCCGACGCTGGAGGTCGCGCTCAAGCGCTGGTGCCGGCACCATCGTCTGCTCACCGAGGACGTGCTGCTCGATCTCGCGGTCGGCAAGGAGACCGCAGTCGTGTCCATCCGTGAACTGCGCGACCTTGGATCTCTACGCGAATTCTGCCTGGTCACCCTGCTTCGCTATGTTCTTGGCTTTTCCTGCTGGGCCGTGGATTCCAGGATCGCGCTCCGCGCCGCGGAATTCCCGTACGCCGAGCCCGGCCATGTCTCGGTCTATCCCACCATCTTTTGCCGAAACATCCGCTTCGATGCGGACCGTGCTTCCATCACCTTCGACAAGCATTATCTGTCGCTGCCGCTCACCCGTAGCGCGGCGGACCTCGACAACATGCTCAAGGGCGCGCTGCGGCTGACAGTGCTCCCCTATCGGCGCGACCGGCTGCTGGTCGAGCGCGTTCGCCGCGTGCTCCGCAATGCGCGCGGACGCAGTCTCGGAGCCGAGGATGTCGCAAGCGAGCTGGCACTCTCTACCCGCACCATGCATCGGCGCCTGAGCGAGGAGGCGACCTCATTGCGCGATCTCAAGGAAGAGGCAAAATTCGAGCTCGCCAAGCAGGAGCTGATGCGCGGTCGCAGCCCGATCAAGCGGATCGCGGAGATCGCCGGCTTCCGCAACGAAAAGAGCTTTTCCCGCGCCTTCCGCAGCTGGACCGGTACCTCGCCGCGCGAGTTCCGCGGCCGGTATCGCTGACGCGCGGGCTGTCGTGCCGTTGCGGCCTCCGAGATCCAACTCGGAGGCCGCAACATTTCGAAACCGGTCTCGATCAGTTCGAGTTGGTCTGCCCGCCCGGGCGCAGCTTGGTGCGCGAGTGCGTCTGCTTCGGCTGGAAGGCCAGCGCGTCTGTCGACGTCTTCGCGCCGCCGCTCTGCGAGCACGAGCCGCCGATGCCGCCGGCCGCCGCCCGGCAGGCCTCCATCGTCGGATATCCGCAGCCATGCGCGGCCTGGGCGCCATTGGTGATGCAGTAGTCTTCTGCCTGGGCAGCCGGCGCGGTCATCATGAGAAACGCAGATGCAAACAGCGTCGCAGCGGATGCGACGAACGTCTTCGAGATCGAGGTCATGTTGTCTTTTCCTGCTTCAGGGTCCCACAAAAGAGGCCTCGGCATGCGATGCAGGCTGAGGTTCACACCTCGCATGTAGGCCGGCGCCAGGAACCGGCAATCACGGCTCGGCGCATTGCAGGACTTCCCAAATCACATGTCACAGTTAGGTGAGTTACTTATCTTTTTATCCGCCTTATCCGAACTTCTATCCCAGCAAGGGAATAACCCCCGCGCCTTCAGACGTTTGGATGTCGTTGTGCGAGCTACGTTCTGGGACAGTTGCCGCCGAACTATCCTGCCGCCGCGATCTTCTGCAACGGCAGCGGCACGTCCTTCGCTACGCCCAGCACCGGGAAGCTGCGGACGTTCTTCACGTTCGGCATCGCGGCTAAATGCAGGAGCTGCTGGCGCATGCTCTCGACGCTCGGCGCCACGCATTTGAGAAGATAGTCGGTGTCGCCCGAAATCCGCCAGCACTGCTGGATGCGCGGGATCGCGGCGATCGAGCTCTCGAACGCCGCCAGCACCGGCTGGGCCTGGCTGCCGAGCTGGATCGAGACGAACGACACCACCTCGTAGCCGAGCAGCCGCTCGTCGATGACGGCGCGCACCGCCCGGATCACGCCGCGGCTGAACAGCGATTTCAACCGCCTGACGCAGTTGGGCCCGGACACCCCGACGCGCAGCGCCAGCTCATTGTTGCGAACCCGCCCGTCCTGCTGCAACTCGGAGAGTATTTTCAGATCGACGCCGTCGAGCTGGTCACGCCCGGCCATACCCCCACCTCGCCATGAGCCTGTCTTGCGCGGCAGCGAAGCACGGAGCGGAATGGCTGCCAAGGGCAGGACGATGGGAAGAACCCGCGTGGTTGCCCGGGCTTATTCCGGCCAGCCGCGGGCTTTCACGCGGGGCTAAAAACAAGGATGCCCGGGACCCGGCTCCACCAAGGCTTCGCAGGGCATTCGGTGTTGGGCCGGCGAAGCTTCAGCGAAGACGGCAAGCCCGGGCATGACCAGAGTCTCGACGCGTGGCCCGCCCTCAATGCGTCCAAGGCTCGCCGCGGCGGAACGAGAAATTGTCGGCATAGGCGACCGGACGGCGCACCGATTCCTTTGGCTCGATCACCTGGTAGGCGATGCCCTTGCGCTCGCAATAGGCGACCGCCTCTTCCTTGCTGTGGAAGTGCAGCGTGATCTGCTGCTTCATGTCGCCGGACGAGGTCCAGCCCATCAGCGGCTCGACCGCGCGCGGCTGCTCGGGCTCATAGTCGAGCTGCCATTCCTTGGTTTTGGACCGGCCGGATTGCATCGCGTTCTTGGCGGGCTTGAAAATGCGTGCGGTCATGGATGGTCCGGGCCTCTTGTTCGTCTTTTCGTTCGATTTCGATGCGGCACGGTAGCAGTTGGTGGAAACCGCGGGCATAGTATAGAGACACCTTTAGGGAACTGATCCGTGATTCCGGCCCCCGGGATGCCTCGCCGACGGGTATAATCATTATGCTGCATCGTGACAATTGCGTACCCGCCTTCCGCGCCGGGATCTCGCCCGGCGGCCCTGCTTCGTTGACGCCCACCTGTCCGTCCCCTCCGAAAGCTCCCGTCGCATGTCCTTCCTGAACATCAACGCCACGCTCCCCGAAAAGGGCCGTGACCTCAGGCTCGACCTGTTTCGCGGTATTGCGAACTGGGCCATCTTCCTCGACCATATCCCCGACAACGTGGTGAACTGGATCACCACCCGCAATTACGGCTTTTCCGACGCCGCCGATCTGTTCGTCTTCATCTCCGGCTACACCGCCTCCTTCGTCTATGCACGGATGATGCTCGAGCGCGGCTTCCTGGTCGGCGCCACGAGGCTGACCAAGCGGGTCTGGCAGCTCTACGTCGCCCATATCATCCTGTTCGTGATCTACATCGCCTCGATCAGCTATCTGGCGCTGCGCTTCGGCGATTCCGAGATGATCAACGAGTTCAACGTCGCCGGCCTGGTCGACAATGCCACCGAGACGCTGCGCCAGGGCCTGTTCCTGCGCTTCAAGCCGCTCAATCTCGACGTGCTGCCACTCTACATTGTGCTGATGGGGCTGTTTCCGCCGGTGCTGTGGTTCATGCTGCGCAAGCCGGACCTGACGATGGCATTGTCCATCGTGCTTTGGCTGACCGCGCGCCATTTCGGCTTGAACCTGAACGCCTATCCGGCCGGACAGTGGTACTTCAACCCGTATTGCTGGCAGGTGCTGTTCGTGTTCGGCGCCTGGTGCGCAATGGGCGGCGCGCGGCGCTCGATGGCGCTGATCAATGCGCCGGTCACGCTCTGGCTCTGTCTCGGTTACATGCTGTTTGCGCTGGTCATGACCATGGCTGGCCGTTTCCCGACCCTCGGCGGCATGTTCCCGGAATGGCTGTTCTCGGCGTTCAACCCGAACGACAAGACCAACCTTGCGCCCTACCGCTTCATCCACTTCGTCGTGATCGTGATCCTGGTGATCCGCTTCGTGCCGAAGGACTGGCCGGGCCTGGAATGGAAAGGGTTCGATCCCATCATCGTATGCGGCCAGCAGTCGCTCGCCGTGTTCTGCGTCGGCGTGTTCCTGTCCTTCGTCGGTCATTTCGAGCTGTCGATGAGCTCGGGCTCGCTGTTCGCGCAGATCTTCGTCAGCGTCGCCGGCATCGCGATCATGACGACAGTGGCCTATTACATCTCCTGGTCGAAGAGGCAGGACAAGCCGCTGAAGCCGCCGCCGCCCAAGCCTGCCGCGGCAAAGGCCGCTTGAGGGGGCAGCGATACCGCGCCGGACGACAGCGACGCCGCTTCAGGCTGCCGCTTCGCTGTCGTACTCGGTGAATTTCTTGTAGATCCAGTCGCGGCCGTCGTGGCGGCGCCAGACCTTGCCGTAAACCAGCTGCCCGTTGATCGAGCGGCGCGGCACGAACACGGTCCAGAGATGCCAGATCTCGGTCCAGCTCGCCTGCGGACCGATGGTTCGGACGTTGCGATCGAAAGACATGATGCAGAACTCACAGGATACGAGCACTGCGACGAACTGTGATATCATGTGAGCACGAATTTCAGGCAGCCGTCGCGAGCCGGACCGATCTGATAACAGTCACGAAGACGGCCGCAACAACCGCTCGTCCTTAACCTAACCGATCAACCTTACTTCCTGTGCGCGCGCGGCAAGACCGGTTGAAAGCGGTCGCCGATTTTCCTAGACTGTGTGTGATTTGAGAATGAGCGCGTCGTTTTGAGGACGTGCGGTTATTTCCAGGCTGACGCAAATTTTTGAAAACTATTAATGGGCGGGGGCCACCACGATGAATTTGCAATGTGCATGTGTGCGCTTGGCGCTGCGTTCGACGCCGCCTGCTCTGCCCGCGAAGACGCCGGAGCAAGACCCGCGGAAGGCCGCCAACGACAATCAGCTGGCCTGGCCGTTCCTGCCGTTTCCGTTCGGCTGGTACGCGACGAACTGATGGTCGGAAAAGCGTAACGCCGCGCAAGCGGAATATCATCGCTTGGCGGCGCCCGTTAGGCATTGGGCGCTGAAATCCCCCAACACCTATACGTGCATGGCGACGACAAAAGGTTCGACAAAGTTTTACGATTTCCGCACCGCCCGATCTGCCCAATGGCTTGAAAAATCGCGCAGAAGTCGCGTTGGGCAGGGAATGAGCGCCGAGGGTTTGGAGGGCTTTGGCAGCTCCGGGCATCGGCACTGAACGCGCACCATGCTCGGCTGCTGCGCTCTCGCCTGGATCGCCTGGCGCCTCGCCGACGGGCTGTTGTTCTCTGGTGCGGTTCCGACCCACCTCCGGACTGGTCGGGGCAGCTGGATTCGAACCAACGACCTGCAGTACCCAAAACATACCAGCTAGTCCCTCACCCACCATCCGGCACCATCCCAGGCCTCAGTCGCGGCCTTGAAATCGCCCGCTCCCTCACCTCGTGCCATCCATCACCTGCTGTGATTGGCGCCGCGGTGCTTCCCCCGTGCTTCCCGGAGGACAAATGAGCGGTCAAACCATCACCAAAACTCTCGTCGACGGCCTCGAAAAGCAGGCGTCCGAATACACGGTATGGGACGCCAAGCTTCCCGGGTTCGGGGTGCGCGTCCGACCGACTGGGGCCAAGTCATTCATCGTCGTTTACCGGGCCGGAACCGGCCGGACCGCGCCCGTTCGCCGGCTCACCCTGGCGGCCGTGGGCAAGATTGCCCCGGAGGCCGCTCGAACCCAAGCCAAGATCCTGCTGGGAACCGTGGCAAACGGCGCCGACCCCGCTGCGGAGAAGCGCGCGAATCGCCCCAAGCGGGAGCGCCTGACATTCGATGAACTGGCCCAGCTCTACCTAGACCAATACGCGAAGGTCCGAAAATCGTCCTGGAAGAACGATGAGGGGTACTTGAAGAAGCCCCGGGCGAAGTGGAAGCGCCGAATCGCCTCCGAAATTACCGACGACGACGTCGCCGAACTCCTCGAGGAGATTGGCGCCACGGCGCCGGTCGGCGCCAACCGGACGCAATCGGTCCTGCACACCCTGTTTTCATGGGCCAAGGAGCCGGGCCGGAAACATGTGCCAGTCAATCCTGTGGCGGACATGCGCCGGCGCTATCAGGAAAGACCGCGGGAGCGCGTCCTTTCGGACGACGAGATCAAGGCTCTCTGGTGGGGCTTGGATGACCCGGCCCTTCCCGCCGGGCGGCCGATCGCGCTCGCCCTGCGATTCATTCTCGCAACCATGGTCCGGCCCGGCCAGTCCGCGGGCCTACTCGTCCCCGAGCTCGTCGGCTTCACCTCGGATGACCCGCAGTATCACATCCCGAAAAATCGGGTGAAGAAGCGGCGCGAAGTGATTGTCCCTATGAGCGGTTTGGCGACGTCAGTTGTGCGCGAAGCTATCGTTTCTGGAGACCAAGGGGCGGTCTTTTGTTCCTGGGCGGTGTGGTCCGATTCAGACGATTCGCGACCGGCGGACGGAAGCCCGACTGATCGTCCGCCTCGCCATCTATCCCCGATCACCCGAGATGCTCTGTCGGCCGCGCTCAACGGCCGGCCGGCAAAAGGAAAGCGGCCCGCTCGCAAAGGCATTCGAGAGCATCTCGGCATGGCGCATTTCACGCCGCACGACCTCCGACGCACGGCTGCAACGATCGCGCGCCGCGGGGGCGCTAAACGCGAGGACGTCAAAGCGTTGCTCGATCACCTCAAGGGCGATGTGACGGCGACTTACGACAAATACGACATGCTGCCGGAAAAGCGGACGGTCGTCGCGATTCTTGAAGCGGAGCTCCGCAAGATTATCGGCGCCAGGCCAAATTATTCTAGGCCGGAAATAGTTTTTGATCGGGACAACGTCCTCTCGATTGAGGAACAAAACATCGCCGTAGCCAGCTAGATTCAGCGGGGTACAGCGATTCAGGTGAGCCGAATAACAACGGCAGCAGGCTCTTGCGTGCTGCCGTTGACTTCCTGACAATCTGCGATAGCATTTTAGTGTTCAAGCCAAGGTGTCGCGCTTCGGGCAGCGCGTTGTTTCTCTCGTTCCTTGGATAGACGGCTTGAACCGAGGCAACCGCCCTCCTCCAAGGAATATGACATGTCTCAATTTCTCACCACCACGGAAGCCGCGCGCCACGTTCGCTTGTCGAAAGCGACGATGGAACGTCTGCGCGTTAAGGGCGGCGGTCCCGACTTTCTCAATCCTGTGCCTGGGCGCGTGCTCTACGACGTCGTCGACTTGGACGCGTGGATGTGGAGTCGTCGGCGCCAGTCGACCTCGGAAACGAAAGCGGCCTAAAGCTACCGGCGCGCATGCGCGCGCCTTCACCGGCCAAGCATTCCCAAACACCAGATAATGAGGGCCAAAATAGCCACGTCCCCGCGGGCGCCAAAAAGAATGGCCCCGCCGACTGCCAGGTCGTACGGGGCCAGAAACCGAAAACGTGAGAAATGGATAATACAACCATCGTTGACAATCAACGAACTACCTGCGTCCACCTAGTGCCGGCAGCGCCTGCGGTGCTGCAATGAACGCCAGACTTGATCTCTCAGTCGACCTGTCGGTCGGGCTCGAACATCTTAAAAAGCTCGACTCCAAAGGTGTGCACCAGCTCGCTGCGTTGCATCCTGAAAGCAACGAAAAGCGCTTCATAACGTTTCGTCTGGACGCAATTGGAGAGGCGCGCGCGGCAGTATTTCTCCGCGAACTCGCGCCGAACTGCAATATCTACTACTCCGCCAATGAGGTGCGTTCGGATCTGGGCGACAAACGAGCCAAAAAAGCGGATATCCAAAACGTCCGTATGGTCATTGCGGACCTGGATCCTGCCAAGGATGTCGTTCTGACACCCGAAGTTCTGGCGCGCGAGCGCGAAAGGCTTGAAGCTATTCGGGAACGCGTGGCTTGCGAGGATGAGTGTTTCTACTCGTTCGCAGTCGATTCTGGCGGCGGCGTTCAATTGGGCTGGCTGTTGGAAGAAAAGCTACCCGCCTCGAGATTCGCGGATCTCGCCGAAAACCAAACACGCGGCATATTGAGGCAGCTTGGTGCAGAGGAATCTACTACCGACATCACTCGCCTCTGCCGCCTGCCAGGCACATTGAATTTTCCGACTGCGGCAAAGCGCAGGCAAGGTCGTAACGAAGTCGCGCCCGCTCGAGTAATTGAGTACATACGCAACAGCAACACGACCCTGGAGGAGCTCGCAGAATGGGCCACTCCAGTCGAGCCCTCCCGTAAGGCGAGCGCGGCCGCAGATACCGAAATCGATCTGAATATCGAAGCAATTGAGGAGACGCGCACGACTGGGAGGGCCCATCCCGACCTGCAACAGAAGCTGGACCGCCTCCGCGATGAGGATCGCAAGCTCGATCGCCTTTGGCTAGGCGACAAATCCGCAATCGGTGGGCATGACACGTCCCGGTCTGGCTTTCTTTTCGCTCTTGCGATGCGCCTGCGAAGAACCGGGCAATTCACTCCGACCGAGTTCGCGCAACTCGCCGCCATTTGGGACTATGGCCCGGAGGATCTCGACGCCCGTCAGTTGGCTCGCGCCTGGTATAGAAATAACTCGGTTGCAGCAGAGGAAGAATTCACGGCTGTCCCCGAAGTGCCGTCCTCGACGTTGTCTGTCAATTGGCTCGCGCCCTTTGATGTCAACGAGCTTCCGAAACGCGAATTCGTCGTTGGACGGTTCGTCGCCAAGCAATACGTTTCGGCTCTGATATCTCCGCCCGGCGTCGGAAAGACCACCTTCCTTCTGATGATGGCTGTGGCGGTGGTAACGGGACGCGGCGAAATCCTCGGTTTTGATGTCCCGCGACGCGAGCGGGTCTTCCTCTTTAATCAGGAGGACGAGCTCGCCGAGCTCAAACGGCGTCTGGCTGCCGTAATGGCGCAATTCGACGTCAAATGGACGGACCTGATGATCGGTGGGGAGCCGGCCCTCGCTATCCAGTCCGGCGCTGATCGCGCGTTGATGTTCGCCAGGAAAGACGGCGAGCATGTGATCCGGTCGAGGGATGCTGTCGATGTCGAGACGTTCTTACAGGAGAACAGTGTCGGTCTGGCGATCTTCGACCCGTTCGTCGAACTCCACCCTGTCGACGAAAACAACAATGTTGAGATCGCAGCCGTCGGCCGGATATTCCGCCGTATCGCGGTAAACGGAAGGTGCGGGGTCGTTCTTGCCCATCACACCCGGAAACCTCCGAACGCAGCGAACCGGGATTCTTACGCCGGCGATATGGACGCCGGTCGTGGTGCCGGCGCTCTGAACGGCGTCGCCCGCATGGTCGCGACGCTCTACACCGTCGATCAGGCAACGGCGAAGAAATACGGCCTGCACGAGGCGGAAGCTCGCAACTACGTGCGCTTTGATGATGCGAAGGCCAACTTGGCTCTAGTCGCCGGCGAACCCCGCTTCTTCCGACGCGAGGGCGTTGTGATCGGTGGGCTTGGTGGCGAAGAAGTTGGCGTGCTCGTGCCGGCGAAGCTCAGTCGGGCGAAAAACGCCACTCAAACTACGTCCGACGAAAATGCTCGCATCCGCGATGCGGTCGCCAGTCTGCTCAGAACGGCTGACGGCCGCCGAATGACCGTCAAATCTGTTGCCGACGAGCTGATTGACACTGGCCTGGCCGAACTCGTCTCCCCGGAGGCCCTCCGGAAGCGATTGGGCCGGTTGTTCGAACAACCGCAGCATTATGGAAATGGCGACCAGATCCGCAGCGAAAACACCCGCGAGAAGGGCAAACAGGGCCGCGCGCTGCAACTCGTTCTCGATATTGCGGACAACAAGACATGATAGCCGCGCAACTGTCCTCGAAAGCGAGAACAATGAACGTTTACAATAACATCCCAAACATTGCGGACATCAGGACACGCGGTATTGCGGACACCAATGTCCGCGAAGCTCGAAACATCCAATTTTCCCAGAAGGTTGGCGTTTTTGCGGACAGCGGGACAACTCCACCCCTTCGGGGGGATGCGTTGTCCGCAATACCCCAGCGGGCGGAGAAGCGCGCGGCGCTCCGCGCCGCCGCGGGTCGCTTTTCATTTTCACTGATCGACGAGCGCTGCTGCCGCCTCGGGAGGACTCAATGAACCGCTTTACTCCTGGCCGCTCCTTCAAGTCCCGAGGCCGGCCGTACCAGATCCTCGGTACCAAGGATCATTGGACCCGCGACGACCGCTACGTCGAGATGATCCGCTATCAGTCGGTTTGTGCCGAACCCGGTTGTGACCGCACCTTCAGGGCTCTCACGACCAAGAGCAGGATCCGAAAAGGCCAGCTCAACAAGCGCTGCGAACTCCACCACGCGCCCGGCATACCTATTCCTGTCAAGAAGGTCAGGAAGAAGCGCTCGAAGGCACGGCCGAAGAAGCCTACGGCGGCGGCGCTGCTGAGGGCGCGCAGAGAGCGGGCGATCCAACGGGCCCTCCTCGCGGTGCAACGCGTCCAGCGCCCCTCCTATCTCGACTGAGGGGCCTCGTGGCGGGCTTGCAGGGGCCTTCCAGGTGCGGCAATCTGGCGTTGAGCTCTAGAACGGAGATCTTCCCGATGCCCCGCGGTCAGTTCTACACGGTCTTCACCTTGGGATTCGCGAGTGCGATCGCGCTGCTGGGGGTCATCGCGGGCCTGGCTCTGCTCTTCTGGCATGAGCCGTATTGGTGGGTTGCTCGGACTTTCGACGGCCAGGTGAATTGGCTCTCGCCGCTTTACCTCTCGCTTATCGTCGCCGGTGCTCCTCTGTTCGTGGCCTATTGGATGGTTCGCATCCAGCAAACGATCGTTCGCTGGTCCGGCGATCGGCTGATTGCGAGGCTTAACCAGCAATACACTGCGATCGAACAGACGCAGGGCCGCGAATACGCCGACGAGTTCATGCGACTGCAGGCGCAAACGATGATTGAAGAGAGCGGGGGCGAGCCGTTCAATCTCTTCGGACGCGAGAAAATGCTCCACGCCGCTGCTGTCGCCGGCGTCCGCCCGCCGACTTGATTACAGTCGTCGAGGACCCTTGTTCTCCGCTGCGCAGCCGGATAGCGCGGCAGGCGCGCCTGCGAGCTGCCGCGCGAAAAGTAATCCTCTCAGTTGTCGTCCTTGCGACGTAGCCCGGACAGCCGAACACGGGGCGCTACAACCCCGTTCGGGCGCCAAAGTCGCGCATAAGAAATCGCCAAAACGCACAAACTCGATAGTGATTCGGAGTGACGCACCTTCGTGTGCCGAGTTTTGCGAGCGTAGCTGACCAGACAAAACGCGAGAAGCGCAGGAAAAGCCCGGTCCGAAAGGCACTCTCGTGCGAAGTCGATAAAGCCGACAAACCACCCAACGTTGACCGACCGCAATTCCAGTGATCCCAAAGCACAGGGGGCTCACGGGAGAGCAAGCATGCGCAATGAACAGGACGTCCTCGAAGTCACAGCGATATTCACTCGTAATCCCGACCGCCAATCATGGTCGCCGGCGGGGGACGTCGGCGCTAGTGACCAGCCTCCACACCCGGCGCCGCCGGATGCAACGACTGCGGCTGCCGACAACGTACCGTACGAGCCCTCCCCTGAGATCAAACAAGCGATGCTCGCGGCGGCCCGCGGTCGGCATCTGGTCGACCGCCTTGCCGCGCTTCAGAACGAGGCCGTCGAAAAGTACACCGGCATCTCGCGAAGCGAGCTCGGCTTGCGCGTCTGGAACGCGCCGATGGCGGCGGTCGCAAGTCGCCTCGGGCTCAAAAAGCACGTGCTCATGCGCATCTGCAAACTCTATGAAGTGCCGACGCCGCCGAAGGGCTACTTCAACACGAGTTTCGCCAACCGGCCGGTCCGATGGACCCGCCCTGCCGTGGGGGCTGACCGCAACGGCCGCCCCTCCTCACTACCATGAGCACGAGGTGTTCAAGTCTCTCCAGCTTGGGTCCATCGCCCCTGTCGCGTGCGGCGTTGACGGAGGCCAATGTACTGCGCGGAGGCAGTCGATCGCGAAAGTATGTGCCTGTAGGAAAACCCCGCTCATCCGATGGTTGGACTCGACCCACGGCCTGCAACGTGGTTGCATACGGCATCCGATAAAACCTTTTGGGGGATGGGAATGAAACAGCTCATTTTGGCTGCCGCACTGGCGCTGGCCACAACCGCCGCACAAGCGCAGTATCTCAGCGGCACCGGTTCAAATCCGAGTACGCATACCTCGTCGGGATATACCCGCAGCACCGGTACTTACGTGGCGCCGTACGTCGCGACCAATCCGAATGGCACGCAACGCGACAACTTCGGCACCAGCGGCAACTATAATCCGTCCACCGGTCAGACCGGTCACCGGACCCCGCGCTATTGATTGTAACCATTGGAGACGTTCGATGAATTGTCGCCGGTTGCGACAACGAAGTCGGACGTCTTTCTTGATAAAGGCGAAAGGTGATGGCCAAGTCGCGCCCAATATTTACAGTCCTATTGCTGCTTACGCTCTCCCTGTTTTCGCGCGTTGTCCACTCTGCCGAAGTCAAAGTCGGTGTGGGGAAATCTGGACAAGCAACGATCTGGATCACCGGGGAAATTGTACCTGGTGACGCCGACAAGTTTTCGCAGTCAGTACGGCAAGCCAATGATTCCGGGAAATTTGTCGCCAACGTTAGATTGGATTCTCCGGGCGGCAATTTGCTCGAGGGGGTCAAGATTGCCGACGCCATAAGGTTCGGCAAAACATCCACCAACGTGGGCAAGACGGCGGTCTGCGCCTCGGCTTGCTTTCTGATGTTCGCTGCAGGTTCAACCAAGAACGCCGGCTATGGCGCTCAGGTCGGCGTCCACGGCGCGTCAGGAGAAAACGGAGAGGAAACGGCGGCATCAGGCGCGGCGACGGTCTCCATGGCTAAGATCGCAAAGGAGTTGGGCGTCCCATCCGCAATCATCGGCCGCATGGTCGTTACGTCTCCACAAGATATGGTTTGGCTAAGCCCGCAGGAGCTTCAGTCGATGGGCGTCACCATGATGGGCCGTCCCTCTCAAGTCACTCCGCCAGTCGCCAGTCTGCAACAAACGCCACCCAATTCACCTTTGTCGTTATCACCTTCAGGAGCGGCACTCTCCGCCGCACGAACAACGCCCAACGCCAGTCCTACCTGGGCGGAAATTGTAAACAGGGCGATGGAAAAATCAGCAAGTCAGAACAACGGGAAGCCGCTTTTTAGCCGCTCCTGCCAGCCCGAACTGAAGGTGTGTAACGTCGGCCTAAGCTACTTGGATAATCAGGGGAAAGTGGCGTTCTTGAAAACAGTCGAGGACATGAACGGCAAAGTCATTGCACGTGAGGCATGCACCTTGAACGATTTCCAGGACGTCCGAACTTGCGTCAACTGGGACGATGGCAGTAGTCATCGTGACATGAAGGATAGTAATGGCGTTTGGACGAAGGTCGCGGACCAATAGATGTCCCTCTTCCCGGCACGCTCCTTGCTAACTGGACTGCCCGACCATGGAGGCGGGCCCCAATGGGGCAACGAGTTCGTATTCTTAGACGCCCAAAGCCCAGTTCGACACATGTCGCTCGCAAGCTCGTGCGATTGCTGGATGCGATCGAAGATCTTGAGGAAGTGAGAGCGAAGGTTCGCGCGGCTGAGCCCGCTCGGTGCTGCATCAAGGACTTGGTCCCCGAAGCTGGCTAGCAGGTGGACGCTTCGGCCCTCGCCCCAAGGAAAATTCCCAGGTCACTCGCTGCGCCGCTTCCGAAATGGGATCACTCGTCCCCGCCTGGCGGGCGGGGCCGCGGCTCTGTGGAGGCGGATCATGCTCGAACGGCGTCCATTCGACCTCTTCCATTGCGTAGGCGATGTACCGCCGGCGCTCGCTGAGCGAGGCGCAGATCCAGGGGAATTCTTCGGACTCTGATTCCTCGCTCTCCGGGTCACCAGGATTGAGCGGGTTTGGCGGGGCTCTCCCACATGATTCCCCGGGCGGGCAACTCGACATATTCGCATCCTGGCGGTCCCTGCATTCGTCCATCACGAAAGCAATGTCATCACGTCATCTGCGACGAAGATGCCAACAAGGCCGCGGTAAGCAGGCACGGCAAATCCTGCGGCGTCTTTCCGCGCAAGGCGCGCTCAGGAGCAAGAATGCGGTTCGATATCGCTGAATTTGGAGCGAAGAATCACCTTGAGCTCACTTCGATCAGCCTTGGTGCTGCCCACCGAAAATCCCAGATGAACGTGGTGGATACCTTCTGCGGGCGCAGGCTCGAACGTGAAAGAACTTCCGGATTTGCTTTTGCAGCTTTCGATATCGCCCACGTTGCCGGTGATCGCCCCTATGTAAGTTGAACGAGATCGGCCTTTTTCACGATCCGACTTCTGCTTCTGGCAACCAAGCTCATGCACACCCACAGTCTGTGGGACGTGCCGTCTCCAAACGACCGACTCGACCTGACCGTCCTCGCTTGGGAATTGAAAGACATTCCGCCACATCAAATCCTTGTCTTCGTTCCGCATCCACGGATCGAAGAGAAGACGAGAAACAAAGTCGCCTGGGGGAATGCTCGACACGCGCCCTACTTGAGCGGTAAATGCCGTAAGATCGACGGTGGGATGCGGACGCCCAAGAACCGCTGAGACGTCACTTGGACGCCTGACGGATCTCCGGGCCTAGTGACTAGATGAAGTAGCTTCGGCTCAACTGTGACGACGCATTCCTTGCCCGGCCTATCCCAGACAAACATGACATCACCCTCTCCGTCTGGAGCTACCTTCGGTAGGAGGACGGTAGAAGGCAAGCAGAACAGGAACTGCTCAGCAGACAGCGCAGATCCAGCTCTCACTTTACTCGAAAGCCCTGACCAGTTTGGCGCAACGTCCTTCAGCCGACGCACGGCAGATATCAGGCGGCTCCGTCGAGCATTGAAACTGTCATCATCTGGGGCGGTCTTGTCCGCTTGAGCCGCGCGACTGGTCCCAGATACGCGCATTGTGCGGAAATCGGACTCCATCGGTCCCGTCTGGATAGCCGCTGGCGCGATCAGCGCGGCCCAACTCCATAAGCCGACCGCCTCCGTCCCCGTGATTGATTGAAATTGGAGATGTGACATTGATCCACTGTTAGGGATCGATGTGTCATCCCATCTCTGGGCGCTGTTCGTCATTTCGAACTTCCTGCCAAATGAGATTTCAACGTATCCGTGCTTGCAGAATCGAACGCTGTCCAAATATCTTCGTGAACAAACTCTAATTTTTCAGAAATAGCGTCGTTAGATGGCTCGAACTGTTCAATCGTCAGTCGGTCGATATCGAATAGAATCGAGCCATACGGCAGATCCGGACTCTCGGGCTCAAGTCCAAGCGTCACCAGCCGAAGGTTTGCCTCCAGCGGGGAGGACTCGATTCGACCGAGGAAGTGATCTTTAGACAGCAAGAGCGCTTGCGGAATGTCCGCCGTCGCCTTGATCCAGTCTTTCACGTCCGGAAATTCCTCGGACCGAGGTATCCTGTTTGTGTAACGCAGCCCCAGCTTCGAGATGATTCCAGGCTGCAGATGCGGCGCGCAGCTTGCCCACAAGGACATCAGATTGTCTTTGAATACGGCCCAGCCGCTATAAGACTCATTCCACTGGAAAACGAAGTTGGTCTTTGAAACTAGCACCGATTTTTTATCGTTCTTGGTCGCGAAGCGAAACGCGACCCCGGCAGCGGCGGGCGCAGCCGGTGTGACTGGGGGAGGTCCTCCCAACACGATTTGTAGTTGAAGGTTCTGGACTGGCTTCAGAGAGGGAAAATCTTTCCCTAGCACGTTCAGCAAGGCGGAAAGATTAAGATCCTCGTCGTTCGTCGTCGCGAACGCGATCTCACACGCGACCTGAGCGATGGTCGGGTTCGGGTAAGTCGGATGCTGGTCCTTCAAAGCGTGCCCTGACCGTGCAGAATCGTGGAATCACTACCTCATTATCTGGAGCAAATGTCAAATTGAGCAAGCGGGTTTCGCCGTTTTTTGAAGCGATTCTAGCCACTTTCGACCGTCACGCACTTACATTGCAGGCGCAAATAGCCTGCTCTTGTCGGCACGACGTTACCGCCCTCCTCCACCAGTGCGCCCGCAGAGAACGCCGCCCAATCTGCCATCATCCGCCCTCGCTTCTCCAGCATGCCCCCGGCGGTATGCCGCCTCGACCTTGTTGGGCACCTTGTGCGCCAGCGCCATCTCGGACATGTCGTTCGGGTTGCGGTGGGCGCCAACGCGTACAGCGCGTCTCGCGCCGGATTTGGCGGCTACACGACGCCTAGTGGCCGGACAGGCACCTTAAAAGCCCAACGGCCGCGGCGATGATTGCCAGCACGGTCGAGGCGGGCCAGCGCAACATGGCCGTGCTCGAGCAATCGGTCATCAAAGATAACACGCTCATGCCCGGTGAATGGTATGGCGGACAGTTGCATGTCGCTCCCCCTACCGATCAGGGCGGACCTCAAAAGAGCTACACGATCATCATCATTGTCGGGTCCGATCGGCATGTCGTCGACGTGGCGCAAGGCCCGCCGGGAATTTAGTGAATGCCCTTTTCCGCCGTGGGACCGGACTGCGCCGCTATCGACCTGTCGGCTCAGCGTGAACTTCTTGACCCCGATCTTTCGGGCCGCCTCGCTGATCGAAATCAGCTCCAAAGGGCGTTTGCATCAGATTTGACCCCCGCAGCTAGCGACTTTTGGGGTCGGGCCACCGGTTTTGCTTTTCAGCTGGGGAGGACCCGCCATTTGCAATTGCAATCTCAACGCGAGGGAAGCGATATTCAGCGCACATTTAGAGAACCAAAGCGGATGGAAACTCGATATGAAATGTTCGCACTGCACAATCGCCTTTCACGACAATTGGCAGGTCGAGTATTGGATGCGAGGCAAGCAAGTGTTGAGGGCGGACGCGAATACCCACTGGATTTACAGGTCCGCCATTTGCCCTTCTTGCGGTGGGCGCATCCTAGAAGTTACCACGGCTGAAGACAGTACTAACCCGGAACTCCCTTGGCGACAGATCTATCCCGTGGGTGCCAATAGAGGCCCTGTTCCTGTCGAGGTGCCCTCTACGATCGCCGAGGACTATACCGAAGCATGTAACGTGCTTCCCATCAGCGCTAAGGCCTCCGCCGCACTATCCCGTCGCTGTTTGCAAGCAATCTTGCGCGCCCACGGCTACAAGGAGAAAGATTTGGCGAAGGAAATTGACAAACTGCTCGACGAACCTGATCCCAAGAAGGCGCTACCTCAGCGCCTACGCGAAACGATCGACGCCATTCGCAATTTCGGCAATTTTTCTGCGCACCCAATTAATGATCAAACGACACTTCAGGTGATCGATGTCGAAGCACATGAAGCTGAATGGTGCTTAGAAGTGATTGAAGAGCTCTTCGATCATTTCTACGTCGGCCCAGCAGCGGCCGCAGCAAAAAAGGCCGCACTGAACGCTAAGCTCACGGCTGGGGGAAAGCCTCCAGCAAAATAACCGGAGGCTGGAGTCCGATAAGAGCCCTTAGCGGACTCCAGGAGAGCAACGCCCTCCCCTGCCGGAGTCGGCTTTTGAACCTCGAGCGGATAATCGCACGTCGCGGACGAAGCAGTCCGGTGAGCCAGGCCCAATAGGCCGCAGCCAGTGCGCGGTTTTTACTTGGCCCCGTCGATCACCATGACGGAACACTGATCTGGCTTTACTCTGGCAGCCCGGCGGTTCTCAGCGCATCACCAAGGGTTTCCGCGAGCGCTGGGGCACAGTTCACGCCCGCGAACTGGCGGCGGTAGCGAAAGGTCGGATGAAGTTCGAGCACCCGCTCGGCGGCTGCCCTCGCTTCATCCAGCCGTCCGAGTTTGGCAAGCACAGCGGCTAGCTGCACGTAGGTGATGCTGTGAGCGGGATTGGCCTGCACGGACTTGTAGGCGGCGCGACTGGCTTCTTCAAAGCGGCCACGCAGCAAATGACTCATCGCCTGCGCATCGAATGCGGCGAAAGCCCATGGATCGAAGGGACTGAGCCGCATGCCTCGTTCGCTCCATTCGATGGCGCGCTCGGCTTCTCCGCTCCATCCGAGAACGACGCTGCCGAGGATGTAGGCTAGCGCCGAAGAGGGGCTGACGGCAAGCGCGGCTTCAAATGCGGTAAAAGCCGCGTCCCGATCATGGGCATCCATACCGATCGAAAACCCCGCAAGCGCCAGCGCACTCGCGTCGTCCCGGCCGTGGAGAATTGCCGAGCGGGCGTGGCGGATCGAAGCGGCACGGTTCGCCTCCTGCAAACCGACGCGAAGATAGAGGCAATGGTGGCACATCGCGGCGTTGCCATGTGCCAGGGCGTAGTCGGAATCAAGTTCGATGGCACGTTCGAGCAGCACGAGCGCTCGCGTCACCTGCTCAGGCATGCCGGAATCGACGTCGACCTGGGCCCGCAGAACCAGATCGTAAGCATCCAGACTGTCGGGGCGCTTCCGCTTGACCCTGTCGATTTCAGCACGGCGCAGGCTCGGCGCAATGGCGCCTACCGCGGAGAGTGCAATCTCGTCCTGGAGCGCGAAAATATCGTCGAATCTGCGGTCATATCGCTCGGCCCATACATGAGCGCCCGTCGAGGCGTCGATCATCTGGCCCGTCACGCGCACGTTGCCCTCGGCCTTGCGAACGCTGCCTTCGAGAACATAGCGAACGCCAAGCTCGCGGCCGACCTGCTTCACGTCCACGACACGGTCCCTGTAGGTCAAGGTCGAGTTTCGCGCAACGACGAACAACCACTTGATGCGGGCCAAGCCGGTGATGATGTCTTCAACCATGCCGTCGGCGAAGTACTCCTGCTGCGGATCACCGCTCAAGTTCGCAAACGGCAGAACCGCGACGGACGGCTTGTCGGGCAACGCCGGTGCGGACGCCGCACCAGTGACAGGTGACTGAGTACTGGTGGCGACGGCAGGCCCGACATAGCGATAGCCGCGGCGCGGCAGGGTTTCGATCCAGCTATCGGCCCTCTCGTCGGCCAGTACCCGGCGCAAGGCGGCGATCTGAACCGTTAGATTATTATCGGCAACTGCCAGTCCGTCCCAACCGGCCTCGACCAGCGCATCCTTGGACACCGGGGCACCCGCGTTCTCCAGCAGCAGCCGGAGCAGCGCGACAGCGCGCTGCCCGAGCATCGTCGGCCTGGTCCCCTGGTAGAGAATGCCCGCCTTTGGGTCCAGGCGGAACGGGCCGAACTGGTAGAGATCCGTGATAGGCATTCGGTGGTTTTAGCAAATTTTTGGGAACTGTTTCACGACTTTCCGACCCAGACGGCCGAAGTTGCTTCCGTGCTTGCAGGAGCAAGCGCTTGGTCGATGGAGGAATGTCATGAGCGCCGATCCTGTCATTCGCATGCCCAACGAGACAAAGGGGATCATACTCCGTGGTCATCCCATGGTTTTCCTCGTCACCGGCGAGGATACCAAGCACACCAGCATGTTCGAATGGACAATCCCGGCCGGGTTCGCCACTGGGCTGCATGTTCACCGGGTGCAGGAGGAGACCTTTTACCTGCTCGAGGGCGAGTGTGAGTGGCACGTTGGCGACAAAACGATCCGCGCGATCCCGGGGACCTATTTGTTCATTCCGCCGGGGGTACCGCACAACATCACCAATATCAGCGAGAAATCGGCGCGCGTGCTCATGACCGTCTCCCCGCCCGGCCACGAGCACTATTTCGAAGAGCTTGCGAAACTCGCAGCAAAGGGAGCGCCGGATCCACGAGCCCTGGCCGACCTCCGAGACCGCTACGACACCGATCAGTTCTCGAGTTTGACAGCACGGGCGTAAGCTTCAGCGCTCGGCTTTGATGGCAGCTTCTGGCCGATATTGTTGCAAAAGTCTTTTTGGGGTGGTGAACGAAAATTCTTAGAGCCGCTGATGCGCTTCACGCGCGGTGACGTGAGGGACCATATCGCTTCGCTTCAGGTCAACGGTACGCCGCCGCCCGCATCGTCCGTTGCTGGCGTCAGCAAAGGGCCGATTTTGTTGCAAAAGTCGAAAATCGAACGACCCTGAAAATCTCGCGAAAGTTGATCTTTGAAGCTAAACCGCCGTGTGAGTTCAGTCCGACGGCAAGCCGCTCAGTTGGGCATCCTGCTCTACAAGGGCTGAGCCTAGGTACCGTGAAGTGGCAGATAGCAGCGTTCCATACTCGGAACTGGAAATTACGCGCGCCGTGGCAGATCGAAGCACCCGCCGCAGAGATACACTTGCTTTATTGACGCCTGCCGACTCCCGCCCCTTACTTTAGGTCTTTCAGAGTGGATGGACGGGAGGCGCATTTGCAGGGACTTCGCCAAATCCAATTTGCTCAACGATTGAACCAAATCGCTTCCCTGCTCTCCGAACTCGAAGATCTCCGATGTCAAATCGAAGAAGCAGAGCGGCGCGTTAAGCCTTGTACTAGGGTCGCTTGGCGAAGGCTCGATTGCTCCGCTCGTAGTGAGACTGAGCCCCCCGTGCTTCATCAATCTTGGGATTGCGGCCGACGAACGGACTTGGAACGACTTGCTGATTGCAAGGTCTTCCCGTGCCCCACCCCAAGGGTGTAGCTCCTTCGCCAAGGCAGCTCAACAGCCCCAGCTTCACCGCCCTGAAGCTGGAGTCCTTTTGCTGGCTGGATAACTGCAGACCTCAGGAGGGCGTTGATGCAAGGTATCGCTCGATCCTTGTCCAACGACCGGACCGCGGCTCAAGCAGCGACACCCTGCCGCAGTGAGGCTGACGTATTAATCCGCTATTTTTACCTCTGGTAGTCTTTTACTTTTGCTACTCGCGCTCTTTTTTTGCTCTGACGCCGTCCTGATAGTGCTTTTGTGCTGCGGAGGACATTTTATGCGAGGCTCTCGCGCAATCCTTTACGTCGAACAACTTAGCGAACTCACTTCTCAGCTCTCAGAATTGGAACATCTTCGAGGTCTGGTCGAAGCAGCAGAGCGCAGCGCCCGAGTTGTGCCTCCATTGCGCTTGACACACTCTACTCCGCGCCGCCTTCGAAGTCGCAAACCGGGCGCCCTATCTGTCCGATTCCATCGCCGCGCGCGACGAACCTGGAAAGCAGGAGCTCTCAGCCCTCCTGAAAACGATAACCAAGTCGATCGGACTTTGCTGGAGCCATTCCCCGAAGGATGGTGGGCTTCCTCCTAAGAACCTCTCCAAGCGCTGACCTTGACGAAGAGATAAATCCAATGCTGGCGGCCCCCCCCTGAGAAGACACATGGGAGCTTCGGACTGTCGTTGTCGTGACCGTAACCGTCGAAGAGTCCGAGGCGATCGCTGCTCGCATTTTCGAGCGGATTACCGAACTCGAGCTGGAACTTGCCGCTCGGGGTTTCAACATCCCCGCGAGCGGCGACCACAGCCCAACGTGACGACCCGAGCAGCATGTCTGTCTACGATCCTCTACGCAGAGAACTGGAGCGCACAAGGGCGCAAACTATTCGGCTCACGTTCTTGGAAATCGAAGGAATTCTCGGCAGGCCATTACCGCCGTCAGCCTATAGGTTCAGTGCGTGGTGGGGAAACGAGAGTTCGCGCAAAAGCTGGGCACACGCAAGCCATGGCGTGGCTGCAGTCAGGCTTCGCGGCTAGGGTTTCCCTGAAACAGCGAGCAGTGGAATTTCATCGAACTTGAAGGCTTTCACGACCACCCACCTTATGAGCAACACCGTCTGCTCGTGCCAATTCTAGCTCGGACGGGCTGTCGAGCACATAGCAATATCGATTGCTAGGTGCAGCCTTTTGCGGGAGACGGGGGCGGCGACCAAAACGGTCGCGGGTTGGCCGAAGTACTTCCACCATATCGTGGGCGACGCTCAGTCACTTTTTCATGCAAAGCCCAATCGTTGGGGACGTCCCGCACTTCGCCCCGTCCGCGGCACCGCCACTTGGGCAGAACACGGACACTAGTGCTTCGCTGCTGTCGCAATTGACTGCGCCGTCTGCCTGAACCGCTCGGATGTTGACCGTCGCCGGATCCCCCTTATCTCCCTTTTCGCCTTTCGGACCCTGCGGGCCTTGAGGCCCCTGCGCGCCGGCGGGGCCCTGTGGTCCAGGCACTCCTTGGATGCCTTGGGCTCCCTGCGGGCCCGCTGGACCTTGCGCGCCTGGATCTCCTTTAGGCCCTGGGTCTCTCCCACACGCTGCAAGTGCGAACGCAGCGCTCATTGCGGCCACAGCAATCAGTTTGTGCATTGCCAACCTCCAACGATCAAGATGATTAAACTTCGCGGCTGACAGCCGCGCAAGAGGCGTCAGAGGTCCTTGCCGATCGCATCTTGAAACAATGCCCTTCCACCATCGGCGTTCCTGATCTGCCTCTTCATCTACGCCGGGTCAGCCTTCGTTTCGGTCTTGGGCCTGGTTTCGACCGTGCGAACCGCAGACGCCGCTCAGGTGATGGCCCGTACGAATTAGCCGCGCATCCGGCATTCGATCGTCGACCAGGTTGTGTCCGCCTATCTCGACCGAATTGGCCGAAGGCGGCCGGTGCGCCCGTTCGAACGGATGGCAATCAACGCATTCGGTGCGACAATTGCCGACGATCTCGCGGTCAAGCTCATGACACCAGAAACCGTCTCCTGGCAGATGAAACGCTCGCCTCGGACTTTCGACCTCAAGCCAAGTAGTCCTGCGGCGGCGCCTTCCTTCAGCCCAGAACGATAGTTTCAACTCTCAGGCAGGGCATGCACCTGTAGGCATAGGCGGCGGGCAGGTTTGCAATTGCCGGCAGGGACGCGAGAAACTCCATTGGACGGTGACATCTGTTGCAGATGCGGGTTGGTGCCTTGTCCGTGCCACCGCCTTGCGCATTGCTGGTCCGCCAAAAGGTGAGAACGGTAATTTCAATCGCCGGCGTTTTACACTCCGGACGACTACCGCGTGGCTGTATCGAAAATAGGCCCCGCCAGCGTGAGCCGCTATTGCTCCTAAACCGAGACTCAGTTCTGATTTCGATCATTGCGGCCAAATTGCCTGCGGGAGGCGATCGTGAACGGCGAAGCCGGATGCACCGTTTGTAGCCAAGCTCGACTGCTCAAAGCTGTTTTCCCCGTCACCAAAGGCTACGAACTGAAGCGTTATGAATGCGCTAGTTGCGGCAGCGATCTGTGGCTAGTTACGAGAGTGTCCCGATCATCCGCGCCTAAGCAGCAAAGCGGGAGATCCCGCCGAGGTACGCGGCCTAAGACCATCGAAGCGGCCTTGAAGGGCGCCTCTCGTGCCGCAGGTAATCCAAAGCCGAAAGCCCCGCCAGCGTGAACCGCTGCGCTCTTCTTGCCTGGGGTGAAGGCCTTCTGCCGGCTGTGAACAGATCATACGCGGTGAGAGCTGGACCCGCCGCGATCGCAACCTTGCACGAAGCCATTTCCCAGCCCCGGCGAAATCTCGCTGAAACGGAGGGGGTCGAAGGTGCCGGCATCGAACGCCGATTGACACGCGGCGACGACGCCGGCGGCGAGATAGAGAACGGGCACGGCCGCAGCCGCGCTGAAACAACGTTCATCGTCCACCTTTGAGGTTTTAGGATCTGCGCCACGGCCCCCGGCGCGCGGGATCTCAAGACGCTGGCGCTAGGCCAGGTCGACGTAACGGGTGGCGACATAGCCGTCGACGATGCGCAGCCATTTCGTCGCGCCGTTCATGATCTCGCCGGAAACCGCAACCTTGTCGCCGGCATTGAGCACGTTGACCATGGTGGAGCTCGCGCTCGCGTTCGATCGGACATTGAGGCCGTCGACGTTGATGACGCCGAGACGGCCAGTCACCGACGGCGCCGGCGCCGGCCGTTCGCTCATCAGCTTCGCGACGCCGTACCGAAACATGACCATGTCGAAACTCGGATCGTCTTTGCGACCCTTCGGCAACGCGAACTCCTTGTGTCCCGCCGCCATGATCGGCTTAGCGCCGACGTGCTGCAAGATCGCAGCGCAGACGCGCATATAAGCCAGCATCTGCACGTCCGGCCACGCCTCGGCCCGCGGCCCCTTGGTCTCGCCGGTGTTCTCGGCCTCGATCCCGATGAGATGCGAATTGCCGTCCGTCACGCCCTGCCAGGATCCGGCGCCGGCGTGCCAGCCCTTGCCGGCCGCGATCATGTAGACCTTGCCGGAGCGGCCGAGCCCGATGTTGCAGAGCGGCCCGCCGAGATCCGGCCGGCCGTCAACGAGAACGTTAATGTCGGGCAGATCGCCGTGAAGCGGGCCGCAGGTACGGTGGCAGAGCACACCCTGCACCTTGCCCATGTTGCCGTGGCCGCGCGTTTGCCAGCCGGGATGCTCGAGCACTTCAAGGCCGGCGTCACGCAGCACGCTCGGCAGCCAAGTCAGGGAAAACTGCCTCGAAATCTCTCCTCTTCGTTAAGGACCGCCCATTGAAATCACTGGGCTGGCGCCCCCAATTGTGGGTTGCATCCGCGCAAATCTCGCGCTATTTGCCCAGAATGGGCTGGAGGTTGTGGGCTGCATTAGGAGCTCTCATTGCGTGCGCTGGTGTTGCCGGCGGGTCCTCCTATGGCTTTTACGAATTGAACCGGCGGCTCGATGTCATTGCCGAACACGACGCGACGCAAAGCCGACAGCTGAAGGTCCTGACTGACCTGGCGCGGCTTCTGTCCCCCACGGATGGCGAACACCGCCGCCTCGACATCCGCAAATTCGCGATAACCAGCCAGCTCGCCCAATCCAGCGCGCCGATCGTTGTCATCGGGGACAGCATCACCGAAGCCGCGCTGCTGCCGACCAGACTTTGCGGCCACCCGCTCATCAATGCCGGGATCGGCGGCCTGACAGCAGGCAATTACGCTGATCTCGCACCTGGCCTCCTGGCCGAGCGTAAGATCGCGGCACTCGTCATCGCCCTAGGCATCAACGACGCGAACCGAACGACCGGCTCGACCGACGAATTCGTGCGGCAATACCGGCGACTGCTCGCCATCGCCGGGCAAGCGAGCGCCCACTTGATCATCGCCGGCGTTCCGCCGATCGACGCCGACGGTGCGCTTGCACCCTATTTCGACATTCCACGCAGCGAAGAGATCGATGCCAAGCTGGCGAAGATCGCCGCTGATGCTGGTCTGCCCTTTGTCAGCCTGCGTGGCCTAAAGATGCGCGAGCCCGGCACGCGGGTGGATGGTGTTCATCTGACAGCCAAAGGATATGAAGCCTGGCAGCGCGCCGTCATCGGCGCAGTACAGGCCACGCTTGACTGTGCCTCATCCGCTTCACCCGACTAGAACGGCGCGCCAGTCGCGTGCATTGCGTTGTAGATCAACGTCGCAGCACTCGCCTGCCCCGCAGCCGTGAAGTGCGTTCCATCGGCCTGCCGGTTCGTACCTCCTGTCAGACTGTCGAGATTGCCTCCGCCGAACCAAGGATTTCCAAGCGCTACCAGATTTGCCTGCGCGCCCTGAATCGTCGCATTGGCCGCGTTGCTAAGAATGGTCTCGGTCGGGATGAACACGCGGCCCGAGAAACCACAGGCCTGCATGGCCGCGACTTGCTGCTGCATGAAGGCCTGATAGTTCGCCGCGCTGGTGCCGGTATCGTTCTCGCCTAGAAAAAAGATGACGGCGAATGTTACGCCGGTCGTCGCAGGAGTAGTGCCGCGGCCTGCCAGCCGTTTCATCGCGACGCAGCCGCGGCTATAGAGCACCCCTCCGGGGGCGTACAGCGTGGAGGTTGCGCCGCCGACAGCGCCAGGAACCAGGATCACCCGGTTGAAAGCGCCGTTGGTGATCAGAGCGTCAGCCAAACGCGGTCCGATGGAGCCGGGTCCTAAGCTGCTCTGGGTCTGGCCTAGCAGAGGATCAAGATTTTGGTAGAGCGCGCCATCGTAGATGTTGAAGTTGTCGATTGCCGACGCATTAGTTGGCGTGAACGACGAAGGACCGACAGATGCACCGTTGCTGGCGCCCAGCGTGATCAGAACCAGAGTCTTCTGTGCGCCGTTGATGGTCGCGTTGCACGGGATACCGCCCGCATCGGTCCGGCGGGTATGGCCGGACACCGAATAATTTCCGCTGTTGTTGAGGGGGGTCGGGTCGTTGCGCCAGTTCTCACCCAAGACTAGCGGGTCATTTGACCCGCCCCCTCTGGACTGACCGAAAGAGGAGCCCGGCGAGAGGAGAAGCGCGAGCGCCGCAAGACAGATCACCAGAAGCCGCATACTTTGAGCCTTTGAAGATGAGTGTTGCCAATTGTGATGATCGTGATCGCGTTGCTGCCGTCACCCTGCTCATTTGCCGAAATGAAGTTGGCGCCGAGCACCCCTTTGAACACGTCAGAGACCGTGACCGACATGTTGAAGTTAGCCGTACCGGGGAAGAGCTGGTTGGAACCGGCATCGATGGTGTTCGTGCTATTGAGCGCAAGCCCGAAATTGTACTGCGCGCCCAGCGTCGAGGAACGCGGCGTGACGTAGTAGATGGCATCGAGCGACGATCCAGCCGCCCCGGTCACGAAGTTGAACTGGTTCACGGCGCTCGCGTCAGCCTGCCGGACCGTGGATGAGCTATAGGAGTAGATGCCTCCGGACGCAGGATCGTTGCTTGTCGAGCAGAGATATTCCTGGTTGAAGGCATTCCACAGATTGAAGGTTCCTGCCGTGCCGCTCGCCCCATAGGTGAAGCTGACCTGACCCGCCGAGCCGGTCCTGGTCGTCCCCACATGAGTGCATTGATGCGCGGCGCAGGTGAATGTCGTCGTGTTGTTGTAGCGGCACGCCATTGAATTCTTGTTCGTGGGCAGTCCATCGATTTTTTCGATGTCGGTCGAGCCCGCACCAGTCCCACGCACGCTTGCACCGACTGTATTCGACCCAGCGACCGCGCCTGCGGACCAATCCGGCCCCGAGCACAGGCGCAGTGTTCCGGAGTCTAGGCCGACGAACCAATCATAATTCGAACTTGCGGCCCAGTTGGAGCCAAGCGCAACCGAGAGTTCGCACGCACCCACTGTACCAGCGACGCAAAGCTGACGGACGACAACAGCCGAGCCGTTATATATCGGAACATTCTTGCCGGCCGCAGACGCCGTGTAATAGCTCGTGGTGGCAGCCGTGACTGACGCTGCCAATACCGGCGTATTGCTGGTCAGCGTGATACGGCCCTGCGGCGTCGGCCACTGCACCAGCGCGCCGGTCTCGGTATTGAGCGAAGTGACGCCGCTGCCGCCGCCGCCAAGCGCGCCGACCGTGGTTTTCTTGAACGCATTGCTGGCCGAAACGTCCTGGATCAGGACGAGGTCGGACGCGCCCGGAGACGCTTTCAGCGTCAATGCGCTGACGTCGATATCGCTCGGCGTCGCGGTCGAGCCGCCGGTGTTGCACTTGAGGGTATAGGCCGCCATCGTTGCCACTTTGGCATTGGTGACGGCGTTGGCCGCGATGGTCGTGGCACAGCTGCCGGCCGATGCTGTGACGTCCCCGGTCAGCGCCGGCGTCTGCGAGCAGGCCAGCGACGACGATAAATCGGCAAAGCTCGGCTGCGAGCAGCCGTGCACGCCGGCGCTCGACAGCGTCCGAAACCAATTGCTCGAGGAGCACGTCGAGGCAACCACCGTCGTGGCGATCACGCCGGCGTCGCGTTGATCTAAATCAATGGAACACCGCTCCGGGTGAATCGCTTCGATCCCGACGGCACCCAGCACGTTTCCCCCCTTTGGCCGCCAACGGATATGAACCCATGACGGCGTAAAGGTGCCAGGATCGGCCATCCAGATCGTTTATCAAAGCGGACGGCACACGGACCCAAGCAATTGCTTGGCCGCTATCAAACCGCCGGCGGCACGCGCATCCCAATCCAGCTACTTGCTAACGACCGCACCGCTCGACGGGGCCGTTAGTGAGAGGGATTCTCGGAAGTCGGCCTGCGGGACGCATAATGCGTTGCACTATCACCGATCTTGTTGGGGACCCACTCCTCCGCGGTCGAGTCCCAATGATGAGTCTCGTCGAAGTTTTTCCAGGGTGGCCGCTTTGGCTTGCTTTCACCCTTCTGTCGATTTGCATTCAGTGCTCGGAGTTGGACGACGAGTACCCCAGCCATCATCACCCATTCGCGAGCGCTATATCTTGAGTTCCATTTGATTGCCGCGAGCATTGGATGCCTCCTTCAAAGTGAGAAGCCTTTGCCACACTAGCCCGGGTCAAGAACGCAGGGATGTAAAGTACTTCACACTCAGCCGACATCTTCGACATAGTTGCGGGCGATCTTAGTGCCCGGCGACCGCAATTTACGTTTGCTCGACATTCGGCGGGCATTTTGCCGCGCGCTCAAACGCACCCGACGATGAGTCGCATTGTTTTTTGGTCGCAAGCATGGGCGATAGTCTAAGGCCGCCCATCGGGCGACCTTCCACGCCCAGCGGTAGTAATTAGGCATACACGGCGCCGGCCGCCGGAGCTAGCAATTGCGCTGCTAGTAAGTGAGGTCGAAAGCAACGCTGTAATGGTCGGAGGTGTTACGGCGGCGAACCTGCCGCAGGATCTTAAAAATTCGCGTCGATCGTCTTCTTCTGGAGAGGACATCGCGCCTCCTATGATTTTGGAAATAATGAAGTGTTAGTCGATTAGAAAGTTAAGTAGTTCAATCACGAAATGTAGCCAAAAATCCCGTTTCAGTCGGCGGACTCTTTACGCGCTGCTAGAATGAATGAAAGAAGCGGTACCTACGTGCGGCTGCTGACACTCGGGCAGGATCTGACAGCCGTAGGAACCTAGCATCACTGCCCGGCTTGCTGTCTCGCTAGCTCTCTTCTTCGAGCCGGCGGAGCGGCCCCGGCCTTTGACCCCCAGGCAATCCAGCCGGGGTCGTCTCTAAGCCGCGCGGCCTCGCCTTACTCGGCGGCTCTTCCTTGGGAACATAAAGCTGCGTCCAGAGTCTGCCCACGTAGTGGCGAGACGTGCCTATGACATCAAGACAAGATTCCGTCCGATGTCCCAAGTGCGACCGACCGACACGGGTTATAGAGCGCATTTGGAACCCAAAGCCACCCGGCTTCCTCTGGATCTTCGAATGCGAATGCGGCGAGTTGGTCTGGGAAGAACAGCCACATGAGGACGTGGTGGCAGGGCCTTGAACAAGGCGCCCACCCTGCCCACGAGAAGATTTGGCGAAGGAGGACAAAGCCTGCCGGCGTAACCGGCGGGCCTTTGATCAGATCACTGCGCTTGCTTCTTTGTCGACGTCGGCGGCTTCGCTGTGCCGCTCTTCGGGGGACCATAATTCGCTGAGCCACGAGAGCCATAGCCCCCAGCCTTGCCATCCATTTTGTTAGCCGATGCTGGCGATGTCATGAAGCCGGCGGCGATCATGGCGCCCCCGAATGCAACGATTACGATCAAGGATAGCTCTTAAGATTGACATTGGCTGCTCCAAAACAGCTTTTCTGAAATCGCCACGCCGCAATGCACGTAGCGGGTGCAGCTTATTCCCTACTAGCTTGGCCCGCGAGCCATTTTTCTAAAGCTTGGAGGCCCGCCAACGTGAACCAACGGGCGAGGAAGGCGCTGTCATCAGCCTGTGGCATAATCATTGCAATGTTGAAGACGGACTGGGATTTCCGTGCCCAGTTTGAGACAAGAGCGCCGCCGGGGGGACTGGCATTTCGAGCCCGGCAGCGCTCTCCTTTATGTTCTGGCTCGCCTGCGGAAGGCCCGCACCCGATTGGGGCGCGGGCCAAATTGCCAACGGTTGGCAGGCGGACTATTCGGCCGCCTGCAGCACCACCGCCGACCGTCTGGCGGCTACCTCCGCGCGCTCGTCATCAACCAGCTCGTTGGCATGACCTAGGGACTCCTCAAGCTCCGCCTTCACGTGGTCAGCGGTCCAGAGCAATCCGCCCAGTATCGATGAGGCTAAGAGGATGCCGCGCGGTTAAGTGAGCAATTTTCCAGGCTGAAGGAGATCGCCTCGAACCTTGAATACCCTAAGATTGAAGGGGATCCCGTTCTGTGGCTCACCTTCAGCGAGACCCAACACACGCACCGCCGGCGCCTCCACCTGATCAACCGGGCAACTAGGACCAAAATCCCCTCGTCTTGGTAACTCGCGGCCTGCGGTCCCTCACGCCGCCGGGCCCTCCTCGCGGCCTGAGCTTGGCTCGCCTCCATCGCTCCGCCGCCCTCCAACTCTATGCCGCGCGATCTCAGCACCGGAGGCGTCAACCACGATCACGACCGTGCCCGCATCACGGTCGCAATCTGGATCGCTGGCGATGTCCCGAGCGACGCGGGCGCCGTACTGGTCGGCTAGCTCAGCAGAGCTAAACATCTCACCCAAGTCATCCGCCTGTGTCTCGCCTTTGTGGAAAATCGGGAAGTAGTAACGTCGCATAGCGGAGCTCGCCCTTTCGCGCCGATATGCGCTCATCTCGGGAGGTCCGCACCTGTCAAAAACGACAGGGTCCTGGGAAGCGGATCACCGGGCGCCCTCCTCACAGCACCCGCCGCGTGTGTCGTCATTGACCCGCAGCAACAACGCTCGATGCATGCCGCTAGACAGCCTGATAACACTCCCCGACCTTGTCCCGCGGGGCACTTGGCTGGCACCGACAACCTACCAGAGCCGACTCAATCGGCTTTGAACACGACGCCGATGCGAGTATCACTGGACCAAACGAGACGACAATCTCGGATGATACGGTCTCTTTCCAACATCATCTTGAATGTGGCACGCATGTGCAGCTTCGTCGGTAGCTCGATGCCAGCGCCGTCCTCCGAGATGTTGAAAACGCGGCAACGTTGGCTGCCGCCATCTCCAAAAATGTAGGCGACCAAGTCGACATCCGAACGATCGATCTTCCGGCGATCCGACATGATTACTTATCCTTGAGTTGACGCGGCTGCCTCGGGTCCTTCATTGGTCGAAGCTATTTCAAGCAGTCTAAACTGCCTCGCGATCCGTGTTGCCAAGCGCGACCGCTCTTTGGCGAGCTCTCCCTCATAGTCGGATACGTCGTGTCCGTCTCGCTTAAGGACCTCGATCAGGATTGTTTGGCTCTGAACATAGGTCACCTTGTCAGCGATCTCTCGCGTCAAAACAGCCAGCTCGTCATCATTATCTGATGTCACGGCGATCTCCTTGGTCGGACTGATCACGCGCAGAAAGGCGCGATTTTGCATGCCCAATACTTACAGATCGTTACGCGGGCACCCTGGACCGCCCCTATAGGCGCGTCGCCAGTTCGGCCCTGGCCGAGCAAGCTGGGTGCAAGCGCAACCTCGCGATGTTCACGCTCCAAACCTGGAACTCATCATTTACCACCTGGCTATACGATCATGGTCCGCAGCGCTTCTGCTGGCATGAAATCGATGTCCAACAATCGACAAGAGATCCGTCCGTGGTCGCCCGACGAAGAAGCGCAACTACTTGCGCTACTCGACGAGGGCATGACTGCAACCGAGCTGGGCGAGCGGTTGGGTCGCAGTCGCCAGGCCGTCTACGGTCGGTTACAACGTTTCCGCAAGCAGCGAGGCCGAGTAAGCCGATCCAGTGGACGCGCCTTCGCGCAATGGATCGGTTAGCCGGCGGTCTCCCTCCCCGGCACAACAGTCGCCGCGGCTTTGCATCATTCACCGCGGCAACAACCTTCCTCGGCAGTGCGGCGTCGTGTTGCGCGCGCGCCAGCCGGACGATCGCAACCGTCGAAGCGACGTATCCTTGAAGGGTGTTGACTTGCGCTGACCCTGAGGGAATGGACGGGATAGCGGAGAATTGCCTAAACTGACGCGATGCACCGCGAAATCAAAGAGATGCTGATCGGTTCAGGCATCATAATCCTACTCGGCATCGGCATCATCGCATGGCCGCCCCTCGGCCTATTCGTTGATCGCTACTTTTTCTCGTACCTGAGACTGGCGCTGCAGTGGGCCATCTCTTGAAGCAAATCGGCACCCAACCTGAGACGTTTCAGATCCCCTCGCCGCGGCGTCCAAGGTTAGCAATCAATGCCCGAAAATCCATTGAGTCACGAAAACGTCGCCGATAGGCTCAAGCTCGTGCGGAAAGCCGTTGCCGGGACGCAGACGGCGTTTTGTAAGCGCATCGGAATTGAAGTGCAGCGCTGGAACAATTTCGAACGGGGCATGCCTTTGTCGAAGAGCGTCGGCATTTTGCTGGTGCAAAAGATTCCAGACCTTACCCTGGATTGGTTATTTCTAAGGAAAGAGGATGGATTGCCACTCCGACTTCGCGATGAGTTGGAGTTCACAACCCCGTAGCTACAACCCTGAACATGCCCGTCACTCCTGCAGGGTTGAAGGCGCCCTTAAATATCGTCGCGCGTGGTGGGATAAGTGCGCTGCTTGCGAACTGCGCACTATGTTGTTAGACCGCGCCCTCAACATTGAAGGAGCGCCGCTTGCCTACGAAGAAACAAGTAGTTCGTCGCGAGTGGACCAGGTCCGACGTCAAGGAACTCAAGGCGAACTCAAAGACACGAACCCCTGTGGTGAAAATAGCCAAGATGACCAAGCGAACCGAGGGCGCGCTACGTCAGAAGGCGCTCTACTTGGGAATTGGTCTGGGCCATCAGCGGTGATTGAAAGGTAACCCTACGCGGTAGGCCGCAGCGCGCTGATCTTTCCAGTTAACCGTTAGAGCTCGTCGGACTCCTCGGTTTTCGGCTTCATCGTCGCAGCGAGCACTTGGCGGCGTTTTTCGATGATGCGAGGGTCCTCTTTGTGGATTGCGATCAGCTCTTTGAGGTTCTCGATCCCTCATCGGTGAACGCCATCACCCCATCTTCACCGACGCCCACGACCCATCCTCGGGGTCCATTTCTTCGGCGACCTCGAACAGCCATTCCTCGTCTTCTCCAAGCATCTCGGCGACATGGCCGAGGGTAAACACGTGGCTGACTTTGTTGACGGGCCCCATCAAGCCGCCTGCGCCGCGAGGCCTTGCTGTTGCGCAATCTTCCAGTTCCAGGGCAGCAGCTCATCGAGCCTGTGGGCGGGGTGGATGGCGATGCGAGCGAGTACATCGGCAAGCCAGACCTGAGGATCGACGTCGTTCATCTTCGCAGAGACGATGAGGCTATACATGGCGGCGGCACGACGCCCTCCGCGGTCAGACCCGCAGAATAACCAAGACTTTCTGCCCAATGCGATGCCGCGCAGCGCTCTTTCGGCGGCGTTGTTCGAGAGACAGACGCGGCCATCGTCGAG
>NZ_JBEPRQ010000010.1:0-228868 GCF_040548425.1 Bradyrhizobium sp. i1.15.2 | reverse complement strand
GTAAACGACTTTGAAACCCCTCGACAACCCGTTCGGCACGAGGTTGTCACCCATGTCTTAGGTACGACCTGTTACCTATGTCTCCGGTCTGGACAAGGGTTAATTGGTCGGGGCAGCTGGATTCGAACCAACGACCTGCAGTACCCAAAACTGCCGCGCTACCAGGCTGCGCTATACCCCGAATGTCCGGCGAGCCCCGTCGATACACGCTTCCCAAAGCGCCAGCAAGCCTTCCAACGGCACCAGCAAGCTTCCCAAAAGACCTCAGGACGGGGGCAATAGCCTTGCCAATAGCCCCTTGACCCGCCTACTTGCTGCCGAACAGCGGGTGGCCGACGCGGTCGCCGGCGCGGATGCCATATTTCTGCGCCGTCCCTGCCACCACCTCCAGAACAGCCCGCGCGGGCCCCCTGGATGAGATGATTTTTGTCGACATCGGCTCGGTATTTTCGGCGATGCGCAGGATTCGGCCGTCGGCGCGAATGAAGATCATGTCGAGCGAGACATAGGTGTTCTTCATCCACATCGACACCTCTTGCTCGGGATTGAAGTCGAACAGCATGCCTTTGCCGTCCGCCAGTTCCTTGCGGTACATCAGGCCGGTCTGCTTCTCCTCCTCGGTCGTCGCGATCTCGACCGAGAACACCTGCACGCCGTTTTTGGTGACGATCTCGAGCGGCTGGAAACTGGCGGCGCGGACGGGGGCGCTCGCGACGGCACAGCCGGCGATGACGAGGATGGCGGCGAGCCAGCCCTTCGCAACGGCGAAGACGGCCTTTCGATCGAAATTCATGGATGGCTCTCGAGGCGTGGGACTGGACCAGTCCTTACGTGGCGATCGCCGGAAAAGCCAGAGGCGCGCCGGTCAGCCAGCGCGCCTCTGCTCACGATCGCGGGAATAGAATTAGTGGGACGAGACCGGCGATCCCGTCTCGGGATGGATCTCTGCCGCCATCATGCCCTTGGAGCCGGGCCCGAAGCGGACCAGCACATACTGGCCGGGCCGCAACTCGGTCATGCCGAAGCGGCGCAGCGTCTCCATGTGCACGAAGATGTCGGGCGTGCCCTCGCCGCAGGTCAGGAAGCCGAAACCGCGCAGCCGGTTGAACCATTTGACCTGGGCTCGCTCCAGCCCGCTGGTCGCCGTCACCGTGACATGGGTGCGCGGCGGCAGCATCTGCGCCGGATGGATCGCAGTCGACTCGTCCATCGAGACGACGCGGAACGCCTGGTAGCCCTTGGCCCGCTGGATGCACTCGACGACGATGCGGGCGCCCTCGTAGGCGGTCTGGAAGCCATCGCGCCTAAGCACGGTAACGTGCAGGAGCACGTCGGGCCAGCCATTGTCGGGAACGATGAAGCCGTAGCCCTTTGAGGCGTCGAACCATTTGATGACGCCGTGAACCTCGACGAGGTTGGCGCTGCTCTCACCAAGTCCGGTGAATGGACTGAGAGCGCTGTCGCGACCGCCACCGCCGTGTTCACCCACCGCGGGAACTCCGACCTTCTTGGACTCAAATCCGTCGGACGACCCCATAACCCCGGACCCCACACATGCCATGCAACCCGCCTGAATGGCGGCGCCGAATCACGCGTCTTTAGAGAATCTTCTCAACTCGACGCGACGCGAATCTTTCGACTCAAAAGATAACACTCCCGGTTGCGACGCATAGACAAAAAAGAGATTCGCCGGAACCTATGAACAGCTTGCACAGCCGCGAATCAAATTGCTGCCTCAATTACCGACAAAGGGCCCGAGCGTTTCGCCGATGTCGTGGCGGATCACGAGATCGGCGACGTCGTCCTGCTCGGTGGACTCGCGATTGATGATTACCAGGCGTGCACCTGCTTCCTTCGCCATCATCGGAAAGCCCGCGGCCGGCCATACCACCAGCGAGGAACCGATCGCGATGAAGAGGTCGCAGTCTTGCGACAGCGCGGTGGCGCGCTGCATTTCATCCTCGGGCATCGTCTGGCCGAAGGAGATCGTGGCGGTCTTCACCGGCTCGTCGCACACGGGACAGTTGGGCGCGGCGCCCTCCTCGTCGAAGCGGCGCTTCACCCAATCAAGCGGATAGGCCTGCCCGCATCCGATGCAGCGCGCATACGTGGTGTTGCCGTGAAGTTCGATGACGTGGTCGCTCGCGACGCCGGAGGCCTGGTGCAGATTGTCGATGTTCTGGGTGATGATCGCGGGAACCTTGCCGGCGCGGTAGAGTGAGGCGAGCGCGCGATGGCCGCGGCCGGGCCTGGCCGCCGCAAAGACCTCCTCCATCGCGAAGCGCCGGCGCCAGGATTCGTCGCGCGCCTCTTGGCTGGCGACGAACTCGTCGAACGGGATCGGGCGGTTGCGCGTCCAAATTCCGCCCGGCGAGCGGAAGTCGGGGATGCCGCATTCGGTCGAGATGCCGGCGCCGGTGAACGGCACGATCCGTTTGGCTTCGGCGATCATGTCGCCGAGACGCTCGACGCCGCTGCGAAGATCCGATGCAATCAACGCGGCCTCCCGTTTTGCTTTGCCGATTGGTTTGGCCGATTGGTTCTGCTGATCGGTTGGTGATTTGTTTTTGCGCTAGCTGCAACATGCGCAAGCGACAAGATTATTGACGCTGTTATCCACTGCCGCGCAAGGCACGGTCGGCAATTTTTTCCGACCCTCGCTTATCACAATCCTGCAATGCCTCCTCCCCATTGACGCCCCAATCAGAAGCGCCAATGCATGTGTTGACGCGACTCAACGTGATTGCGGCGGCAGTGCTTGAGTTCAGTAGGACACATACTCACGTGCAGAGGGGATTTGACATGACCGAGGACGAACAACGCAAAATCCGCGAACGCGAAGAGATCGCCGCCCGTGTCGCCGCCTTCCGTGCCACGCAGGAAAAATTCAAGCGCGAACGTGAAGAGTATTTCGTGTCGACGCTCGACAACGCGCGCAAGGTGGAACGGCCCTCGCTCTGGCCGTAACGACACCAGATCACCGAGCATGAAAAAAGCCCGGAGCATTGCTCCGGGCTTTTCATTTGTTCAGGCGTTACCAGTGACGGTAATAATGGTGGCGGCGGTAGTACGGTCCATCGCCGTAATAGGCGTACGGACCGGGGCCGTAAGCATAGGCCGGGCCGCCATAGTAGCCATAACCCGGGCCGTAGCCGTAGCCATAGCCGTAAGGATGCGACGCGGCGACGGCGCCCGCGGTGATGGCGCCGGCGGCGAGGCCGAATGCGAGGCCCGGACCGATACCGCGGCCGCGCGCCTCGGCGGGCGCAGGCGCCGCAACCGCGGTCAGGCCGACGGCTGCAACGGTAGCCAGAACTGCCAGTGTCTTCCTCATCATGAATCTCCTCCTTCGTATCTCGGATGGACAACGCCGGCGCGTTGCGATGGTTGCGCGCAAGCTTGTGGAACCGAGCTCGGAATAAATCCGGCCACGCATGGAACAGGCGCGCGTTCCGCGAATTGTTTGTGCAAGTGCGGATGCCTCTGCCATCCGGTTGAGGCAACAGCACGAAGACCCCGTCAGCATCACCAATGCTGGCGGGGTTTTCAGTTTCACGGACAGCAAATTGGCAACGCAGCCCAATTGCTGCCAGCGGGGAGCGCCTAGGAGGCTAAAGTGCCGATATCCACGCTGCTGGCCCGTATCCGGAGGCTCGTTCCCAAATCCGGCGATCAGCATTACGACGAGATCGTCCGCAGTTTCGGTGTCGGCACGCTGCGCCCGCCATCGACGCCGATGAGCGACGGCGAACTGGCGCGGGCTATTGCCGAGTTCCTTAAGGAGCAGCCGTCGAGCGAGTCCGTAGGCGTCCTCGGCCGGCGGCTCGACCCCACCACCCCGCTTTGAGGCGCGGCGCCTTCTTGTCCGGGAACATGCGCTTCGCGCGCACGTTGGCGTAGCCTTCAGGGAGAAAAGAGGCCGACATGCCCGTTTGGCTCGAAGTCCTGCTCAACCTGTCCGGCTATGCCGGCTTCGTGGCGCTCGCCTCGCGGGGCACCGCCTGCCCAGGCAATTGCGCCGACCATCAGATCTCCGGCGAGGACCGTTAATTCGTGTGCGGTGGCTGGCCCGCCGTGCGCATCAGCCTGTCGGCTTTGACCGCGACACGCGTCTCCTCGAGCTGTGGCCGCAGCGAGACGCTGATCACCACGAAAGCCAGACAGAACAGCGTGCCGACGATGGCAACGCGCCGATAGGTGTGGCGGTCGCCCTGATAAAAGCTCGGTTCTGAAAAAGGTGTCATGAATTCGTTCTTGGCAAAATTGCTTGTTGGCAAAGTCGTTTCCAGACGTCGCCAGACACACCTATCCCAAGCAGCGGCAAGCGCAATGCGATCGCGCTTTTAACCTAACCGAATACGGTTATCGGCTTCGCGGCAAGCTTCCGTTAGGAGTGCGCGAAGCGTCTCCAGAAGTCGGCGAGCCGCCTCAAGCCCGCGCGAAAGCCGAGGCTGCGGAGCTTCTGGCGATCCGCCATCCGGCTTTGTTCCAGCTTCGCCCGCCTTTCGTTCTCGAAGAGCGAATCGGAATCGCAGAAATCGACGCGAAGCAAATCTTAACATTTCGTTTGCACACAAACGAGCGCAGTCGCCAACGATCGCGCACTCACATCGCGTCTTGGGATTTCGACCGCGGCGACACCTGCGGCACCGACGGCCTGCCTTTGCGCAAGCGCGGATGCCGATCATACCAAAACACTTTCGCGATCTCGGCGAACATCTCAAGAAACCAGCACGCATCCATGTCGCGTCTCCTTCGCCTGATCTCGTAGCGAGGACACGCGGGAGGGACCGTGCGAAGCATCACGCTGGCTTGGTTTGGAAGCGCGTGTCCCGCATCGACACAGAAGGCACGGCTTGTTCTGCATCCGACTCCATTTCGTTCGCAAGGAACGAATCGGAGTCGAGAAATCAGCGCAAAACGATTCCTAACGATCGGTGAAGGTGGGGGAAGATGGCCCGTTATCATCAACGTAGTGCGACGCTCATCACGCCGCTCGCTTCGCCGTGCCCTTCCCCGACAGATCTTTCTCCGAAAAGCATTCGAGGATCTGGATGCGGAGTTCTTCCGCGGCCGGGCCGTCGAGTTTCCTGAGTTGATTCCAGAGCCTGATCACTTCGCGTTGTTTCTCGACAGTCATGGGCACCTCCAAATCAATGTCGCTGCCAAAAGGGATGCCCCACTAGAACAAAATAAGAACAAAAAGTCCAGCCCCTCCCCGCAAAATTCGCCGGCCACATCGCCTCAGGCTTCCGCGCGCCGCCGCGGTTGCTTTTTGGGTTTTCAACCTTAAGTGCGAGAACGCGGCCGGCGGCCAGGCGCTGAAATCCCATCGTCGCCAGCCAAGAAGACCCCATGCGAAAGCGCGGGGTTTTTCTTTTGGGGAACGCGCCATCGCCCTCCCCGTTAGTCATTCCGGAGCGAGGGACCGTGACCAGAAAATTCTACGCCGTCGAGGTGGTGCGTCAGATCGAGGAGACCGTGGAGATCATGGTCGAAGCGCCGGACCGGACCGCCGCACATGATGCAGCGCTCGCGCACCTGAAGGCGCGCGGCTCCGAATATCAGTGGCTCAATCCCAAATGCGATCTCGTCGTCTGGCGCGAGCGCAAGGTCGATACGCCGGCGATCATCGACGTGTCCGTGTCGCCGGACTAGCGGCCGGAACGAATTTTCCCGTCTCACGTTATCAAGCCGAATTCAGTGGTGCTGGCGGCACGTCGCGACGCGGGCGGCCAGCTTGAAGAACCCCGGTCCCTAAGCCCGGGGTTTTTCTTTAAGGCGGTCGCCATCCAAGCGGTGGCCCGAACAGCAAAGCAGCCACCCGGGCGTTACGCCGGGTGGCTGCTTTGAGAACTGTCGACGCTCGCCTCTTAGACCATCGCAGTCAGACCGGCAGATTGTCGGTCATCCCAGGCGGCACTTCGCCTTGCTTGGTCCGCTCGGCGAGAAGCTCCTTTTCGGCCTCGTACCAGAAGGTGTCCATCGTGCCCGCAGGCTCGCCGGCCTCTTTCCAGAGGTGATAGGCCCGATTTCGAATCTCTACTTCGCTGAGACCAGTCATGTGATTTCTCCCTCTCGGAAGCAAAGCCTGACGATCGCCCAGAGTTCCTTATTGGTTCAGCACAAGCAAGCAGTCATTGCAGCACTCCGCGGCAGCACTCCGCAAAAAGGAGCCGCCGCAACGAAAATGCGAACCCTTAGCGAGCCCTTAGACGGAGTCCTTGGCCACCTTCAGCGGCGAGGCCTTCACCGACTTGCTCGCCGGTTTCGCCGCGAACTGCATCGGCTCCTTGGTGAAGGGATTGACGCCCATGCGGGCTTCTGTCGCCGGCTTGTTCACCACCGACATCTTCACGAAGCCGGGAATGACGAACTCGCCGGACTCGTTGAGCTCCTTGTAGCCAACGGTCGCCATGTACTCGATGACCGACTTCACGTCGTTCTTCGACAGCTGCGTGCCCTCGGCAATTGCATCAATCAACTGAGTCTTGGTCATCTTCGCCATGTCTGAATTTCCTTCTGTGCGCGCGAGCAGGCTTTGCTCAGGACGCGGTCCAACCGCGCAACGCGCTTCTGATTCATGCCAACTTTCATGAAGTGACGGGGCTTAGAACCCATCGACGCCCAAAACGCAAGCAGGGGTTCTGCGGGGGGCCGGACGCCGTGGGAACGATGCCGCAGCCTTCGCCGTTTTCGCGTTGAACCATTTTCTCCCGGAGGCGTCTAACTCTTTGAAGTCCCCAAGCTTCACCCCCATCGGAGAGCCCCGCTTCCCCCAGGCGGGGCTTTCGCCTTTTCGGGGACCTGGCCGCGCAAAGCCGATCAGGCTGGCCCCCGAGGTCTGCGCCCGGGCCACACCGGTGACCGTCACAAGGCAGGTTCTCTTTTCCGGCCATCTCCTGCATAATGCGGCATGGCAAAAACAAAAGTGACCTTCAAAACCGTCCGCATTGCAGACAACGACTGGAAAATCCTGGCGGATTACCCGGACAGCGAACAGCGCGAAATCAAGGGCTTCACCAGCAAGGCAGACGCCGACGACTGGATCAACGGCGACCGCAAGATCGCGTGGCTCCGCTCCCAGGGATACGCCAAGTAAAGCGCGCATAAGTCACGCGTGTATCGCGTGACGCCCGTATGGGTACGAGGCGCGCTTCGTCCCTCCCCGCTCCAGATGTCCTTCCCGTGCCGGCGCATCGCCGAGCAGGCGGCAACGCCCGCGCGTCTATCGGCCTGACGGGGGCGCCTGGTCGATAAACCTGTGGCTGGGCATAGGCCGTTGAGACTTCAGTAACCTAACGCCTCCAAGCTCCTCTCAGTATCGTTGCGTTGGAGTACCCCACAGTGTTGGATTTTAACGAGCTGCGTGAACTCGCGGCCGATGTTCGCGTGTTCGTCGAAATTGCCGAAGACAAGGCCGAAGCGCTTCGGGCCGTCATCACGGCTTATGACGTGGTGCTCGCGATCTTCCCGTCCGGAGAGGGCATGGGCCTCCACGTCATCAAGGGCGGCGAGATCCTGGACCGGATTGCAAACTCACGAACCCATGCGAGCTACAGCCACACGGCCATTGCGGTTCCCGACCTGGAGCATGCGGAAGTGCTCAAGCACCTGACGGGCCCGACCGACCAGCGGCTTGCGGCGTAGGGCGTTTTCAAGTTCGCGCGAAGAAAACGCGTCACAACAATCCGGAGCGGTTCTGAGTCAATCAGAACCGAAAGTACCCTCGTTGCAGACGAGAATTTTTGCACTCCGGAACACCTTGTTTTAGGAACACGGTTTCTGCGCTCCCGTTGGCCCACACAACCAACCAGGAGTTTGAGATGAAGAAGCTCGTCATTGCGACCGCCGCCCTCGGCCTCATGTGCGGCTCCGCCTTTGCGCAGAACCAGACCGGCCCCGCCGCGCAGACCGACAACATGCAGAAGCCCGGTATGACCAACACGGACAAGGGCACGATGAGGAGCGGCACCACCGGCATGAGCCATGACGGCATGGGCAAGGGCGGAATGGTGAGGCCCGACGCCTCCGGCCAAGGCGGCTCCGGCCCCGGCAGCGACCAGGGCGGCACCAGGACCCGCAGCAACATGAAGTAAGCCGGTTTCCTGTACGGCTTGCTTCCCGGCCGCGTCGCTTCCCACAAGGCGGCGCGGCCATTTCATGACCCATCATGACGCGGATCTTTTTGGAACCTGTCGCCAATGCACGCCTCACAATCGTGCGCGCACCGGAACGGTCAGGTCTCGCCGCGAGTTGCCCCATCTCCAGCAAGGGAGATCGTCATGAGCGTTGAAGGTAAAGTGAAGGAAGGCGCCGGATTCATCAAAGAAGAGATGAACGAACACGGCAAATCCCGCGAGAGCCAGAAGAAGGCCCAGGAAGGTCGCGACTTGCGCAACGAAGGCCGGATCGAAGACGGCAAGCCGCCAAAGACGACCAAGCCCGGCACCGGTCACTAGGGCGTCTCGCGCGAAGCGAAGATCGGTCGCGATAATTCTCTGGCCAGATTTTCGAGAACCGCCTCCGGCAATCGGGGGCGGTTTTTCGATTCACGCGCCGTCGCGTGCGGGACTCTCGCACATGAAGAAACATGTGGCTGGAAGCTCGACTGCGGCCATCCTTCGAGACGCCCGCCTGCGGCGGGCCCTCAGGATGAGGAATGAGTAGGCGGCAGCACTTCAACGGAGACGGATGCAGCTGAGCCTCATCCTGAGGGGGCCGCGAAGCGGTCGTCTCGAAGGATGAGGCGCTTGCTCAGGCGCCGCTGAGAAGCACCCGCATAGCAGGGCAACGCCGTCAATGGTCGTGCCTTCGATGACAGGCTCAGCAAAATGTATCCGCCTTGAGATGCATGTCTCATCGCCAGCGCATCCAGCAGCCATTCTATCGCATCAGCGCAACTGTTCCTTAATGGGTTTCTCGCCTAGATTGCGTATCAATAAACGTGGCGGGGCTTGGTGCGGATCTTCGCGGGTATACAGGCGATGCGCGGGGTCGCTGCGCTGTCGGTGGTCTGCGGACACGCAATCAGTGCGCGACCCGATAGGGTCGGCCCCGAGCTCGCCGAGGGCGCGCTGACGATTCTCGCGAGCGGCGTCGACATCTTCTTCGTGATCTCCGGCTTCATCATCGCGACCACGGCGACGGCACAACACAACCCGCTGGATTTCGCTTTCAGACGGGCCCTCCGAATTTTTCCGCTCTATTGGCTGGTGTTGCTGGCGGCGTTTATCAGCTCTTCCTGGATCGCGCTGGCGCCGGGCGACCGCCCCGCTCTCGACCTCGGAACCATCTTCGCATGGACATATCCGAATTGGTACCTCGGGCCGGCGTGGTCGCTGGCTTTCGAACTGCACTTCTATGTCGCCGTCGCGGTCGTCTTGGCGATCAAGCCGGACCGGCTGTTCGAGATCTTGTTCGCTGGATTCGGCCTGGTCATTCTTGCTCTCGTCTTCGGCCTTGAGTTCGGGATCTACTTTCATCCGCTGGTGCTGGAATTCGGTGCCGGCGTTGTCATCGCCTATCTCCAGAGAAGCGGACGATTGCGCTTTTCGCGCCACTTCCCAGCCGTTTCCGCGGGCCTGTTCGTGGCCGGCTGGTACTGGATTTTCGTGCACGGCGCGATCGACGCGCAGTTCGCGCGCGTCCTGACCTATGGCGTAGGTGCGGGATTGCTGATCCATGCTGTGATCGCTGTCGAGACCGAAGGACGATCCTTCTCACCGATCCTGCAATGGCTCGGCAAGATTTCGTACGCGCTGTATATCGTCCATTATCTGGTGGTGAAATGGATCGCCAGCTTTGACGGACTGTGGCGTCTGTCGATCGTCGGGACAATCATCGCCGGCATCCTGCTCTCCATCGGTCTCGCCGCCGCCTTGCATGTCGCGGTTGAGGCACCGATCCTCGATTGGGGGCGCAAGGCAAGTCGCAAGATAGGTCTCATGCGCAGACGCCGATCGCTGCCGGCCGTTCCGTGATCATCTCCCGACGCTGAATCGGGGCAAGTGCGGCCCTTGCTGCGTCATGGGTCAGCCACGAACAAATAAGGAACAAAAGGCGTCAGCCGGCATTGAACCTGAAAAGGAGAGATCGCCGTGACTGACAACAAGATGGCGGACAACACCCAAAAGGATCCGAAGGATTGGGTCTCCGGCGACGACCCGATGACCGGTGCCCAGGAATCTTACCTCAAGACCCTCGCCGAGCAGGCCCACAAGGAGCTGCCCAAGAAGGATCTGACCAAGGCAGAGGCCTCAGAGCTAATCGATACGATGCGGCAGAAGGCCGGGCTCGAGAAGTAGATATCTGGCATCACCGTCATTGTCAGGTCACTTCGGCGAACCGCGAATTGCCAGCTTGACGACCGTGAGGACGACGAAGGCGGGCGCCCCGTAAACGATGGCATTCACGGCCCAAGTGATGGCGATGCCCAGGAAAACGGAACTGCCGACAGCTCCCCAGAAAAGATAAGCTGCGGATATGCCCGGCATCTCCCATGCCATCACAGCGATGGAGTAGTCGGTGAGCTGCTCCATGACGAGCAGCACCGTCGAGACGGGCGCCCCGATTGCCAGTGCGGGGATGAGAACGGATTTCATTGTCTTCAAAGGCCCAACAGCCCCATCAGTATCGGAATCATAAAAAAGGCTGCCAGGCCGAGGAGGCCTCCTACGGCAACCTTCACCCAACGCCGTTGGATTTTCGGCTCGAGCCATGTCGCCAGTTTGACCCAGAGCGCATACGCCCATCCAGCAACAATCGAGCGGATAAGTGCGAACAGAAGCTCGCCTAGAATATTGGCCATGGCGGTTAGTCGCGTCATCTCCGCGAGGAGTTCATCTGCCAACGGCTAAACAAGCCTGTCCACCCGTGAGTGAGGTGGCCAAATTCCGCGGTTTTGGATCACCGTTCTGAGGGCCCGGTTAGCGCTGTGGAGGTGCTTCGCGTGAAGGGGCTCGTCTTCTAGCGCTTGATCTTCTGCGCACTCCCGCTCTTGCACATAGCAAGACTATTCCAGCGGCGCGCAGAGGCATCGGCACCGTCACCGTTGAAACCGCCCTTCGCTTCCTCGGCTTTGCAGCAGGCTTGCGAGAAGCCAGCCTGCAGGCAGAGCGTCATGCTGCCCGCAGCCTTTGCCGTGTCCGGAGCCGCACACCACGGCGCCACGAGTGAAGCAACCAAAAGTGCCGTTCTAAAACGCATCAATATCTCCCGGGAGCTTGCAATTGAGTCCCCCTTCGGTCGACCGGCGCGACGCCCCGACCTCCAGCGACCTGAAGAGTCTCCAACGATCGACTATCTGGAAAGTTGAGCGTTCTGACAACAGCGCCTTGTAGCTTTGTTTACGGCGGCTATTGTACAGGCGCTTCATTGGGAGATTTCATGAAAACAATTATCGCTGTTTCCGCATTGCTGCTGTCAACAATCGGCGCCCACGCCGCCTCGAACAGCACCCCTCATGCGCTCGATTGCATGGCAAAGAACGGCTTCACGCGTGACATGTGGGTTGCGAAGCGAGCCGGGACCAACGCCCAGGTTCAGTCCTACATCGCCTGCCGCGACGGCATCTCGGTTGAGAAGGCCAGAGCTGTCGGTAAGAAGGACGGCAACTTCGATACCTGGACGCCCAAGCGTTGAGTCATCACGGGGCCCGTCTTCCTTGGAGGCTGGGCTTAGGCCTCGAACGAACTGGCGCGCTGCCCATGTGACTCTAAAATTGCGGTGACGGTGCAGTCCAGCCCTTTCACCGGGATCATCGTGTCTCACTTGAGGCGCAGTCCAGCATTGCCATCGCAATTCATGCCCGTAGTTCGCGCGCTCGGCACGGCATCGTGACTGCTGACATCAGGGTGGCAGCAGCGGTGTGCGACGAGCCCCGCGATGCCGCTCAAATCTGCGGTCAACCAAAGGACATGCCATGAAGTTCGCCTCCACTCGCCTGATCGCCTCCGACATCAACATCATGGTCTCGTTCTATGAAATGGTCACCGGAGTTTCCGCCGAATGGCTCGCGCCGGTGTTCGCCAAGATCGTAACGCCGGGCGCCAACCTGGCAATCGGCGCTGCCGAGACGGTCGCGCTCTGGCAAGAAAACAGTGCCGAGCCCGGCGCAAACCGCACCGCCGTGATCGAGTTTCAGGTTGAAGACATCGATGCGGAGTATGAGCGCCTGAAAGACAAGGTCACCCTGGTTCATGAGCTGAAAACGATGCCATGGGGCAACAAGACGTTCCAGTTTCGTGACCCCGAAGGCACCGCAGTATCGCTCTTCATGCCGCCGATCGAGCAGGCCGGAAAGCGCCTCGCGGCGCAATAGGCCGCGGCAGCAGACCGGCCCGCATACGTTGCCGGTGGCGCGTGTGCGGCACTGGATTTGCGGTGAAAGTGCATTGAAGTCGCCGGCTGATTTGCTTCATCAGCGGGCTTCACCCTCACGCACACGTGCACCCACCCTTTGCCCCTCCCCCCAATTTCCTGCTATCTCCTTCTCCGCCGTCTCGGCCCAAAGCAAAACCCCATCCGTTCAAGGGAGCAACAACCATGCGATACCTCCACACCATGCTGCGCGTGCGCAATCTCGATGTCGCGCTGAAGTTTTACCAGGATGCGTTGGGGCTCAAGGAGGTGCGGCGGATCGAGAACGACAAGGGGCGTTTCACGCTGGTGTTCCTGTGCTCGTCGGACGATCTCGAGGCGCTCAAGAAGCAGCCATCGAGCCGCGGCGCGCCGCTGGTCGAGCTCACCTGGAATTGGGACGAGGAAAAATATGGCGAGGATCGCTTCTTCGGCCATCTCGCCTATGAGGTCGACGACATCTACGCGACCTGCGAGAAGCTGATGAAGGCGGGCGTCACTATCAACCGCCCGCCGCGCGACGGCAACATGGCCTTCGTCCGCTCGCCGGATCTGCACTCGATCGAGCTGTTGCAGAAGGGCGACCCGAAGCCGCCGCAGGAGCCGTGGTCGTCGATGCCGAACACCGGCCATTGGTAGGCTCGCCGCTGGAACAAGCCCGTGCCAGCAGCGTTCTCTCTTCGACAATGCAATTGGAGGAGGACGCGATGGGACGCGGAATTTTGTTGTGGATGCTGGGTGTGCCGATCCCGGTGATCATCTTGCTATGGCTGTTCTTCGGCCGCTGATCGCCTGACCAACTTGACCCTGCACGAAAGCTCCGCCTCAGGCGGAGCTTTTTGCATGCGGACCTTTTGCATGAGAGGATCGGCGCAATCGCGCGTCGCTCGCCGCAGTGGATTCCGCTATCACCCGCGCTTGTCGGGTGGAGCGCACGCGTCGTCCGGGACTGACGCTGCCGAAGCACCCCGGATTGCGCTTCGTTCCATCCGGGCTACGACACCAAGAAAAGCTTGGGGAGGATGATGTGCCGGACCAAAAGCTGACGATCTGGGGCCGCGCCAATTCGGTCAACGTGCAGAAGGTGCTGTGGTGCCTCGCCGAGCTCGGCCTGGCTTACGAGCGCATCGACGCCGGCATGGCCTTCGGCAAGACCCGCGAGGCCGACTATCTCGCGATGAACCCCAATGCGCGGATCCCGACGCTGGTCGAGGGCGACTTCACGCTGTGGGAATCCAATTCGATCATGCGCTATCTCTGCCTCGCGCACGGGCGCGGCACGCAAATCTATCCCGAGGCGCCGAAGCTGCGCGCCAGCGTCGACCGCTGGCTCGACTGGACGCTGTCGATGGTGCAGCCGGTCGACCGCCCGGTGTTCTGGGGCCTCGTGCGCACGCCGCCCGCCGAGCGCGACATGATCCAGCTGCAGAAGGATGCGGATGCCGCCGCCGAGGTCTGGGCCATCGCCGACCGTCTGCTCTCCACGCGTCCGTTCATGGACGGCGATGCGTTCACCCTCGCCGACATTGCGATCGGCGCCTATGCGCGGCGCTGGCTCGGCGTCGAGGGCATCACCCGGCCCGCGCAGCCGCATCTGACGCGCTGGCTCGCCGAGCTCGGCAAACGGCCCGGTTTTGCGCAATTTGTGGCACCGCCGATGTCGTGAGCGGTGATGCGGCCTAAACTCCGTTGAGAGCACGATGAATCCGCACTTCGCCGCGCGCCGCCGGGAGGTGGCGGCTACTGTGCATGGGGTTGTTTTCGCGTTTTTTGTTTAAGGCCAGCCGCGCTCGAACAGCAGCACGCAGAAAATCAGCACGAGCGTGACGGCCGCGGTGGCGAGCCGCGCGGTCCAGCTCAGGCCGCGGCCGACCCACCACAGCAGCGCGCAATACATCACGAACGGGACGATGATCTCGGGCCGCATGATGTCCGGCGGCATCGACGTCAGCGCCTGACCGTGGTCTCGATGCTGATCGAGCCGCCGATCTTGACGCAGGTGCCGGTGCTCTCGACCAGATGGAAGCCGCGGCCATAGGCGGCGCAAGAGCCCGCTTTCGCGCTCCCGCCGGCACCCTTCAGCGGCAAGTCCTTGCCGGCCTGTGGGCGCTCCGCAGGCGGGAGACGCAAGGCTTCCGCCGCGGCCGCGGACGTCGTCAGCAACGAGATCAGGATGAGGAGCGGCGCACGCATGCGGGCCGTTCTAGCCCGGACCGGCGCCGCGCGCCATCGGGGGTCGCTTCAGATGAACTTGATGCCGGCCGATTTGCCGCGGCGCCACACCACCTGGCAGCTCCGCCCGGTCCGCGCATCGCGTGCGAATGCCATCCGGATCACGCCCGGGAGCTGGCTCGCATCCTCGTCCAGCGTGATCTTGGCGCCCGTGGCGGAGATGTCCTGGACCAGGCATTGCCGCGCCGCGAACCCGCCCTCGAGCGTGATCCAGGCATGCTGCGACAGCGACTTGCGGGCTGCGCGCTTCTTGGGCGGTGGCATCGGCTTAAATTCTCCCCGTCCAGCGCTAGCTCAGGGAACCTAAGAAACCGTTGAATTTGCCCCGACTGATCCTGGGGCGGGAGGCTATCCACCGGTGCCAAAAGACCGTTCCCGAACGGCTTGCCCAGGGCGCCAAAGGCCATTATAGGTTCGCCCGCTGCAGCCGCCGGGCATGACTCGGGCGGCCAGCGGCCGTGCCGCGAAAAGCGGCGGGGCCCTGGGTTTGCTCCCTTCGTCTATCGGTTAGGACGCCACCCTTTCACGGTGGAGAGAGCGGTTCGATTCCGCTAGGGAGCGCCATCATCCGGACGTTTGGATGACGCGGCGAAATCTGCCGCCCTCGCAATGAACCTCCTTCCCCCTCGCCTCCGACCAATGTCCAGACGGAACCAGATGCAGGCCCATGGCGCAGCATAAATCTCCCTCGGACGACCAGGCCGGGATTGCCTCGCCGGCGCCGCCGCCATGGATCCACCGGACGGCAGCCTACGCGCCGGAACGGCGCGCCAGAATGCTGGAGCACATGGCGCGCGCCAGATCGCTGTCTCGGGCCACGGCTGCGCCGTCGCCTACGGCCGGCACGAACATTCTCGCTGACGCCTACGGCTACGCCGTGCTGTTCGGCATCATCGCACTCCTGTTTCAGTCGCGCGTTCCGCTCTACCTCGGCGCCTTCCTCTTCTTCAGCGATGGCGAGCGCATCGAACTCGCTCTTGGAAAGATCGGCATCCGTATCGAGCCCGGCACGATCGGGCCCGAAATCATCAAGGGCTTCGTATCCCTGTTCGGATGGTTCGCGCTGCTGGCATCGCTGAAAGCGTCCGTTCCCGCGTCGCTCTCGACATGGATGCTTCCGGATACATCGTGGTCCTTCCTCGCCGGAATCGCTCTTTTGTTCGCCATCGTCGAAGCAGTCGCAACGCGCGCGATGCAGCATTCATTGCCGTGGTTCGGATTTGAGAGAAGACCGAGCAGCGTGGCCTGCGCGACGATCAAGCTCGTCATGGCCCTTGGCGTGCTGGCCCTGCTGGTGCTGCTCGGATGACGCGATCGTGAGGTCACGGGACTGATAATCGCGGCGCTATGCCGCCTGTCTCGACCGGCGCATTTACCAAAAATTTACCCCTGCTCGTGAGCGCCGGTATCATTTGCTTAGAATTTGATTGCTACCGTGGAACTACGGAACCCTCCGAACCACGATTGGCGCCCATGTCCGTCGCAGAATTCCTCAGACAGCGTGCCGTGCAAGTCACCGTGAGTGGCAGCTACTCGCTGCCGCGTTGGTACGATTGCGAGGGCAAGCTCCGGACCTTCGCCTGCCGCACCAGCCGCGTCTCGCCGTTCCGCATGATGGTCGACGTTCCCGTGGTCGGCAAAGTCGGCGAGCGCGTGACCTCCTACTTCCAGGACTTTGGCGAATTCCAGTGCACCATCAGCGCGACGCTGAAATCGGGCTTCCTGATGGAGCTCGACATGACGCGGGCCCGGCGCGCCTGGATGTCGGAAAAGCTGACCTGGCTCGAGAAGAAGCAAAAGGACGCCAGTGTCCAGGAGCTGCGGAATGACGCGCGCTTCGTTCCGCAGGTCGCGCACACCTTCCTGACGCTCGCCGACGGCAACACCCATGCCTGCTTCATCATCGACGTCTCCACGGCCGGTGTCGCCATATCCTGCGAATACGATCCGCCAGTGGGAACTCCGCTTGCGGTCGGCGCTTGTGTCGGGCGCGTGATCCGCAAATTCGAAAACGGCTTTGCTGTCAAATTCGCGGAAAAGCAGTCGCGGGACGACGTCGTCCGGCTGATCGTCCGCTCGCCCATGCTGCAATCGGCCTGAACCGCCGGCCTCGCCGCCCTATCGCAGCCCTATTTCGAGATAAGCTTTTGAAGGTCCGCGCCTCGTGCCGGGCATCATTTGCAGACTTGCGATCGGGGGACCGAATGGCAGTCGACAAGATCACGGTCGATAAGATCACCTGGGACAAGGTCGGCCGGGTCACCGAGCCGGGACGCTACATGTACACCTTCGGCTGGCTCACCATCACCGCCGGCGATCTCGATATCTGGAAGCAATACCCGCAGGCAGCGTTCACGCTGATGGCGCAGCATTCCGAGCCGGACGCGTCCATCGGCGAGGAATTCCATCTCGGCGCTTTCGACGTGGCGCCCGACGCACCGCCGCCGTTCACCACGCATTGAGTCAAAGCGGGCTTGGGAGCGGCAGCCCTGCACGTGGTGCAGGCCGGGAAGGAACGCGGTGGCATAGCGGTTGCTTTATCATTGCCATGACCCACATCCCCGCCGTCGATCAGGCCTTCCTGCTGTTGCTCATCGTGCTCTGCCTCGGCACGTGCCTCATACGCGCCTTCTGGGAGGTGGAGCAACTCCGGGCCCGCCGGACCGCGTCGCCATCCCGCGCGACCAGGCGTGACTAGGCCGTCGCCCGGCCGTGCATAGCCCGCACGGGGCAATCCCGGCTCTGGACTTGCCGCGGCGACACGTTCATCGTGAATCGAAGAAACCTGCACATTGCCTTGATCTGACTTACCAATCGCGATCCGATGACAGGCGCGCGACCGTTGTCAGAAATGACGAGGTGGTTCTGTCATGCGATTGATTGCGCTCCATATTCTACACCTCGGCGACCGTCCTGATGAACGTAGGCTGTCGCGCTTGTTAAGCGACGCGACAGCAAGCGCATGACACAAGGTCGCATCGGGCAATGTGGATAAGCGGATCAAGGGAACCTATTTTCGGCGCCGATGTACCTGATTGAAGCTTTACCCACCGTCATCGGAACGGCCGCCATTGCCCCGGCGCTGCTGATGCTGTGGCTTGTCATTGCCGCCGAGGAACGCCCGGGACCGCCGGCCCAGGTCTGGACCGCGTTCCTGCTCGGCGCGGCCAGCATTTCGCTGCTGGGCCTGGCCCGCGCCCCTTTCGCCAAAATGGTCGCGGCTCCGGACAACCCGTGGGCGGCGCTGGCCATGCATTCGATCTTCGGCGTCGCGCTGCCGGAGGAAGCGGTCAAGGTGATCGCGATCGTGCTGGTCGCCTCGACCAAGCGGCGGACCTTCGCCAATCCGATGGACACCGTGGTCTATGGCGCTGCGGTCGGCCTGGGCTTCGCCGCCTACGAGAACCTCGCCTATCTCGTCCAGCACGCGGAGATGTGGCGCTCGCTGGCTGCATTGCGCAGCGTGCTGACCGTGCCATTCCACGGCGCGCTCGGCATCATCGCCGGCGCCTATCTGACCATCGCGCGCGCCGGCACGGCGCTGGGTGCGAACCGCCATCATCGCGACTGGGCCCGTCTCTCCAGCCGGCTGCTGATCTTCGCAGGCCCGCTCGCCCTGCATTCGGCGTTCGACTTCCCGCTGCTCACACTCCAGCGCATGCCGGATCTCGATCCGACGCTGCGGATGTGGTTGGGCGGCGCGAGCCTGCTGATCGGCTTCAGCTCGATCGCCTTCGCCATCCGCCTGGTGCGGCGCGTCGCGCGCCATCACGCGCCCCGGACCGAGGTCGCGCGCGAGCGCCTCAGCCAGCTCCGCCGGATGTGGGCGCTGCTGCTCGCGGGCGGCGGCGTCGGCTTTCTCGGGCTCGCCTTCGTGCTGACCTCAATCCATCACTGGCTCATCAACCCCGAGCGCAATCTGACCCTGGCCCTGATCCCGATCGGCCTGGTCTCGATCCTGCTCGGCCTCGCACTTCTGATCGTCACGACCGCGATCTATGTTCTCGGGCGCAACCGCATCCGCACCAGCGGCGAAGGTTTTTCGTCGGCGCACGGCGGCGGCTGAGCCGCGGGATGGCAAGCGCGGTGTGCACGTACTAGACTGGATCGAGCACACACCTGTCGATCCGGAGCCCGCCCATGACATCGCCTGAGGATTTTTCCCGGCTGCAATCCGCCATGAGCCGGACGGTCAAGGCACATTGGAAGGCCTTCCTGTTCGAAGGCATCCTGCTTGCAGTGCTCGGCGTTGCCGCGTTGATCCTGCCGCCGCTCGCAAGCCTTGCGATTGCGATCTTCCTCGGCTGGATGTTCCTGATCAGCGGCATCGGCGGATTGATCGCCACCTATTGGGCGCGCAGCACGCCGGGCTTCTGGTGGTCGCTGATCTCGGCCGCGCTCGCGGTGCTCGCAGGCATGCTGCTGCTGGCGCGACCGATGCAGGCCGTGCTGACGCTGACCATCGTGCTCGGCGCCTATTTCCTCGCCGAGGGCATCGCCACCATCATGTACGCGCTGGAGCACCGCCGCGAGCCGGGCGGCCGCTGGTCGTGGCTTCTTATCTCGGGCCTCGTCGATATCGCGATCTCGTTCATGGTGATCACGGGATTGCCGAGCTCGGCGGAATGGGCGATCGGCATCCTCGTCGGCATCAACCTGCTGTTCGGTGGCGCCACGCTGATCGGCATGGCGCTGGCGGCACGCAAAAGCAACAGTTGAGGCGCCCCGTGATCCTCACCTCGCTTAGGGGGTGACAACCCGCCGATCGCGCGCTATATGACTGGCCATGATCACCGTCACCACCAGCTTTTATTGGTATTTTAGCTACGACAGCTCGCTGGCGGTGGGAGGATCACGCTCAATCTGACAAATTGCAGCATCTAGTCCGAACAGCCGCCAGACCTGGCGGCTTTTTTATTGGCCGGCAGGGTCTCAAAATGACAAGGAGCCCGCCGTGCTGAGCACGACCGACGATCTTCGTATCCGCGAACTGAAAGAACTGAGCACGCCTGAAGAGGTGATGCGGGAAGTCCCGCGTACGCTCACCGCGACGCGCGTGGTGATGGCGGCACGCAACGCCATCCACGCGATCCTCAATGGCCAGGACGACCGGCTTCTGGTCGTGGTCGGCCCCTGCTCGGTGCATGATCCCAGGGCCGCGCTCGAATACGCCGAGCGCCTCGCGAGCTTGCGCGAAGAGCTTGCCGATCAACTTGAAATCGTGATGCGGGTCTATTTCGAGAAGCCACGCACCACGGTCGGCTGGAAGGGCCTGATCAACGATCCTGATCTGGACGGCAGCTTCGACATCAACAAGGGCCTGCGGCTGGCGCGCAACGTGCTCTCGGCCGTGAATAATCTCGGCCTGCCCGCCGGCACCGAATTCCTCGACATGACGACGCCGCAATACATTGCCGACCTCGTGTCCTGGGCCGCGATCGGCGCGCGCACGACCGAAAGCCAGATCCATCGCGAGCTGGCCTCGGGGCTGTCCTGCCCTGTGGGGTTCAAGAACGGCACCGACGGCAATGTGCGCATCGCGGCGGACGCGGTGAAGTCGGCCTCGAATCCGCATCATTTCATGGCGGTGACCAAGCTCGGCCGCTCGGCGATCGCCTCAACCGCGGGCAACGAGGATTGTCACATCATCCTGCGCGGCGGCAGCACGCCGAATTACAATGCGGCAAGCGTCGCAGCGGCCTGCAACGATCTGGCGAAAGCGAGCGTCGCACCGCTCGTGATGGTCGATGCGAGCCACGCCAATTCGAGCAAGAAGCCGGAAAACCAGCCGCTCGTGACAGCCGACATCGCCGGCCAGATTTCCGGCGGCGAGAACCGCATCATGGGGGTGATGGTCGAGAGCAATCTCGTCGCCGGACGCCAGGACGTGGTGGCGGGGAAGCCGCTCACCTATGGCCAGAGCATCACGGACGGATGCATCGACTGGGCGACCACGGCAACCGTGCTCAAACAGCTCGCTGACGCGGTCGAGATCCGGCGCAACACCAAACGCGCAGGGCTGCACGAGCGCTCCGCCTGACCGAACGATCGCGGGCGGGGTGAGGCTGTCGCACCCTGCCCGCTGCTCCGGCGCCTAGCAGCCGCGGCAGATGCTCTTGATCTTCTTGTCGAGCGCCTGATTTTCCTTGCTGAGGGGATCGTTCGGGTCGCTCAGGTTCTTCTCGCTGGGCACGTCGCCGACGCGCGGCTGGCGATGGCCCACGGGTGCCTGCGGCAGCGATCCGGACGCCGCGCCGCCCGATGTCGATCCCTTCGTGCCGCCGGTCTGCGCGACCGCCGCGCCGCCGAGCAAGACCGCGAGCGATACTGCCACCATGATCTTCTTCATGTCTCTCCCTCCATTCCTCGAGCCAGAATCTCCATCACGACCAATCAGGTCTCGGGCGGATAGAGGTGAACGTCGCCGCAATAATCCACGATACGATAGCGCGTTTCCGATGCCGCATCACCCGCATCAGGTGCGGTATTTTGCATCGGCAACACGTAATTCGGTCCCACCGGCGACTTGCCGGCGCCGCCGGGAATGTCGATGACATAGTCGGGCTGACACAGTCCCGACACCCGTCCGCGCAGCTGCCGCATCAAATCCTGCCCCTCGGCGAGCGTCGTTCGCAGATGCGCCGTGCCGGGCGCGAGATCGCCGTGATGCAGATAATAGGGCTTGATCCGGCATTCGACGAAAGCTCGCATCAAATCCGACAGAGCGGTCGCGTTGTCATTGACGCCGCGCAAAAGCACGGACTGGCTTACCATGGGAATTCCGGCATCGACCAGCCGCGCGCAGGCGGCACGCGCGGGCCCCGTCAGTTCGCGCGCATGGTTGGCATGCAGCGCCACCCAGGTGGTGGCGCCTTCGACCTTGAGCGCCCCGACCATCTCCTCGCTGATGCGCGCGGGCTCGGCCACGGGCACGCGGGTGTGAAGGCGGATGATCTTGACGTGATCGATTCCGGCAAGATCCGCCATGATCTCGCTCATCCGCCGCGGCGACAACATCAGGGGATCGCCCCCGGTCAGGATCACCTCCCAGATCTCGCTGTGCGATCGGATGTAGTCGATCGCGGCGCGATAGGCGCCGTCCGAGAGCGCGTTCTCCTTGCCGGGTCCAACCATCTCGCGGCGGAAGCAGAAGCGGCAATAGACCGCGCAGACGTGAACGAGCTTGAACAGCACACGGTCGGGATAGCGATGCACGATCCCGGGAACCGGCGAGTACGGATGATCGCCGATCGGATCTGCGTTCTCGCCCGGCTGCATCTCGAGCTCCGCGGCAGTCGGAACGAATTGCCGCGCGATGGGATCGTCGGGATCGGACCTGTCGATCAGATCGACCAGCGCCGGCGTGATCGCAACCGCATAGCGTGCGGCAACGCGATCGAGCACCGGCAGCGCTGTGGCTGATACCAGCTGCTCGGCGACAAGTTCGGCCGGCTCGCGCAATGTGCGCGCAAGATTGCTCTTCATCATGTCTCGCTTAACGCTTCATTTGCAGGCGGCGTCCAGACCACCTGATCAATTCGCGATGCGCCGCTCGCCAGCATCACCAGCCGGTCGAAACCGAGCGCGACGCCGCTCGCCTCCGGCATCGCCGCGACCGCGGCCAGAAAGTCCTCGTCCAGCGGATAGGCTTCGCCGTAGCGGCGTTGCTTCTCCGCCATGGATTGCGTGAAGCGCTTGCGCTGCTCCTCGACGTCGGTCAGTTCGCCAAAGCCGTTGGCGAGCTCGACACCGCAGGCGTAGATCTCGAACCGCTCGGCAACGCGGGGATCGCCTGCCTTCACGCGCGCCAGTGCCGCCTCTGGAGATGGGTATTCGAACAGAATGGTCAAATGCCCCTGCCCCAGATGCGGCTCGACATGCTCGACCAGAACCTTGCTGAAGATGTCGGACCAGGTGTCGTCCTCGGCCACACGGACCTTGCCGGCAGCGGCCCGGGCAAGCGCGGCGCGGTCGCCTTCGCCACCGGAAATGGTCGCAAGCAGATCGATTCCCGCAAACTGCTCGAAGGCGCCGGCCACCGTCACAAGTTCAGGCTCGGCGAAGGGATCGGCGGTCCGGCCGCGGAAGGCGAAGGTGCCAATCCCGGTCGCTTGGGCGGCGCGGCCGATGAGGACGACGCAGTCGGCCATGATGGCGTCATAGGGGGCGCCTGCCCGGTACCATTCCAGCATGGTGAATTCGGGCAAATGCAGGTCGCCGCGCTCGCGGTCCCGGAACACCCGGGCGAACTCGAAAATCCGGGTCTCCCCGGCCGCCAGCAGCTTCTTGCAGGCGAATTCCGGCGAAGTCCGCAAATATCGGCTCACACGGCTGCCGTCGGGTCGCACGATCTCGGTCCGGGGGGCGTGCAGGTGGGTCTCGTTGCCCGGAGAGACCTGGAGAACGGAGGTTTCGACCTCGACAAAGCCCTGCTCGGCGAAAAATCCCCGTAGAGCCCCGGTGATTGCTCCCCTGGCCTGCAGGAAGGGCCGGCGGTCGAGATGCCGCGAGGGGGACCAGAACGGCGACATCGGCTTGTCCCCAGCCATTAACCGGCCGTCCCGCAGGCCAGCAAAATGCTGGCATCCAACGGCAAAACCAGTATGTTGCGGCCCGAAACGGGTGCCGCGGTCTGATTTGGGGCCCCAGGTCCCCCATCAATTTGACCACGTCCTGGCCCGAGCCGGGCCAAGCAAGCAGGAAATACAGCTTTGAGAGTCATCGCCAGTTCTATTCGCAAGGGCAACGTGATCGAGCAAGACGGCAAGCTATATGTCGTCGTGACCGCCGAGAACATCCATCCCGGCAAGGGCACCCCGGTCAGCCAGATCGAAATGCGCCGAATCTCGGACGGGGTAAAGATCTCCGAGCGCTACAAGACCACCGACCAGGTCGAGAAGGCCACGATCGAAGAGCGCAACTATACCTTCCTGTACGAAGATGGTGACGGCTATCACTTCATGAACCCGGAGACCTATGACCAGGTCCAGGTCTCCAAGGACGTGATCGGCGACGCGGCGGCCTATCTTCAGGAGAGCATGACGGTCAAGCTGTCGCTGCACGGCGCCAATCCCGTATCGATCGCCCTGCCGCAGCGCGTGACGCTGGAAGTGGTCGAGACGGAGCCCGTGACCAAAGGCCAGACCGCCTCCTCGTCCTACAAGCCCGCCGTGCTCTCGAACGGCCTGCGCACCACGGTGCCGCCGCACATCGCCGTCGGCACCCGAATCGTCGTGATGACCGAAGACGGCTCCTACTCCGAGCGCGCCAAGGACTGACGGGGCCAACGCGAGCGCAACAGGTGCCGCCGGGGGGCGAGACAGTGGTTGGGAAAGGTTTCCGCTTCGTCTCGCAACTTCTGGCGTCGCTTTCGCTCCTCATTGCCTCTCCGCTCACTGCGGATGAATTCCGCAGCCCCTCGCTCACGGCGCTGCGCGTCGATTGGCGCGCGGCGCTCGATCAGCTGCGCACCGAAATCAACGCCCATCCCCGGGTCGCGGACGATTTCATCTTCGCGCCCCGTCGTTCGGTGCCGCGCTATGATCCGCGCACGATGCCGGCGCTGGTGCAGCTCAACGCGATCTCCTCGCAATTCTTCACCGGCATCTCCCGCAGCTCCGTGCCCGTGCTGCTGCCGTTCGACGCTGCTGCGTATTTCGAAGCACGGCACAATGGTGCGCCAGCGACCGTCGCGCTGTCGCGCTACCAGGCCGACTTCAATTCCGTCGACATGTTCGATGCCGGCCCCGCCGGCTACAGCGCGACCTTTTCGTTCGAGCCTGGTACCGGAGACGGCATGCCGAGCCGGGTCTTCGCAAGACCGGTCGAGGTGCAGATCACGGGTTCGGCGCTCGTCTATGACATTGCCGATCCCTCGGGCGGCAAGGGCGAGCCGGTCAAACCGCTCGCAGCGCTCTACCCGGACCTGCGCAAATTCATCCGGGAAGGCTATGTGCGCTACGCTTTCACCCGTTTCGGCGTCGCCTATGTGGTGTCGATCCAATGCCTCGACAGCGTCGCCAAGCCGCGGCGGCTTGCCTGCAAGGAGGCCTATCCGGTCGCCGAGCGCTTCCTGAAGGCGCTGCGCGTGGCGGGCGGCCAGCGCATGCGGCCGCTCACGGACATCGCTTCCAACATTCTCGATCGTCCCGCGGCGCGTTCCCCGGACTTCACCTATCGGCCGAGCGGCGACATCATCCCGAACACCGGTTATCGCAAGCAGGGCGGCCATCCCGACGTGATGGCCTACGCACAGATCCGCTTTCCTCTCGAGAAGGCGCCCGCTTTCGTACACTCGCAATCCTATGCCAAGCGCGACAAGATGGAGAGCACGACCGCTTACCCCTGGCGCGACAATTTCTGCGAATCCCGCAGTTTCGAGGTCTGGCAATGCGGCGGCGGTTATGGCCATCAGGGCGAGGACATCCGCGCGGCTGAGTGCCCATCGCCTGGTGAAGGCCGCCAAGCCTGTGATCCCAAGCAGCGCGCCATCGTCGCCGTGCGCGATGCGAGGGTCATACGCGCTTCCAAGGACCAGGCCGTGACGCTGCAAATCAACAGCCGGACCGAGCACATCCGTTTCCGCTACATGCATATGAACCCGCAGGCGCTGAACGCCGATGGCCTGCTCAATGGTCGCATCGTATCGGAGGGTGAGAAGATCGGCGTGGTCTCGAACTATCTCGATCATCCCGCCGGCACCTCGATGCACCTGCATTTCGACGTGCAGGTGTTCACCCGCGACGGCTGGATCTGGGTCAGTCCTTACGTCACGTTGGTCTCGGCGTACGAGCGTCTGATCCATGCCCGCGGCCGCGAGGTCGGCCCGGAGATCGCCGGCACGCCGCAGCCCGTGGCACATGCGCTGCCGGAGGACGTGCTCAAGCCGGACCTGCGCGAGGGATCGGGCGGCGACGAGAATTGACGCTGCTTGCGCCATCTAGACAGCCAACCAAACTGTCTGATGACGGTCCTATGACAGCGAATTGCACGCACACCGCCTGACCGGCCCGGCCTCCTTATGACGGAGCCTTCTCTGGCCTCGAAATTGTCTGGCCTCAGAATTGCTTTCCTCCCCACGGGTAAACAGGATGAAGGGAAGCACATGCGTTGTCTCACTATAGTGGCCGTTCTGGCCGTCGCGTTCGGCGTGCCGGCTCATGCGCAGGAATTGAGCGGGACCTTGAAGAAGATCAAGGACACCGGCGCGATCACACTCGGCGTGCGCGACAGCGCGGTGCCCTTCAGCTATATCGACGAGAAGCAGAAGACCGTCGGCTACGCCATCGACATCTGCATGAAGATCGTCGAGGAGATCAAGGCCGAGCTCAAGCTGGACAAGCTCGCGGTCAACGAGAACCTGGTCACCTCGTCCAGCCGCATTCCGCTGATGGCGAACGGCACCGTCGATCTCGAATGCGGCTCGACGACCAACAACGCCGATCGCCAGAAACAAGTGTGGTTCACCAACACGCATTTCCTCACGGCGAGCCGCTTCGTGTCCAAGAAGACTTCGAAGCTCGACCAAATCGACGATCTCAAGGGCAACGCCGTCGTCTCGGTCTCGGGCACCACCAACATCACGCAGCTCAACAAGGCCAATGCGGCCCGCTCGCTCGACATCACCGTGATGAACGCAAAGGATGTCCCCGAAGGGTTCCTAATGGTCGAGACCGACCGGGCCGTGGCCTTCGTCATGGACGACATCCAGCTGGCGGCGATGATCGCCTCCTCGAAGGATCCGTCGCTGTACGCGATCAGTACCGGCGCGTTCTCCGATCCGGAGCCTTACGGCATCATGCTGCGCAAGGACGACGCGCCGTTCAAGGCGGTGGTCGATCGCGCGACCGCAAAACTCTACAAGAGCCCGGAGATCGAGCAGATCTACAACAAATGGTTCATGGAGCCGGTGCCGCCGCGCGGCCTGAACTTTCACGTACCCATGCCGGTGTCGATGAAGAAGTCGTTCGAGCATCCGTCGGACAATCCTGATCCAGCATCCTACGGCGGCTGACGAGAGAGCACGCTGGTAACGTAGCCCGGATGAGCGAAGCGACATCCCGGACTCACGCTACGACTGCCCCGGGTGTCGCTTCGCTCACCCGGGCTACGGATCAATCCAGCAACGTCGTGAGTTGCGCGCCCTCGTCCGCCACGAACACCGCGATCAATTCTGCCGGCTCCGTGGTACTCGCATTGGCCGAGACCAGATGGGTCGAGCCGGGCGGCTCGAAGAAGGACTGGCCGACGCCGAACGTCTCGACCGGGCCGCCGCCGAGCTGGGAGCGGATCTCGCCCTTGGTGATGTAGGCGGTGACGGATCCTGCGTGACGATGCGGCCGCGAGAACCCGCCGGGGCCGTAGAACACGCGCACGATCGTGACGCGCTTGCCCGGCACGTTCGGCAGCGCGTAGGAGCCGATCGGCTCGACCTTGTCGAGCGGCGAGCTTTCGGCGGCGGTGGCGCAGAGCGGCGAGAGTGCGCCGGAAATGGTGTCCATCGTCACCGGCAGCGCTTTGCCGATCGCAAGCGCGCAGGCGAGACCGCCGACGACGGCGATCGCCATCGAACGCGATGACGCCGGGCGCGGCGCGGTGGGAAAACTCATTGCTGTCATCATGATCTCCCTTCGTTGCAATCAGGACGCTGCGGCATTGGCTTCGACGGGCCGCGTCGCCGGCGTCCAGCGAAACGCCGCACCAAAACGGTTCCAGACGTTGATCGAGGCGACCGCCGAGGTCAGGTACGTCAGCTCGGTCTCGGAGAATTCACGGCTCGCCTCGGCGTACACGTCTTCGCCGACGCCGTCGGGCAGGCAGGTCAGCGCCTCGGCCCAGGCCAGCGCGGCACGTTCGCGCGCGGAAAAGATCGGCGCCTCGCGCCAGACCACGACCAAATTGAGCTTGTCGACGGGCACGCCGATCCGCTCCGAAAGCAGGATGTGATGCTGCAGGCAGAAGGCGCAGCCGTTGATCTGCGAGGCGCGCAACTTGACCAGCTCGAGAAGCTGCTTGTCGAGGCCGGCGTCCGCCGCAACCCGGCCCAACGCGAGCACCAGATCATAGGCATCGGGCGCAATCCGTTTGAAATCCTCGTATTCGCTGCGGGCATGTGACATTGCCATTCACCTCGTGTTATTATAAGAAGGCTTACATCTTATAAGAGCTCTTATATGTTGCGCAAGTCGCCCAAGATCACGAGATCGAAATCCCGGAGCAAAACCGCCGGCCCTGACGCCGTGCGCCTGCCCGCCCCCGGCGAAGGCAAGCGTGGCGAGCAAGGCTATCTCGGCTATCTCTTGCGCCAGGCCCATGCCGCAGTCCGTCTCACGATGGAGCGGACACTCGCCGATCTCGGCGTGACGCCACCGCAATTCGCGGTGCTGACGATGCTGAATGCCTATCCCGGCCTGTCGGGCGCCGACGTCGCCCGTCTCACCTTCCTGACTCCGCAGACGGTCGGCGTCATCATCCGCAATCTCGAGCGCGACGGCGCGATTGAGATGACACCCCACCCCGTCCACGGCCGCATCCAGCAATGGACGTTGACGTCGCGGGGAGCGACGTTGTTGAAGGCGTGCAGGGAGCGTGTGATCGCGCTGGAGAAGCGTCTGGCCGCGGGATTGGATGCCGGCACCGAGGCGAGTATTCGCCGCTGGCTCGCCGGCATCCCAACTGATCTGCAGGAGGACTAGGCGAGGACCAGGCCAAGTCTAGTCGCCCCCGCCTCCCTCACCGCCGTCACACCCGCCGGCATCGGAGAAGTCGCCGCCTCCGGCACCGCCTCCTTGAATGCTGCGGCCAAAATTCTCGGCGATGATCATCAGGACCACGACGAGGAGTCCGGCGCCGAACGGCCAGGGATTCGCACGGATGATGTCGAACAGCTCCCGCATAAGTGCATTCTGCGCAGATGGAAGCGAACCGACAGTAAAGTGACGGGGCCCAAATTTGGGGATGTTCGACCAAGCCTACCCGCCCTTCAATACTTTCTTAACCTCACCGTCCGGCCAAGCCTCGCCCGCCGCAATCACCCGCACGCGGCTTTGATCGGTGCCATTCACGAGTACATGTGAACTCATCCGATCCCCGCTCGGCTCGAGGCGCAAATCGGTTTCGGGCTTCCAGCTCAGCGTCGTCGCGAGATCACCAGGGAAAATCTGCCATTGCGATCCGTCGTCGAGCTCGACGACGTGGCTCTCCGCATGCGCGCGTATCTTCATTCAACCCCGAATTTTCGAACAGAAAGCGGGCCCCGACAATCGGCCGGGGCCCTGCTCCGTCAGTCGTTGTCGTGATGGATTACGGTCTTCTCGCGGTTACCGAATTCATCTTCCTTCTTGATGACCGTAGTGCGGTCGGCAGGCTCGCGCTCCTTGATCACGGTGGTGCGATCACGATCGCGGTCACGCTCTCGATATTCCGGGGACTGTCCGACGGTCACACCGGCGCCGACCGGACCAACATGAACACCGACTTCGTCGGCGAATGCGGGGGCTGCGATAGCGGTGACCATGGCGGCCGCAAACAGATATTTCCTCATCTCGTCCTCCTCGATTGCATGCGGAGGGAATGCGGGAGTGCGACAATTTGTTCCGGAAGGAACAGGACTGGACGTCCCGTTCCGAGCCTCCAGGAACCGACTCACAGGAGCCATGTTTCCGGCTACAATAAGTCGATGAAACACGCTGATTCCTCGGTCCATCATACCCGCCGCGCCTTCACCATCGGTGCAGCCACCCTGCTCGCTTTCCCGACGCATGTCTTCGCCGCACCTCCAGGCTTCGACGAATGGCGCGAGTCTTTCCGCGCACGTGCCATGGCGAAAGGCATCTCGGCTGCGACATGGCAGCGCGCGATGGCGCGGGTCGAGCCCGACATGAGCGTCTTCAAGCAGATGCGCAACCAGCCCGAATTCCACGAGCAGGTCTGGCAATACATCAACCGTCGCGTCTCCGACTGGCGCATCATCAACGGCAAGATCGCGCTGAAGAACAACGAGGCGCTGCTCGCGCGCATCGAGCGCGATTTCGGCGTCGAGCGCGGTACGCTGCTGGCGCTGTGGGGCGTCGAGTCCGCTTATGGCGATCCGCTGGTGCAGCAGAACCACATGACGCCGGTGTTTCCCTCGCTCGCCGCCCTCGCCTGGAACGAGCCGCGCCGAAAAGCCTATTGGGAAACTGAGCTGATCAACGCGCTGCGCATCGTCGACAAGGGTTGGAGCACGCCTGAGCAGATGCAGGGATCCTGGGCCGGCGCAATGGGGCATTCGCAATGGATGCCGGAAGTCTGGCTCAATGTCGGCATCGACTATGACGGCGACGGCAAGGTGTCGCCGTTCGGCAAGCCCGACGACGCGTTGGGCTCGACCGCAAAATATCTCGTCAATCGCGGCAAATGGCACCGCGGCGAGCATTGGGGCTACGAGGTGCGCACGCCCGGTGAGATGAGCGGCAGCCGGACCTATGCGGCTTGGCAGGCGGCCGGCGTCACCCGCGCCGACGGCCAGCCGTTTCCGCAAGCCTCCGCATCCGCGCAGATGTGGACGCCGGTTGCGGGCGGGCCGACATTTCTGCTGGGACCGAATTTCAACGCGGTGAAGAGCTACAATCCCTCGATGAACTATGCGCTGGCGATCTGCCATCTCGGCGACCGCTGCCTCGGCGCCCCGCCTTTCATCCAGCCATTCCCCGGCTCCGAGCGCGCATTGACGCTCGCCGAGGTGCAGGAGATGCAGACGCGCCTGACCAAGGCGGGTTTCGATACCGGCGGCACCGATGGCCGTGTCGGCAACGACACCATGAAAGCGATCAAGGACTTTCAGCAGCGCGCGGGCATCACGCCTGCGGACGGCTATGGCGGGCTGAAGGTGCTGGCGAAGCTGCGCCAGGGGTCTTAGTTATGGCTCCATCCGGGCTACGACGCGATCGCTAGTGCCGGTACTGCGGCTCTTCCGCATCGAGCTGGCGGCGGATTGCGGCAAGATGCAGCCGCGCGGATTCGGAATCGCCCTCGCGCATCTGCCTGTAGGTTTCGGCCGCAATCGCGGGATCGACCGGCAGTACCTGTCGCCCGGTCGACATCGACAACACCTGCACCTCGGCGGCGCGTTCGAGATAATAAAGATCGTCCCAGGCCTCCGCGATGGTCGGCGCCAGCACCATCACGCCGTGATGCTTCATGAAGATGATGTCGGCATCCCCCACGGCCGATGCGATGCGTGCGCCTTCGCGGTTGTCGAGTGCGAGGCCGTTGTAGTCGCGGTCCACGGCCGTTCGACCGTAGAATTTGAGCGCGGTCTGGCCGGCCCAGATCAGCGGATCGCCCTCGGTCATCGACAGCGCCGTGGCGTAGGGCATGTGGGTGTGGAAGGCGACCTTGGCGCGCGGCAGGCGCTTGTGCATCTCGGCATGGATGTAGAACGCGGTCGCCTCGGGCACGCCCTCGCCGTCGAGCACATTGCCGTGGAAGTCGCAGATCAGAAGTTTTGACGCGGTCAGCTCGCGGAAGGCGTAGCCGTAAGGGTTGACCAGGAAGAGATCGTCATGGCCCGGCACCACGGCCGAGAAGTGGTTGCAGATGCCCTCCTCAAAGCCGTTGCGCGCCGCCATCCTAAAGCAGGCGGCAAGATCCTCGCGCGCGCTGCGGATCGCGTCGCTCGCGAGATCCGGACGGTTCGATCGAAACGTTGCTGGCGTGGATGACGAAGAGTGAAGGCTGTGCGCCATGGCGGAAGGACACCTCTGTCGATCGGAAGACGCCCGCGTTGTACAGGTCCGACGCCTGCGCGTCAGCCCCCGCGGGCGCCACCCTGCCCTTCGCAGCCCGCGCGGCGGCCTACTGCCGCCGCGGCACGCCGCCGGCGTTCATGCCGCCGTCGATGACGAGCTCGCTGCCGGTGACGTAGCGCGAGGCATCGGAGGCCAGATACAGCACGCCGGAGGCAATTTCCAGAGCCTGGCCGGCACGGCCGAGCGGCGTCGCGACGCGCGCACGCTCGTCCGGGTCGATCGGCGCGTTGCCCTGGTTGCCGGTCGCACCTGTCGGGATCTTGCCCCAGATCGGCGTGTCGATGATCCCGGGATGGACGGAGTTGACGCGGATGCCGTCACAGGCCGCCGCGCACTCCATCGCGATCGACTTTGCGAACAGCCGCACGCCGCCCTTGGTCGCCGAATAGGCCGACAGCCCGGGCGCGCCGCGCAGGCCCGCGAGCGAGGACATCATGACGATCGAGCCGCCGCCGGTCTTGCGCATCAGGGGCAGGCAATGCTTGACCGAGAGGAAGACGCCGTCGAGGTTGATCGCGTTCTGCTTGCGCCAATCGCTGAGCGTCATGTCGACGATCGAGGGCACGGCAATGCCGATGCCGGCGTTGGAGACGAGAATATCGAGCCGGCCAAAGCGCTTCGCGATCTCGGCTGTGATCTCGATCCAGCGCTCTTCGCTGGTGACGTCCTGCTCCAGGAAAATCGCCTTGCCACCGGCCTTGGTGATGCGATTGGCGAGCTCGGGGCCGCGCAGCTCGTCGATGTCGGTGGCGATGACGGTGGCGCCCTCGCGCGCGAACATCTCGACGACGGCCTCGCCGATGCCGGAGGCGCCGCCGGTCACCAGCGCGACCTTGCCCTCAACCTGCCCTGCCATGTTCACTCCCTTTTTTGCTATTCGTTTTTTGTTGTTTGCCGGACCTATCTAATCATGGATGGTCCCTGGTCGGGCAGCGCGACGTCGATGACGCGGAATTGCACACGCTCGGCGCCCTGGTAGCGATCCACCGACAATGATCCCGCGACATGCAATTGCTGGCCGCGATTGGCGACGAGCGCGTTGCCAAGCTTCTGTCTGATCGAACGGAACGCGATGCCGTTGACGATGGCGCCGTCGCCCGACTTGAAGCGTAGCCTCAAATGTGCCTGTCCCACCTCGTCGGCATAGACGAGCTGGTGCGCCGGCAGCGCCAACACGACTTCCGGATTGCCGCTGCCGAACGGACCTGCGCGGTTGAGCGTCGTTGCAAGCTCGGTCGTCACCGCGCGCGCGGAGACCGCGCCGTCGATGTAGAGCTCGTTGACGTGGCGCGCCTCGGCAACGTCGCGGGCCAACGCATGCTCGAGATAGGCGCGAAATTCGGCGAGCTTTTCCTTGCGCAGCGTGACGCCCGCGGCCATGGCGTGGCCGCCGCCCTTGAGCAGAATGCCGTCGGCGACCGCCTGCCGTACTGCCTTGCCGAGATCGACGCCGGCAATCGAGCGGCCGGAGCCGGTGCCGATGCCGCCGGGCTCCAGCGCGATCGCGAAGGCGGGCCGCGAGAACTTCTCCTTCAACCGGGACGCAACGAGACCGACCACGCCGGGATGCCAGCCTTCGGAGGCCGTCACGATCACGCCGATCTTGTCCTCGAGCCCGATCGAGGCGAGCGCCTCGGCTTCGGCCTGCGCTTCGGCCGCCTGCTCGATGATACGGCGCTCGCTATTGAGGCGGTCGAGCTCGGCGGCGATCCGCGCGGCCTCGACGCTGTCACCCTCCAAAAGCAGCCGCACGCCGAGATCGGCGCGGCCGATGCGGCCGCCGGCATTGATGCGCGGCCCTAGCATGAAGCCGAGATGCCAGGCCTCCGGCGGGCCGTTGAGCCGCGCCACGTCCATCAGCGCGGTGTGGCCGACATGGTCGCGCCGCCGCATCGCGATCAGGCCTTTGGCGACGAACGCGCGGTTGAGCCCGATCAGCGGCGCGACATCGGCAACCGTGCCGAGCGCAACGTGATGCAGCATGCCGAGCAGATCCGGCTCGGGCATCTCCGCATTCCAGAAGCCGCGTTGGCGTAGCTCACGATTGACCGCGACCAGCGTCACCAGCACGAGGCCGACGGCGGCGAGATGGCCGAGACCGGAGAGATCGTCGAGCCGGTGCGGATTGACCAACGCGTCGACCTCCGGCAACTCCGTGCCGGCCTGATGATGGTCGATCACGACGACGGACATGCCGAGACGTTTTGCTTCGGCGAGCGGCTCGATGCTGGTGGTACCGCAATCGACGGTGACGAGCAGCGTGGCGCCCTTTGCGGCCAGCGCACGCACGGCTTCCGTGTTGGGCCCGTAGCCCTCGAAGATGCGGTCGGGAATGTGGATCAGCGGATCGAGCCCGCAATGGCGCAGATGCCAGGTCAGCAGCGCCGCCGAGGTCGCGCCGTCGACATCGTAATCGCCGAAGATCGCGACCTTCTCGCCGCTTCCCGCGGCATCCGCGATCCGCTTCGCGGCGGCTTCCATCTCCGTCACCGTGAACGGGTCCGGTAGGAGCTTGCGGATGGTTGGATCGAGGAAATCGGCGACGGCATCGCTGTCGACACCGCGACCTGCCAGCACCCGCGCCAGCAGCTCGGGCAGTTGGTGGCGCTGCACGATGGCAAGCGCCTTCGCCGCCCCGCGCGCATCCAGCCGGTCGCGCCAGAGCTTGTCGGTGAGCGAGCGCGCCACTCCCAGGAACGCCTGGGGCGCTTCGACGGGCAAGGCGGTGGCGGGCGGCGTCATGAACAGCGGTCGGTTTGAGGAACCTGGGAGCCGGAGGTATTGCATCGCCCGGCCGACGGAACGATTGGCCCGCAATCCCCCGGGATTTGCAATGTCTGCGCCGCACAAAGCGGTGGATTGCCGCTTTGCTGCGCGGACTGACTATCATTTGAGCATTCCGCAAAACAGCAAATTAAGCAGGCGTTAGGCGGAATCTTCGAAAAAGAATTGTATTCGATCTGTCAGTGATTGTTCCGGGTTCGTTGCAGATCAGACCTCATTGCCAAGGGAAGCCCCCGATGTCTGCTGCGCTGGGTCTCAAAGCCAAGCCGATCGCAAATGAATCCGCCGAGGATGATTCCGACATCTCCGCGCTGATCAACCGCCTTACGGCGGAGGTCAACCAGATCGCGGTCGATAAGACCAAGTCGATCCAGCAGATCACCAACCAGATGAAGATGCTGGCACTGAACGCGCTGATCGAAAGCTCGCGTGCCGGCGCACAGGGCGCGGGCTTCGCCGTGGTGGCGCAGGAGGTCCGTGGCGTCGGCCAGCAGGTCGAGACCATCGCCCGCGAGCTCGAAAGCCAATTGACGAAACGGACCGGCGATCTCGTCTCCTCGATCGACCGGATGAGCCAGCGCTCGCGCGGCGAGCGCATGGTCGATTTGTCGCTCAACGCCATCGAGCTCATCGACCGCAACCTCTATGAACGGACCTGCGACGTGCGCTGGTGGGCGACCGATTCCGCGTTGGTCGATTGCGCGGCCTCGCCCGACGGCGCGGCCGTGTCCCATGCCTCGCAGCGTCTCGGCGTGATCTTGGGCGCCTACACCGTCTATCTCGACCTCTGGCTCTGCGACCTCGATGGCAACGTCATCGCCAACGGCCGCGCCGACCGGTTTCACGCCGTCGGCCAGAACGTCGCCCACACCAAATGGTTTCGCGAGGCCAAGACCCTGCGCTCCGGCGACGACTATGTCGCCGGCGACGTCGAGAACCAGCCGCTGCTCGGCAATGCCCAGGTCGCGACCTATTGCGCCAGCGTCCGCGCCGGTGGACAGGCTAACGGCGCGCCGATCGGGGTGCTCGCCATCCATTTCGACTGGGAGGCACAGGCCCGCGCCATCGTGCAAGGCGTGCGTGTCGGCGACAGCGACAAGGCGCGCGTGCTGCTGGTCGACTCCAATCTTCGCGTGATCGCCGCTTCCGACGGACAAGGCATTCTCAGCGAACGCATCTCGCTGTCGCTCAATGGCCAGCGTTCCGGCTTCTATCAGGACGGCTCGGGCACGCTGGTCGCGTTCCATGCCACCCCGGGCTACGAGACCTATCGGGGTCTGGGCTGGTATGGCGTGATCGTCTGCGGGGCGTAAAGCTGAAGGCGGCCTGCCTATCCAACTCAAAACTGTGAAAACAACCCCATGCACAGTAGCCATCTGGTTGTTTTCATGACGGTTTTTTTCGCCGTTTCACGCCGGCAAAACACCGGCACGCATGCCATCATGGCGTCGTTCGCGGTCCAGACTCAGAGCGCTAGGTTCTGGTGATATCGTCTTCGACGGGCTGCACCGTCGCAATTCCAAGCGTTTGCGACGGACGCTCCCCGAACATTGCCAGGTAATATTGCGAAAACCGGCCGAGCTCGTAAAAGCCCTGTTGCATGGCGACGGCTGTCACGGTGGTCGAGCCAGGTGCGCTCTGGTGCAGGATCGAATGAACAGCGCAGAGACGCTTGTGCCTGAGGAAGGTGACCGGACCGAGACCGAATACCTCCTGAAAGGCGCGGTGGAGGGTGCGCCGCGATACGCCGAGCGCCGCGCAAATTTCCGACACGTGCACCGGACGGGTGCCGGCGTCGTCGAGAAACTCCTCGACCTTGCGGATCAGCCGGCGTGCGGAAGGGAGCCAGCCATTCCCGTCGGGTGGCAGCGACGACGCGACGTTGGCAGCCATGCATTCGGCGATCGATCGTTTCCAGAAATCGGCAGTTGATAGCGTCAGCCCATATTTGTTGTCGCGCAGGTGCGACATGATCCGGACCAGGCGGCGCGAGGCGATCGCGCCGGTCTCGATGTGCGCGCGGAAATGACCGCGGCTGCGCCAGGTGTCGGGATCGCTTAGCCGTGCTTCTCCGCCGAACAGCGTCGCGACCTCGTTGATGTCGAATCGCATGGCGGCGTAGGCGGAGCCGCCGTGAAAAACACCGTCATGTTCGAGCCGCGGCGGAATGACGAGCACATCATTGAGCTGCATGTCGAACGACCAGTGGGCGACGCGCTCTTCGGCCGCGAGCAGCATCCCGATGATCAGTCTGTCGTCGCTGGAAACCCGCTGCGTGCGCATGCCGACGTTGAAAGCACCAATGCTGAGCGAGAAGTCGCCGATGCCGACATGGGATAAAGTTCCGCGCAACCGACCGCGGCCGAGTTGCATCACATCGACATGCGAGCCGTGGACGGCCTGCTGAAGACCTTCGAAACCATCCAGCTTGCGCGAATCAACCAGAAGGAATTGCCCCATGGCTGTACCGTGTTACTGAAGCGCGACAATTCTGCGGCACGCGATAGCGAAGTACCACTACAACGCGAGGTGGGTACGACAAGCTGACTTCGCGTTTTCAGGCAAGTCATCGCCGAATTTGTCGCAAGATTTGCTCTCAAATGCCTCTGCACTGAAGGATCTGAGCCATGGGGCATTAGGTCTCACTGCCCGGGCAGACTGGCACAAATTGCACATCACAGCCGTCCAATCTTCGGGTATCATTTGCAACCTTAGCGATATTAAGCGGAAGCGTTCTGCGGGTGGCAGAGCGCACGCGGCATGGATTTGCCGCGTGTTCGAAGACGTGCGTGCAAAGGAAAGAGATGTGGACGCAATGCAGCGTCCTCCTCTGCCCGGAGCGCCAAAAAAGTGGGGGACCAGACAATGCGTCCAATGGGCCGGACAAGGAGCCATCGTCGAAGTCTGCCAGAGGTAGCGCAGTAGCATCGGGTGGAATGCGGGTATCGGAGCTTCCACCATGTTGCGAGCGGATCTGGATCACTGCGAGTGGTTGCCGGATGATTTGAAGACCGGCGAGATGGTCTTCATTCCCGGCGGAACCTTTCGCATGGGATCCGACCATCATTATCCCGAGGAAGCGCCGAGCCATCGCGTCGCTGTCGACGGCTTCTGGATCGACCGCACGCCCGTGACTAACCGGCAGTTCAAGCAGTTCGTCAACGCAACCGGCCATGTCACCGAGGCGCAGGTCGTTCCGGATCCGAAGGACTATCCGGGCGCGCTGGCGGAGATGCTCTACGCGGGATCGCTGGTGTTCTCCCCGCTGCCGCGCATCACCGATCTCACCGACTGGAGCCAGTGGTGGACTTTCCTGCGCGGCGCCAACTGGCGCCATCCCTATGGTCCCGGCAGCAACATCAAGGACCTCGACGACCATCCGGTCGTTCACGTCTCCTTTAGCGATGCGGCAGCGTATGCCCACTGGGCCGGCAAGGACTTGCCGACGGAGGCGGAGTGGGAGTTCGCCGCGCGTGGCGGCCTCGAGGCGGAGGAATACGCCTGGGGCGATGCGCTGGTGCCGGGCGGCAAGCACATGGCCAATATCTGGCAGGGCAACTTCCCCGTCCAGAATCTCGGCGAGGATGGGTACGAGCGTACCTCGCCGGTCATGGCCTTCCCGCCGAACGGCTACGGTCTCTACGACATGATCGGCAACGTCTGGGAGTGGACCTCCGACTGGTGGTCGTCGAAGCACGCCGCCGACGCTGCAAAGCCCTGCTGCATCCCCAAAAATCCCCGCGGCGGCGGTGAGCACACAAGCTACGACCCTCGCCTCCCCGACATCCAGATTCCGCGCAAGGTCCTCAAGGGCGGCTCGCATCTTTGCGCGCCGAACTATTGCCGCCGATATCGCCCGGCTGCGCGGCACGCCGAGCCGGTCGATACCTCGACCGGCCATGTCGGGTTCCGCTGCGTGGTGCGAATGCCGTCTGTAACCGAACGCCAACGAGAAGGACGTGCTGCAATCTAGCGAGCGCCGCTGGCGGATGCCGGCGTCAGCGGTGCGCTCCGTGCGTCGGACTATTTCGATACGCAACTTTATCTATCGGCGATTGGACAGACGTCTTCAGCATTTTTGGACAAGGCAGGCCGGTTACAGGCAAGAGCCTGCCCCATTTCCCCGGTAAGAGTCGCCTCATCGCTTTCGCGACGCGGGCGCCGTCGATCCTGAAAGGCTCGCGCTCGCAACGTGCCGAGGAGATAGGCCATGAAGATCGTCGTGATCGGCGGGACCGGATTGATCGGATCCAAGCTCGTAACGAAGCTCAAGCAACAAGGCCACGACGCTGTTGCGGCTTCGCCGAAGTCAGGCGTGAACGCCGTGACCGGGGAAGGCCTCGCAGCAGTGCTGGCGGGTGCGGATGTCGTGGTTGACGTTGCCAACGCGCCGTCCTGGGAGCCTGCCGCCGTGCTTGAATTCTTCGAGCGTTCGAGCAAAAACCTCGCTGCGACCGAGGCGGCTGCGGCCGTGAAGCATCATGTGGCGCTCTCGATCGTCGGGACCGAGCGCTCGCCCGACATCGCCTATTTTCGTGCCAAGCTGGCGCAGGAGACCATCGTCAAGGCATCTCCGGTCCCCTACTCGATCGTCCGCGCCACCCAGTTCTTCGAATTCCTCAGCGCCATCGGTGACATGGGTGCGGCCGAGGGCCGGATCGTCGTTCCCACGGCATTGTTTCAACCCATCGCGGCCGACGACGTGGCTGATCGCCTCGCAGAGGTCGCGATGGGCCAGCCGCTCAACGGCACGATCGATATCGCAGGACCTGAGAAGGCGCCCTTCAACGAATTCATCGCACGGCGCCTGAAGGCGTCCGGCGACGCTCGACCCGTGGTGGGAGACCCAAAGGCGCCGTACTACGGCGCTCCCATCGACGACACATCGCTGAACCCTCTCGGCGAGGCGCGGCTCGGCAAAACGTCGCTCGCAACATGGCTCGCGAGGCTTTGAGGAGACTCCCATGCGCAAATTGCTGATCGCAACCGCTGTCTATGCCGCATCATTCCTGACGGCCCATGCCGCCGAGACGGCGGCCCCCACGGCCAAGGCGACCGTCGTGTTCGACCAGGCGCTGCCCAATGTCCCGGGGAAGAGCATGAAAGGCGTGCTGGTCGAGTATGGTCCCGGAGGCTCCTCGCCGGCCCACATCCACGCGCCCTCGGCTTTCATCTACGCCACCGTCCTGGAAGGCGCGATCCGCAGTCAGGTCAATGACGGCCCCGCCAAGGTCTTTCACAAGGGCGAGAACTTCTCTGAAAAACCCGGCGACCGTCATGCCGTCAGCGCCAATGCCAGCGACACCGAACCCGCAAAATTGCTGGCTGTCTTCGTGGTGGATACGGCCGACAAGGAGCTGACGATGCCGATCCCGAAATAGCGCACAATCGGCGAGCGGCGTTGCCACCTCGAGGCGTTCGTTCATCCGGGGCTGCCCACGAATGCCACCGGCGTGCCTTTCGAGACACGGCCGGCGACGCGCTCGGCATCCCAATTGGTCAGACGCACGCAGCCGTGAGATTCCGCCTTGGAAATCTTCTCCGGCGAAGGCGTGCCGTGAATGCCGTAGCCCTCGGCAGACAGGTTGATCCAGACCGTGCCGACCGGATTGTTCGGGCCGGGCTTGATGGTGAAGGGCTTGCGGGAATGGACGCCCTTGAAACGATAAGCGGGATTGTAGCGATAGTACGGATTTCGGCTGACTTCCGTGACCTTGAGCGTGCCTGAAGGCGACGGCTTCTCTTCGCTGCCGACCGTCGCGGGATAAAATCCGATCAGCGCATTCGATTTGTCGAACAGTTTTACAGTCTGCCTGACCTTGTCGACCTCGATCCTGTCGGCCTTGGTGGAGATGCCCTCGCCTGCGCCTGATGTGTCCACCACGACGATGGTGTCGCCGGCGCGATCGAAATGGCGCCCGGAGTTGAGCGCGGCCAGGAGCTGCTCGCTCATGTGAAATTTCTCGGCCAGGGCCTCGCGCGCACTGGTGAAGCCTAGCTTTGTAAGCTCCATCATGTCCTCCATCTTCGACGGCAGCTTTTTCAGGAAAGGACCCGCCACGTCCTGCTCGGTGATGGCATAGGTCATCGTCACCGGCCGGTCGTCCGCCCGTAACGCGGTCCAGACATCGTCCGTCACGGTGTCCGAAACCGGCAGCTGCCGCGCTTCGGCATAGGCCCGCAACGCCTTTTTGGCGTTCTCGCCGAACCTGCCGTCGATCTCGCCGGGCGAGAAGTGCGCGCGGTCCAGCAGGACCTGCAACCGGACACCCGCCGCGGTCGGCTTATCGTTCGACAGGGTTTTCTTCGACGGCTCAGCGACCTTGATGGCAGCGGCGTCGATCTCCGCGGCGAACGCCGGCGGCGCAGCCAGAGCGAAGACCAGAAAGATGCAAATCTGCCCCGCTTTTCCGAGCGACATCGCCGGGTCCTTTCACGTTTCCGACGGTTCAGTGATCAACTCCCGAGCCGCGGCGGCAGCCAGTTTGCGGTACTGGTCTTCGTACTGCCTCGCCATTCGGCTCGCGGAAAAGCGCTCCTCGAAGCGGGCGCGCACCTTCCTTCGATCCAGCTTGCCCAATTCGCCGACTGCCCTGACGGCCTGCTCCTCGTTCTCGACGATGAAGCCTGTCAATCCGTGCTCGACGACTTCGGGGACAGAGCCGGAGCGATAGGCGATCACCGGGGTTCCGCATGCCATCGCTTCGATCATGACCAGCCCAAACGGCTCCGGCCAGTCGATCGGAAACAACAGCGCAGCGGCTTCGGCAAGGAAGGGCTGTTTCTCCGCGTCATCGACTTCACCAACAAGCTGGATGTTCTTACCGTCGATGTTGGGCTCGATGTGCTTCCTGAAGTAGGCTGTCTCGGCGCGGGGGACCTTCGCGGCGATGCGGAGGGGCATCTGGACCGCACGTGCGATGCGAATGGCGTCTTCCGGACCTTTGTCTGCGGTGAGACGCCCGAGAAACGCCAAATAGGACCCCTGTTCGTAGGACGGACGAAACAGGTTGGACGGCAGCCCGTGCTGGATGGTTCCGATCCATTTCGCATCGGGAAGCGGCAGGCGCTGATGATCGGAAATCGACACAAAGCATGCTTCAGGGAATTGCCTGGCTACGTCGGGTAGCCCAGGCAAGTCGAGGCGACCGTGCATGGTCGTGAGGAACGGCACGCCGAGACGGCTGAGCAACGGCAACGACAGCCAGTCGACATGCGCGTGGATCACGTCGAACTCCTTCGCACGCCTTGCAATCGCCTCCATCAGCATGGCGCTCGCGGCCGTCGGGTCCGCCCCCTTCCGCCCGAGACGCAGCGCGCGTGGCCAAACCGGATGAAGCGCACCATTCGTCCTGGAATCGCCGCTCGCAAACAGCGTGACCTCGTGGCCGAGCTCGACCAGCCCATCCACCAGCCAGGCCACTACCCGCTCGGTGCCGCCGTAAAGTTTCGGAGGGACGCTTTCGGCGAGGGGAGCAATCTGAGCGATGCGCATGAGAGGCTACCCGTTAAACCGCCGCACGCACGACCAGAATGATCGCGGCGGACAGAAGGTTCGAAATCGCGAGCAGCGTCCAATTCGGCCTGGCACTTGCGGCCGCGACCCGGCAGACGAGCCCTTCCATGAGCCTCAACATTCGTCGTCAGGAAGCCGATCGAGGAAGGCAATCCCGAATTGCGTGAGTTCTTCGGCATCGCTCCCGCGCGCTTTCCATCTCCCTTGCAGATGACGCTCAAGCAGGCAGCAACAACTATCCGCGGCATCGACGTGGCGATGCCGGGCGCGGTAAACGGACCAAGCAATATCCACCGCCGTTCGTAGCGGGTCGTCGTCGACCATGTTCCAACTCCGAGATTGGAGACGTTCATGCGACGGCAACTCGTTACGAGGACGGAAGTTTCCACTTCTTCCCGGAAAGTCCGAAACTGCGTGGCCACCGCAGACACAAGCAGGCGCCCACCTCCCCGTCGGAGAAATCAGGCGACGCGACGCACGGCCATCTCCGCGGCGAGCAACACCGCGGCACGACTGGCACCGACTGATGCAATGCCTTGGCCGGCGATGTCGTAGGCAGTGCCGTGCGCCGGCGTGCAGATCGGAAATGGAAAGCCGCCGAGCAACGTCACGCCGCGATCAAAGCCCATCAGCTTCATCGCGATCTGGCCCTGGTCGTGATACATCGTCAGCACTGCATCGAAGGCGCCGCTTTTGGCGCGCAGGAACACGGTGTCGGCCGGGAACGGCCCTTCGGCGGCAATGCCCTCGCGCTGGCCGGCCGCGACCACGGGTGCGATGACATCGATCTCCTCGCGGCCGAAATTACCGCCGTCGCCGGCATGCGGATTGAGACCGGCGACCGCGATGCGCGGCCGGGCGAAGCCGGCATTGCGCATGCAGGCATCAGTCAGCTTGAGCGCGCGATGGATACGTTCGCCGGACAGTCGCGCGGCGACGTCCTTGAGCGGGATGTGGGACGTCACGCGGGCATTCCAGAGCCGGTCCAGCACATTGAACTCGCTTGCGGGAGTTTTGAGTCCGACCACTTCGGCGGAGAACGCGATCTCATCGTCATACTCGGCGCGGGCCAGCCGCATCGCCTGCTTGTTGAACGGCGTAAAGCAGGCGGCATCGACCCGGCCGTCGCGGCCGAGTTCGAGCGCGTGCTTGTAGTTGGCAAGCGCGAACCTGCCGCCGGCGAGGCTCGCGATCCCGTGCTGGACCTCGCCGGGATCGAGGTGCCCGAGATCGACGAACAGCGTCTCGCCCTCCGCCGCGCGCAAATCGGCCCCCTGCTCCACCATGGTCAGCTCCGGGTTGACGCCGGCAATCCGCGCGCCCTGGTCGAAGACGCGCCGGTCGCCGATCACGACGATCCGGCCGCGGGCGCGGATGTCGTCCTGCACCACGAGCTTTGCGGTCAATTCCGGGCTGATGCCAGCGGGATCTCCCATTGCCAGTGCAATGAGCGGCTTTGCGGTCATATGATCACCTTCTCTCGAGCGGTCTCTCGAGCTGTGTTCTGGACTGTCGTCTCGTGGATCGACGGCGCAGGCTTGCGCAGCAAGCGCGCAAGCTGCAGCACGAGCGGAAGCAGCAACAGCACGATGCCCGCCACGATCAGGCATGTCACCAGCTTGTTGGCGAAGAATATCCCGAGCGATCCCTTGGACATCAGCATCGACTGCCGGAACGCGTCCTCGGCCTTGTCGCCGATGACGGTCGCGAGCACGAGTGGCGCCAGCGGATAGAACAGCTTCTTGAAGAGATAGCCGACGATCCCGAAGCCGAGCATCATGACGACATCGAGATAGGAGTTCGACACCGAATAGGCGCCGACAACGCAGATGATCACGATCAGCGGCGCGATGATCACGAAGGGAATCCGCATCAGCGCCGCAAAGACCGGCACGGTCAACAGCACCAGCACAACGGCGACGATGTTGCCGACATACATCGACGCAATCAGGCCCCAAACAAAGTCCTTTTGGTCGACGAACAGCATCGGCCCGGGATTGAGGCCCCAGATCATGAGCCCGCCCATCATGACGGCCGCGGTGGCCGAGCCGGGAATGCCGAGCGAGAGCATGGGCAAAAGCGCGCTGGTGCCGGCGGCATGATCGGCCGTCTCCGGCGAGATGATGCCTTCGACCTCTCCCGTGCCGAAGTATCGGCCACGGCGCGAGAAGCGTCGGGCGATGCCGTAGCTCATGAACGACGCCGCAGTCGGGCCGCCAGGCGTGATCCCCATCCAGCATCCGATGGCCGCGCTCCGCAGCAGCGCAACGCTATGTCGCGGCAGGCGGCCGACGGCACGAAACACCTCGCGCCACTCTATCTTCGACGAGACTGCGCGGGCATGAAACTCTTCCTCGACGGCGACGAGCAGCTCGCCGATGCCGAACAGGCCCATCACCGCGACGACGAAGTTCACGCCCTTGACCAGCTCGTCGACGCCCATCGTGAGGCGCACGCTGCCGGAGACAGTGTCGATGCCGATGGCGGCAATGGCGAAGCCGATCGCCAGTGCGACGACGGTCTTGATCGGCGCCGCCCCGCCCATGCCGACGAAGCTGGCGAAGGCCAGGAAATAGACTGCAAAATATTCCGCCGGCCCGAAGGCGAGTGCGACCTGCGCGACCCACGATGCGAGGAAGGTGATCAGGATGACGCCGATCAGCGCGCCGAATGCCGCCGAGCCAAAGGCGGTGGCGAGCGCTGTCGTCGGACGTCCATCGCGCGCCATCGGGTAGCCGTCGAAGGTGGTGGCGACAGACGACGGCTCGCCCGGGATGTTGAACAGGATCGAGGTCACGGACCCGCCGAACAGCGCGCCCCAATACATGCTGGAGAGCAGGATGATGGCAGAGACCGGCTGCATGCCGAAGGTCAGCGGCAGCAGCAGCGACACCCCGTTCGGAGCACCCAGCCCAGGCAGCACGCCGACGAGAATGCCGAGCAGCACGCCGATCACCATCAGCGCCAGATGCGGCAGCGTGATCGCGATGCCAAAGCCGTGAAGGAGTTCTCCGAGATTGTCCATCGGCCTCTCCGTCAGAAGCCGAACGCCGCGGCGAGCGCGCCGTGCGGCAAGCTCACCTGGAACATGCGCTCGAACACGACGTAGAGCGCGAGCGCTGTCGCCGCCGCCATGCCAAGCGCGCGCGGCACGGATTGTTGTCTGGGGATCGCCAGCACCGCGAAGATGTACAGGGCTGAGGCGACGTACATCCCGGCCAACGGAATCGCAGCCACGAAAATCGCGGCCGGCACGAACAGGCCGGCAAGCCGGCGCAGCTCGATCGATGTGATGGCGATGGGGACGTTCGCCAGTGACGCAACCGGCATCAAACCGCGCACCAGGTTGTAGAAGCTCCCGAGCACGATGATGATCCCGGTCAGGAACGGGAACGTGCCGGCGTCCACGCCCGCGCTTGACCAGCCGATGCCGTTATCGAGACTGGAGACGACGACGGCCACACCAAAGCTGCCGGTGAGAACGGCGGTCGCAAGTTCGAGGGCGCGGCGCGAGATCATGGGCCGCTCCAGCGAAGCGCCAGATGTTTGCTCAATCCTCGTCCTGAGGAGCGCGCTTTGGCGCGCGTCTCGAAGGACGGCTCCGGACGACATCCCATCCCCGGCCATCCTTCGAGACGCCCGCCTGCGGCGGGCTCCTCAGGATGAGGACGGTGGTTGAACTCGGCTGCGCGATCGAACGCCATCGGCCGCCTCACTTGACCAACCAGCCCTGCTCGCCCGCGACCTGCTTGACGTGCTCGAGGTCCTCCTTGATGAACTTGTCGAGTTCGGCGCCAGTCAGGAACGTGTCGACCTGGGAGGTTTTCTCGATGTAGTCCTTCCAGTCCGGCGTCGCCTGCACCTTCTTCATGAGGTCGACATAGAACGCGGCCTGGTCCGGGGTGACCTTGCCGGGGAGCCACACCGTCCGCGGTTGCTCATATTGCTTGATGTCGAGGCCCTGCTCGACGCAGGTCGGAACGTCGCCCCAGCCTTCGGTCGCGGTGACCTTGGCGCCCTGCGGCAGCCGCTTCGGGCTGAAAACGCAAAGCGGTCGTTGCGTTCCACCGCGCCATTGCCCGAGACTTTCGCTGGGATTGTTGACGTGGGAGTCGAGGTGTCCGCCGGCGAGCTGCACGGCAGTCTCTGCGCCGCTCTTGAAGGGGATGTAGGTCAGCTTGATGTGGCCGGCTTTCTCGATCATGCGGGTCAGCACCTCGTCGGTATCCTTCGACTGCGCGCCACCCATCTTGAATTCGCCCGAGGCGGCCGCCTTCAGATAGTCGCCCGCCGTCTTGTAGGGCGCGTCCTGCTTGACCCAGAGCAGGAACTCGTCCTGCGCCATCGCCGCGATCGCAGTGAGATCGGTGTAGTTGAAGGCGACCTTGGAGACGAGCGGCTGCTGCCAGGCATTCGACGTGCCGAAGATCACCTTGTAGGGATCGCCGGCGGACGCCTTGCCGTAGACATAGCCTTCCGCGCCGCTGCCGCCCCCTTTGTTGACGACGACGATCGGCTGCTCCACCAGCTTGTGCTTGGTGATGATGTTCTGCACGGCGCGCGCGAGATTGTCGGTGCCGCCGCCGGGCCCGGCGGTCGCTACGAACTCGATCGGCTTTTGCGGTTGCCAGGCACTGAGCGCCGGCATCGTGCCGGCGAGCACAATTGCGGCGGCGGAGAGCAGAAGTGTTGACGTCCGACCCATGATGTCCTCCAGCTGATTTTTGTATCTTGTTGTTTTCGACGTCCGGTCAGGCGACGCGTTCCTCGCGTCTTCCTGATGCCAGGACGATTGCGCCTTCTTTTTCCAGCGCTTCGATCTGCTTCTGGTCGAACCCGTGCTCGACCAGCACCTCGCTTGTATGCTCACCGTAGACCGGCGCGCCCGTGCGCACTTTGCCCGGGGTCTGCGAAAACTTGACCGGCAAGCCGATCGTCTTCACGGGTCCGAGCGTGGAATGCTCGACCTCGACGACCATCTCGCGCGCCAGCGTCTGCGGATCGCGAAGCGCCTCCAGCATGTCGTGCACGGGTCCGCACGGCACGCCCTTCTCGTCCAGCGCAGCGAGCCAGTGCGCCCGCGTCCGGGTGCGAAAGCGCTCGCTCAGGACAGCTTCGAGCTCCTTCAGATTGGCCATGCGGTCGGCCCCGGTGACGAAGCGCGGATCGGAGGCGAGTTCGCTCGCACCGAGGGCTTCCAGCATCAACAGCCAGTGCTTCTTGTTGGCGCCGCCGACCACCAGCCAGCCGTCCGAGGCCTCGAAGGCCTGGTACGGCGCGTTGAGCGGATGGGCCGAACCCATCGCACGCGGCGCAGTGCCAGCGGCCAGCGCTATCGTGGATTGCCAGTAGGTCTGCACCAGCGCGGCCTCATAGAGCGAGGTCTCGACCCACTGCCCTTCGCCGGTCTTGAGACGGTGCGTGTAGGCCGCGAGGATGCCCATGCTCGCCAGCAGGCCGGCGGTGATGTCGGACAGCGGCGGGCCGCATTTCACCGGCGGACCATCGGGACGTTCGCCGGTAAAGCTCATGATGCCGCTCATGGCCTGGGCGACCAGATCGAAGCCGCGGCGGTGCTTGTAGGGTCCGGTGCGGCCGAAGCCCGACAGCGAGCAATAGATCAGCGCTGGATGCTGCTTGTGCAGGTCGTCGTAGCCGAAGCCGAGGCGCTCCATGGCGCCCGGCGCAAAATTCTCGACCAGCACATCGGCGCCCGCGATCAGCCGCCGCAGCACCTGCTTGCCGCCCTCGGTCTTCAGATCCAGCACGATGCCACGCTTGTTGCGGTTCATCATCAGGAAGGAGGCCGCCTCGTCGCCAATCTTCGGCGGCACCGAATGGCGGGTGTCGTCACCGTTCGGCGATTTCTCGATCTTGATCACGTCGGCGCCCATGTCGGCCAGCATCAAAGTGCAGGTCGGCCCCGCCATGACATGGGTGAGATCGATGACCTTGAGGCCGGCAAGCGGCCCCGAACGGCCGGAGGTTGATTGCGAGCGATCGCTTTGCATCGGGGCGTCCTATTGGCCGCGCCATTGCGGCGCGCGCTTGGTGAGGAAAGCATCGAGCCCTTCGCGAAAATCCTGGCTCGTGTAGCACATCAGGATGAGGTCCTCGCCCTCGTCCGGCGTCAGCCGCCTTTGCAGACGCGCCACGGCCTGTTTGGTCGCATTCAGCGTCAGCGGCGCGTGGCTGGCAAGCAATCGGGCAACCTCGTCGGCGCGCCTGTCGAGCGCGGTAAGATCCTCGACGACCTCGCCGAGCAGCCCGACACTGGCCGCCTCCGTCGCGTCGACGAGGCGCGCGGTGAAGATCAGATCCTTGACGCGGGCAGCGCCGATCAGCGCGGTGAGACGACTGACATTGGACATCGACAGGCAATTGCCGAGCGTGCGGGCAATAGGAAAGCCGATTTTCGCGCTTTGGGTGCCGATGCGGAGATCACAGGCCGCGGCGATGCCCGCGCCGCCGCCGGTGCAGAACCCGTTGATCGCTGCTATCGTCGGCACGCGGCATTGCTCGAGCGTGGTCAGGACCCGATCGATGCGGTTTTCGTAGTCGATCGCGTCCTGCGGCGACTTGAAATCGCGGAACTGATTGATGTCGGTGCCCGCGGCAAAGGCCTTGTCGCCGGCCCCGCGCAGCACCAGCACCTTGATCGCGTGATCGTCGTTGATCTCCTCGCAGATCGCGGCGAGCCGCTCGTACATCGCGAAGGTGAAGGCATTGCGCGCCTGCGGGCGGTTGAAGGTGATCCGCCCGATACCGTCCTGGCGCTCGAAAACGAGGTCTTCCGCCACCACCTGCTGGTCCATTTTCCTCATGTCCTTCTGCTTTTCTACATTTTTGAATGCAAAATGATCGATTTACAAGCTGGAACTTGCATTAATTCGCATATAGCCTCATTTTTGCATTCAAATGGACTTCAGACCCATGCTCCATGAGGAAGTCGTCGGCCGCATCCGGGCCATCCTGCTCGACGGCGAAATCCCGCCCGGCGCGCGGATTCCCGAGCGCGAGCTGTGCGAGCGGCTTCAGATATCGCGCACGCCGCTACGCGAGGCGCTCAAGGTGCTCGCCGCCGAAGGGCTCGTGCAGCTTTTGCCGCATCGCGGTTCGCGCGCCGCAAAACTGACCGACAAGGACATGCGCGACCTCTTCGAGGTCTGCCAGGGTCTCGAAGCGCTCGCCGGCGAACTCGCCTGCGAACGCATCACCGATCCCGAGATCGACGCGATCGCCGCCGCGCATGCGGAGATGGTGCATCATCATCGCGAGGGCGACCTGATCCGGTACTATCGCGGCAACCGCGCCATTCACGAAGGCATCGTCGCTGCGGCCGGAAACCCGGTGCTTGCAGGGCTGTATACGTCCGTGACCGCGCGCATCCGCCGCGCGCGTTATGTCACGCCGATGACGCCCGAGCGCTGGGCGGTCGCCGTGAAGGAGCACGATGCCATCCTGAATGCACTGCAGAGGCGCGACGGCGTCGGCCTCGCCCATATCCTGCGCGCGCATCTACGCCACAAGCGCGAAGAGGTTTTGCAGGCGGGCTTTGCTGAAACGGAAGGCAGTGACCTGGTGCCGCGGATTGCGTGAGACGGCATTCGCGACGCAGAAAGAAACTCGCGGCCCCCCTACAACGCGCGGTCAAGAGACACAATCGCGACACAATCATTGATTGCATTCAGCCGTGCGGTCGGATCGTGCTGACGCGAGGCGATCGGCGCGGGCCGAATGTAACGCGCAAACAATTGCGCAAAACAAAAGACAAAAGCGGAGGAAACGCATGACAATCGATGTCTCACGTCGATCCTTGTTCGCTCTCGGGGCTGGCCTTGGTGCCAGCGCAATGCTCGGCAGCAGCGCGATGGCGCGCGCTCCCAAGCTCGGCACCCAGACGCCTTACTGGCACCGCTTCGTTCTCGGCGATGCCGAAGTCACCATCGTCTCCGACGGACCGCTGCCGCTCGGCGACCCCTCCGGGACCTTCACCGGCGTTCCCAAGGAAGAGGTGAAGAAGATGCTTGTCGACAATTTCCTGTCGCCGGACAATGTCGTGCTCGAACAGAACTCGCCGATCGTCAACACCGGCGACAAGCTCATTCTGTTCGATACCGGCATGGGCAGCTCGAAGATGTTCGGCGCCACCACCGGCCGGCAGCAGAAGAGCATGACCGAGGCAGGCATCAAGCCTGGGGACATCGATGCGGTGGTCTGCTCGCATGCGCATATCGACCACATCGGCGGCATCGTGGACGACGGCGGCAAGCCGCTGTTTCCGAACGCGCAGATCTACATCTCGCAGACCGATTTCGACTTCTGGACCGACGAAGGCAAGCTCGGCAGCGACGCCAAGGATTTCGTCGTTCACGCCCGCAAGAACCTGCTGCCGGTGCGCGACCGCATCGTGTTCTTCAAGGATGGCCAGGAATTCCTGCCCGGCGTTCAGGCGATCGCAGCGCCCGGTCACACCGTCGGCCATACCATCTTCATGGTCTCGTCGGCCGGCAAGTCCTTCGCCTTCATGGGCGACCTCTCGCACCATCCCGTTCTGCTGCTCGAGCGGCCGCGGATGGAATTCTCCTACGACACCGACCCGAAGCAGGCGGCCGAGTCGCGCGTCAAGCTGCTGACTATGCTTGCGGCGAACAAGACGCCCGTGATGTCCTATCACTTCGCCTGGCCGGGCTATGGCCATGTTGCCAAGGCCGGCGAAGGATTCCACTATTATCCCGAACCGATGCAGATGACGTTGTAATCGGCGGATCAGGTCCGGGTGGCGCACGCGCCGCCCGGACCGCCCGAACGATTACCGCTGTCCGGCTGACCGGCAAGCAATTGCAATCCGCAATGTCTCCGGCGGCGTTGGCAGGCGGACATTTTGGTGTTATTGAACTACAGCTACTAATTGCAGATCGCATTTATTGACGTGAATTGTTTGGGAGCGTCAATGTCCCGCGAGAACGATGGTTTTGTCTTCCATCGTGACCGGCTCCAATGGGTCCCGGATGTTGTCTATCGGGCCGTCAACTTCTTTGTCACATGGGACAAACTGCCGACCCTGCTCGGAGCTGCCAATCTCTCGGCGTTCCGCGACCGGCTGCGTGAGCACAATCTGCACCATACCGGCTACGGCACGACATCGCCTCGCTGGAGCACGGGCAATGACCGCTGGCGTTCCGCCGACGGCTCGTTCAACAGCCTCGACCATCCGCGCATGGGGATGGCTGGCGCCCGGTTCGGACGCAATTTCGCGCTGCCCGAATGTGTACCGGGCAGCCTGGACGACCTGCTCGAACCCAGTCCGCGCTTGATCTCGGAGGAATTGCTGGCGCGCCGCGAATTCATTCCCGCGACCAGCCTCAATCTGCTGGCCGCCGCCTGGATCCAGTTCGAAACCCATAATTGGTTCAGCCATGGGGCCCCTAAGTCGGGAAACGAGTTCAAAATTCCGCTGAAGCCAAACGACGAATGGCCTGCGGATGAGCGGATCGACGGCTGCATGAAGATCCGTCGAACCGTTTGCGACGAGACGCCACGTGAACCATGGCTCGGCGCGACCCCCACGTTCCGCAACCTCAACTCGCACTGGTGGGACGCCGGACAGATCTACGGCAGCGACCGCGCGAGGCAGATGCAGATCCGTTCCGGGGCAGATGGGAAGATCGCTGTCGGCGATGATGGGATGCTTCCAGCCGATCCAGTCCATCCGGGCGCCGATCTCACCGGCTTCAATGACAATTGGTGGGTGGGGCTCAGCCTGCTGCACAACCTCTTTGCACGCGAGCACAATGTCATCTGCGACGGCTTGAAGACGCGGTATCCGACCTGGAACGACGAGGCGCTATTCCAGCATGCGCGCCTGATCAACGCAGCCCTGATCGCCAAGATCCACACCGTCGAATGGACGCCAGGCATCCTCGGCCATCCCGCACTGGACTTCAGCATGCACGCCAACTGGTCGGGGATCCCGTGCCGGGTGCTGCGCGCAGTGCTCGGCAAGAACAGCGAGGCCGCCTTTGGCATCATCGGCTCTCCGACGGACCAGCACAGCGCGCCCTACGCGATGACCGAGGAATTCACCGCCGTGTACCGCCTGCACCCGCTGATCCCCGAAAAGATGGATGTACGGCGGCTCGATAGCACACAGGTTACCCTTAGCGACCTGGTCGATATGCAGGGCCCCGCCTCCCGCGAGTTCATGCAGACTCACGGCTTCGTCGACCTGCTGTACTCGTTCGGCACCGCCCATCCCGGCGCCATTCGCCTGCACAATTATCCGAACTTCCTGCGCCAGTTCACCAAAGACGGCCAGCCGTTGCTGGACGTGGCCGCCATCGATATCATGCGCGATCGCGAGCGCGGCGTGCCGCGCTACAATCGGTTTCGCGAACTGGTCGGCAAGAAGCGGGTCAACACATTCGAGGAAATCACCAGCATCCCCGGCGCGGCCAGGAAGATGCGCGCGATCTACAAGGGCGACGTCGATCGCGTTGATCTGATGGTCGGACTATTGGCCGAGGACCTGCCGGATGGTTTTGGCTTCAGCGATACCGCCTTCCGCATTTTCATCCTGATGGCATCGCGGCGTCTCAAGAGCGACCGGTTCTTCACCGATGACTACCGGGCGGAAGTCTACACCAATTTCGGTCTGGACTGGATCCACAACAACGGAATGAAATCGGTGCTGCTGCGGCATGTGCCGCAACTCGGACCGGCGCTCGAGGGCGTCAACAACGCCTTCGCCCCGTGGAACGTGCTGCGAGGCTGAGCCTTGGCCCTCTGCAAAGTCGCAGCCACCTTAGCACCCGAGCTTGTCGGCGATTCCGCCAAAATCCCTGGCGACGATGTCCCAATTGCCGGTGGCCTCGAAATCGACCTTCTGGAGCGGACCGTATTCGGTCGGTCGCGCCACGAAAGCCGTCTTCAGCCCGTTCTTCTGCGCGGCAGCGAGATCGCCGTTGTGGGCAGCGACCATCATCACCTCTTCCGGCTTGAGGCCGAGCAGGCGCGCGGCGCCGAGATAGGTTTCGGGATCGGGCTTGTAGTGCTCGAACAGCTCGGCCGACATGATGAGGTCCCAGGGAAGCCCTGCGAACTTCGCCATGTTGGTGAGCAGCGCGACATTGCCGTTTGACAGCGGCGAGATCACGAATTTCGTCTTCAGCCGCGTCAGGCCCGCGACACTGTCGGGCCACGGATACAGGCGGTGCCAGCCCCTGGTGAGGTGATCGAGATCGGCTTCGGTCAGGCCTGGAATCGAAAATTGCGCGACCAGCTTTTCCAGCGAGCGGCGATGCAGATCATCGAGCATGACATAGCCGCGCTCGGGATGTTTGCGCACGTCATCCATCGAGGCCATGTACATGCCGCGCCAGCCGTCGACGAGTGCGGTCCAGTCGGCGGAGATGCCGCGGCCCTTCGCCCACCACATGAAGTCCGTGATCAGGCTGGTGCGCCAGTCGACGACTGTGCCGAACACGTCGAAGACGAGGGCTTTGACGGCGGAGAGATCGGATGTCGTGGTCATGTTTCGCTTCGCGGATTTTCCGCGCCCCAGCTGGCTTCGTCTCAGATGAAAGGCTTTAAAGCATGATCCTTTCCGTGCAACAATAGCGCTAGTCCCGCACATCAAACACGCGCAAGATGAACAAAGTGACGGGTCTCAACCAGTCGGGGTGCAGCGCATCTGTCATGACCACCATCCCTGTTGCATGTATATTGCTTGAGGATGCCCGCCTTCCGGACGAGGCATCTTTAATCGAGACGTTACGCGTTCGTCATCCTGGCTTGCGGTGGGACCGCAGCCCAGTCGCACCAAGTAACGATACCGACGGTCCGATGTTCATCCGCGTCGGCGATCATCTCATGACCATCCTCTTGATGCCCGCACCCATGCCCTACGATCAGCAGCTGTGGCAGCGAGCCTCCTGGGTATGGCCCGGAGGCTTTCCACGCCGCCGGCCGCCACCGCGCGCACCTCGTCGTCGCGACAATGGGCTCCGCCGAAGACAACTCAGAACCGAAAGCGCTTGGGTTCGCCGAGAGTGTGCGCCTTACGACTGCCTTTGTCGGCGCCATGCTTGAAGCACTTCCCGGCTGTCTCGGCGTCGTCTGGCGCGGCAATGTGGGCCGCTCGCCCGAGATGTGGCTCGAGCAGTCACGCCGCTCGTTCGAGCCGTTTCCGGATCATCCGTTCGGATTGTGGATGGAAATCATTCCCTTCCGTTCCGGAGAGACCGTCGGAGCCTATACGGTCGGACTGTCCGCATTCATCGGACGCGAGATCGAATTTGAGGTGGACGGACTCGACCAACGCGGCGTCACGCTTCGTGTTGCCAACGCTTCGTCCTATTTGATTGCAAATGGCCTCGACAAAAACATCGAGAGCGGGACGGTGTACAAAGACGATGACGAGAACATCGGTCACGTTGCGGTGCTCCACCGCAACTCGCGCTTTCGGATCGGGCCGGTCATTTCGTTCTTTTCTCTTCAGGACCGAGCTGGAAGGCTCAAGACCTACCAGATCATTCCGTCATCTCTCGCGCGAAATCACCCGCTTCTGATCATGCTGGGCAAGGTCGGGCTTTTCGATCCGGCGAAGTCAGAGAACCTGATAGAGCTGCGGCCAGATCACTACGTATCGGAAGCTCGCCTGGAAATCCTCGATGGCGGCGTATCGCAAGAGCTGTCCAAAATGCTCGCGACCGACGCCTATGCCGAGGCGGACACGAATGCGCGCCGCGCGCTCGCGAGCGGAGACATTGCGTCAGCGAGGGCTTTTTTGCTGCCTCGGGCTGAGGAAGTTGGTGAGCTCCAAAAAGCGCTCCAACTCGCTCTGACCTTGCGCGATGCGTTCTTGTTCATGCCGGCCGCGCCGCGCAGCCCTTAGTAGACAGGCGATGGATCATGTCCATCCTGGTGCTGTATGCGACGACGTCCGGCTAAATTCGCCGAACGAACGCAGGCGGACGTCGCTGACACTAGTCCAAATGGAACTTCGCCAGTTCGCGATGCTCGGCCTTGATGTAGCGCACGGTGCCGGTGACGGAACGCATCACCACCGTCTCGGTCTCGATCACGCCGTCCTTGCGGAATTTGACGCCTGACAGCAGCGAGCCCGTGGTGACGCCGGTGGCGGCAAACAGGCAGTCGCCGCGCGCCATGTCCTCGATGCCGTAGATCATCTTGGGATCGTTGACGCCCATCTTGGCGGCGCGTTCGCGCTTCTCTTCGGAGTCGAGGATGAGACGGCACTGCATCTGACCGCCGATGCAGCGCAGCGCCACGGCCGCGAGCACGCCTTCCGGCGCGCCGCCGGTGCCGAGATACATGTCGACGCCGGTATTGTCGGGGTCGGCGCAGTGGATCACGCCGGCGACGTCGCCGTCGGTGATCAGGCGCACGGCGGCGCCGGTCGAGCGTACGCTCTCGATGATGCTGGCATGGCGCGGCCGGTCGAGCACGAGAACGGTGATGCCGTCAGGCTTGACGCCCTTGGCCTTGGCGAGGCGGTGGACGTTTTCGGCCGGTGTCGCATCGAGCTCGACGACGCCCTTGTCATAGCCGGGACCGATCGCGAGCTTCTGCATGTAGACGTCGGGCGCGTGCAGCAGCGTGCCGCCGTCGGCCATCGCCATGGTGGCGATCGAGCCCGGCATGTTCTTGGCGCACAGCGTGGTGCCTTCGAGCGGATCGACGGCGATGTCGACCTGCGGGCCGGCGTTCATGCCGACCTTCTCGCCGATGAAGAGCATCGGCGCCTCGTCGCGCTCACCCTCGCCAATGACGATGGTGCCCTCGATCGGGAGCTTGTTGAGCTCGCGCCGCATCGCGTCCACCGCGGCCTGGTCGGCCGCCTTCTCGTTGCCGTGCCCGCGCAGACGCGCCGAAGACACCGCCGCCCGCTCCGTCACACGCACGATCTCCAGCGTGAGAATGCGCTCGAGCAACGCTTGCGGCGGGACTGAAATATGGGTCGACATCGGCTCACTCCTTCGAAACAGTTTTGGACGGACATCTCCGTCGCATCAACTCGTAACACCCACAGTTCGTTCGAACCGTGTCTTATTCTTGGAGCATGACCTTTCCGGAAAACCGCTTCACACTTTTCCAGGTCATGCTCAGTTCTTCTCGATCCTGATGACCTGGGGTCGCCCACTGATCACCTTGTCCTTCTGCACGGCCGCGAGCGCGCGGCGCACGGCGTCCTCGTGCGTGGCATAGGTGATGAGGATGACGGGCACCGGGACCGCCTTGCCGTCTGCCGGCGCAGCGCCGCCATTGGGATGGCGCTGCACGATCGACTCGATCGAAATCTTCTGCTCCGCAAGCCGCGTCGCGATCGCAGCCGCGGTGCCCGGGAAATCGCGTGCCAGAAGTCGGATGTAGTAGCCGCCCTCATGGCGCTCCATCGGCGCCTTCTTGGTATCGCGCAGCTGCGAAATCGGCCGGCCGAACGGATTGGCGCGAATGCCGCGCGCGACGTCGGCGATGTCGGCCACGACGGCGGATGCGGTCGCAGCGCCGCCGGCACCGGGGCCGACCAGCGTGATCGGCGGGATGCCCTCGCCATCAATCGTGACCGCATTGGTGACACCCATCACCTGTGCGATCGACGAGGATTTCGGAACCATGGTCGGATGCACGCGCTGCTCGATGCCCTTGGCGGTGCGAACCGCGACGCCGAGGAGCTTGAGCCGGTAACCGAGATCGTCAGCGGCACGGAGATCTTCCGGCGCGATGGAGGAGATACCTTCGACATACACCGCGCTTTGAGCAACTTTCGTGCCGAAAGCGAGGCTGGCGAGAATGGCGAGCTTTTGCGCGGTATCGTGGCCGTCGACGTCGAAGGACGGATTGGCCTCGGCATAGCCGAGCCGTTGCGCGTCCTTCAGGCATTCGGCGAAGGACAGGCCCTCCTGCTCCATCCGGGTCAAGATGTAATTGCAGGTGCCGTTGAGGATGCCGTAGACCCGGTTGATGCCGGTTCCGGCAAGGCCTTCGCGTAACGTCTTGATGACAGGGATCGCAGCGCCGACGGCTGCCTCGAAATTCAGCGCGCCGCCGTGCTTTTCGGCGGCCTTTGCCAGCTTGAGGCCGTGCTTTGCCAGCAACGCCTTGTTGGCGGTGACGACGGATTTACCGGCAGCGAGCGCGGCCTCGACCGCCGACAAGGCGGGATCGCCGGAGCCCCCCATCAGTTCGACGAAGCAGTCGATGCCGGGATGCGTGGCGAGGGCAAGCGGATCCTTGACCCACTCGACGCCGCGCAGATCGACGCCGCGTTTCTTGGCCTTCGAGCGCGCGGTGACGGCGACGACGCGGATGCCGCGGCCGCTGCGGCCGGCAAGCACGCGCGCCTGCGTTTCAATCAGACGGACAACTTCGGCGCCCACGGTGCCGAGCCCCGCTATGCCCACTTTCAGGGGTGCAACCATGATGCCTTGGAAAACCTGCGGAAGAGAACTTAACGCCGAGTGGCGAGCGGAACGACGTTGTGCAACGTTTCGATGCCGCTTTCAAGGAAGCGGCGCACGCCGCGCGCGGCCTGCCTGATCCGTTGCTCGTTTTCCACCATGGCGATACGGACATATCCTTCACCATGCTCGCCGAAGCCGACGCCGGGCGAGACCGCGACACCGGATTTCTCCACCATCAGGGTCGCGAACTGCATGCTGCCGACGCTGCGGAAGGCTTCCGGCAGCGGCACCCAGGCGAACATCGACGCCTCCGGCGGCGGGATCTCCCAGCCGGCACGGCCGAACGATTCCACCAGCGTGTCGCGCCGCTTGCGGTAGGTGTCGCGCATCTCCTTGATGCAATCGTCCGGTCCGTTCAGCGCGGCGGTCGCTGCGACCTGGATCGGCGTGAACGCACCGTAGTCGAGATAGGATTTGACGCGGCCGAGTGCCGCAATCACGCGCTCGTTGCCGACCGCGAAGCCCATGCGCCAGCCAGCCATCGAATAGGTCTTCGACATCGAGGTGAACTCGACGGCGACGTCCATCGCGCCCGGCACCTGGAGCACCGAGGGCGGCGGGTTGCTTTCGTCGAAATAAACCTCGGCATAAGCGAGATCGGACAGGATCAGGATCTCGTGCTTCTTCGCGAACGCGACCAGGTCCTTGTAGAAGTCGAGGCTCGCAACATAGGCGGTCGGGTTCGAAGGATAGCAGACGACGAGCGCCAGCGGCTTCGGGATCGAATGCACGATCGCTCGCTCGACCGCCTCGAAGAATTGCGGCGTCGGCTCTGAGGGCACCGAGCGGATCACGCCGCCCGCCATCAAGAAGCCGAAGGCGTGAATCGGGTAGCTCGGATTGGGACAAAGGATGACGTCGCCGGGCGCGGTGATCGCCTGCGCCACGTTGGCAAAGCCCTCCTTGGAGCCGAGCGTCGCCACCACCTGGGTGTCGGGATTGAGCTTCACGCCGAAACGGCGGGCGTAGTAGCCGGCCTGGGCCCGGCGCAGCCCGGGGATGCCGCGGGAGGCCGAGTAGCGGTCGGTGCGCGGCTTGCCCAGCGTCTCCTTCAGCTTCTCCAGCACATGCGCCGGCGCCGGCAGGTCCGGATTGCCCATGCCGAGGTCGATGATGTCGGCGCCGGCATTCCGCGCGGCTGCCTTGGCCCGGTTGACCTGTTCGAATACGTAAGGCGGAAGGCGGCGGATGCGGTAAAACTCTTCCATGGCTCTCTCGGCTCCGGGCAACCGGTCAGGACAGAATCGACAGGACATAAAGACCAGGCGGAAGGCGCCTGCGTCCTTCGCGAAAATTACTCAAGATCAAATACTTAGAGCAATTATCGACGACGTTGACTGAAGTCGTTCGCCCTGACTCTCGGCTGAACTAAGGTCTTTTAGCACGGCGAGGCGGAGGCGCCAGCGATTACCTTGCAGGGCCCTATTTCGCGTCCTTGGTGGCGACCGCCTGACGGTCGCGCGCGGCAGCAAGCTCGGCCTCGATCTTGGCGCGTTGGTCCGGCGGGATGACCGCCTGATCGCGATCCGGAGGCAGATCGTGCACCGGCAGATAGCTCCCGGCCTCCCTGGGATGCGCTTGCGCATCGGAAGGCGTCATATCCGCAAGCTGACTCGAGCAGCCGCCTAGGGCGAGCGCCACCATCAGCAGCGCGCCACAGATCCGCCGCGACTTTTGCAGGTCCCTCAACGCCAACACTAGGGAAATCCCCACTTCGTCCCAAAGCACGGCCCCGGGCAACCTTACCCAAGCCCGCGCCCAAGCTCAAACCATTGCTGCCCAAATGGTGCGAGCGAGAAAATAGCCCAGATACCCACCAAGCCGAGCGGTGCGGCTCGATTGTGACGGAACCAAGAAAATTTGTCGCACTGCAACACATCTTCGCGAGTGTTTAACGCCAAACATGCGAGCTTCGCGGTGACGAATACGGAATGAATCGTTACTGTTCTGCTCATGAGTATGGCCACGATCGATACGCCCAAACCCGAGACGAAGTTCGATGCGGAAGCCTTCGCGATGAATGTCGCGCGGGCGATGGAGAGCGGCGGCAAGGCGCTCGCCGCGTACCTGAAGCCGCGCGAAAGCGGCGAGGTGCAGGATCGTCCGCCGGCCGAGCTAGCCGAGGTCGTCAAGACCTTCACCGCCGTCGCCGAATACTGGCTGTCGGATACGTCGCGGTCTTCCGCACTCCAGACCAAGCTCGCCAAGGACTATCTCGACCTCTGGGGCTCGGCGGCGCGCCGCATGGCCGGTCAGGACGCCCCGCCCGCGATCGCGCCCTCGCCGCGCGACAAGCGCTTTGCCGATCCGGAATGGAAGTCGAACCAGTTCTTCGATTTCGTGATGCAGCTTTATCTGCTCACGACCAAATTTGCGCAGGAGCTTGTGCGCGACGCCGAGGGGCTCGATCCGCAGACACGCCGCAAGGCCGAGTTCTACGTCCAGCAGCTCACCAACGCGATGTCGCCGTCCAACTTCGTGCTAACGAATCCGGAAGTGCTGCGCGCGACGGTGGCCAGCAGCGGCGAAAATCTCGCGCGCGGGCTGAAGATGCTGGCCGAGGACATCGCCGCCGGCAAGGGCACGCTGAAGATCCGTCAGTCCGACCCGGACAATCTCGTCGTCGGCGTGAACATGGCGACGACGCCCGGCAAGGTGATCTACCAGAACGAGATGATGCAGCTGATCCAGTATGCGCCGGCGACGGAGAACGTGCTGCGGACGCCGCTCCTGATCATCCCGCCCTGGATCAACAAGTTCTACATCCTCGACCTCAAGCCGGAGAAATCCTACATCAAGTGGTGCGTCGATCAGGGCATCACCGTGTTCGTGATCTCATGGGTCAATCCCGACAAGCGGCTCGGTGCCAAGAGCTGGGAAGACTACATGAAGGAAGGCCCGCTCACGGCGATGGACGTGATCGAGAAGGTCACCGGCGAGATGAAGGTGCACACCGCCGGCTATTGCGTCGGCGGCACCATGCTCGCGACCACGCTGGCCTGGCTCGCCGAGAAGCGCCGCCAGCGTGTGGCGTCCGCGACATTCTTCGCGGCACAGGTCGACTTCACCCATGCCGGTGATTTGCTCGTGTTCGTCGACGAGGAGCAGATCGCATCCCTCGAGCAGGACATGAAGGCGGCCGGCGTGCTCGAAGGCTCGAAGATGGCGATGGCCTTCAACATGCTGCGCTCCAACGATTTGATCTGGTCCTATGTCATCAGCAATTACCTCAAGGGCCAACAGCCGAGCGCGTTCGACCTGCTGCACTGGAATTCGGACGCGACGCGCATGACCGCGTCGAACCATTCGTACTATCTGCGCAATTGCTATCTTGAGAACCGGCTCTCGACCGGCACGTTGGTGCTGGACAACACCTTGCTCGATCTCTCCAAGGTCATGGTGCCGATCTACAATCTCGCAACCCGCGAGGACCATATCGCGCCGGCAGAATCGGTGCTGTACGGCTCCCAGTTCTTCGGCGGTCCGGTGAAATACGTATTGTCCGGCTCGGGCCACATCGCCGGCGTGGTCAATCCGCCCGCCTCGAACAAATACCAGTACTGGACCAACGACAACGTGAAGTCCGCCAATGTCGCCGAGTGGATGAAGGGCGCGGTCGAGCACAAGGGCTCGTGGTGGCCGGACTGGCGGCAATGGCTGGGCGCACTCGATCCCGAGGAAGTCCCGGCCCGCACGGTCGGCAGCGAGGCGTTTCCCCCGATCGAGGACGCGCCCGGCAGCTATGTCAGGGTTCGCGCATAGCAGAATCTTCCGCGCTTTCGTATAAGCTCCACGCCTGCGGCAGAAATTGATGAGGGGACCGGGTTATGACGCGTGAATTGTTCTGGCTGACACTGACGGTGGTCCTGACTGGAATCCTCTGGATTCCCTACACCATCAACCGCTGCCAGATTCGCGGCCTCGGTGGCGCGATGGCCAATCCCTCGCGCACCGACAAGCCGCAGTCGGAATGGGCGAACCGCCTGATGTTCGCGCATGACAATGCCGTCGAGAACCTCGTGCTGTTCGCGCCGCTGGTGCTGATCCTGAACGCCATCGACTATTCCTCGAAATGGACGGTGCTTGCTTGCGCCGTCTATTTCTGGTCCCGCGTCGCGCATCTGATCGTCTATGCGCTCGGGATCCCGGTGTTCCGCACATTGGCCTTCACCGTCGGCTTCATCGCGCAGGCCGTGCTGGCCGTCGCGATCTTCAAGGTGGTTTGAGATCAGGCCTTGTAGTCTGAAATCAGGCCTTGCGAACGACGAGATGCAGCATGTTCGCCGGCGTCTCGTCGAAGCTCTGGATCACGTTCCTGTCCGACGACAGCGTGATCCATGGACCTGCGCTGGCGTAGGTCGCCTCGAGCCATTCCGGCGACGCATAATTGTAATAGCGCCCGAGACTGTCCCGGCCATCGCCCTCGCCCATCTTGTAGCTGGCGTAGAACACGCCTGACGGCCTGAGCGCGCGACGAATCTGCGCCAGGATGCCGGCGAGTTCGTCGCGCGGTACGTGCAGGAGACAGGCGCTGGCCCAGACGCCGTCATAGGCCTCGTGCGCGTCAAGCTGGTCGAACCGCATCGCCTCGACGGCATGACCGAGCCGCTGCGACGCGATCTCGGCCATTTCAGGCGAGCCGTCGGTGGCGCGCACCGAAAAACCTTCGGCCAGCATCACCGCCGAATGATTGCCGGCGCCACAGCCGAGCTCGAGGATCGAGCCGCCGGACGGCAGCAGAGCGAGAAAGCCTCGCAGCCGCGTCGAGGGCGCCTTCGCCCAGTCCGCATAGGACCTGGCGTTGCTCCGATAGAATTGCAGAGTCCCTTGGTCCACGGCGGCCACTCCGATCAGGGAAACAGCGCGATCTGCTCCAGTCCAGCGGTCTCGGGAAATCCGAACATCAGGTTCATGTTCTGGATCGCCTGACCGGCCGAGCCCTTCACCAGATTATCAAGCACCGAAATCACGATGGCGCGGTTCTTGATCCGGTCGGCGATGACACCGATCTGGACATAGTTCGAGCCGCGTACGTTCTGGGTCTGCGGTAGCACGCCCTTCTTGACGACATGCACGAACGGCTCGTTCGCGTAGGCTTTCTCGAGGGCGGCCCGCAAATCGTCCGGCGTCGCGCCATTGAGCTTGACGTAGGACGTGCAGAGCTCGCCCCGCGACATCGGTATGAGATGCGGCGTGAAATTGACGGTCACGCTCGCGCCCGCCGCGACGCCGATCTCTTGTTCGATCTCCGGCGCATGCCGGTGCGTGCCGACCGAATACGGCGAAATCCCCTCGCCCGCCTCGCTGAATAGCGTGTTCTGTTTCAGGCCGCGTCCGGCGCCGGTGACGCCTGACTTGGCGTCGATCAGGATGTCATCGACGTCGATCAGATTTGCTTTCGCCAGCGGCACCAGCGCCAACAACGCTGCCGTCGGATAGCAGCCGGGACAGGCGACCAGCCGCGCCGCGGCAATCTTCTCCCGATAGAATTCGGTCAGGCCGTAAACGGCTTCGCCCTGCAACTCGAGTGCCTGATGTTCGTGGCCGTACCACTGCGCGTAGGTGTCCTTGTCGCGCAGCCGGAAATCGGCGGACATGTCGAGGACCTTGATCTTCGGGTTGGCCTTCAGCACGGCCGCGATGATCTGCTGCGTGGTGCCGTGCGGCAGCCCGCAGAACACCGCATCGAGCTTGCTCCAGTCGACCTCTTCCCATTCCACGAGTTGGGGCAAATCCAGCATGAAGAAATGCGGAAACACCTCGCCCATCGACTTGCCGGCGTGGGTGTTGGCGGTGAGCGCGACGATCTCGGCATTCGGATGCCGCGCCAACAGGCGCACCGCATCGGCCCCGGTGTAACCGGAGGCGCCGAGAATGCCGATCTTCTTCGAGCTCATCACGCGTTCCTTTCAGGCGTCACTGGATCGTCTTGCCGGGCCGAAAGTTGCAGCATCGCTTCGTCCGCCGGGCTGGCCTCGCGAGCAACGCTCGATCGGCTACTCGTCGGCAAGGCCCAACATCAGTCGCATGTTCTGCACGGCCGCGCCGGAGGCGCCCTTGCCGAGATTGTCGAGCCGGGCGACCAGCACCGCTTGGTGATGTTTGTCGCTGGCGAAGACGTAGAGCTCGAGCATATTGGTCTCGTTGAGCGCTTCCGGCTCAAGCTTGCCGCCCTTGGTCGCTTCGTTCTGAAGCGGCATCGCCGAGACGTATTTCGAGCCGGCGTAACGCTTTGCCAGCGCGGCGTGGAGATCGGCGCCGCTGGGCTTGCCGGGCAGCGTGTCGAGCTGGAGCGGCACCGAGACCAGCATGCCCTGCCGGAAATTGCCGACGGAAGGGATGAAGATCGGCCGCCGGGTCAGGTTCGAATAGAGCTGCATCTCCGGCAGATGCTTGTGCTCGAAGCCGAGGCCGTAGAGTTCGAAGGACGGCGCGCTGCCGTCCTCGAAAGTCGCGATCATCGACTTGCCGCCGCCGGAATAGCCGCTCACCGCATTGACGGTGACGGGATAGTCCGCAGGCAGCAGGCCGGCATCGACGATCGGTCGCAGCAGCGCGATCGCGCCGGTCGGATAGCAGCCGGGATTGGAGACCTTCTTCGCAGCCTTGATCTTGCCAGCCTGATCCGGCGTCAGTTCCGGAAAGCCATAGGCCCAGTCGGGCGCGACCCGGTACGCGGTCGAGGCATCCAGCACCCTCGGCCCCGACGGCCCCATGCTGTCGATCAGCGCAACCGTTTCCCTGGCAGCATCGTCCGGCAGGCAGAGGATGACGAGGTCGACCTCCTCCATCAGTGCCTTCTTCGCGGCGGGATCCTTGCGCTTGTCCTCGGCGATCGTCTTCACGACCACGTCGTTCTGCAGCTTCAGCCGCTCGTTGATGCCGAGCCCGGTGGTGCCGGAGCCGCCGTCGACGAAGACGGTGGCGGGCTTCGTCGCAGCGCCCGTCTTCGGGGCGTTTTTGGTGTCAACGAGGCTGGCTTCAGAAAAGGTCATGGCGCGCTCCTTTCGAGCATGTTGGTCTCGGATGCGAAGGCTTCCGGCCTTACGTCCTGCATCAGTTGCGCAATCTCCCTGGCGTCGGCATGGGCTTGCGCGCCAAGAGCGTTGGCGATCGCCGTATAGTCGGCGTCGGACTTGTGCTGGTTGAGCTTGAAGCTGCCTTCGACCTCTTCAACCGCCATGACCAGACCCACGATCGCCTTCTTCATCGCCTCGAGCCGCCCCGCCGTCATCTTGCCCGACGTCCATGGCGTCTTCGGCAACAGCCAGTTTTCGAACTTCTCCCTGAGCGTGTCGATCTGCACCGCCAGCTCGTCATCCGACAGAAGCCGCACCGGCCCGCTGAGATGCACCGACTGGTACAGCCAGGTCGGCACCTGATCCGGCGAGACGTACCAGTCCGGCGACACGTAGGCATCGGGGCCGTTGACCGCGAGCAGCCAGGAGCTCGTCCCGTCCGCAAGCTTTAGCAGGGGATTGTGACGGGCGACATGAAAGGCAGCCTGCGGCGTGCCGTCCGCGGCATAGGTCAGATAGAACGGAATTGGCGAGGCGACCGGCTTGTGGCCGTCGAAGGCGCACACGGTGCCGAAGCCGCGCGTGTCCGCAAATTTCAGGCTCGCGGCGCGGTCTTGCTTGAAAAAGGGTGGCGTGTACATCGTTGTCTCCTGCTGGGCCTCCTTGGGGGCCGCCGGATCAGATCGCGCTGACAGGAGAGAGAATGCCGCGGATCGGATCCAGCGGCAAAGACGATGATCTCAAACGCGATCGACCGCCCAAACCGCTAAAGAGCGGCGGCGGCGGCGGGCGAACAAAATGGTCGCGGCGTTGATCATGGCGGGCGGCTATAAGGCCAGATCGGCGAGCCGTCAAGGTATTGGAACCGGTCATTCCGGGCTGCCGTAGCCAAGAGAGGGGGCCGGTGCGCTCGATCGGCTGGCCTGCACTCGCCGTCGCTACCACCTGGCCATGCCGAGCTGGCTGAAGAGAATCTCCCAAAAGGAACCTGCGCGGGTTAGCTCGTATAAATGGGCGCTTGCCTGGCCGTTTCCAAGATTGGACGCCTTGCTGTACCACTTGATCGCCTGCCGGGTGTCCTTGGACACGCCCGTGCCGCTCTCATACGCCCACCCCAGATTGTATTGGGCCAACCCGTCGTTCTGATCAGCGGCCTTGCGCAGCAAGGATATACCCTTGGCGAGATCCTGCGGCACGCCTTCGCCTTTGATGTGCAAGAGGCCCAGACGTGTTTGCGCGAACGTCAAGCCCTGGTCAGCCGCCTTCGAAAACAGATCGAAAGCCAAAGAGAAGTCTTGGGGAACGCCGCGTCCGTCCCAGTACATAGCTGCAAGTCGGGATTGGCTAAAAGCGTTCCCCTGATCCGCCGCCTTGGCGTACCAGTCGGCCGCCTGCTTCTCGTCGCGAGCTGTACCCAGGCCCATCTCATAGACGTACGCAAGACTCTCCTGGCCGTAGGCATCGCCCTGTTCGGCAGACAGGCGAAACCATTTGATGGCCTCCGCGCTATTGCGCTTAGTCCCACTTCCGTTCCGGTACATCGCTCCCAGATAGAATTGCGCACGTGCGCTTCCGATTTCAGCCAGCGGCTTCAAGCGCTCCATCGCGCGTTCAAAATCATGCGCAAGATATGCGCTCACGCCGTCCTTGAAGTCGGCGCTGACGTCGATGACCGAGGATCCGCCTTTCGAGGTCACGCCGATCAGCCCGTACTTGAACTCGTCAAGCTTATCGAACCCTTTCTCGATTGCCGGAGCAAACTCTGCCGGACAGACCGGCGCATCGAGTGTAAGGCGAAGAACTGCGTTGGAACGAATGGTTCGGCCATCGAGGTCAATGGTACCACTCACGTCAATCCGGCCGTGAACGTCTCCGTAGCCTGTCCTGCCCTCGAAAGTCGCCGAATAGACGACCGGCGCCGGTTTTTCGTAGAAGAAAGTGTTTTCGGGAATCGTGAGCGAAGCGGCCTCGCGGTATTCCATCGGCCGACAAACAAACGGCCGCCCGCTCGCCTGGCGCGCAACCAACCGCAAGAGCGATTGCCTTGGATCCGTCAAAGGCAACATCCTGACGCGCGTGGGCCGATCAACTTCGAGGGCTTTGCTGATCTGAAATGTTGACGTGATGGCGTAGTTGTCCGTCAGCTCGCGCGGATTGGGGTAAGTATAATCACCGGTGCCGGTCAGGCCGGCCTGCTCGATCAGCCGGCTGGCGGCCATCCGCCGATCCGCATCATCCAAGCCCTGCGCGACCACGCGTCCTAATTGTGCACCGACGCCTGTCCCGGACAGGATCGACCGGACCTCGCGCTTCCCGTCCTTGCCAAGGACGTAGTCCGTTTCCGCGGCCAGCCGGAAGCGCGCCGGCTCGGTCATGGGGATGCGGCCCAAGGCACCTCTGTCGATGTTGAGGACCGGCTTGCCCGCAAGCTCCGGCGGCAGCGATCCGAAGGCAAAGAGAGAGGCTGTCGGATCGAGGTACTGGTCAATCTCCGGGACGTAAGCGATCGCGTGGTCAAAATTTGGCGTCGCCACTTCGGTGAGCATGTACCTTGCGTCCGAGTTCACCGCGACCAGATTGGCTTCTATGCCCTGGGCGGCGAGCAGCGCCTTGAACAGTGTCGCGTGCGCCTTGCAGTCGCCATAGCGCGACGCAAGCACGGCCGAGGCGGGCTGAGACGTCCAGCCGCCGTCCTCGAGGCCAATGCCGACGTAGCGGATATTACGGGCCACCCAATTGTAGATGCGCTCGATCTTCGCGCGTGCGCCGATGGCGTCGCCGACGATCTCCTGCGAAAGTCGTGTAATCCTCTCATCCGGTCGCGCCATGGGGGCGTTGCGGGAGTTCAGCGTCGCCGCGAAAGCGGAATAGTCAGCAAACGTGCTCACCTCGAAACGCTCTGCACCCGCGAGAGTCTCCTCGTCGATCTGCCGGGGTCTCGGCGCGTCTCGCCGGAAACGCACCCGATGGATGATCCGATCGTTCACTCTCTCTTCATGGTGCTCGACGTTGCGCAATGCGATCCGCAGCGGCCTGGATGCCGGTCCGTCAACGGTCACTTCGAGTAACTCGGGTGGCTGGTTAGCCGGCTCGCTCCAAAAGCGCGCAAACTCACCCGGAAATCTCGGCTGCTTGGCCTTGTAGACCAGACGCCCGCGGATGCTGTCGCCGGGAGCAACATGCGGAAAGGCGATGATCCTGTCGCGCACCTCGTCGAAATAGGGAGATGAGGAATCTGTCGATGCCGGTTGATCGCGAATGGCGCGCTGATCCACCGCGACCACGCCGCCGTCTGCCTTGAGAGTGGCAAGCTCGATTGACGTCAAATCGTCAAAATAGCTGTTGTATTGAAAACGTTGCTGCGCGATGGCTGCTGCGCCCTTCTCGTCGAGCGCCTTGATTTCGAACTCGAAGACCTCGGTGCTGAGCCCGTTCTCATCGAAGCTAACGGCATCGCGGGCCACCGTTCGGCGCCAGCCCGGGTCGATCCAGCCGGGCCTACCGTCGCTATCCGGTGACTCGGCGGCACGCAGTTTCATGCACGGCGACGAGAGTAGCGATGCTGCCAGAAAAGCTGAACAAATTCGTACGATCATATGCTGAGCGCTCGGCCGTCAGGTCGGCAGCTCAACTAGCAGGTGAAAATTACCAGCCGCACTCTCGGAAAGAACAACTTTTAAGTTTCTCCACGACCTTCCAAGCCGCGCGCTTTGTCACACCACGCGCCAGAGCCATTCCATGATCTTCGCGATCACGTCGCCGAACAGCAGCAGCGCCGCCGACCAGATCAGCGCCGAGACGAAATTGGCGGCCTGGAAGCTCCAATAGGGCATCTCGAAAATGCCGGCTGCAAGTGGCACGGAGGCACGCAAGGGGCCGAAGAAGCGTCCGATGAAAATGCTCGGCACGCCCCAGCTGCGCACGAAAGCCTCACCCCTGGGCAGGAGTTCCGGATAGCGCGAGAGCGGCCACATCTGGGCGACATGCTCCTTGTAGCGATAGCCGAACCAGTAGGAGACCCAGTCCCCGAGTGCTGCGCCGATGCCGCCGGCGATCCAGACCGGGTAGAAGCTGATGCCGCTCACCCCGATCAGCGCGCCGATCGCGACCAGCGCGCCCCAGGCCGGGATCAGCAGCGAGATGAACGCGAGTGACTCCCCGAAGGCGAGCACGAACACGATGGGAGCTGCCCACGTCTGATGAGCGCGCACGAAATCGGCCAGCGCGTGCGCATACTGCTCCATTCAAAATAGCCTTTCCGCCCTGCCTGAAGGTGCTGCTCGATGAAAAGGACTGGTAAGCCAAGGACTTGTGTGACATCAAGTCACAAAGTCCGATCCAGACCGGACCGGAACGTCACATTGGCGGGAATTGATGGGGCTGCGGCGTAAAATCGCCGGGATTGGCTCCCAACCACACCGCCCGGCCCGGCCTGCGATAACCTTTCCAGGTCAGAAGTGGCATAGTCGGCCCAACCGATTCGCCGCTCATGCGGCCCTCAAAGCGCATAAAGATATATGTCCAAGCAGTTGAAGCCCAAAGCAAAAGACGATTTTTTCGGCGGCGATGAGCCCAAGCCCCGCGCCGCCAAGGCCGCCCCACGTGCGGGCGGCGCCGAGGCCGACTACACGGCAGCCGACATCGAGGTGCTCGAAGGTCTGGAACCGGTGCGCCGCCGGCCCGGAATGTATATCGGCGGCACCGACGAGAAGGCGCTGCATCACCTCTTCGCCGAAGTTATCGACAACTCGATGGACGAGGCGCTGGCGGGGCACGCGACCTTCATCGGAGTCGAGTTGAGCGCGGACGGCTTTTTGACCGTCACAGACAACGGCCGCGGCATCCCGATCGATCCGCATCCAAAATTCCCGAAGAAGTCGGCGCTCGAAGTCATCATGTGCACGCTGCATTCGGGCGGCAAGTTCGACTCCAAGGTCTACGAGACCTCGGGCGGCCTGCACGGCGTCGGCATCTCCGTGGTGAACGCCCTCTCCTCGCTGCTCGAGGTCGAGGTCGCGCGCAGCCAGAAACTCTATCGCATGACGTTCGAGCGCGGGCACCCGAAGGGCAAGCTCGAGGATCTCGGCAAGATCAACAACCGCCGCGGAACCCGCGTGCGCTTCAAGCCGGACACCGATATCTTCGGTGCCAAAGCCGCGTTCAAGCCGCAGCGCCTGTTCAAGATGACGCGTTCGAAGGCGTATCTGTTCGGCGGTGTCGAGATCCGCTGGAATTGCGCGCCCGAACTGCTCAAAGGCGTCGACGACGTGCCGGCGGAAGCGACGTTCCACTTTCCAGGTGGGCTCAAGGACTATCTGGCCGCCGCGATCCATGCCGACACGCTGGTGCATCCCGACATCTTCTCCGGCAAATCGGGCCGCAACGGCGCGCATGGCGCCTGCGAATGGGCGGTGGCTTGGACCGCGGATGCCGACGGCTTCCTCTCCTCCTACACCAACACCGTGCCCACGCCCGACGGCGGTACGCACGAATCCGGCCTGCGCAGCGCGCTGCTGCGCGGCCTGAAGGATCACGCCGAGCGCGTCGGCCAGGGAAAGCGCGCGTCGTCCATTACGTCTGAAGATGTGATGGTCGGCGCAGCCGTGATGCTCTCGGTATTCGTGCGCGAGCCCGAATTCCAGGGCCAGACCAAGGATCGCCTTGCCACGGCCGAAGCGCAGCGCATCGTCGAACAGGCGATGAAGGATCCGTTCGACCATTGGCTGTCGGGCAATCCGAACCAGGCGAACAGGCTGCTCGACTTCGTGGTTGACCGCGCCGAGGAGCGGCTGCGCCGCCGGCAAGAGAAGGAGACCGCGCGCAAGACCGCCGGCAAGAAGCTGCGTCTGCCCGGGAAGCTCGCCGATTGCAGCGATGCCGGTCTGGACGGCTCGGAACTCTTCATCGTCGAGGGAGACTCGGCCGGCGGCAGCGCCAAGCAGGCGCGCGACCGCAAAACCCAGGCCGTGCTGCCGCTGCGCGGCAAGATCCTCAACGTCGCGTCCGCCGGCAAGGACAAGCTGACGGCAAATACGCAGCTCGCCGACCTCGTGCAGGCGATCGGCTGCGGGATGCTCGCGCAGTATCGCGAAGAGGATCTGCGCTATCAGCGCATCATCATCATGACCGACGCCGATGTCGACGGTGCGCACATCGCTTCGCTGCTGATCACCTTCTTCTACCGGCAGATGCCGCGGCTGATCGACGAAGGCCATCTCTTCCTCGCCGTGCCGCCGCTCTACAAGCTGACCAACGGCACGAAGTCGGTCTACGCCCGCGATGACGCGCACAAGGCAGCGCTGATCAAGAGCGAGTTCAACGCCAACGCCAAGGTGGAGGTCAATCGCTTCAAAGGCCTCGGCGAAATGATGCCGGCGCAGCTCAAGGAAACCACCATGGATCCGGCAAAGCGGACCATGCTGAAAGTGGTTCTGCTCGCCGACGACCGCGACACCACGGCGGATTCGGTGGAGCGCTTGATGGGCACCAAGGCCGAAGCGCGCTTCGCGTTCATCTCGGACAAGGCCGAATTCGCCAATGACGATTTGCTGGACGTCTGATCCGCAGGCGCTACCCGGTCGTATCCCATCCAGAGCCCCGGCATGAAGCCCGGGGCTCTTTTGTTTTTGGGGACGACAACCGCTCTTTCCCGCCGATCCTGCCCGCCGATCCTGCCAACGGTCCGCCTCGATTTCGGTGATTCCCTGCCTCGTCGCATCGCGACTCGGCCAACGACTCACCCAGTCAGGCTGATGCAGGATTGCCTCCGTTTCGGACAAAGCCGGATTCACTAACGAGAAGTTACCAAAATACAAATCGCAAAATTCGGCGTATCACTTTGATAATGCAGGGTTATTTCATACTTCGACAGCGACACTCGGAATCCCTGCCGTGCGGCGTTTCCCGGCAACTGTGCCTGCTCTGCAACAGCATTTCGGAGAGAAGCAGGTATAGTCCGGGACATCAGATGACACGGACTTCAGTGCGCTCGCGCCTGCCAGACAGACCAAAGCTTGGGGATTTTAAGATGAAGAAGATTTTGCTCGCACTGACCGCGGTTGCCGCGATGACCGGTTCGGCCTCGGCCGCTGACCTTGGCGCCCGTCCCTACGTGAAGGCCCCGATGGCAGCGCCTGTCGCCAGCTGGACCGGCTTCTATCTCTTCGGCGGCGCCGGCGGCGGCCTCTCGGCCGCTGACCAGCGCGTGCAGACCACGGTCGGCGCAGTTCCCCTGACGATCGATCAGCGCCAGGGTGGCTCGGGCTGGTTCGGCACCGTCGGTCTCGGCTACGACTGGCAGTTCAGCGGCACCTGGGTCGCCGGCGTATTCGCTGACGGTCAGTTCGGCAGCATCCGTGCTACCATCCAGGATCCGATCGCTGGCATCACTGGCAACCAGAAGCTGGAAGATTCCTGGGCCGCTGGTGTCCGCCTCGGCTGGCTGGTCGCTCCGAACGTTCTCTCCTACGTCAACGGCGGTTACTCGGGCGCTCACTTCGGCCAGACCAACTTCATGACCCTGGCCGGCGTGCCCGCCGGTATCCATCTCAACAGCTACAACCGCAATGGCTGGTTCGTCGGCGGCGGCGTCGAGAACAACCTGAACATCTTCGGCATCCAGTCGCCCGGCTGGTTCATGAAGACCGAATATCGCTCGGCCTTCTACAACGCCAAGACCCAGAACGAACTGTTCGATGCTGGCAACGTCCTTGTGGGCCGCGACATCCGCGCCAACACCTGGAACCAGACGATCTCGACTTCGCTGGTCTACCGCTTCAACTGGACCGGTCCGGTCGTCGCGAAGTACTGATCTGATCTGACCTAATCTTCAGACGTCAAAGCCCCGGCATCGCCGGGGCTTTTTCGTTGTACGGTGCTTCAGCGGACCTTGCGTGGACATGCATTCACCCTGCGGCCTGCATCAGCAGCCATTGTATCCCGACCACGGCTACGGCTAGTCTCCCGGCAAGTTTTCGGGCCGCGGCTATCGTCATGCTGCGGCACGACAGAGCGGACCAATGGGGAGGAATGCATGCGCAGATTTCTGCTTGTAGCAGGCCTGTTTGCCCTTGCCGTCGGGCTGCTCTGGATCGGACAGGGCACGGGCACCGTCGCGTGGCCGCGATCGAGCTTCATGGTCAACCAGTTGCAATGGGCCGGCTATGGCGCAGCCATGGCCGGCTTCGGGCTGGTGCTGATCTGGCAGAGCAACCAATAAAAGAAACCAGGGAATAGCAGCATGACATCCAGTCGGTTCGATCTCCGCGGCAAGGTCGCGATCGTCACGGGAGGCAATGGCGGCATCGGGCTCGGCATGGCCCGTGGCCTCGCCGACGCCGGCGCCAACATCGCCGTGGTCGGACGCAACGAAGCCAAATCTACCGCCGCCGTTGCCGATCTCAGTCAACGCGGCGTGAAGGCGATCAGTGTTCCCACCGACGTCACCGACAAGGCGGCCATCGCCGCGATGGTCGAGCGTGTCGTCGGGGACCTCGGCCGCATCGACATCCTCATCAACAATGCCGGCATGAGCATCCGCAAGCCGCCGCACGAGCTCGAGCTCGACGAGTGGAATACGGTGATCAACACCAACCTCACCAGCGCCTTCCTGTGCTCGAAGCTGGCCTATCCGGCGCTGAAGGCGTCCGGCAACGGCAAGGTGATCAACATCGGCTCGATGATGTCGATCTTCGGCGCGAGCTTCGCGACGGCCTACGCGGCGAGCAAGGGCGGCATCGTTCAGTACACGCGCGCCTGCGCCAACGCATGGGCGCCCGACAACATCCAGGTCAATGCCATCCTGCCGGGCTGGATCGACACTGACCTGACCCGCGGTGCGCGGCAGCAGGTATCGGGATTGCACGAGCGGGTGCTGGCACGCACGCCTGCGGGGCGGTGGGGCGACATCGACGATTTCGCCGGCATTACCGTGTTCCTTGCCTCGTCCGCCTCTAACTTCGTCACCGGCACCGCGATCCCCGTCGATGGCGGGTTCTCGGTGATGGCGTAGATCGTACGCGATAAACCTGCACACAAAAAAGAAGCCCCGGACAATGCCGGGGCTTTTGAATTTGGGTAGTGATCGTCTTTTATGGCTGCTTGGTCGTTCGTTGACCCACTCAGTAGCGGGCGATGACTGGCGCGTCGAACTTGTAGCTGGCGCGCACGACGGCCCACTGGATGTCGCGCGGCTTGGCATCGAAGCTGTAGTTGCCCGACGTGCCGCCAAGTTGATAGGTCTGGCTGGCGAAGGCTGCGTAGTTGTATTCGAGGCCGACGATCCAGTTGCGGGTGATGCCGTATTCCCAGCCGGCACCGACGGTCCAGCCGTTGGCCCAATGGGTTTGACCGCCGGAACCGGTGGCCGGACCGACCGTATCGGTGACCGACAGACGGTTGTTCACGCCGGCATAGCCGCCTTTGATGTAGAACAGGTTGTTCTGCACGGCGAAGCCCGCGCGACCGACGACGGTGGCAAGCACATTGGCGCGCCAATCAAAGACGTTGCCGCCCGGAGCAAATGCCGTGTTCACGACCGTGCCCTTGTTGTCGAGGCCGGAGATCGTGCCTTCCATACCGAAGACGTAGTTGTTGGCCTGCCAGTTGTAGCCGATCTGGGCGCCGCCCATGATGCCGGCGCTGCGCTGACGGTAGCCCTGCCCCAGGGTCAGATCGCCGAACGGCGCGCCGGTCCCGTTGTTGATGAACTGCTCGTTGGTCCATGCGCCGCCGATGTGGCCGCCGACATAGAAGCCGGTCCAGTTGAACATCGACTCCATATAGGCCGGCGCCTTCGTGTAGCGCGCGCCGAGATCGGCGGCGGAAGCGGCGCCCGTCGAAACCAGAGCGGTCGTGCAGGCGAAGGCGGCAATCAACTTGGTACGCATGGTACACCCCGTGTCCTTTGATGGGTGCACGCTCACACGCAGGTCTTACTCAAATTTGAATCAAGACAGTTAAGACGCCGGATTGGCAAGCAGCGCGCCTTCAATCCATCTGAACTGTTGTACGCAGGCAACGCCCTGAGCGCGATTTAACGCCGCGTTATCCCTACCGGGTCCTTGCGCTACCGTGCCGCCGCAGCCTTCGACTGCACGTGCTCGGGCCGGACGCCAAGCGCGATCAGGCGCGCCGGAATGCCCTGGAGCCACGGCAGCGCGGTGATCAGGCGCACGATCAGCGGCACTTTCAACGGCCGGTCGCCGCCTCGCAAGGCGCCGCTGATGATGTTGTTCTGCACGATCATCTGCATTCGCTGCGTCATCTTCACCGGGAATTCGCGGCGACGGCGCACGGCGTCGAGCTCGTTCTCCGACGGACAGCCGTGCTGCAGCTTGTCCGCCAGCAAATTTGCGGTCGCGACCGCATCCTGCACGGCGAGATTGACGCCGACGCCGCCGACCGGCGACATCGCATGGGCGGCGTCGCCGATGAGAAGCAGGCCCGGCTGCGTCCAGCGCTTCAGGCGGTTGATCGCAACGGTCAGCAGCTTGAAATCGTCGAAGCTCTTCACGTCGGCAATGCCGTTCTTCAGGATCGGCGCCATGCGGACGACCTCGTCAAGCAGCGCCTGCAATCCCCTCGCCTTCACCGCGTCGTATTGTCCCTTGGCGATGACATAGGCGCACTGCCAATAGTCGCCGCGGTCGAAGGTGATCATCATCTTGCCGGGCTCGACGCGCGCGAACACGTTCTCGGTCTCGTTCGCCTTGCGGCCGACGCGAAACCACAGCACGTCCATTGGCGCGCCGATCTCCTCGACCTCGAGGCCGGAATGCTGTCGCACGGTCGAATGCCGGCCGTCACAGGCGATGGTGAGATCGGCTTCGATGTCCACGATGCCATCAGGCGTGTTCGCCCGCACGCCGGCGATGGTCTCGCCGTGGCGGATCAGATCGACGGCCTCCGTGTTCATCATCACCTTCAGCGAAGCGAAGCGCTGGCCGGCCTCGCGCAGGAAATTCAGGAAATCCCATTGCGGCATGAAAGCGATGAACGGGTACTTGGTGCGGAGGCGGCTGAGATCGGCGATGCGAACGGGGGTACCGCCGAACAGGCCGTCCATCTTCTGCAAGCGCTGATGCGGCAGCTTCAGAAATCCGTCGATCAGGCCGAGCTCGTCCATCACCTGGAGTGTCGAGGGATGCACGGTGTCGCCGCGGAAGTCGCGGAAGAAATCCGCATGCTTCTCCAGCACCACAACATCGATGCCGGCGCGCCCGAGGAGATAGCCGAGCATCATGCCGGCCGGTCCGCCGCCGACGATGCAGCACCGCACTTTCAACGAAGAGCCCTGGGGATGCTGCGAGGTACGGGTTTCACGGCCGGGCCCTCATTTACGGGTCAAGGTTTCTGTGCAGTGCAGCAAGCAAGATTCATTTGCCGCGATTGTGAATGGCCGTTAGCCTTGCCACCAATTCCGACTGATTCAGGACATGGCAGTGCAGACAATCCTCATACTGCTCGGCGTCTGGATCCTGATCAACGTGCTTTTCGTCTTGATCATGATCGCACCGCGCAGGCCGCCGCTTGCGCCGGTGCGCATCGAACAGAACGGTTATCCGTACGAGGAGTAGGAGAAGTTCCTGCTGCGCCGCGTCATCATCTCGATCGCGATGGGCGCGTTCTTCTTGCCGACTCCGCCCTTGATCGAGGCCGTCAAGCGCTTCATCAGGAAGCGCCGCGAATAGCTACGGCGGACGCGTCCTGCTCGACACCTCAATTGTTGCTGCGGTTCGCGCTGCGGAAGCTCTTGATCTCCGACACGCTGCCGTCGCGATAGGTCAGCTCCACCGAGATGAACTGCGTTGCCGGCGCGAGCTTCATGTAGAGCGGCATGCCGGCGCTGATCGCGCTGGGATCGCGCATGTCGCAGCCCGGCATCTTCAAGACCTGGTTCGGAACGGCGGTGTCGATGCCGATGCGCACCTCGCGGATGGCGCAGCGGTAGGACACGAGGTGCGTGTAGTAGACCAGCAGCCCGTTGAACTCGCGGAATGACAGCCAGCTCGTCGCGGTCATGTCGAGGATCTTGCGCTGGTCGCGGATCAGCGCGGCTTCGGGATTGAACCTGATCGGGAACGGGCCCTGCATGTCACCGGACTGGTCGACATAGCGGACCTCGATGGTGCCGGCTTGCGCGTCCGGCGGCAATTCGATCGACGGGTTCGGCATTCTCTTGCGCGTGCGCGGGTCGAGCGTATCGATGAAGCCGGTTTCGCGGAAGTCGCCATTGCCGGCCATGCGCCAGGAAACGCCGAGGGTCGGATCGGCAAAGGAGAACACCACGCTCCAGCCGCCATTGTGGCGCGAGAAGCTCGCGATCGGCGCGTTGGTGGTCTCCTCCTTCGGCACGCGCGGCACCGAGACCGGTGGCAGCGCCGCGAGCTTCTGCGCCGGCGGATCGGCCGGGCGCGCGGCGGCATCCTTCGCGACGCCGCCGAGGAAGACGTCATCGACCATCTGATCGAAATAGACCGGCACTTGCCTGTGCTTGACGGTGTCGGCCATCTCGCTGACGAGACGGCGCGTACGCTGCGCCACTTGCACCAGGTTCTCGCCGGGCTGGAGCAGTTCCTTGGCGAAGGTGCGCGTAAACACCGAATTGGGATTGGCGTCGTCATTGGAGAGACGGTCGAGCGCGGTCTGGCGCGGGCCCGCGGAGAAGACCGAGAACACGCCTTCGGGCAGCTGCACCATCGAGGCAAGCCCGCCGCCACCGGCGACGGCGCGGGTACCCTTGCGCTCGAACGGGTTGTTGCGGCAGGCGTCGAACACCAGGATCGAGGTTCGCGCCTTCTTGTTCTGGAGGCGCTCGACGATGCGATCGGCCAGGATGGAGGCGTCACGCACCAGCTCTTCCTGCCCTTCCGTGGCCGCCGGCACGTCCGTCGGCAGCAGGTAGTTCTGGCCTGCGATTTCGAAGCCGTGGCCGGCATAGAAGAAGAACGCGGTGTCGCCGGGCTCGATCGTCCGATCGAACGCGAGCAGCGTCTCCGAAAATTGCTGCCGGCTCTGGTTTTCGGCGACCATCACCGAGAAGCCGAGCTGCTTTAGCGTATCGCCCATGGTGCGGGCGTCGTTGACCGCCTTGAGCAGTTTCGGAACATTCCTGTAGTCGTTGTTGCCGACGACGAGCGCAACGCGCTTCTCGGCACAGGCGGGAAGCGCGAAACCGCTGAGGCCGGCCGCGAGGCCAAGCGCTGCCAGTACTCTGAAAAGCCGACGCGTCATCGAAAATCCCTCAAGAACAGCCCACGCCGGTTCCTTCGAACAGCGGTTCATGGGAACCGCGTCGTTGATGTGATAGTCGGCCCAGCCATAGCGCTGGTTCAACAGCCCTGAGGACTCAGGTTCTGTCGTCTAGCCTATGGCAGATCCCGCTGGAATCTGCTTTTTCTCAATCAATTCTTGTGGGCAATTCCGCTGGAAGCGAGGGGCCGCCGTGTATCGCTGGTGCACCGACGAGGTCGAGCCGCACGATCGCTTCGACTTTTGGCGCGAGGTGCGCGCCAAGGGCCTGTTCGGCGTCACCGCCGAACTCGAGCGCGAACGCCGCGCCGACTTCTTCGGCGAATTCTCGCTGCGTCAGCTTGGCGGAGCGGGCCTCGTCGAGCTGAAGGCCTCGCACTACAATGTCGAGCGCAGCATGACCGACATCGCTCACGCGCCGGGCGACAGCATCTGCGTCTATCAGCAGCTTGGCAGCGGCGGCTGGTTCGGCGGCATGCGCGGCAGCGATTTCACGATCGCCAATGGCAGCTTCGCCACCAGCCATACGGACCTGCCCTATCGCACGACGCCCCTCGGCGCAGGAGGCTTCCACCTGCGGATCCTGAAGATTCCCGTGATCGGCCTCTCCACGCAGGACAAGCGCATGCGCGAGCTTGCGCCCCGGACGTTCGACGATTCCACCCTGGCGCCCCTGCTTGGCGCCTGCTTCGCCGATCTCGGTGCGGTTGCCGCAGGTGACGACGGCGCCGCCGATGCCGCTTCCCTCGTCCAGGCTTTAGCCCATCTGGCGTTGATCGAGCGCGGCATCCTGCGGTCCAGCGGCCGCCTCGGGCAGGCCGCGCTGCGGACCGCCCGGCTCTCGCACGCACGGCGCCTGATCGCGCGCCACCTGCAAGACCCAAATCTGGCGCCGACCATGGTGGCCGACCTGCTCGGCATCTCCGTGCGTCACCTGCATATGCTGTTCGAAAGCGCGGCCAAGAGTTTCTCGCAAACCGTGACGGAGGAACGCCTGAACCGGAGCCGCCGCTTGATGCGCGAAGCCCCGGACCGGTTGATCGCCGACATCGCGACCTCCTGCGGCTTCGACAGCCTCGCGACCTATTACCGAGTCTTCAACGCCGCCTACGGGATGGCCCCCGGCGACTTCCGGGCCCAAGGTTCGGAAGGGCGTTAGCCGACGTTTGGACAGCTCCGGCCGATCGCCGGATTGGGCGGAAAACCGCAGCCTCGCCCGCTATTTGGGCGAAAACCTCAGGTTTTTTAGGGCCTTCCCGCGCCTGCTCCATTGACTTTGGCCGATTCCCGCCTATGTTCCGTGGCGACGCGGCTCAGATCGAAGAGCGATTCCTGAGCCTGGCGCTTTGTTCGCGTGAGTCAGCACCCCCAGCTTCTTTGAGAGCGCGCCGTTTCGGGGTGGAACGCGACAGCCTTATTACCCTCGATTCCGAACGGCGGTTTCGACCAGAGGCTCAATGTCTTTTACCCATCTCGGACTATCCGAAAAAGTCCTCGCCGCAGTGGCGGCCACCGGTTACACCACCCCCACCCCCATTCAGGAACAGGCGATCCCTCACGTCCTCGCTCGCAAGGACGTGCTCGGCATCGCCCAGACCGGCACCGGCAAGACCGCGGCCTTCGTGCTGCCGATGCTCACCATTCTTGAAAAGGGCCGCGCCCGGGCGCGCATGCCGCGCACCCTGATCCTCGAGCCGACCCGCGAACTCGCGGCGCAGGTGAAGGAAAACTTCGACCGCTACGGCGCGGGCCAGAAACTCAACGTCGCCCTCCTGATCGGCGGCGTTTCCTTCGGCGACCAAGATGCCAAGCTGACGCGCGGCGTTGACGTGCTGATCGCAACTCCCGGCCGCCTGCTCGACCACACGGAGCGCGGCGGCCTGCTGCTCACCGGCGTCGAGCTGCTCGTCATCGACGAAGCCGACCGCATGCTGGACATGGGCTTCATTCCCGACATCGAGCGCGTCTGCAAGCTCGTCCCGTTCACGCGGCAGACCCTGTTCTTCACCGCGACCATGCCGCCGGAGATCCGGCGCATCACCGAAACCTTCCTGCACAATCCGCAGAAGGTCGAGGTATCGAAGCCTGCCACGACCGCTGTCACCGTTACGCAGTGCCAGGTCCCGGCCGGGCGCGAGGCGCACGAGAAGCGCGAGCTGCTTCGCCGACTGCTGCGCGAGGCCAAGGATCTCCAGAACGCGATCATCTTCTGCAATCGCAAACGCGACGTCGCCGTCGTTCACAAATCGCTGCAAAAGCACGGCTTCAGCGTCGGTGCGCTTCATGGCGACATGGACCAGTCGGCCCGCACGGCGGCACTCGAGCAGTTCCGCAAGGGCGAGCTGCCCCTCCTGGTCGCGTCCGACGTCGCCGCCCGCGGCCTCGACATCCCCGAGGTCAGCCACGTCTTCAATTTCGACGTTCCCCACCATCCCGACGACTATGTCCATCGCGTCGGCCGCACCGGTCGCGCAGGCCGGTCCGGCATGGCGATCTCGCTCGTTACGCCGCTCGACCAGAAGTCGATGGTGGCGATCGAGAAGCTGATCGGCCAGAGCATTCCGCGCGCCGAAGGCGATTTCGAAGTCCGCACCGATGCATCCGATGCGAGCGAGCGTCCGCGCGAGCAGCGCGGCCGTGAACGTTCACGCGGCGGACGCGGCAAGCCGCAGCGCGGTCGCGATCGCGAACGCAGCCATGAGCCGCGCGAACCACGTGGCGAGGCACAGCCTTCTGTCGAAGCACGGTCCGTTCCCGAGGCAAGGCCCGCTTCCGAAGCAAAGCCCGCGCGCGAGGCAAGACCTTCGCGTGAAGCAAGACCTTCGCGTGAAGCCAGACCTTCGCGTGAGGCAAGACCTCCGCGCGAAGCCAGGCCAGCATCCGAGCCGCGTGACGGTGCGCGCCAGCAGGCCAATCCGTCGCATGTGCCGTCGATCGGCCGTCCCGAGCCGCGCCGCCAACGCGAGGCCGACAGCGAGCCGGGCGACCACTCGCATCTGCCGGCATTTCTGCTGCGTCCGGTTCGCTCCCCCGCCGGCGCCTGAAGCACGATACGCGCCCGGCTTTGGTTGAAACCAAGCTGGCGCGCACTTTTTCGGATGCATTCGTGGACGTATATTTACGGGGCGTTCACGATCGTCCGTTAGCCTACGAACATAATTTAAGTATTGCTGCGGTCGCCGGCACGCTGATCGCTGTGGGGTATGTTCCGTGGTCAAGGTGCTCGACGAACACGAACGCACGATGGCGTTCGCCGAGGTAGCGCTCGGTCAGATCCGATCGCTACGGCAGACGGCAATTCCCCGCAATTACGAGATCTGGTACGTCTACGCCACCGGCTACAACGCTCCACTCAACAAGATCATCAACGAGACGCTGGCGCGGAGCGGCAAGCTCACCGAAGCCGATCTCGATCAGATCTACGAGACCTACCTCTCCCACATCAAGACTACCGACCGCATCGACAAGGTCGGCGCGCGCGTCATCGGCGAGATCGACGACGTGATGAAGGTCCTCGGCGACGCGCTCGGGATGACCGGCTCCTACGATGCCAGCCTGTCGGGCGCGACCGAAAAGCTGTCATCGGCCAAGAGCCGCGAGCAGCTCAAGTCGATCGTCGAGACGCTGCTGCATTCGACCCGCGAGATGCGCGAGACCAACAAGGCGCTGGAAGACCGGCTGACGCTGTCGAAGAGCGAGATCAGCAACCTCCAGCAGAGCCTGGAGGCGATCCGCGCAGAGAGCCTCACCGATCCGCTGACGGGGCTCGGCAACCGCAAATATTTCGATCGCATGATCGACATGGCCGTGGAAGGCGCGCTCGCCTCCGGTGAGCCGCTGTCGCTGCTGCTGGTCGACATCGATCATTTCAAGTCGTTCAACGATTCCTACGGTCATCTCACCGGCGACCAGGTGCTGCGGCTGGTCGGCCTGTCGCTGAAGCAGACCATCAAGGGCCAGGACATCACCGCCCGCTATGGCGGCGAGGAATTCGCGGTCGTGCTGCCCAACACCGCGCTGCGCCAGGCCCTCACGGTGGCCGATCACATCCGCCGCGCGGTGATGGCCAAGGAATTGAAAAAGAAGTCCACCGGCGAAATCCTCGGCCGCGTCACCATCTCGGTCGGCGTCTCCATGCTCAAGCCGGGCGACGACACCGATGCGCTGATCGAACGCGCGGATGCCTGCCTCTACGCCGCCAAACGCAACGGCCGCAACCGCGTGATCTGCGAGGCCGATCCGGAATTCGCAGTCGAGACGCACAACCGGGTGGCGTGACGCCGAAGCCACGCACCGCCACCCGCGCTTGACATTCTGACCGGACGAACGACATCTCTCTCGCCGCCTTGAGGGGTCCGCCCGCGAGCATCCGGAGGACTTGTCGTCTTGCCCAACCCGCATGATTTTCACACGCCGCAACCGTCCTACACGAGGGATGAGCTGCTGAGATCGAGCGAGGGCGGCTATTTCGGCCCGGGCAATGCGCAATTACCGGCGCCGCCGATGCTGATGATGGATCGCATCACGGAGATCAGCCTGGACGGCGGCGAGTTCGGCAAGGGCCATATCGTCGGCGAGCTCGACATCGCGCCGGGCCATTGGTTCTTCGATTGCCACTATCGCGGCGATGCCACGATGCCGGCCTCTCTGGGGCTGGATGCCATGTGGCAGATGGTCGGCTATTGGCTGGGATGGTCGGGCTCCCCGGGCAAGGGCCGCGCCATCGGCGTCGGCGAGGTCGCGTGCACGGGCGAGGTCACGCCGAACGCGCAACGCGTGCGCTACGAAGTCTCCATGAGGATGGTCCGGCGCGGCAAGCTGGTGCTCGGAATTGCCGACGGTCGCGTGCTGGCCGACGGCATCTGCGTCTTCACCGCCACGGACATGCGGGTTGGTCTGACCAAGACCGTGGAGTGAAGTCGTAGGGTGAGGCAAAGCGAAGCGTGCCCACCATTACAGGTCGCAATCGCGGGAAGATGGTGGGCACGGCGCTAAGCGCCTTTGCCCACCCTACGAACCGCCTTCTTGATTGTTCGTTTATTCGCCGGCGGCTTCTTCGCAACCTTCTTCGCCGCCTTCTTGAGCTTGGGCCGCTTCTTCACCTTGGCGCGCTGGGCGGCGGCGAGCGCGGCCCTCGCCCATTGCGAAAGCTCCTCGGAATCGTCGAACAGCCGAGCCGGCAGCTCCCAATAGGAGTTCACCACCACGGTCTTGGCGCGGGTCGCGTATTGGAACGGCTTCGAGCCTTCCGCTTCAAAATCCGGGATGGTCACCTCGTCGGCGCGGAAAAACAGGCCGGCGCGCAAGGCCAGCGCGAAATTGACGCCGTCGGCGGAGATGCCGTAGCCGGAGAACATTTTTCGGATGGCGACGGGGCCGAAATCGGCGAACAGGTCGATCAGGAATTCGCGGTTCATGGCAGGCTTCCCGGGGCGAGCAGCCCAGCGTTCATACCACCGCCGTCATTGCGAGCGAAGCGAAGCAATCCAGGCTGTCGACGCGGAGACAGCCTGGATTGCTTCGTCGCAAGTGCTCCTCGCAATGACGGAAAAACTACCCGTCGATCTGCGCCGGGCGCAGCTCGACCGACTCGCCGCAGCCGCAGGCGGAGATCTGGTTGGGGTTGTTGAAGACGAACTGGGCCTGCATCTTGTCGGCCTTGTAGTCCATCTCGGTACCGAGCAGGAACAGCACGGCCTTCGGATCGACCAGGATCTTGACGCCCTTGTCCTCGACGACCTCGTCGGTCGGGCGAACATCATGGGCGTATTCGACCGTGTAGGACTGGCCGGCGCAGCCGCCGTTCTTGACGCCGACGCGCAGGCCCACAATCTCGGAATCGGCGCGCTGGGTCAGCTCGTTGATGCGCTGGGCAGCAGCATCCGTCAGCCGCATCACTTGTGGGCGCGGCCGCCGCGGTTTCGGAGTGGATGCTGGTGTCGAGCCCGACGATATCTGTGTCATGTCAATGATGTGGTCCGTTGCCGAGCGAATTCAATGCCAAGGATCTAACGAGTATCTAAAGCCAGGGTTACGCGTCACCACATGTTGAGCACGAGGCGGGCCTCGTCGCTCATGCGTTCCGGCGTCCAGGCCGGCTCCCAGACCACCTTGACGTCGACCACGCCGACGCCGGGAACGCTGGCGACCGCGTTCTCGACCATGGTCGGCAGCTCGCCGGCAGCCGGGCAGTTCGGCGTCGTCAGCGTCATTTGCACGTCGACCGAGCGATCGTCCTTGATCTCGACCTTGTAGATCAGGCCGAGCTCGTAGATGTCAGCCGGGATTTCCGGGTCGAACACGGTCTTCAGCCCGGCGATGATCTCGGTGGTGAGACGCTCGGTCTCCTCAGGCGGCAGCGCCGACTGGGTTTCCATCGGATTGGCTTTGATTTCGGCCGTGTCACTCATGCGAACAAATCCCGCGCCTTCAACAGCGCCTGTGCCAGATGATCGACTTCTTCTCGCGTATTATACATGCCGAACGACGCCCGGCATGTGGCCGTGACGTTGAACCGCTCTAAAAGCGGCATCACGCAATGGGTGCCGGCGCGCACCGCGATGCCCTGGCGGTCGATCACGGTGGCGACGTCATGGGCGTGCGCGCCCTTGAGCTCGAAGGAGATCACCGGGCCCTTGCCCCGCGCCGTCCCGATCAGCCGCAGCGAGTTGATCTCGCGCAGCTTGTCCTGGGCGTAGGTGACGAGATCGTGCTCGTGCGCGGCGATGCGCTCCTTGCCGATCGAATTGACGTAGTCGATGGCGGCGCCAAGCCCGACCGCCTCGACGATCGCCGGCGTGCCGGCCTCGAATTTGTGCGGGGGATCGCCGTAGGTGACGACGTCGCGCGAGACCTCGCGGATCATCTCGCCGCCGCCGTTAAACGGGCGCATCGCGACCAGGTGGTCGTACTTGGCCCAGAGCACGCCGATGCCGGTCGGACCGTAGACCTTGTGGCCGGTGAAGACGTAGAAGTCGCAGCCGAGGTCCTGGACGTCGACTGGGATATGCACCGCGCCCTGGCTGCCGTCGACCAGCACGGGAATGCCGCGGGCATGGGCGATCTTCACGACGTCCTTGACCGGAACGATGGTGCCGAGCGCGTTCGACATCTGCGTGATCGCGACCAGCCTGGTCTTCGAGGTCAGCAGCTTTTCGAATTCGTCGATGAGGAAATTGCCCTCGTCGTCGACCGGGGCCCATTTGATCACGGCACCATGGCGTTCTCTGAGAAAATGCCAGGGCACGATGTTGGAGTGGTGCTCCATGATCGAGATAACGATCTCGTCGCCTTCTTTGATGTTCGGCTCGCCCCAGGACGAGGCGACGAGGTTGATCGCCTCGGTCGCGTTGCGGGTGAAGATCACTTCCTCAGGTCGCGGCGCGTTAATGAACTGCGCCACCTTGATGCGGCCGCCCTCATAGGCCTCGGTCGCGGCATTGGCGAGATAATGCAGGCCGCGATGCACGTTGGCGTATTCGGAGGTATAGGCCTGCGTCATGCGATCGAGCACGGCGCTCGGCTTCTGTGCAGAAGCCGCGTTATCGAGATAGACCAGCGGCTTGCCGTAGATCTGCATGGCCAGCGCCGGAAAATCTTCGCGCACGCGCGCAACGTCGTAAGAGCCGTTCTTGACTGCCGGATGCATGCTCATTGGCGCCGCTCCAGCCAGCGCTCGGCAATGCCGATCACGTGCTCGCGCAGATCATCGTCGGCGATCTGCTCGATCGCCTCGCCGACGAAAGCCTGGATCAGCAGCGCCTGGGCCTGCTTCTCCGGCAGGCCGCGCGCCTTCAGGTAGAACAGCAGGCTGTCGTCGAGCGCGCCGGCGGTGGCGCCATGGCCGCAAGAGACGTTGTCAGCGAAAATCTCGAGCTCGGGCTTGTTGTCGGCTTCCGCTTCGTCCGAGAGCAGCAGCGCGCGGATCATCATCTTGCCGTCGGTCTTCTGTGCGTCGGGACGAACGATGATACGGCCCTGAAACACCGAGTGCGCACGGTCGTCGATCACGGCGCGGAAGACTTCCCGGCTGACGCAGTTCGGCACGGCGTGGTCGACCACCAGGGTGGTGTCGCCATGTTCGGTCTTCTGCAACAGGTTCACGCCGTTAACGGAGAGCTCGCTGCCCTCGCCCGCCAGCGTGATGAAGCCTTGCAGGCGGCTGACCGCAGCACCGGTGGTCATGTTGAAGAAATTGAGCTTCGTGTTCGCACCGACCGTGACGAACTGCGAGGTAATGTTCACCGCATCCGGCGAATCGTCCATCAGGCGGATATGCGCGACATCGGCGTTGTCGCCGACCCAGAGGATGACGGCGTCGTTGACTTGATAGGCGCTCGTCTTTCCAGCCGCGACGAAGCTTTCGATGATCGTCGCCCGGGCGCCCTTGCCGATACGCAGATGCGAGCGCGTGAACGACGAGGCCGAAGATGCGGTCGCGACATGAATAAGTTGGACCGGGGCGGACGGCTGCGCGCCATCAGCGACCGAGATCACCACGCCGTCGGTCGCCATCGCCGCATTGAGCGAGATCACGGCGTCGCTTGAAATGGTCTGCAGGAGATCGGCGGCGGCGGGATTGGCCTTGTTCTCCAGCACCTCACGCAACGTCTTGACGCTCACCTCGGAGCCAAGCGCCTTCAGGTCCGACAAATCGGCCGCGAACACGCCGTCGACCAGCACCAGCTTGCGGGCGCCCGCGATCGCATGCGCCTTCACGGCGTCCGCGGCACGCTTCAACGCAGCCGCATCGGGTGCAGCCGCCAGCGGCAGCACCTCGCCGACCAGCGCGCGCAGATCGGTGTATTTCCATTCCTCGATCCGGCGGTGCGGCAGGCCGAGACGCTCATAGGTCTCGAACGCCTCGCGACGCACCGCGATCACGGAAGGCGAACCCGGCAGACGGCCTGCGGCGCTGGCGAAGAGATCGCTCACCGCGCGGCCATTTCCGGTCTTTGCCACAGCAACGTTCATCGCAAAATTCCTTACGCGGCGTCCTCGAACTGGGCGTAGCCGGACGCTTCCAACTCCAGCGCCAGTTCCTTGCCGCCGCTCTTCACGACACGGCCCTTCGACATCACGTGCACGATGTCGGGGACGATGTAGTTCAGCAACCGCTGATAGTGGGTGATAACGACCATCGCGCGCTTGGGCGAATGCAGCGCGTTGACACCATCGGCCGCAATGCGCAACGCGTCGATGTCGAGGCCGGAATCCATCTCGTCGAGGATGCACAGGCTCGGCTCAAACAGCGCCATCTGCAGCACCTCGTTGCGCTTCTTCTCGCCGCCGGAAAAACCGACATTGACGCCGCGCTTGAGCATGTCCTGCGGGATGTTCAGCGACTTCGAGACTTCGCGGACTTTCTTCAAAAAGTCGGGCGTCGAATATTCGCTCTCGCCGCGCGCCTTGCGCTGCGCGTTCAGCGCGGTACGCAGGAAATTCATGGTGGAGACGCCGGGGATCTCGACCGGATACTGGAACGCCAGGAACACGCCCTTGGCGGCGCGCTCGTTGGGGGCCATCGCGAGCAAATCTTCGCCCTTGAACAGGATCTCGCCGTCGGTCACCTCGTAACCCGGCTTGCCGGCGATGACGTGGGACAGCGTCGACTTGCCGGAGCCGTTCGGCCCCATGATCGCGTGGATCTCGCCCTCGTTCACGGTCAGCGTCAGCCCGTGGAGGATCTCACGTTCCTCAACACGAACCTTGAGGTCTTTCACTTCGAGCAAAGCCATATCTTGTTTCCATCTATCTCCTCATCCTGAGGAGCGCCGCAGGCGCGTCTCGAAGGATTAAGGCCAACAATCTTTTCGTATCCATCCTTCGAGACGGCCGCTTACGCGGCCTCCTCAGGATGAGGTCGGCGCTAGCCGACCGATCCTTCAAGCGAGATCGAGATCAGCTTCTGCGCTTCCACCGCGAACTCCATCGGCAGTTGCTGCAGCACGTCCTTGACGAAGCCGTTGACCACGAGGCCGACCGCCTCCTCCTGCGTGAGGCCGCGCTGGATGCAGTAGAACAGCACGTCCTCGGAGATCTTCGACGTGGTGGCCTCGTGCTCGAACGTCGCCGACGAGTTCTTGGCTTCGATGTAGGGAACGGTGTGCGCGCCGCATTTGTCGCCGATCAACAGCGAATCGCAGGCGGTGAAGTTGCGCGCGCCGGTCGCCTTACGATGCGCCGTGACGAGGCCGCGATAGGTGTTCTGCGACTTGCCGGCGGCGATGCCCTTGGAGATGATCCGGCTCGACGTGTTCTTGCCGAGATGGATCATCTTGGTGCCCGAGTCGACCTGCTGATAGCCGTTCGAGATCGCGATCGAGTAGAATTCGCCACGCGAATTGTCGCCGCGCAGGATGCAGCTCGGATATTTCCAGGTGATCGCCGAACCGGTCTCGACCTGGGTCCAGGAGATCTTGGAATTGTTGCCGCGGCAATCGCCACGCTTGGTGACGAAATTGTAGATGCCGCCCTTGCCTTCCGAATTGCCGGGATACCAGTTCTGCACCGTCGAATATTTGATCTCGGCGTCGTCATGCGTGACGAGCTCGACCACGGCTGCGTGCAGTTGGTTCTCGTCGCGCTGCGGCGCGGTGCAGCCCTCGAGATAGGAGACGTAGGAGCCCTTGTCGGCGATGATCAGCGTGCGCTCGAACTGGCCGGTGTTGCGCTCGTTGATGCGGAAGTACGTCGACAGCTCCATCGGGCAGCGCACGCCCGGCGGCACGTAGACGAACGAACCGTCCGAAAACACCGCCGAGTTCAGCGTCGCGTAGAAATTGTCCGAGGTCGGCACCACGGATCCCAGATATTTCTGCACCAGCTCGGGATGCTCGCGGATCGCCTCCGAGATCGGCATGAAGATCACGCCGGCCTTCTTCAGCTCCGCCTTAAAGGTGGTCGCAACCGAAACCGAATCGAAGACGGCATCGACCGCGATCTTGCGACGCGTGGGATCTTCCTCGCCGGGCTTCGGCTCGACGCCTTCGAGCATGGCGACTTCCCGCAAGGGAATGCCGAGCTTCTCGTAGGTCTTCAGAATCTCTGGATCGATCTCGTCGAGCGAGGTGATCGTCTTCTTCGGCTTCGGCGCCGAATAATAATAGAGGTCCTGGAAGTCGATCTTGGGATAATCGACGCGCGCCCAGGTCGGCTCGGTCATGGTTAGCCAGCGCCGATAGGCTTCGAGCCGCCACTGGAGCATCCAGGCGGGTTCGTTCTTCTTCTCGGAGATGAACTTGACGGTCTCTTCCGACAGCCCCTTTGGGGCCTTGTCGGACTCGATCAGGGTCTCAAACCCATAACGATACTGATCGACGTCGATGCGCTTCACGCGCTCGACCGTCTCTTGCACGGCTGGCATTCTATCCTCCGCTCGCGGTTTCAAGGACCGCGGTGGATCATCAAACTCGGACGACTATTACGATGTTTCTTGGCGGGAAGCACGCGCTTAGAACCGTTCAAGCCGTGTTTCATCGCTTATCCCTTAAGTAGGGTATTACCGAGCTTTCGCCAAGCCTCTAACGCCCTGTTGATGTCATCCGGCTCCGTGGACCAGCCCAGACTAAGACGCACCGCTCCTTGGGCGACGGTCGGATCATACCCCATTGCCGACAACACGTGGGACGGCTGAACCTTGCCCGAGGAACAGGCAGAGCCTGAGGACACGGCGACGCCTTCGAGGTCGAAGCCGATCACCGCGGTCTCGGCCTTAAGGCCGGGGGCGGTGAACAGAACGGTATTTGGCAACCGCTTGACGTCACTTGAGAAGACCGTTGCGCCGGCCATGGAGCGAATACCATTTTCCAAGCGATCTCTGAGACTTGCCATCCGCGCTGCATCCTCCGACAAAGCCTGAAGGGCGACCCGCACCGCTGCCCCGAAGCCGGCAATGCCGGCGACATTCTCGGTTCCCGCGCGCCGGTTCATCTCCTGCCCGCCGCCCCGCAGCAACGGCTCAAGCCCGGCCACGCCCTCGGCCGCGACCAGCGCGCCAACACCCTTGGGACCGCCGATCTTGTGTGCAGAAAAGGTCGCAAGGTCTGCGCCGATAGCTTTGATATCGAAAGGGATTTTTCCAAACGCCTGGATTGCATCGACGTGCAGGAGGCCGCCAGCCGCGTGAACGATTGCCGCGGCCTCGGCGATAGGCTGCAGCGCGCCCGTCTCATTGTTGGCCGCCATGATGGAGACCAGCGCCGGCGGGCCGTCGCCGAGCAGCGCCTTCAAATCGTCGAGGTCGATCACGCCGGAGCGCGTAACCCTGACCTGACCGATCCTATCGGCCGGGAACCGGCCGCCCGCCAGCACCGACGCATGCTCGACCGCCGAGACTAGGAGCCGCTCAACAGGCCCGCCAGAAGGCCCTCGAAGGCCCGGCGACAGCGCCAGCGCGTTGGCTTCGGTTCCCGCGGAGGTGAAAACCACGTTCCGCGGCAACGCGCCGACGGAGGTCGCAAGCAGGGCCCGCGCGTCCTCGACAAGCCGTCGCGCCTCGCGCCCCTCGGCATGAACCGAGGAGGGATTGCCGATGAGCTCGGAGGCTGCGAGCATTGCGCTTCGGGCCTCGGGACGAAGCGGCGTGGTCGCATTCCAGTCGAGATAGATGCGGCTCGGCATAGACTACTATATTACCTGCGATCGTGGTTGTTGCGCCAGCGCTGGTACCCGACATGGGCTCCCCTGGAGCACTTGGCAATCTCGATTCCGGATTCCCCATCGCGCGACGGAACGGCCATGACGCTAACATCTTGAGCCGATTGCGGGATGTTCAAGATGCTTGCTTTTTGACCCTCGCCTCATGTTAGAACGCGCGCGTCAGTTCGCCGCGCGCCGCTCGCGCATCATCCGAGGGCGCCGCTCCACCCTTCCATTCGCGGCTTGATCGGCCCAGCAGCCGATGAAATCCGCACAATCGGTTGATTGTTGAAGAGCGTCTTCAAGGGATCAATCAAGAGATCATCATGCCTGAAGTTATTTTCACCGGCCCCGCCGGCCGTCTCGAAGGCCGCTACCATCCGGCCAAGCAGAAGAACGCGCCGATCGCGATGGTCCTGCATCCGCATCCGCAGTTCCACGGCACGATGAATCATCAGATCATCTACCAGTGCTACTATGCGTTCGCGCATCGCGGCTTCTCCGTGCTGCGGTTCAATTTCCGCGGCGTCGGCCGCAGCCAGGGCTCGTTCGACCACGGCACTGGCGAATTGTCGGACGCGGCCGCGGCGCTCGACTGGGCGCAGACCATCAATCCCGAAGCGCGCGCCTGCTGGGTTGCCGGCTTCTCCTTCGGCGCCTGGATCGGCATGCAGTTGCTGATGCGCCGCCCGGAGGTCGAGGGCTTCATCTCGATCGCGCCGCCCGCCAACCTCTACGACTTCTCGTTCCTCGCGCCCTGCCCGTCCTCTGGCCTGATCGTGCATGGCGAGAAGGACGCGGTGGTGCCGCCCAAGGACGTCAACACGCTGGTCGAGAAGCTGAAGACGCAAAAGGGCATCGTGATCGACCAGCAGGTCATCCCCGGCGCCAACCACTTCTTCGACGCCAAGCTCGAGCCGCTGATGGAAACCATCACCGCCTATCTCGACATGCGCCTCGCCAACGTGCGCTGAGCTTTCCGTGGGCGCGTTCATCGCATTGCTGCGTGCCGTGAATGTCGGCGGCACCGGCAAACTGCCGATGAGCGAACTCAAGGCCATTTGCGAGGAGCTCGGCTACGCCGCTGTGCGCACCTATATTGCAAGCGGCAACGTCGTCTTCACAAGCCGCAAGTCGCAATCTGCGATCAAGACCGCACTCGAAAAGCGGTTGCACGCCTATGCCGGCGCGCCGGTCGGCGTGCTCGTGCGCAGCGCCACCGAGATGGCGCGGGTCTTGGCCGATAATCCGTTTCCAAAGGCCGCGCCCAACCGCACCGTCGCGATCTTCCTCGACAACGCGCCGCCGGCGGATGCGCTCGCCGGCATTCGCGGCCAGAACAAGGAGGAGGTCCGCCTCGGCCACCGCGAGATCTACGTGCATTACGGCGACGGCATGGGCACGTCGAAGCTGGTCATCCCCGCCGCCAAGACCGGCACCGCGCGCAACATGAACACGATCGCGACGCTCGCGAAAATGGCCGCAGAGCTCTAGGCCAGCTTGAGCGCCGCGATCCCCGTCAGCACCAGCACGATCCCCGCGATCTTCATCGCGCTCAGGGTCTCGCCGAATAGCACGACGCCCATGATGAAGGTGCCGGCGGCGCCAATGCCCGTCCACACCGAATAGGCGACGCCGACCTCGAGCACCTTCAAGGCGCGTCCGAGCAGGAACACAAAGGCGGCGAGCAGCACCAGCGAGACGATACTCCAGCTCACACGCGTGTAGCCCTCCGCGTATTTCATCGAGATCGCCCAGCCGACATCAAGCACGCCGGCGACCACCAGCATCAGCCAGGCCATGGATTGCGACATCGGCGAGGGCTCAAGCCGCGAGCTTGAGCAGATGCGCGTCATGCCGCACCAGGAAGGCGCGCAGCAATTGCGGATAGTCCGCGCCGACCGCGGTGCGGACGCTCGGACGCTTCGCCAGTTCGGCGCGCCATGCGCGGACCTTCGGCACATCGCGGAAAATGCCGTGCTCGGTCAGCTCGTCGAACAGATCGAAATAGCGGAAGACGGGCGCGAACACTGCGTCGACCAAACTGAACGCTTCGCCGGCAAAATAAGGACCGGCGCCGAGCGCCGCCTCGACCCGCGCGAATTTTGCAACGAGCGCCTGGCGCTTGCTCTCGAACGTCGCCGGATCGGTCGTGGTCTCCAGGCCCCAGAGATCGCCGAGCACTGCTGAACCAAACTCCATCCACGCCCGGTGCTCGGCACGCTTCAAGGCATCCGCCGGATGCAGCTTCACACCGCCTTGCGTCTCCTCGATGTACTCGCAGATCACGTTGCTCTCGAACAGCGCGACCTCGCCCTTGTCGGTCGTCACGACCAGCACCGGCACTTTGCCAAGCGGCGACAGTTTGAGAAACCAGTCCGGCTTGTTGGCGAGATCGATGTCGACCCGCTCGAACGGAACGCCCTTCTCCTTGAGCGCGATCACCGCGCGCTGCACGTATGGACAAAGCTTGTGGCTGATCAGTCTGAGTGAAGCGGTCATGGCAAAGATCCCGGCAGTTGGATGCAACTGCATCCAAGATAGATGCATTTGCATGCATTCGTCAAGTTCAATGCATTTGCATCGACCGGTATCGATCTGGGGATCACCTCAAGGCCGCGCGATCACCCCGCCCGTCATTGGCATTGGCACGCCCGTGGTCGCGGGATACGACAGCGGCAGGCCCTTCAGGCCGCGCGCGGCAAGGAAGCCGAAGGCCTGCGCCTCGATGGCGTCGGAGGCCCAGCCGACTGCCTCGGCGGCCTCGACAGTGGCGGACCCAACGCGCTCCCGCAGCATCTGGAGCATGGTCCGGTTGCGGGCGCCACCGCCGCAGACGATCCAGCTTCGCGGCCTGCGTGGCAGCAGCGGGATGATGCGGGCGATGGCCGCCGCGGTGAAGGCGGTCAGAGTCGCGGCGCCGTCGGCCGGCTGCACCTCGCCGAGCTTTAGTGCGGCAAAATCGTTGCGGTCGAGCGATTTCGGCGGCGGGCTTGCGAAGAACGGCAACTCCAGCGCCCGCGCGATCCAGGCTTCGTCCGCCTTGCCGAGGGCGGCGAACTTTCCGTCCGCGTCGAACGCCTGGTTCATGGTGCGGTACATGAAATCGTCGAGCAGCGCGTTGCCGGGCCCGGTATCGCAGGCGATCAGCGTGTCGTTGCCGTCGATATAGGTGATGTTGGAGACGCCGCCGATATTGACGACAACGATCGGCCCTTCGCGCTCCAGCGACTGGACGAGCGCCCGGTGGTAGACCGGCACGAATGGCGCGCCCTGCCCGCCAGCTTCGACGTCGGCGGCGCGGAAATCATGCATCACGGGGATGTGGATCGCCTTGGCCAGCGCCGGCGCATCGCCGATCTGCACCGTCAGCCGTTTCTCGGGGCGATGCAGCACGGTCTGGCCGTGGAAGCCGACGATGTCGATGTCTTCCGGCCTCATCCGATTCTGGGCGACAAAGGCGGCGACCGCCTCAGCATGCGCCTGGGTCACCGCGCGCTCGGCCTCGGCCAAAATCCCCGGCCGGGCATCGCGCTGCGGCAGGTGCACCGCCTCGCTCAGCGCCTGGCGCAGCAGGTTGCGCTCCGCCGGGCTATACGGCCGGTAGCCGGACGGCCCGAACGCCTTCACCTGCTTTCCGTCGGTTTCGATCAGCGCAACATCCACCCCGTCCAGCGAGGTGCCGCTCATCAAACCGAGTGCCGTCAACATCATGGATCAGCGTCCTCAAGAGACCCTTCCGGCATGCCGATCTTGTGCCAGAGGGACACATCTTATAATGCCACAGGCCAAAGTGGCGGGCAGCAATCGAGTTCCCATAGAAGACCCTTAAATTGCTCCCAAAACAGTAAACCAAGAATTGTCAGGCGCGCCGACAAATGACTGCATTCAAATCGGATTTCCTCAACACGCTGCAGGAACGTGGATTCGTCCATCAGTGCTCCGATTTCGAGGGGCTGGACGCACTCGCCGCCAAGGGCGAGGTGACCGGCTATGTCGGCTACGATTGCACCGCCCGCTCGCTGCATATCGGCAACTACCTGACCATGATGATGCTGCACTGGCTGCAGCAGTCCGGCAACAAGCCGATCACCCTGATGGGCGGCGGCACCACCATGGTCGGCGATCCCTCCGGCAAGGACGAGACGCGTGCAATCCGCTCTGTCGCCGAGATCGAGGCCAACAAGGAATCGATCCGCGGCGTGTTCGCAAAAGTGCTGCGTTATGGCGACGGCAAGAGCGACGCCATCATGCTCGACAATGCCGAGTGGCTGACAAAGCTCAACTACATCGAGATGCTGCGCGACGTCGGCCGGCACTTCTCGGTCAACCGTATGCTGACCATGGACTCCGTGCGCCTGCGCCTCGAACGCGAGCAGGAGATGAGCTTCATCGAGTTCAACTACATGATCTGCCAGGCCTACGACTATGTCGAACTCGCCAGGCGGACCGGCTGCAACTTGCAGATGGGCGGCTCCGACCAGTGGGGCAACATCATCATGGGCGTCGATCTCGGCCGCCGCATGGGCACCCATCAGCTGTTCGCGCTGACGACGCCGCTGCTGACGACGGCATCGGGGGTCAAGATGGGCAAGACCGCGCAAGGCGCGGTCTGGCTCAACGCCGACCAATTCTCGCCGTATGATTTCTGGCAGTACTGGCGCAACACCGAGGATGCCGACGTCGGCAAATTCCTCAAGCTGTTCACGACGCTGCCGATGAGCGAGATCAGGAAGCTCGAGGCGCTCGGAGGCTCCGAGATCAACGAGGCCAAGAAGGTACTCGCCACCGAGGCGACCGCGCTCCTGCATGGCCGCGACGCCGCGAACGAGGCGGCCGAGACCGCGCGCCGCACCTTCGAGGAAGGCGCGCTGGCCGAGAGTCTCCCGACCGTGGAAATTCCGCGCGGCGAGTTCGACGCCGGCCTCGGCGTGCTCAATGCCTTCGTCAAGGCGGGCCTCGTTGCCTCCAATGGCGAAGCACGGCGCCAGATCAAGGGCGGCGGCCTGCGCGTCAATGACGAGCCTGTCACGGACGAGAAGATGGCGTTGTCGGCGGCCAACCTGACGCCGGAAGGCGTGGTCAAACTGTCGTTCGGCAAGAAGAAGCACATCCTCCTCAGGCCTGCATAGGCGTATGAGCTTTTCGCTGCTTGTCAGGGCGCGCTGAAGCGCGCTCCCTGATCGGCAATGGACCAGAACACGCTAGAGGAACAGTCCAAGCAAACGACCCGGGAACGCGTCACGGCGACGCCGCAGGGCGTCGTGCGCACCGCGCTGGTGGTGCTCGCGCTCTGCTTCACACTTGCCGTGCTCGGCCGCGGCCTCAGCGAAAGCTTCACCGTCTTCCTGAAGCCGATCTCGGAAAACTTTGGCTGGGATCGCGCCCAGGTGGTCTCGATCTATTCGCTGACCTGGCTCGTCAGCGGACTGATGGCGCCATTGGTCGGGCGCCTGTTCGATCATTCCGGACCGCGCATCGTCTATGCACTCGGGCTGTTGCTGCTCGGCTCGGCCTTCCTGATCGCAAGCCACGCGCAGTCACTCTGGCAATTCCAGCTCTCGATCGGACTCTGCGTCGGCATCGGCGTCGCCTTCATCGGCAATGTGCCGAACTCGATCCTGCTCGGCCGCTGGTTCGGCCCAAAGCTGCCGACCGCGATGGCGGTGGTCTACTCGGCCATGGGGGGCGGCGTGCTGGCGCTGCTGCCGGCCTCGCAGCTTTTGATCGATCATCTCGGCTGGCGCGAAACCTACCAGCTGTTCGGCTTCGCCGCGCTCGGCCTGCTGGTGCCGCTGATGCTGCTGCCATGGCGGCTGTTCGCCTCGGGCTCGCCGCATATCGCCAAGAAGACCGATCCCGATTTCGTCGATCACGGCTGGACCCTTCCGAGCGCGATGCGCCATCACGCCTTCTGGGCGCTGTTCTCGACCTTCTTCTTCACCGCGGTCGGCATGTACGCGATCGCCGCCCAGATCGTGGCCTATCTGATCGATGCCGGCTTTCCGCCGCTGCAGGCCGCGACGGCCTGGGGCTTCTCCGGCGTCGTCCTGGTGTTCGGCATGCTCGGCGTGTCAGCGCTCGACGGCCTGATCGGACGCCGGCCGTCGGTGCTGCTCAGCTACGCGATCTCGATCCTCGGCATCTTCCTGCTGTGGCTGTTGCAATACTCCGCCAATCTCCTCCTGCTCACCGGATTCGTGGTCTGCTTCGGCAGCATGATGGGCTCACGTGGACCGCTGATCACGGCGACCGCGATGAAGATCTTCGGGGGCAAGCGCGTCGGCACCATCTACGGCACCATCTCGATCGGCAGCGGACTCGGCTCGGCGTTCGGCTCCTGGAGCGGCGGCCTGATCCACGACGCGACCCACGGCTACAACGCGCTGCTCGCCTTCGCGCTTGCGAGCGTGGTGCTCGGGATGATCCCGTTCCTGGTCGTGCCCGCCTTGCGGCGGTAGGTGTCTCAGAGGTAACCTGCGGGCATTCGCGTCACCGGGAAATTACGGATGGGCACGGCGCGAACAGCTGCAAAAGATGTGGATGGCGCGCGGCTGAAAGTCCCTCCCGCGGTGTTTTGTCCGACATGACAAAAATGTCAGCGCAAATTGCCCTTGGGCGGCTTGCAGCGCAGAACTGAATGCGGTCCTAGTCGCAGCATTGGATGGAGGGCACAAACCAATGAACTTTCCCTATCTCGTTCGCTTTCAACCGGTTCTCTTGAGCCTGTTTCGTTTCGTCACCGGCCTGCTGCTGTTCCAGTACGGCATCGCCAAGCTGTTCAAGTTTCCGGTGCTTCCCTACTTCGCAAACATCCCGCCGATTATCTACGCAGCCGGTACGCTTGAGCTCGTGCTTGGCGCGCTGCTGATGATCGGCCTGTTCACCCGCCTCGCGGCATTCATCCTCTCGGGTGAGATGGCCTTCGCCTATTTCATGGGGCACATGTTCAAGGGCGAAACGCCGGTGTTCCTGCCGCTGCTCAATGGTGGCACCGCGGCGATCCTGTTCTGCTTCGCCTGCCTCTACCTCTCGGCAGCCGGCGGCGGCTCGGTCAGCGCCGATGCGGCGATGGGCAAGGACTAGCGGCACAACCGGCGGCGCGTTCGCGCGGCGCTGAGGCGTCAGCAATTGATCCGCGAATAAAGAGATGGCACCCGTACATTTACGGGTGCCATCTCAGCGCGAGCCCAGCACGTTCCAGACGAGGACGAGGACCGCGACCAGCAGCATCGACATGATGAGGCGGTGGACGAATCGGTTCATGTCCGCTCCCACCGGATTCGGTCGGGACTGAAGACCCACACAATCTTTCTCCCAGTTGACTTGCCATGCGCCCACGCGGCGCATTTCCGCATGGATGTTTGCGCATGCAGCTCGCGGACGCCGCTTGCGCGGCAGCCGTCGCACGCGTCCATTCATGATTGGTAAGAATTTCATGCTACCGACGCGAGCAACAATAATCATTCCGTCGAGGCCGTGATGAAGCTGCTGAGTCACCTCAAGATCCGCACCAAGCTCGCCAGCATGGTCTGTCTTTCGGCACTCACGGTCACGGCCATCATCGGGGTGTCGTCCGTGCTCAGCAAGAGCCGCATGCTGGAGGACCGTGTCCAGCAGATGCGGACCGCGGTCGATATGCTCCACAACTTCGCCCAATCACTTGAAGAGGAAGTCGGCGCCGGCAAGCTGACGCAGGCCGAAGCGAAAATCCAGTTCCACCAGCGCGGTCGCCGCATGAGCTTCAATGGCGGCCAAGGCTATCCGGTGGTCTACAACGCCGATACGTCCCTCATCGTCAACGGCGCCAACCAGCAGCTCGAAGGCAAGATCACCGGTGCGAAGGACTCCAATGGCGTCCTGATTGCCGACGCCATTATCAAGGCCGGCGCCGAGACCACACAGGGTGGCGTAACCTCATATCTCTATCCCCGTCCCGGGCAGACGGAGCCCGTCCGCAAGACCGTGTTCGCGCGCAAATTCGCGCCCTGGAACGCGACGATCAGCTACGGCCTCTATGTGGACGACATCGACGCCGACGTGCGAGCCTTGACGCTGGAGCTGGGGGCGATCGGCATCGGCCTGATGCTGCTGATGGCGACCCTGTCCTGGCTGATCGCCCGGGACGTGCTCGGCGCGCTCGACCGCCAGAAGAACCGCATGCAGGCCATTTCCGAAGGCGCGATCGACACGGCGGTCGAGGAGACCGGTCGCGGCGACGAGATCGGCCGCATGGCGGAGACCCTCGAAGTGCTCAGGCAGACCGCCTTGACGGCGCGCAAGCTGGAGGCCGAGCAGGTCGCCACCAAGTCCCGCAGCGAACAGGAGAAGCGCGACGCGCTGATCTCGCTTGCCGACCGGTTCGATGCCTCCGTCGGCCAGCTCGTCGGCCTGATGGCCTCGGGCTCCGGCGAGCTGGAGGTCACCGCCAAGTCGATGTCGTCGACCGCGGAAGGGACCAACCGCCGCGCCGCCGTCGTCGGCTCGGCCGCCACCGAAGCCAGCCAGCGCGTCCAGACGGTCGCGGCCGCCGCCGAGGAGCTCTCCTCCTCCATCACCGAGATCAGCCGTCAGGTCGCGCAGTCCGCCGTGGTCACCGGCCGCGCCGTGGACAGCGCGCGCCGCACCGACACCATCGTCCGCGCGCTCTCGGACGGCGCCCAGCAGATCGAGCATGTCGCCGAGCTGATTTCCAGCATCGCGGCGCAGACCAACCTGCTCGCGCTCAACGCCACTATCGAGGCCGCACGCGCCGGTGAAGCCGGCCGCGGCTTTGCTGTCGTCGCTTCGGAGGTGAAGTCGCTGGCGAGCCAGACCGCGGAAGCCACCCGCGAGATCGGCGACAAGATCGCCCAGATCCAGGGCGCGACCAAGGAAGCGGTGGACGCCATCGGTGGCATCACCGCCACCATCGAAGAGGTCAGCCGGATCGCCACCTCGATCGGCACCGCGATCGAGGAGCAAGGCGCCGCCACCGCCGAGATCGCCCGCAGTGTCTCGCAGACGGCCGAGGCGACCCAGGAGGTCACCACCAATATCGGCGGCGTCAGCACGGCAGCGAACGAGACCGGCAATGCCGCAGGCATGGTGCTCGCCGCAGCCTCGAACCTCTCCAAGCAGGCAGAGCAGCTCTCTGGCGAAGTCGGGACGTTCCTCGCGGGCGTGCGCGCGGCGTAAGGCGGCGCACGGGCCTCGTGGTTCGAGACGCCCGCTCCGCGGGCTCCTCACCATGAGGATCCAAGATTTATCCGTGGAACAGGACCTCATCCTGAGGAGCCCGCGGAGCGGGCGTCTCGAAGGATGGCCGCGCGCAAACCACCATCCGCATTCATTCTCGGAGACGTGAAGCGGGTAGCCCGCGGCTATCGCCGCGCGAGGCTGCAGCCGCTCGACAGCGGCCTTGCTGATCCGGTCGGGCTCTCGCCGGATTGTGCCGACGGCAATTGCTCGTCGAACGGCGAGTTCTGCTTGCCGGTGTTGAACTCGAAGATCTTACGGAACAGACCCGGCATCATCGCCGAGATCGGATTGACGCGCATCACCGGCGCGGCCGGCGTGCCCACGACCTCATACGTGACGCCGATCACGCCTTCATTGCTACCGCCGCCGAGCAACAGGCCGACGAGTGGAATCTTAGCGGGGATATTGTTGAGCCCGTACATCGGCACGAAGGTGCCGCTCATGCAGACCTGGTTGCCGGGATAGTCGATCGAGCCTTCGATGGTGCCGCCGATCATCGGCCCCTGGACGACGCCGTCGCGGATCGTGAGCGCGCCGTTCTGCCGGGTGAACTCCGCTCGCAGCGCCGTGAAGGCGACGCCGCTCTGCGCACCGTTGGGACCGCCTGCCGCGACTCGATCGAGCTGATCCATGCCCTTGACCGAGAAGTCGCGCACGTTGATCAGGCCTTCCCTGGTCGTAGGCTCTGACGTCGGCGGCTCCATCGCCACCACCATCTGGCCGCCGAAGACCTTGTTGGTGGTGTCGGTGAAGCGCAGGAGCGCGCCGGCATCGCTGGTCTGGAGATAGATCACCTCGCGGTTGCCCTGGGCGCGGCCTCCGCGCAAATCGGCTGCCACAGGCGTGTCTTTTCCGATCCTGCCGCTCAGCGTGAAGGCTTTGACCGCACCATTGCGCCGCGACATCTTGGCCTCAACGCTGCGCATCGCCTCGCCATTGAATCCCATGACGGCGCCGAGCTTCACGTCCATGTCGAAATCGACGTTCTTCGTCTTGCTCTTGGCATCGTCCTTGGAACTGCCTGAGATTGCCGATTTCAGGAAACCGCGGCCGTCGAATACGTCGCCGCGCATCGTGCCCTTGATCACGCCGTCCTGGCCGCGCTCCACCTTCAGCGACGCCTTGTCGCCGTCGGACGGCGCGTAGGTCGGGAAGTTCGCGTTCATGAGGTCGCCGTTCGGATCGACCTCGAGCGCCCCCTTGATCGAGGCGCCGCCGCCTTCGATGACGATGTCCTCCAGACGCGTCGATTGCGCCGTCGGCACCACCTTGAAGCTGGCCTTGCCCGCTCTGCCCGGCAGCTTGACCCAGCCGGGCAGGATGTTGTCGAGCTTGACCGAGGTCAGGTCGGCCTCGATGCCGAGCTTCGTCGTCTGGTCGGGTCCCCCGGCGATCTTGCCTGACAGCTTGATCGGCACCGATCCGCTGACGGCGGGGCCCAGATCGAACCCGAGGCGCGCGCGGCTCGCATCGTCCAGCGTAGCCTGCAATTTGACGTCCGCATCGCCCTCGGCCGGTTTGCGGTAGTCGAGCGAGGCCGCCTGCCCGTTGATCTTGACGTCGCCCTTGACCTGATAGCCCTGGTTGCTCGCGACGATCTTGAGGTTGTTGGCCTCCAGCTTCTGGTTCATCACCAGCTTGTCGGCACCAAATCCGTTGAGATCGGCGGTAACGCTGTAGGTGGTATCGGCTTTGGTCAGCTCGCCCTTGACCGGCAACCCAAGCTGGACGTTCGCCGAGAACGTCCCCTTGCTGGTATTGGGATCGACCACGGTCGACGACAGATCGCTCAGGCGATCGTTCGAAAGCATTTCGGCGGCCGCAGGCACCGGACCTTCGACACGGAACCTGGTCCGCGACGGCGACGGCTTGGGAGCCATATCGGGCACCTCGAAGACGAAGTCGGAAATCGTGATTTTGCGGCCCGCTGGCGTATCGGCGATGCCCTGCCCGATATTCACGGTCGCTGTGCGGCCGGTCACGCGCGCCTTCAAATCGGCATCGTGTACCACCGGCAGGCCATCGACGGGGCGAACCGTGATGCCGCTCGCCACGATATTGACCGACAGGCCGTCGTCGGGAATGGGTGGACCCTTGCGCGGAAGATTCTTGGTCGGCGAGTTAACGCCGATCTCGATGCGCTGGAGCGTTCCGCGCTCGATCCGCTCGATCACCCATTCGCGCAACTCGGGGACGACAAGCGTCGGCCACATCCGCTTGAGCGCGGAGGCCGACATCGGCGTTCCCGCAAAACCCAATGTCAGCCGCGGCTCGCCCGAATAGTCGATGGCACCGGTGCCGGCGACGCCGATCTCTCCGTTGGAGATATCGGCCTGCGTCAACAGCAGCCTCTTGTGGTCGGTATCGAAGCGGAAGCCGATCGCGATGCGGTTGAAGACCAGCGGCGGCTCGTTGTCGATGCCGCCGAGCAGGATCGAACCGCCACTGAAACCGAGCTGCCAGTCGTTGACGGTGCCGTTGGGCGGCTCGACATGAGCCAGAAGCGTCAGGCGGTTCGCACCCGAGAGGATCTTGAACGGAGCCACCAACACGCGCCGATTGGCGTCCCACTCGACATTGATCTCGGCCGAGTCGATCGCCATCGGATAGTCGGGCGTATCGGTGTCGATGATGTTGCCCGCACCCACCGTGATCTTGCCGCGAAAGAAGGTCGGCACGCCGTCGCGGCCGAGCTCGCCCTTGAGCTCGCCGGTCAGCGGCAGGTCGGCGGTGTAGGTGAGGTCCTTCACCCGCAGCGCCAGCAGGATGTTGGCGGTCGAGACCTTGTCGGCGCGGATATCGACCGAGCGCACGCCGTTCTCGGTGGGTCCGATCGTGGCACGCAACGACCACGGACGCGCGCCCTCCTCGCCGAGGCTGAGCGCGACGCCGCCATGGCTCGGTCGGCGCAGGCTGAGCGTGATGTTCTCGAACGTCCATTTGCTGCCGCGCTGCTGGTCGTCGACGATCAGATTGCCGTTCTTCAGGCCGATCTCGTTGAGATTCTGGCCGTCGAGGCCGGTCATGCTCAGACTGTCGAGCCAGTCGAGGCCCTGAAGAATGCCGGTCGGGGCCGTGACCTGGGTCGCGGCTTGCGATGTGTCGGGGGTCGCAGGCTCGGTTGCGAATGGCGGCGGTGGGACACCGTTGCGCGGGAAAGTCGGCGGCAGCCCCGCGTCCTTCTTGGAGGCGACGCCGGTCGCGAGCGGCTTTGCGGTGTCGCCAGCCGACACTGTGACCGTCCCGTCAGGCGCGATCCGGATCGCGAGCTCGGCATCGACGAGGTTGAGGCTTTCGGCGCGCAGATGCCCCATCAGCAGGCCTGCACCCGACAGCTTCACCTCGGCCTTCGGTGCGGTGGCGACAATGACGTGATCGTGGTCGCGCACGACGATATCACGGATACGCACGGCGATGCGGATCCGCCCGGCCCGTTCGATCTGCGTGCCGCCGACCTCCACGGTGTTGCCGTGACCGATATTGTCCTCGATCGCGGCGGCGAGCCACGGCGTCGCAATGTCGAGATTGATGGGACCGGCACCGAGCCGCCACCACAGTGCGCCGAAACAGCCGACGAAGATGACAACCAGGGCACCGACGACCACGGCCACGCGCTTCAGCCAGCGACCGCCGCCCATCCAGCGGCGCAGCGGCCCAAACCCGTCAGCGAACCGATGGAAGCCCGAATTGGAACGCGACAACAGCCGGCGCGCTCGATGGCCCGCCGCCGCTTCCTGATCCGGATCCCAATCGGCGTCGTCCCATTGCTGCTGCTCTGGTTGGCTGCCGCGCCGATCCAAATCCCGATTGTAATCCTGGGGCGACGTATTCCTTGCCATTGCCTCTCGATACAGGCGCCCGTCGTGGGATTGAGCGCCGCCGGGGCCGCAGCCGTCGACGGGAAGCGAAGCTTCCCGCGCCGGCATTGCCGCCATACCTCGAATATTCCTTCTGTTCGTCATGTCGCCCCGGGAGCGCGTTCAACGAGCAGTGGGGTGGTGCGTGGAATTCCTTGTAACCAGACTCCGGCGTCGTCAGACTCGCCCAGCCGAGGGCACGATTCCGGTAGACCGGAAGAGGGCTGCAATACCGCTTTGGTTGACCCGCCGAAAGCGACGAAAGGAAGGCGTATGTCCAAGAAATCCCGAAAGAAATCGTCCAAAACGCCCTCCGGCAGTCCGACGGCTAAAAAGACGCCCGTGAAAGCGCGGGCTGCGACTCAAACCAAGTCCGCGAAAACACAGCGGACACCGGCGAGCAAATCAACTGGGACCATAGCAAAGACAGCATCGCATAAGGCCGCATCGAAACGGTTAAATTCTTCCAAATCGGCGTCCGCGCCCGAAACGGCGGCGAAGGCCGGCTTGGCCGAGGGGCAGAAGGCTCCCGCCTTCCGCCTGCCCCGCGACGGTGGCGGTGTCGTCGCGCTGTCGGATTATACCGGCCAGAAGCTGGTCCTGTTCTTCTACCCCCGCGCCGACACGCCGGGCTGCACCAGGGAGGCCATCGATTTCACCCGGCTGACCGGCGCCTTCGCCACGGCTGGCACCGCCGTGCTCGGTATCTCCGCTGATCCAGTCAAGGCTCAGGACAAGTTCCGCGACAAGCATGGTCTCGGAGTGCCCCTCATCTCGGACGAGACACACGAGATGCTGGAAGCCTACGGCGTCTGGGGCGAAAAGTCCATGTATGGCAAGAGCTTCCTGGGAGTTCTTCGTACCACGATGCTGCTTGGCGCCGACGGCAAGATCGCCCGGATCTGGCGCAATGTCCGGGTCGACGGCCACGCCGACGAGGTGCTGGAGGCCGCAAGAAGCCTTTAACCAATCCTTTAAATTCAAGCGGTTCCGTTTCCGGAAAATTAACCATGACTGGCCCAGATTGCCGCGGCAATTAGGCCGTACGGACTCATCCGACCGGCGCGGGAGTGCCGATGTCGAAAAGTTCTGCCCAACTCTCGCAGTACCCCCAACATCACCCCCACGACCACGGACGAGCCTTTCATCGCCGTGCCGCCGCTGTGGCAACAGCGCTTCCCCTTCCGGATACCGACGACGCCTACACCATAGTGCATCACGGCAAGCAGGTTCGCCTGGGACCTGTGGTGTTCTGGATCGTGGTCGGCACCGTCGTGTTGCTCGGGCTCTGGTCGGCCGCAACCGCGACCTATTTCGCCTTCCGCGACGACGTCCTCACCCGGCTGATCGCCCGGCAGGCCGAGATGCAATACGCCTATGAGGACCGCATCGCCGAGCTGCGCGCCAAGGTGGACCGCACCACCAGCCGGCAACTGCTCGACCAGGAGCAGTTCGACCAGAAGCTCGACCAGATCATGAAGCGCCAGACGGCGCTGGAGTCCCGTGCCACGGCGCTCGGGTCCATGCCGGACGTGACCGGATCGATTCCCCGCTCCACCCCGCAGCGTGGCGATGCCAGCCAGACGACGCCAAAACCCTCGCCGATCAGCGACACCGTGATCTTCGTGGCGCCGCCGGATCGCGAAGCGCGGCTCGAATCGCGCGCGCCGACCCTCGCAGCTCCGCCCGTCAATCAGTTCGCCAAGAATCAAGGGTTCGACAACGTCGTCGTTCGGCTCACGACCTCGCTTGACCAGGTCGAGCGTCGCCAGATGGCGGCGCTCAACGCCGTCCAGGAAGGCATGGATTCGCGCATGCGCCGGATGCGCGGCGTCGTCAGCGATCTCGGCCTGAACCTCGCAAATCTCGAAGCCGCCGTGCCGCGCACGGCGATGGGCGGGCCTTTCGTACCCGTAAAACTCACCGCCAGTTCGGGGCCGTTCGAAAAGCAGCTCTATCGCATCAACAGCACCCGCGCCGAGATGGACCGGCTCAATCGCACCCTCGCACTCGTGCCCTATCGCAAGCCCGTCATCGGCGAGGTCGAGTTCACCTCCGGTTTCGGCGTGCGCAGCGATCCGTTCCTCGGCCGGCCCGCGATGCACACCGGGCTCGACTTCCGCGCCGCGAGCGGCGATCCCGTTCGCGTCACCGCCAACGGCAAGGTCGTCTCCGCCGGCTGGTCCGGCGGCTACGGCCGCATGATCGAGGTCGATCACGGCAATGGCCTTGCGACTCGCTACGGCCATCTCTCCGAGATCAACGTCAGGGTCGGCGAGATCGTGAGAATCGGCCAGGTCGTCGGACTCGTCGGCTCGACCGGCCGTTCCACCGGCCCGCATCTGCACTATGAAACCCGGATCGACGGCGAAGCGGTCGATCCGCAGAAATTCCTGCGCGCCGGCGTGCGGCTCAGCGCGGGCTAGGCCCGCGCTTCTCGCATTCTACTGGCCGCGCTCGTGGCCGACCTCTCCTGTGATGACGTCGCCGAACAGCTCCCAGGCCTGCCCGTTGAAGCGCATCAGCTGCATCTGCTCGATCGGGAAATAATCGTCGGCCGAGGTGTTGACCATGATGCCGGGCAGCATCAGGTCGGTGTGGAAATCCTTCAGGTTCGAGGCCTGCTTCATCACGTTGTCACGCGTGAGATTATCGCCGCACTGCTTCAGCACCTGCGCCATCGCCTCCGCCTGAACGTAGCCATAAAGGTTGTTGGCGTTGGTCTTGTCCCCTTCGGGATAGTACTTGTCCATAAAGGTACGCCACGCGATGACCGCTGGGTCCTTGTCCCAGGTCGGGTCGGTCGGATCCTTCAAATATGCGGTCGAGATGATGTCCTTGGAATAGTCGAGCCCGGCGGGCTTGAGCACCGAGGCGATCGACGTAGCCGTATTGGCGAGGAAGAATTTTGGCTTCCAGCCGAGCTCGCCGACCTTCCGGATCGCCTGTGCCGATCCCTTTGGCGCAGCCCAGGAGAAGAAGATGTCGGCACCGGAATCGTGAAGCGCAACGATCTGCGAGTCGATCGAGGGATCGCTGACCTCATAGGATTTGTCGGCGATGATCATATTGGCCTTGTCGCCGAGCCCATCCTTCAGGCCCTTGAACTGGTCCTTGCCGGCGTCGTCGTTCTGCCAGAACACCGCGATCTTGCTGTTTGGAAAATTGTCACGGATATATTTTGCGTAGATCCGCCCCTCGCTCTGGTAGTTCGGCTGAAATCCCATGGTCCATGGGAAATTCTTGGCGTCGCCGAACTTGGTGCCGCCGGAGGCGACGAAGAGCTGCGGTACCTTCTTGGCGTTCATGTATTTCATGATCGCGGAGTTCGAAGGCGTGCCGAGCGGCTGGAAGATCAGCAACACCTCGTCGCTCTCGACCAGCTTGCGCGCCTGCTCGATCGCCTTTGGCGGCGAATAGGCGTCGTCATAGCTGATGAAATTGATCTTGCGCCCGTTGATGCCGCCCTGGTCGTTGATCATCCTGAAGAACGCGGCCTCGGTCTTGCCGATCACGCCATAGGACGACGCCGGCCCGCTATAGGGCATGATGTTGCCGAGCTTGATTTCGGTATCGGTGGCGCCGGGATCGTATTTTTTCTGCGCCAGGGCCGGTGTTGTGGCCAACACTGCGGCAGCAAGAATGGCGAGGGCAGCAAGGTTTTCGCGACGACCCGGCATCGTTCTCTCCCCTGTTTTGTAGTCTTGTTTTGCCGAGAGTGTCGCAAGGGGAGCGGCGGCTGGCAAGCGCCGCGATTTTCCGTGAGGTGAAACGACGACTCTGGAACTATGTGCCGCGCCGAAGCAGGTCCAGAACGCGCCCATCGATCACCAGCAACGCGCTGCCGATCACGATCGCGCCCGCGATCTCTCGCATCGAGATCGGTTCGCCCAGCACCAGCCATCCCAGAAGAACGGCGGTGACGGGAATGAGCAGCGTCACCAGCATCACGTTGGTCGCACCCGACCGCCGCAGGATCTGGAAGAAGACGATATAGGCGAGCGTCGTCGACAGGCCGGCAAGGCCAAGCACTGCAAGCCACGTCGTCATGCCCGGCATCGGCAGACGCCACGGCTGCTCCGCTGCGCCCGCGACGATCACCATCATCACCGTGGAAGCCATCAGTTGATAGGCTGCCGTCACCAGCGGCGGGGAGTCCTTCAACAACCGGCGCGCTGCCAGCGCCGCAAAGCCATAGCTGAAGGCGCCGCCGAGGCAGAGCAGGATACCGAGCCCCTGCCCCGCCCGTGTTTCAGCGCCCCATCCGCGCAGGATGATCACGCCGGCGAGGCCCAGTGCCACGCCGGCGACGCGACGCAGCCGTAAGGCCTCTTCGCCTGCCGCCGCCATTACGATCACCGTGAACAGCGGCGTGGTGGCATTCAGGATCGACGCCAGCCCGCTTGGAATGAAGGTCTGGCCGACCACGATCAGCGAGAACGGGATGACGTTGTTGAGGAGCCCAATCGCGACGAACGGTTTCCAGCCGGCGATGCCCTTGGGAAAGCCAATGCCCTGGATACGGAGCAGCGGCAGTAGAATGGCCGCGCCAAGTGCAACGCGCAAAAGCACCAGCGTGAGCGGCGGCAATTCCCGCAGCGCCGCGCCGTTGAAGAAGAACGACCCGCCCCAGAGCACCGAGAGCACAGCGAGCAGCGACCAGTCGCGCGCGTCGATCCGGCTGTGATTCAGGGGCATGGCGTCTCATGTCGCTAGGCGAGACAGCCGCCTAGGACGATCCTGCGAACAGCGCCACCCGATTTCCGATGACGCATCCGTTTACAAGACCAACGTGCGAACGAGGCAAACGACGCTGCCCCATGTCGATGTGATCCGCTAGGACGGCTTCTTCGGCCGCGACACCAGCTCGATCATCTTGCCTTCATCGTCGTCAGGCATCGCAGCCTTCGCCTGCGCGTAGGCCTCGACGGCGGCGCGCGCGACCAGCGGCTTGTCGGCCAGCAGGCTCTCGGCGAGCTTCACTGCGTAGGCGGCATCCTTGTGCCGCAGCGCCGCCGTGAATGTTGCGCCGGAAAAATCGCGGGCGACCATGCGCTTGGAGTGGCGCTGCACCTGCGGGCTTGCGGCGACGCCCGCCTGAATTGATTCCAGCACCAGATTCATGTCGAGCCCGGCCTGCTCGGCGATGGCGAGTCCCTCGGCGAGGCCGGCGATCTGGATCGCGCCCATCAGATTATTGATCAGCTTGTAGACGGTGCCGGCACCGACCGCGCCGAAATGGCGGATGGTCGAGCCGATCGGTGTCAGATAGGGCCGCGCGCGTTCGAGATCGGCGGGATCGGCACCAACGAGCAGCGTCAGCTTTCCGCTCGCTGCCGCATCCGGCAATCCCGTCACGGGGCAATCGATATAGATTAGCCCGCGCGCATTCATTTCGCGGCCCATCTCGCGGGCGTGGTCATAGGAAACGGTGGAGCATTCGATCGCGATGGTGCCTGATTTCGCCGTCTTGGCTGCGCCCTCGGGCCCGAGCCAGACCGCGCGCGAGGCCTCGTCATCGGCGACCATCGTCACGACCGCGTCGGCGTCGATCGCCGCGTCCTCAGGCGAGGTCGCCCACAGCGCGCCGCGCGCGATCAGGTCTTCCGCTTTTGTTTTGCTGCGATTCCAAACCGTCACCGTGAAGCCGGCATCGAGATAGCGGCCGGCCATGCCATGGCCCATCCGCCCAAGCCCGATGAAGGCGATCCGGGGCATCAGTCGACGTCCTCGATGTCGGCGCCGGGAGTGCCGAAGGCGCGCTGCGCCAGGGTCGCGGCCATGAAGTCGTCGAGATCGCCACCGAGAACGCCTGATGTATCGGAGGTCTGCACACCGGTGCGCAGATCCTTCACCATCTGGTAGGGCTGGAGCACGTAGGAGCGGATCTGGTGGCCCCAGCCGATGTCGGTCTTGGCGGCCTGGTCGGCGGCGGCCTTCTCTTCACGCCGCTTCAGCTCGATCTGATAAAGCCGTGCGCGCAGCATGTCCCAGGCCTGCGCCTTGTTCTTGTGCTGCGAGCGGCCGGCCTGGCAGACCACGGCGACGCCGGTCGGGATATGCGTCAGCCGCACCGCGGACTCGGTCTTGTTGACGTGCTGGCCGCCGGCGCCGCCTGAGCGCATGGTGTCGACGCGGACGTCGGATTCCTTGATGTCGATCTTGATGGTGTCGTCGATCACCGGAAACACAGCGACGGACGAGAACGAGGTGTGCCGCCGCGCGTTGGAATCGAATGGCGAGATCCGCACCAGGCGGTGCACGCCCGCCTCGGTCTTGAGCCAGCCATAGGCATTGTGGCCGGAGACCTGGATCGTCGCGGACTTGATGCCGGCCTCTTCGCCCTCGGACTCTTCCAGCACCTCGACCTTGAAGCCGTGGGTTTCGGCCCAGCGCGAGTACATGCGAAGCAGCATCTGCGCCCAGTCCTGGCTCTCGGTGCCACCGGCGCCGGCATGCACTTCGAGATAGGAATCGAAACCGTCGGCCTCTCCCGACAGCAGCGCCTCGAGCTCGCGCCGGGCGACTTCCTTCTTGAGGCTCTTCAGTGCGGCTTCGGCTTCCTTGACGACGCCCTCATCGCCCTCGGCTTCGCCGAGCTCGATCATGCCGATGTCGTCTTCGAGCTCCTGCTCGACCTTACCGATGCCGGAGAGCGAGTCCTCAAGCGAGGTGCGCTCCTGCATCAATTTCTGGGCTTTCTGGGGATCGTTCCAGAGGTTGGGATCTTCTGCGAGCTTGTTCAGCTCAGCGAGGCGCGCCGTCGATTTCTCGACGTCAAAGATGCCTCCTCAGCAGCCCGACCGACTGCTTGATCTCTTCTACCAACCGTTCGATTTCGGCGCGCATGTGGTTCTCTGGTCTCGCGGAATTGTTCCGCGTCTAATGACAACGGGATGTAGCGGCGGCGGCTGAAAAGCGCAACCGCCGCGGCGACGAACGTCTGTCTTGTCCTAAGCCTTAGTACAGCCCGCCGGTGCCCGGCCGCATGAAGAAACCGGAATCCGGCTGCTGCTGCTGCGACGCCGGCATCCGGCCGTCGGCATCGGCAACGCCGATGACCGAATAATTATCCGGCGGCGCCGTGCCCGGCTTGAAGGCTTCGAGGATGGTTCCGCCGGTCTCGCCCGGACCGGCGCGCATGCCGGTCTTGGCGACGACGCGCACCAGCTTGATGCCGGCCGGCACCTTGAACGGGACCGCGGGCTTGTCGACGAGCGCGAGCTGGAGGAAGTCGCGTGCGATGGGAGCTGCGAGATGACCGCCGGTCGCGGCGTTACCCTTGCCGAGCGGACGCGGCTTGTCGTAGCCCATGTAGATGGCGACGGCGACGTCGGGCGAGAAACCGACGAACCAGGCGTCCTTGGCCTCGTTGGTGGTGCCGGTCTTGCCGGCGATCGGCTTGCCGACCTGCTTGACCACGGTCGCGGTACCGGCCTGGACCACGCCTTCCATCAGCTCGGTGATCTGATAGGCGGTCATGGAATCCAGCACCTGCTCGCGGCGGTCAATCAGCTGCGGCTCGTTCTGGTTCTTCCAACCACCCGGCGCGTCGCAGCCGCGGCATTCGCGCTGGTCGTGCTTGAAGATGGTGTGGCCGTAGCGATCCTGGATGCGGTCGATCAGGGTCGGCTTCACCCGGCGGCCACCATTGGCGAGCATCGAATAGGCCGTGACCATGCGCATCGCCGTGGTCTCGCCGGCGCCGAGCGCGTAGGACAGATAGTTCGGCAGTTCGTCATAGACGCCAAAGCGGCGGGCATATTCGCCGATCAGGGGCATGCCGATGTCCTGGGCGAGGCGCACCGTCACCGTGTTGAGCGACTGCCGCAGCGCGTTGCGCAGCGTCACCGGCCCCTGGAACTTGCCCGAGGAGAAGTTTTCAGGCCGCCACACGCCCGCGCCCTGGCCCTGGTCGATTTCGATCGGGGCGTCGAGCACGACAGTCGAAGGCGTATAGCCGTTGTCGAGCGCGGCCGAATAGACGATCGGCTTGAACGACGAACCGGGTTGCCGATAGGCCTGCGTGGCGCGGTTGAACTGGCTCTGGTCGAACGAGAAGCCGCCGACCATCGCCAGCACGCGGCCGGTCCAGGGGTCCATCACCACCATCGCGCCGGACACTTCGGGAATCTGGCGCAGCCGGTACTGACCTTCGACGGGCTGGGCGTCCTTGTACAGCGGATCGGCGTAGATCACGTCGCCGGGCTGGAGCACCTGCGACACTGCGCTTGCCGCCCTACCCTTCGCAGCCCCGGAGGCCGCTCTTGCCCATTTGATGCCGTCGAGCGTGATGAGGCCGGTCTCGCGCTGCTTGCTGATGGCGCCGCCGAGCTCGCGGCTCGGCTGGAAGCCGATGCGCGCCGACTGATCGCTGGTCTCCAGCACCACGGCCATGCGCCATGGCGAGATATCGGACAGAGACTTGATCTCGGCGAGCTTCACGCCCCAGTCGCCCGAAATGTCGAGCTTGCTGATGGCGCCGCGATAGCCCTGCTGCTCGTCATAGTTGACGAGACCGGCGACCATGGTCTTGCGCGCCATGACCTGAATCTTGGGATCGAGCGTAGTGCGGACCGAGAGGCCGCCCTCGTAAAGTTTCTTCTCGCCATAGCGCTCGAAGATGTCGCGGCGCACTTCCTCGGCGAAATATTCGCCGGCGAAGGTGTGGGCGCCATTGGAGCGGCTGGTAACGACCAGCGGCTCCTTGCGCGCCTTGTCGGCGTCGGCCTGCTTGACCCAGCCGTTCTCAACGAGACGATCGATCACGTAGTTACGGCGCTCGATGGCGCGGTCGCGGTTGCGGACGGGATGCAGCGTCGCAGGCATCTTCGGCAGCGCCGCGAGATAGGACGCTTCCGCCACCGTCAGCTCGTTCACCGACTTGTCGAAATAAACCAGCGACGCAGCGGCGATTCCGTAGGCGCCGAGACCCAGATAGATTTCATTCAGATACAGCTCGAGGATCTTGTCCTTCGAGTAGGTCTTCTCGATCCGCATGGCCAGCAAGGCTTCCTTGATCTTGCGCGCGAAGGAGACCTCATTGGTCAGAAGGAAGTTCTTGGCGACCTGCTGGGTGATCGTCGAAGCGCCCTGCGGCCGGCGGTTGGAGCCGTAGTTCTGGATGTAGACCACGCCGGCGCGCGCCATGCCGGTGTAGTCGATGCCGCCATGCTCGTAGAAATTCTTGTCCTCGGCCGCGAGGAAGGCGTTGATCACGAGTTTCGGCACCGCCTGGATCGGCAGGTAAAGCCGCCGCTCCTTGGCGTATTCGCCGAGCAGCGAGCCGTCGGTCGCGTGCACGCGGGTCATCACCGGCGGCTCGTAATCCTGAAGCTGAGAGTAGTCCGGCAAGTCCTTGGAGAAATGCCAGATCAGGCCTGCGACGGCACCGACCCCGACAAGGAACAACACCGTTCCCGCGGCGAACAGGAAGCCCATGAACCGCACCAGCAAGCGCATTATCTGTTTATCCGTTCAAACTCTGGATCAGCCCAAAGATCAGCCCTGGCGCCCGAAACAGGCGCCAAACCATCGCGAATTCACCGGCCTTACTCAATACTATCGGTGCCGGACCCAAGACGCTTGCCGAGCGGGATTCTCGCCGATTCCGGAACCCCCTGCGGCGTTTTTATAAAGCGCCCGCTGTGGCCAAACTAGGGCTTTTGCGGCGGGACGGAAAATCCCTTCTCAATTCGACGATCCTCCGGTCGTCAATTTGACGATCCGGCCGTGGCCATCCGCTTGGCCAAAAACCCGTCGATCGCCTGTGCCATCGAGCCCACGGCACGCGAACGCCATCCTTCCGAGACCAGATGTTCGAGGTCGCCCTTGTTGGAGACATAGCCGATCTCGACCAGGACCGACGGCACGTCGGGCGCCTTCAGCACCCGGAAGCCGGCCGATTTCAGGGGATGCTTGTGCATCCGCACGGTCGACTTCATTTCGCCCATCAACAGGTGGGCAAAACGACTTGAAAAGGTGCGGGTTTCCCGCTGGGTGAGATCGATCAGGATGTCGGCGACATCGGTCGGCTCCTCCGCGAGGTTGAAGCCGGCGATGGCGTCCGCCCGGTTTTCCGCATCCGCCAGCCGCTGCGCCTCGGCGTCGGAGGCCTTGTCGGACAACGTGTAGATGGTCGCGCCCTGCGCATCGCCCTCGGCGCGCGGCAGCGCGTCGGCATGGATCGAGACGAACAACGCCGCCTTGAGGCTGCGGGCGACTTTGACCCGGTCGTTGAGCGGGATGAAGGTGTCGTCGTCGCGTGTCATCACCACGCGAAATTTGCCGGTCTTTTCCAGCCGTTCGCGCAGAGCCAGGCCAAAGGCCAGCACCAGATTCTTCTCGCTCTCGCCGCTCGACTGGGTGCCATTGTCGATGCCGCCATGGCCGGGATCGATGACAACCACCGCGCGGCCATCGGCCTTCTGCCCGGCTTCAGGATGTGCAGATGCGGGAACCGTCGCGGGCGGCGGATCGGCAATTGCCGGCCGCAGCTCAGGACGATTTTCCGGAGCCAGCGACGGCACGAAGGCGGTGCGCTCGACCTCCTCCAGTTCGAGCACCAGCCGCGCGGGCTGACCGTTGGCGGCCTCCACCACGTAGGAATTGGCGATCTTGGCCGGGCCCGTCAGGTCGAACACGATTCGGGAGCCGCCGGGCATCACCAGCCCATAGCGGAAGGCCTTGACCAGTCCGCGTCCGCCGGACCCGGTGCCGGCGGGAAGTTGAAAATTGACCTGGGGGACGTCGACCACCACCCGATACGGGTCGGCCAAGGTGACGGCGCGGAAGCTAACGGTCTGGTCGATGTCGAGGACAAAGCGGGTTTGCCTGCCGTCACCGGCCAGCCGGGCGGCCGAAGCCGTCGGGAAATTCACTGATGCAACAGCGGGTTGAGGCTGACTTTCCGCAGCCTTCAGGCGCGAGGAATCGGCACAGGGCAATGCTGCCGCGCAGAGCAGCACGCATCCTAGCAAGATCCTTTGATTTGCGCGGCTCGCCACCGATTCCGTGCCTCCGAGCAGCCTCTTTAATGCAATAGAACCACACGGTTAAACGATCCTTAATGACAGAGACGCGAAACTCGCTGACTGTGACCGCCGTGCGACGCTCCTTGCACGGATGGCCCAATCCACGTATGTACGGAATGCTGACGGCCGATATTTCCGGTTGTGTCGCATTCAGCCTCCCGGTGCAGCGCCGGAACTCTCAAGGTTTGGGAATTCCAGCGTTTTTCCGTTCCCCTCTAAGTCCAGCGCGGTGCGCGGCAGCAAGGTGGAGCGGGGCAAGCCCCGGCGGCGGACGGTTCCCGGTTACCACCACGTTTCCGGGACGGTTCTGACAGCGGCGCAACCCGTTACCCGATCCCTTAATCCCAAGGGAGCGGTTCGTAATACCCAAGGCGAGCGCGCTCGCGCCATGCCTGGCCAACAGCAACTGATTGAGGGGCGGCCCCGCCGCCCAATGTTTCATACGGGCCGACGCTTGATGCGCCAGACTGTGCCGACCAATTCTGAAGGACCATTCGCGACGCTGCGGAGTGAAAATTCCGCGCGCCACTTTGGTCCTCCGGCGTCCGGTTCGGCAAGGCGCGAGAGACGGCGTTTCGGCCTTCCCCTCACCCCCGAATCAGGTGGACCGTCGCGTCACCCGGCAGCGCTGATGGCGCCCACGGTGAATCGCGCCCGCCGCCGCCAAGAGTTAAGACATGCCCAACAAGATGTTGATCGATGCCACCCACCCGGAAGAGACCCGGGTCGTCGTGGTCCGCGGCAATCGCGTCGAAGAGTTTGATTTCGAGACCGCGCAACGCAAGCAACTGCGCGGGAATATCTACCTCGCCAAGGTCACAAGGGTCGAACCCTCGCTCCAGGCCGCTTTCGTCGAATATGGCGGCAACCGCCACGGCTTCCTCGCCTTCAGCGAAATCCATCCCGACTACTACCAGATCCCGGTTGCCGACCGGCAGGCGCTGATCGAAGCCGAGGAGCAGGCCCATCGCGAGGCCGAGGAAGAGAGCGAGAACCGCTCCCAGGGCCGCCGCCGCTCCCGCCACCGCAATTCCCGCCGCCGTAGCCATGGCGAGCGCGTCCGCAGCGACGTCGTCGAAGGCAGCGATCCCGCGGCCCGGCAGGTCCAGGGCGAGGCCCTGCCCGAAGGCGCTTCGCACGAGGGCGAGCACCTGCACGCCGGCGCAGAGCATCACGGCGAGCACGAAGGCCACGATCATCACGGCCACGAAGCACATGACCACGAAGGGCATGACCACGACGACCATCATCATGCCCATGGTGACGATCATCACGCCCACGACCATGGCGACCACGATCATCATGGCGAGCACGACCATCACGACCATGATCATGCCGACGAGACACCGGCGCCTGTCGCAGCGATCGGCGCCGAGCCCGCGGTCGCCACAGAGGCCGTTGCCGAGCCGCAGGAGGTTGCCTCCGACGTACACGCCGACGATCTTGCCGAGGCCGTGACGTCGGCTACTGAGCCTGCCGACGCCGTGTACGCCCCCGGCGAGAGCACGCAGGCTCCGCATCACGAATCCGAAGCGACGGCCGAGGATGACGACGAAGACGAGGACGACGAGGAAGCCGAAGAGGACGTCGTTGAATCCGTCGGCGGCGACGATGTGCTGGAAGAAGTGCCGGAGCGCACCTTCCGTCCCCGCCGCCAGTACAAGATCCAGGAAGTCATCAAGCGCCGCCAGGTGATGCTGGTGCAGGTCGTCAAGGAAGAGCGCGGCAACAAGGGCGCGGCGCTGACGACCTACCTCTCGCTCGCCGGCCGCTATGCCGTCTTGATGCCGAACACCGCGCGCGGCGGCGGCATCAGCCGCAAGATCACGAGCGCGCAGGACCGTTCGCGCCTAAAGGAAGTGGTGCAGGATCTCGACGTGCCCGAGGGCATGGGGATCATTCTGCGCACCGCTGGCGCCGCCCGCACCAAGCCCGAGATCAAGCGCGATTTCGAGTACCTGATCCGGATGTGGGAGACGGTGCGCGACATGACGCTGAAGTCGCAGGCCCCGACCCTCGTCTACGAGGAAGGCTCGCTGATCAAGCGCTCGCTGCGCGACCTCTACAACAAGGAGATCGACGAGATCTCAGTTGCCGGTGAATCCGGTTACCGTGAAGCGCGCGACTTCATGAAGATGCTGATGCCCGCCAATGTGAGCGCGGTGAAGCAGTATCGCGACGGCCAGCCGCTGTTCTCGCGCATGGGCGTCGAAAGCCAGCTGGATGCGATGTTCTCCCCGACCGTGCAACTGCGCTCCGGCGGCTACATCGTCATCAACCAGACCGAAGCGCTGGTCTCGATCGACGTCAACTCCGGTCGTTCGACGCGCGAGCATCATATCGAGGACACCGCGCTCAAGACCAATCTCGAAGCCTCCGAGGAGGTCGCGCGTCAGCTTCGGCTGCGCGATCTCGCCGGCCTGATCGTCATCGACTTCATCGACATGGACGAGAAGCGCAACAACCGCGCGGTCGAGCGCAAGCTGTCCGATTGCCTCCGGCAGGACCGCGCGCGGATCCAGGTCGGACGCATCTCGCATTTCGGCCTGCTCGAAATGTCACGCCAGCGCATCCGCGCCAGCGTGTTGGAGTCCTCGACCGATCCCTGCACGCATTGCGGTGGCACCGGCCATGTGCGCTCGGTGTCCTCGGTTGCGCTCCAATTGCTGCGCGGCCTCGAAGAGATCCTGATGAAGGGCGCAACCCACAATCTGGTGGTCCGCACCCGCACCGACGTCGCGCTCTATGTGCTGAACCACAAGCGCGGCCATCTGCGCGACCTCGAGAACGGCTTCAAGGTCACGTTGTCGGTCATCGCCGACCCGAGCGTCAACGGGCCGCAGGCCTATGTCATCGACCGCGGCGAGCAGGTGCATACGCTGGAAGCCGCCAAGGCTCTGCTGGCGGCGCAGGCGGCCGCAAGCCCGCCGCCCCTGGTCGAAGAGGCCTATGACGACGAGGAGTTCGATCCGGAGACCGAATCCGAGGTCGAGACCGAAGAAACCGAAGGTCTCGCCGAGGAGCAGACCGCAGGCGACGCCGCTACCGAGCAGGACGGCCAGCGCCGCAAGCGTCGCCGTCGCCGCCGCGGTCGCGGTGGCCCGCGCGACGAGGAGACGCGCGAGGATGGCGCTCCCGCTCTTGCCGAGACGGCCGTGGCGGCCGGCGAAGGCGAAGAGGATGCCGAGGCCGAGCCGGATGGCGAGGAAGGCGAGGAACAGGGAGCCCGTGGCGAGCAGCAGGGCAGCGCCGATCGCCGTCGCCGGCGTGGTCGCCGTGGCGGACGTCGGCGTCGTGGTCCTGGCGAGGAAGGTCTCGCCGGCTCCATCGGCGACGAGCTCGCGGCCAGTGCGCCGTCGGAAGCGACCGATGCAGTCGCCGATTTCGACGGTTTTAGCGGCGAGGCTGCGCCCTCGATCGCGCAGGCCGAGCACACGTCGGAACCTCAGGTCACCCAGCCTGAGCCGCGGGCCGAAGCACGGATTGAGGCAACGGCCAGGCCTGAGCCGGCTCCTGCTGCCGCGGACGAAGAGCACGCCGACGACAAGGCCGCACGACGCCGTTCGACGGTTCGGGAAAAGGTGAGCTTCCTGTCGAGCAGCCAGAGTGAACCGGCACCGATCGCGCAGGCGGCCGAGCCGGTTGCCCCGCCCGCACCGGCTCCGGAGCCCGCGCCCGCAGCGGCAAGCGAAACCTCGGCCGCACCGCGTCGCGCCGGCTGGTGGTCGCGCCGCTTCGGCGGCGGCGAATAGACGAGCCCCAATCAAAAACGCCCGGCTTCGGCCGGGCGTTTTTCGTTCCACGCTCTCTTTGCTGTTCAGAGCGACGGTGGATCGCCTTCGATCGGCGCCACGTCGCGCGATGCGATCCGGCGGAGCTGATCGTAGAGGTCAGGCGCTTCGCTGGTGCAAAGGCAGACGCCTGTCGCAGCAGGCCCTTCGCCGGCGTTGAGGTAGGCGTGGCCCATGGTGCTGTCGAGATAAATGCCGTCGCCCTCGCCCAGGATCTCCGGCGCGTAGAACTCGGTGTGGACGGCAACGCGTCCGCTCGTCACCACGAAATATTCCTCGCCGGCGTGGCGCAGCAGCGGACCGAACTCCTCCAGCGAGCGCGCCCTGACTTCGGCCAGGATCGGCACCATGCGTTTGCCGATCAGATCGGTGCATTGATAGGTGTAGGTGTAGAATCCGGTCGTGATCACCTGCCCCTGCCCGGCACGGCTGATGCTCCGTCGCGCCGTGACCGGTCTGCTCTGCTCGGGACGCGGGGGCACCGGATTGAACAGCTCGGCGATCTCCATCTTCAAGCCGGAGGTGAGCTGGAGCAGCTTGTCGTAGGTCAGCGACATCAGACCGTTCTCGACCTTGGACAGGGTCGACAGCGCCATGCCGGTCCGCTCCGCCACCTGCTTGAGCGTCAGCCCCCGCGCCTGGCGGGCAGCCTTGAGGCATTGGCCCAGCTGGGAGTTGGCGCCCTCCGGCGTCGTCACGATCTCGCTCATCCAGCAAGGTTATCACGGCGGCCGAAAAATTGTTTGATCGATCCACCTAATCTTTTCGACTGAAGCCGGCCCTGGGTTCCGCATCTGGCCGCCGTTTGGGCAGGCAAACCAGCATTTGTGCATGAAATGGCCGGTTCTGACGAATATTGGTGCGCGGCCTCCACTTTCCGATATGCTAAATCGTTTTCAAATTTTGAAAGGGATTGGCATTGTCCGACCTTTGCGATTCCAGCGCCGTTGAGCTGCGCCGCCGCCTGTCCGCCCGGGACATCTCGCCCGTCGAGCTGCTGGAGTCGTGCCTGTCGCGGATCGCCACCGTCAATCCCGCCGTCAATGCCGTCGTGACACTGGACGAGCCTGGCGCTCGCGCCGCTGCCAAGGAAGCCGAGGCCGCCATCCTGCGCGGTGAGGATCATGGCGCCCTCCACGGGCTCCCCGTTCTCATCAAGGACACCCAGGACACCGCTCGACTGCGCACCACCTATGGCAGTCCGTTGCTGAGGGACAACGTCCCACTCGCTGACCAGGGCTCGGTGGCACGGCTGCGCGCGGCTGGCGCCATCATCTTCGGCAAGACCAACACACCGGAATGGGCGGCCGGCGGCAACACCCGCAACCCCGTGTTCGGGGCGACCGGCAATCCGTTCGATCCGATGCGCTCGGCGGCCGGCTCCTCCGGCGGCTCGGCGGTGGCGCTCGCCTGCGGCATGGCTCCGCTCGCCTCGGGCTCGGACACCGGCGGCTCCTTGCGCAATCCGGCCGGCTTCGCCGGCATTGTCGGCATGCGCCCGTCCTTCGGCCTCGTCGCCAGCGAGAAGCGCGTGTTCGGCTGGTCCAATTTGTCGACCGACGGGCCGATGGCGCGCAATGTCGCCGACACCGCGCTGATGCTGTCGGTGATGGCGAGCGACGATGCCCGCGATCCGCTCGCCTATACGCTGCCCGGCGAGCCTGTGCGCGGGCATGCCGAACGCTGGGCCGCGCCGCGCCCCGCAGAACTCGGCAGGCTGCGCCTGGCCTTCACCGAAGACTTCGGCTTCGCCCCGACCGAGCAGACCATCCGGCGCGTGTTCCGTCAGCGCGTGAGCAAGCTTGCACCTCTCTTCGCCGAATGCCGCGAGGCGACGCCGGATTGCTCCGGCGCCGATGACGCCTTCGCCGTGCTGCGTGCCGGCATGTTCCTGGCGACGCATGGTAAGAACTACAAGGAGCGGCCCGAGATGCTCGGGCCCAATGTCCGCGCCAATGTCGAGGAAGGCCTCGGCTACACGCTCGAAGATCACGCGCGCGCCGCAACGACGCAGACGCGGATCTATCGCGCCTGGCAAAGCTTCTTCGAAAGCTGCGACGTGCTGATCAGCCCCACCATCACGCTCAGTCCGCGGCCGTGGTCGGAGCCCCATCCCGCGGAGATCGACGGGGTGCCAACGAAATCCTACTTCCATTGGCTGGCGCTCGCTTATGCCGTGACGCTTCCCGGCCATCCCGCCATCAGCATTCCTCTCGGCCTCGATGAAGCCGGGCTGCCTTTCGGCCTGCAGATCGTCGGTCAGCGTGGCGGCGACGCCGCCGTGCTCGCGGTGGCCGCGAGCCTCGAAGCAGCGTTCGCCGGCGACGCGCAATTGTGCCGGCCGGCGCCCGATCTGGCCCGGCTTGCCGTGGCGCCGCCGCTCTCGGCTGCACCCGGCTTCCTGACTTGGGAATGAAGAACGTGGGAATGATCAGAACTCGGGCATGACCTGAACTCGGCAACGACCGAAACCAGCCCTTTCGGCGCGATGGAGACGAGGATGACGGAATTGCCGAGGAAGACCAGCGTCATCGCATTCGTCCTGCTCTACGTCGCCTACTGCATCTCCTATGTCGACCGCGCGGCGATCTCGCTGGCGCTGGCGCAGATCGGCAAGGACTTCAACCTCCAGGCCGCAGATCTCGGCATTGTCATCAGCGCGTTCTTCCTCGGCTACGCCGCGATGCAGGTGCCGGGCGGATGGCTCTCCGACCGCTTCGGATCGAAATATGTGGTGATCATCACCATCGTGATGTGGTCGCTGTTCACGGCGTTCACGAGCCTTGCTTGGTCGCTCACCTCACTGATCGCGATCCGCTTCCTATTCGGTATCGCCGAGGGCGGCTTCCCGCCGGCGAGCATCCGCGCAGTCGCGGAGGTGTTCAACAAGGACAGCCGGCCGAAGATGTCGGCGCTGCTGCTGTCGTCCAACTATGCCGGCAGCATGATCGCGCCGCTGATCATGGCGCCGTTGATCCTCTGGCTCGGCTGGCGCCATGCCTTCAACGCGATCGGCATTGCAGGCATCGTCTTTGCGGTCGCCTATTTCGTCTTCGTCCCGTATCTGGGCCGCCTGGGCGCGAACGATCCGAACCTGTCGGGGGCGAAGGCCGAGAGCCGTGCGCCGATGCGCGAGCTCATGAAGAATCCGCTGCTGTGGCAGCTGATGGTGGTGTGGTTCGGCCTCAGCTGCGTCAACAAGGGCCTGGATTCCTGGATGCCGCTCTATCTGCTCCAGCAGCGCGGGCTCGACCTCAAGACCGTCGGCATCGTGGCGCCGATCCCGTTCGTGATGGCGACGATCGCGACCGCGATCGGCGGCTGGGTGATGACGACCTTCTTCGCCGAGCGCGAAAAATATCTGCTGATCGGCGCTTCCGCATTGACCGGCATCTTCCTCTACGCCATGTACAAGGCGGAGACGATCGCGATGCTGATCACCTACCAGTCGGTGGTCTATTTCTTCAAATCCTTCGTACTGGCCTCGGTGATTGCGCTTCCGACCAAGCTGCTCCGCGACGACCAGATCGGATCCGGCATCGGCATGGTCAATCTCGGCGGCCAGAGCGCGGGCTTCGTCGCACCCGTGGCCATCGGCTTCATCGTGACCGGAACCGGATCGTTCGATGCCGCCTTCGGCTTTCTCGTGGCGATGACGGCGTTATCAGTCGTGGTCGCCGCAACCATCAACACGGCCCAGCCGAAGCTCATGCCGCAGACGGCCTGACAGGAGAATTTCTTCCGATGCAAAGCGCGATCGTCCTCGGCGGCGGCATGATCGGCGTCAGCGCGGCGCTGCACCTCCAGCAGCGCGGCTGGTCCGTCACGCTGATCGACCGCAGGGAGCCGGGCCGTGAGACCAGCTACGGCAATGCCGGCATGATCCAGGCGGAAGCGGTGCGCCCCTATCCGATGCCGCGCGACCTCGCCACGCTCCTGAAGATCGCGACCGGCCGCACCAACGACGTGCGTTACAGCCTGTCATCTCTTCATCTTCATATCGAACCCCTGCTCCGCTATTGGTGGCATTCGGCGCCGAAGCGACATCGTGAGGCGATCGACGCCTGGGCACGGCTGATCGCCTACGCGACGGCGGAGCACGACATCCTCATTCGCGAAGCCCATGCCGACAATCTGATCCGCCGCGCGGGATACCGGCACCTGCATCGCGACGCTGCCTCGTTCGATCTTGCCGTCAAGGCGGCGGAAGAGGACCAGCGCGAATTCGGCGTGAGGTTTCGTGCGCTCTCGGGCGCCGAGCTCGCCAAGGCCGAACCTGTCCTGCGCGACGACCTGCCCGGCGCGATCCATTGGCTCGACACCTGGACCGTGTCTGATCCCGGCGCGCTGGTCACGGCCTATGCCAATCTGTTTGAGCGCCTCGGCGGCGCCATCGTGCTCGGTGATGCCCAAAGCCTGCAGCAGACCGCCACCGGCTGGTCGGTCAAGACAGACCATGGGCGGGTCGACGCCGCCAACGCCGTGGTGACGCTCGGGCCGTGGTCGCCCGATCTCCTGCTCAAATTCGGATATCGCATTCCGCTGGTGCGCAAGCGCGGCTACCACATGCATTACAGCGGTGGCGCCTCGCTCGATCTGCCGCTGGTCGACAAGGCCGGTGGCTACGCCATGGGTCCGATGGCGAAGGGTATCCGCATCACCACCGGCGCGGAGTTGACGGGCCTGGACGCGCTCGCAACGCCCGTGCAGCTCGCCAGCGCGGAAGCCTCCGCGCGCGAGCTGATCGACCTCGGCAAGCGGGTCGAGCCCGACCCATGGTTCGGCACCCGCCCCTGCACGCCCGATATGCTGCCGGTGCTCGGCCCCGCCCCACGCCATCCCGGCCTCTGGATGAACTTCGGCCACGGCCACCAGGGCTTTACGCTGGGACCCGCGACCGGGCGCCTCCTCGCCGAGATGATGAGCGGCGAAACACCGGCGATCGATCCGACGCCGTACCGGCCGGAGCGATTCTAGATCAGGGTTGACGGCAAGCACCGCGTGCGCGTCGCCAGATGCAGGTTGAACGCGCGAGTTCGCAACTTCCGTCAGTCGGCGCGCTCGGCGAGCAGTGTCCTGATGCGTTCGGCGTCGTCGGGAGTCGCGGGGTTGTAGACGATCATGCTGAGATCGGAGCGTCCCTCGACGATAAAGCTCGAATATTCGAACGACATCGTGCCGTGAACGGGGTGCCGCAGCCGCTTGGTGCCGTCGCCGTGGTAACGCACGTCATTGTCGCGCCAGAGCGCGGCGAATTCCGGGCTGGTCCGGCACAGCTCGTCGACAAAATTGGCGACATGCGAGACTGCGCCGGCCCGCGCGGCGTCCGCCCGGAAAGCCGCGACCACGAAGCGCGCCACGCTGTCCCAATCGTATTGCGCGGCGCGCACGCGCGGATCGCAGAAGATGAAGCGCAGGATGTTGCGCTGTCCCGGCGGGATCGCGCCGTAGTCGGTCAGCACGGCGCTTGCGGCACGATTCCAGGCGACGACGTCCCAGGTCGCGGTCCGCACCAGCGCCGGGCTGAACGCGAACGCATCGAGCACCCGCTGCAACCGCGGCGAGACGCCTTCGCTCGCCTGGTAGCGCACCTCGGGCGGACGGCCGAGGCCGATCAGGAACAGGTGCTCGCGCTCGACATCGGTCAGCATCAGCGCTCGCGCGATGCGGTCGAGCACATCGGGCGACGGCGCGCCGCCGCGGCCCTGCTCGAGCCAAGTGTACCAGGTCGGGCTGATATTGGCGCGCTGCGCCACCTCCTCGCGGCGGAGTCCCGGCGTACGCCTGCGGCTACCCGCGAAGCCGAACGCGGTGGCATCGAGCCGGGTGCGGCGGTCCTTGAGGTAGGCCCCGAGCAGGTTTTCGGCTGAAGCGGTCTCGCTCATCCTGTTAGCTATTATACCCCGATAACGTCACTACTTTACCCGGATAATCCTAGCGCGGATGGTCGTCTCCACCAACCCTGGAGATACTCATGCGTGTTTTCGTCACTGGCGCCACCGGCTTCGTCGGCTCCGCCGTCGTTCGCGACCTGATCGCTGCCGGCCACCGGGTCACGGGCCTCGCCCGCTCCGACGCGGGAGCCGCGACGCTCGCCGCGATGGGCGCCGAGATCCACCGCGGCTCGCTGGAGGATCACGCGTCCTTGCGCAGCGGCGCGGCCGCCTCCGACGGCGTCCTGCACCTCGGCTTCAACCACGACTTCTCGAAGTTTCTGGACAATTGCGAGCTCGACCGCCACGCGATCCTGGCGATCGGCGAGGAGCTCAAGGGCTCCGGTCGCCCTCTCATCGTCACCTCCGGCGTCGCGCTGCTTGCGCCCGGCCGCCTCGCCACCGAGGACGATGTGTCGGCGCAGCGCTTTCCGCGCGTGTCGGAAGCGACCGCGCTGTCGCTGGCCGGCGTCCGCGCCGCCGTTGTGCGTCTTCCGCCCTCCACGCATGGCGAGGGCGACCACGGCTTCGTTCCGATCCTGATCAACCTCGCGCGCCAGAAAGGCGTATCGGTCTATGTCGGCGATGGCAGCAACCGCTGGCCCGCCGCGCACCGCTTCGATGCCGCGCGCGTCTACCGGCTGGCGCTGGAGCAAGGCGCAACCGCGAAGCACTATCACGCGATCGCCGAGGAAGGCGTGCCGTTCAAGGCGATTGCGGAAGTGATCGGCCGGCGGCTCGGCGTGCCCGTGGTGTCCCAATCGCCCGAGGAAGCGACCGCGCATTTCGGCTGGTTCGCACAGTTCGCGGGCGCCGACGTTCCGACCTCGAGCGCGAAGACGCGTGCTGCTCTCGGCTGGTCGCCGCAAGAAAAAGGGCTGATCGAGGATCTCGACCAGCCCTATTACTTCAAGATCTGACGGCGCCCGGCACCGTCAAATGCAGATCAGTCCGTCGTGACAGCCGTTTCCATGTCGGTCGGATCGATCTGCCTGGCGAGGTTGGCGTTGAGCTTGTCGCGATCGAGTTCGCCCTCCCACCAGGCGACGATCACGCAGGCAACGCCGTTGCCGCACAGATTGGTCAGCGCGCGGCACTCACTCATGAACTTGTCGATGCCGAGCACGATCGCCATGCCCGGCACGAGGCGCGGATCGACCACGGCGAGCGTCGCCGCCAGCGTGATGAAGCCCGCGCCCGTGATACCGGAGGCGCCCTTCGAGGTCAGCATCGCCACCACCAGAATGGTGAGCTGCTGGCCGAAGGTGAGATCGAAGCCCAGCGCCTGCGCGATGAACAAGGTCGCCAGCGTCATGTAGATGTTGGTGCCGTCGAGATTGAACGAATAGCCCGTGGGCACCACGAGGCCGACCACCGATTTGGAGCAGCCCAGGCGCTCAAGCTTTTCCATCAAGGACGGCAACGCGCTTTCCGAGGACGAGGTGCCGAGCACAATCAGCAGCTCGTCCTTGATGTAGGCGAGGAACTTGAAGATGGAGAAGCCCGCGAAGCGCGCGATGATACCGAGCACGACGAACACGAACAGCGCCGCAGTCAGGTAGAATGTCGCTATCAGGCCGATCAGGTTGAGGATCGCCCCGGTGCCGAACTTGCCGATGGTGTAGGCCATCGCGCCGAAGGCGCCGATCGGCGCCGCGCGCATCACGATGGAGATGACGCCGAACACCGCATGCGCGGCGTCGTCGATGAAACTGCGGATGGTGTGGCCGCGTTCGCCGAGCCCCATGATGGCGAAGCCGAACAGCACCGAGAACAGCAGCACCTGCAGGATCTCGCCTTGCGCGAAAGCGCCGACGACGGTGTCCGGAATGATGTGCAGCACGAAGTCGACCGACCTCTGGCCTTCGGCCTGCTTGGCGTAGTTGGCGACGGCCTGCGCGTTGGCGGCGGCGCCGCCGAAGCCCGCACCCGGCTTCACCAGATTGCCGATGATGAGTCCGATCACCAGCGCGAAGGTCGAGACGATCTCGAAATAGACCAGCGCCTTGACGCCGATGCGGCCGACCTTCTTGGCATCCTGGATATGGGCGATGCCCGAGACCACGGTGCAGAAGATGATCGGCGCGATCACCATCTTGATCAGCTTGATGAAGCCATCGCCGAGTGCCTTGATCCACTCATTGGTGGCGACTGACGGCCAGAGCCAGCCGACGATGGCGCCGAGCACGATCGCGATCAGCACCTGGATATAAAGTACCTTGTACCACGGCTTGGCGGCGGGCGGCGCGACCGGCGCCCCCACCATCGTTGTCGTCGTCATTGTTTCACTCCCCCTCAAAACGCCGGGCCAGCCAAGATCAACTTGGCCGGCCCTGTCAATCGGAACTGCTCGTTATTGCGCGCTTTACCCGCGATCGACCACCCGGCGTATCGCCGGCATCAACGTCGCGCCCAGCGCGTTCTTGACCAACGACGCCGCAACGAACGGCATCAGGCCGACCTGCCAAGCCTTTGCGGCGCCAAGGCCGAGGCCAAAGGCCAGCCAGCCAAAGCCCGCGGCCAGAATGAGGATGTGGCCGACGGCCATGGCCGCAAACAGCAGCATGACGCTGCGATCCCAGCCGCGCTCGGCGAGCCAGCCGGTGACGAAGGCGGCGCCAATGAAGCCGAACAGATAGCCCGCGGTCGGGCCGACCAGCGGTGCGATTCCACCAACGGGACCGGCGAACACCGGCAGGCCCATTGCGCCCTCGGCGAGGTAGGCAATCATGGTTGCGCTGCCAAGCCGCCAGCCATAGGCGGCGCCGATCATCAACACGACCAGCGTCTGCAATGTCATGGGCACGTAAGGCAGCGGCAGGTTCACCTTGGCTGACAGCGCCATCAAGGCGGTGCCGAGCGCAATCAGCACGACGGCGCGCAAGGCGCCGACGGTTTCACCGGGCCGGACTGGCCACATCAATGCGGCGAGAGGAGAATGCGTGGCGGTAGACGGGACGGAACGGTCAGACAAGTTGCACTCCAGAAGGCTGTCGAAAACTGGCGGCTATTTAAGCCAGTGAGCGATCCGGTCAACTGCTTCCCGCATCTCCGCAGCCGAACGCGCATAAGAGAGCCGTATGAATGAACGGCCATGGATGGGATCGAAATCGAGCCCCGGCGTGACCGCGACATGGGCCTGTTCGAGCATCTGCTTGGCGAAGTCGAAACTGTCTGAGGTGAAATCCGAGACATCCGCATAGAGATAGAACGCGCCGTCGGCCGGCAGAAACCTGGTCAGGCCGGCCTTGGGCAATCCCTCGATCAGGATGCGCCGGTTTTCCTGATAGCCGTGCTTGATCTCCTCCATCTCGGCCGCGCCGTCGAAGGCCGCTTCGGCCGCGATCTGCGACAGCGACGGCACCGAGATCGACAGGTTCTGCTGCAGCCGCTCGATCGGCCGCACCAGAATCTCGGGCACGACCATCCAGCCGACGCGCCAGCCCGTCATGCAGAAATACTTCGAGAACGAGTTGATCACGAGCGCGTGGTCCGACAGCGCCGCAGCCGTCACCGCGGGAAACGCGTAGTCGAGCCCGTGATAGATCTCGTCCGAGATGAAACGGATGCCCGCGTCTTGCGCCGCAGCGATCAGGCCTGCGAGCGCCTCGCGGGACATCATGGTCCCGGTCGGATTGGCCGGGCTGCCGACCAGCACGCCCTTCAGCGGCGCCTTGCGATGGGCGACCAGCAGCGCCTCGCCGGTCAGCGCATGGCGCGTCTCGTTCGTAGTCTCGATCAGCACCGGCTCGCAGCCGAGCGCGGTGAGAATATGACGGTACGGCGGATAACCCGGCACCGTCACGGCGACGCGGTCGCCCGGCTCGAACATCGCCAGGAAAGCCAGAATGAACCCGCCGGAGGAGCCGGTGGTCACCACGATTCGCTCGGGGCTGACATCGCAGCCATAGGCATCGCGATAATGCCGCGCGATGCGCGCGCGCAAGGAGGGGATGCCCAGCGCGGAGGTATAATCGATCCGCCCTGCCTCGAGCGCCGCATGGGCGGCCGCAATCGCGGTCTTCGGCGCGCCGGCGGCGGGCTGGCCAACCTCCATGTGGATGACATGGCCCCCGGCCGCCTCGATCCGGGCCGCCGCGGCCATCACGTCCATCACCATGAACGGGGGAACATCGCTACGGCGGGAGGGCTCAAGCCACTGCCCCAACCGGTTCCTCAAGGTCGCATCGTGCATCGATTTCTGCTATTCGCTGGCGGACTGATCCGTCCGGCCTGAGAACGGGGTTCTTGCGCCCCAGACTGGCCGCATTGTACGGCTCATAAGGGGAACGGCTCAAAAGGGCATATCGCGTATCCGGTCCGCCGCCAATCGCCAAAACCAATCACTGAACTGCTCGACCAAGAATGCTTGACCAGCCTGCTGACAAGATCCTTTGACCCAGACCGCTTGATGTTGTTCCAGATCGCATTGCGCAAGAAGGCCACCGCCCTCATCTCCCTCCTCGCGGCGGCTGCGATCGCGCTGACGCCGTTCTCGGCCGCGCATGCGCAGGCCAAGGGGCCGCCGGTCCTGCGCGACACCGAGACCGAGCAGCTGCTGCGCGAATACACCCGCCCGATCCTGCGCGTCGCCGGTCTGGAGAAGCAGAACATCCAGATGGTGATCGTCAACGAGGGCTCGTTCAACGCGTTCGTCGCCGACGGCCGCCGCATCTTCGTCAATTACGGCGCGATCCTCCAGTCGGAGACGCCGAACCAGATCATCGGCGTGCTCGCGCACGAGACCGGGCATCTGGCCGGCGGACATCTGTCCAAGCTGCGCGAGCAGCTCGCCAATGCCCAGACCCAGATGATCATCGCCATGCTGCTCGGCGCCGGCGCGATGGCCGTGGGCAGCACCCGCGGCAGCGGCAGCGCCGGCAACAATGGCCTTGCCAATGCGGGAGCCGCCGCCCTCGCCGGCCCGCAGGAGATGATCCGCCGTACGTTGCTGTCCTACCAGCGGCAGCAGGAGGAGAACGCCGATCGCGCCGGCGTGAAATTCCTGACGGCGACCCAGCAGTCGCCGAAGGGCATGTACGAGACCTTCAAGCGCTTCACCAGCGAGAGCCTGTTCGCAGCACGGGGCGCCGATCCCTATCTCCAGTCGCACCCGATGCCCGCCGAGCGCGTCGCTTCACTGCAGGAGTTCGCCAGCGCCAGCCCCTATTGGGACAAGAAGGACGATCCCGCGCTTCAGCTGCGCCACGACATGGTGCGCGCCAAGATCTCCGCCTTCATGGAACGGCCGGAGACGGTGTACCGCCGCTATCCCCTGACCAACGACAGCCTGCCGGCGCGCTACGCCCGCGCCATCAGCACCTATTTGCATGGGGATTTGCGCAGCGCGCTCACCCAGATTGACGCGCTGATCCAGGTCCAGCCCAACAATGCGTATTTTTACGAGGTGCGCGGCCAGGCCCTGCTGGAGGGCGGCAAGCCGGCCGAGGCGATTCCGGCCCTGCGCAAGGCTGTCGCACTTTCGAACAACGCGCCCCTCATCGAGATGTTACTTGGGCAGGCTCTGGTTGGGTCCGATAATAAGGCCTACACCGATGACGCCGTTCGGATTCTCCGGGCCGCGGTGGCACGGGAACCGGAGGCCGTGCTCGGCTACATGCAGCTCGCGATGGCCTATGGCCGGAAGGGCGACTATGCCGAGGCCGATCTGGCGTCGGCGCAGGCCGCTTATCTGCGCGGCGACAACAAGACCGCCCGCGAGCTTGCGACGCGCGCGAAAACCCGTTTCGCCGTCGGCACACCCGGATGGGTCAAGGCCGACGACATCGTGGCGTCGAAACCGCCGCGCAACTGACCAGAACGACGCCTTACGCCACGACGCCTTACGAAACGACGTCACGACACCGAGCTTAAGTCCGCCGGGACGTTTTCCGAAACCTGCTTTGGATAAGAGGATTTGCCTATGCCTTCGCTGCGCCTGCTTGCTCCCGCGCTGTTTGCGCTCGCCATGTTCGGCGCAGCCGTGCCCGCGTCGGCCGACAGCTTCTCCGATGCCCAGCGCACGGATATCGAGGCGATCGTCAAGAACTATCTCGTCACCCATCCCGAGGTGCTCGAGGAAGCGATGACCGAGCTCACCAAGCGCCAGGCCGCGGCTGAGACGCAGAAGCACGAAGCCAGCGTCGCCCAGAATTCCGATGCGATCTTCAATTCGCCGCGCCAGGTCGTGCTCGGCAACAAGGACGGCGACGTCACCTTCGTCGAGTTCTTCGACTACAATTGCGGCTACTGCAAGCGCGCGATGGGCGACATGCTCGACCTCATGAAGGCCGATCCGAAGCTGAAGGTGGTGCTGAAGGAGTTTCCGGTGCTGAGCCAGGGCTCGGTCGAAGCAGCCCAGGTCGCCGTCGCGGTGCGCATGCAAGATCCCTCCGGCAAGAAGTATCTCGATTTCCACCAGAAGCTGCTCGGCGGTCGTGGGGCGGCCGACAAGGCGCGCGCACTTCAGGCGGCCAAGGAAGCCGGCCTCGACGTCGCGAAGATCGAGAAGGACATCGGCAGCGCCGAGGTACGCACCACCATCGAGGAGAACTTCAAACTCGCCGAAGCGATGGGGATGAACGGCACGCCGAGCTATGTCATCGGCAAGCAGATCGTTGTCGGCGCCGTCGGTGTCGAAAGCCTGAAGGAAAAGATCGCTGTGGCCCGCTGCGGCAAAGCGACTTGCTAATTAGCCGACTTGTTAACAAGGCGACCTGCTGACAAGGCGACTTGCTGATAAGCGATCTGCTCTACAACTCACGCATGCAAAAGGCCGGCTGAAACGCCGGCCTTTTCATTGCGCCGAAATCTGGCGCGCGCATTCATCTGGCATTCAACAAACAAAAGCCCCGGAACCACCGAAGTTCCGGAACAACTCAAATCTCCTTTCGTTGTCGGCGCGGGCAATGACGCAATTGAACACGTGAGGAGAATTCCATGTCTAACCGCTTTATGATCTCGGTTGCCACACTCGCGCTCGTCGCGGGCACCGGTCTGGCGAACGCACAGGGCACCATGAACCGCGACAGCGGTGGCGGCGCCGGTGGTGCGCAGATGCAGCATTCGCAGCCTTCCGGCGGCGCCGCCGAACGCGGCGGCTCGATGGGTAAGGAATCCGCCCATGAGAAGGGCACCGTCGGCCAGGCTGGTGGCTCCAGCAGCATGAAATCCGGCACGTCCGCCGAGGACAAATCCTCCGGCGCGACCAAGGACGAGCACTCCGGCCGCGAGATGAACAAGAACGCGGCTGAGGACAAGTCCGGCGCTACCAAGGGCCAGCGCACCGACGAACGCGCGCAGGGTCAGCAGGACAAGTCCAAGAGCATGAGTCAGGACACGAGCAAGGACTCGAGCAAGACCGGCGCCAAGGACCAGAAGGACATGAAGGCTGAGGGCGCCAAGAGCGGCACCAGCAGCACCAACAATGCCGAGAACCAGAAGGGTACCGAGACGCGCACCAACCAGAACGCTCAGGGCCAGACCGGCACCAGCACCAACCAGAATGCGCAGGGTCAGAGCAGCACCAACACGACGGTCGGTCAGGCCGGCGCGGGCGCCAAGCTCTCGACCGAGCAACGCACGCAGATCACCTCGGTGATCCGCGAGGAGCATGTGCGTCCGGTGACGAACGTGAACTTCTCGATCTCGGTCGGCACTCGCATTCCGCGCGAGGGCGTCGAGCTGCACACCCTGCCGTCCCGTGTCGTGACGATCTATCCGGAATGGCGGACCTATCGCTACGTCCTGGTCAAGGACGAGATCGTGATCGTCAATCCGGACACCTATGAGATCGTGGCTGTCCTGAACACGTAAGACGATACCCGGCAACCATCGGGGGCGGGCAGCAATGCCCGCCCCTTTGCCGTTCGGCCGGCAGCCATGCTTCGGACTGGTTAACAAGCAATTTCCGTAGCTTGCGCACAGATTTTTGCACCCCGGATGAGGCATCTGAAGCCACCTCGGAGGTCCTTCAAGGCTTCCCCTCACGCGCTTTGTTACCTATAACCCCCGCCACGCCGAAGCACCTCTTGCGGGATTGGAATGGCCGAACCAGCAACCGACACGATCCTTGTCCTGAACGGGCCGAACCTCAACATGTTGGGGACGCGCGAGCCCGAGAAGTACGGGCATGCGTCGCTGGCCGACGTTGAGGCGCTGTGCCGGGAGACGGCGGCCACGTTCGGCCTCAAGGCCGACTGCCGGCAATCCAACCGCGAAGGCGAGCTGATCGACTTCATCCACGAGGCACACGCCCGCAAGATGAAGGGCATCATCATCAATGCCGGCGGCTATTCGCACACATCGATCGCGCTGCACGACGCGCTCCTCGCGGTGCAGATCCCGACGGTCGAAGTGCACGTCACCAACATTCACGCCCGCGAGAATTTCCGTCATCACTCCTACACCGCGCGCGCGGCCTTCGCCTCGCTCTGCGGTTTCGGCATCGAGGGCTACCGCCTTGCCATTCAGGGCCTTGCCGCCAAGCTCGGCATCAAGCCCAAAGCCTGACGCTCCCCCTTCACACAGAACATTCGGATCAAACAACATGGCGCGCCAGCCAGACGACAAAGCAGCCGCAAAGTTTTCCAGCGAGGATTCCGCCCTCGTCCGCGAGCTCGCCTTGCTGCTCGATGAGACCAGCCTCACCGAAATCGAGATCGAGCGTGCCGGCCTGCGCCTGCGCGTCGCCCGCAACATCAGCGTCGCCGCGACCATGCCGATGCAGATGGCGGCCGCTCCCGCTGCCCTCCCGGCGGCCGCAGCTGCCGCCGCGCCTGCCGCTGCCGACCTGTCGAAGCATCCCGGCGCCGTGACCTCGCCGATGGTCGGCACCGCCTATTGGGCGCCGGAGCCCGGCGCCAAGCCGTTCATCGAGGTCGGCAGCAAGGTCTCGGTCGGCCAGACGCTATTGATCATCGAAGCCATGAAGACCATGAACCAGATCCCCTCGCCGCGCGCCGGCACGGTGACGCAGATCGTGATCGAGGACGGTCAGCCGGTCGAGTACGGCGAGCCGCTCGTGATTATTGAGTGACGGTCGAGGGCGACCTCATCGCCCTCGCCGCTTTCCGCGCGTCAGTCCAATAAGGACACCATGTTCGACAAGATCCTCATAGCCAATCGCGGCGAGATCGCCCTTCGCATCCTCAGGGCCTGCAAGGAGCTCGGGATTGCGACCGTCGCCGTGCACTCCACCGCCGACGCCGATGCCATGCATGTGCGCCTGTCGGACGAGAGCGTGTGCATCGGACCGCCGGCGTCCAAGGACAGCTATCTCAACGTCCCCGCGCTGCTCGCGGCCTGCGAGATCACCGGTGCCGATGCCGTGCATCCCGGCTACGGCTTCCTGTCGGAGAACGCGCGCTTCGCCGAAATCCTCGCCGAGCATAATCTGCATTTCATCGGCCCGAAGGCCGAGCACATCCGCCTGATGGGCGACAAGATCGAGGCCAAGAGGACGGCCAAGAAGCTCGGCATTCCCGTGGTGCCCGGCTCCGACGGAGGGGTCGGCCCCAACGACGACGCGATGGCGATCGCCAGGAAGATCGGCTTCCCCGTGCTGGTCAAGGCCGCGGCAGGCGGCGGCGGTCGCGGCATGAAGGTGGCCGAGAGCGAGGCCGATCTTCAGGTCGCGCTGTCGACGGCGGCCAACGAGGCCAAATCCGCCTTCGGCGATGCCTCTGTCTACCTCGAGAAATATCTGCAGAAGCCGCGTCACATCGAGATTCAGATCCTCGGCGACGGCCGCGGCGGCGCGATCCACCTTGGCGAACGCGACTGCTCGCTGCAGCGACGCCACCAGAAGGTCTGGGAGGAAGGCCCCTCGCCCGTGCTGACCGCGGCTGCACGCGCCAAGATCGGCGAGACCTGCGCCAAGGCGATGCGCGAGATGAAATATCTCGGCGTCGGCACGATTGAATTCCTGTTCGAGGACGGCGAGTTCTACTTCATCGAGATGAACACGCGCATCCAGGTCGAGCATCCCGTCACCGAGAGCATCACCGACATCGACCTCGTGCTGGAGCAAATCCGCATCGCCGCCGGCGGCGACCTGCCGGCGAAGCAGGAAGAGGTCCAGGTCATCGGCCACGCGATCGAGTGCCGCATCAACGCCGAGAATCCGGAGACCTTTCGTCCTTCGCCCGGCCGCATCACGCAATATCACCCGCCCGGCGGGCTCGGTGTGCGGATCGATTCCGCGGTCTATCAGGGCTACACGATCCCGCCTTATTACGACTCGCTGGTCGGCAAGCTGATCGTGCACGGCAAGACCCGCGGCGAGTGCCTGATGCGGCTGCGCCGGGCGCTGGACGAGATGGTGGTCGAGGGCATTGAGACCACCCTGCCGCTGTTCCGCGCTCTGGTGCGCGAAGACGACATCATCAACGGCGACTATCACATCCACTGGCTGGAACAATATCTTGCCGGCAAGGCGGAACCCGCCCCGAAGTAGCCGTCCCTGCCTATGGAACCCTTTGGCCCCAATCGCGTTTGGCACGATGGGGACAGTTCCGAGGGGGCGTTTTGAAGTCCGCAATCCTGATCGAGCGAGACCGTCGTGATCGCTGACGCGCAGCGACGGCGTACATTCTGGCAGATCCTGCTGTTCGCAGCGGGACTGCTGGTGCTGACCGTGATCAGCGCCGGCTCCGTCTACCTCGTCAACAAGGCGAGAGACGACAGCAAATGGGTGATTCACACCATCGAGGCGGAGAACCAGATCAACGCGCTCCTGCTGGAAATCCGCCGCGCCGAGAGCACCGCCCGGGGCTACCTTCTGACACAAGGCGAGGATTTCAAGGTCGACCATGACAAGGCCGTGGCAGCGATCATCCCGGCTCTCGACAGGCTCACGCGCCTGATCGGCGACAATCCGGAGCAACGCCAAAGCATCGAGAAGCTGAGCGCGGCGATCGAGACCAGGCTCGGCCAGTTCGTGCAGGAGATGGATTTCATCCGGAAGGGCGAGCCGGAGAAGGCCGCAGCACTGGTCCGCGAGATCGCCTCCACGGACACCACGGCCGCGATCGCCAATGTCGCGACCGGGATGATCCAGGAAGAAGAACGGCTGTTCCGGCTCCGAACGGTCAATTCGGACCACAGCCAGACCCTGGCCGCGTCGATGACCGGCATCGGCTCCGGCCTCGTCGTGCTGCTGGCCCTGATCTCGATCTGGCTGGTGCGGCGCTCGGCCCTTGCCCGCGACGATGCCGAGGGACGCCTGCGCGATGCCAATGTCAATCTGGAGGCCGTGGTAGACGAACGCACGGGCGATCTGCGCGAAGCCAACAACGAGATCCAGCGCTTTGCCTATATCGTCAGCCACGATCTGCGCTCGCCACTCGTCAACATCATGGGCTTTACCAGCGAGCTCGAAGAGCTCGGCGGCGACATTTTCCGCCGTATCGGCAGCCTCACCCATGTCCCGGCCGACGGGCCGCCGTTGCCGGACGGCGAGATCGCACTCGAAGGTCCGGACAAGCAGCTGTCAGAGGATTTTTCCGAAGCGCTGGGCTTCATCAAGTCGTCGATCGCCAAGATGGACCGCCTGATCTCGGCGATCCTCAATCTCACCCGCGAGGGTCGGCGCGAGTTCCAGCCGCAGAAGATCGACACGCGCGAGCTGATCGAAGCCATCGTGTCGACGCTGGCGCATCAGGCCGCCGAGGCGCAGGCGGACATCCATGTCGCGCCGCTGCCGGATCTCGTCAGCGACCGCCTGGCGCTGGAGCAGATCTTCTCCAATCTGATCGACAACGCCATCAAATATCTCAAGCCCGGCGTCGCCGGCGAGATCAGAATTCGCGGGCGCACCAAGCTCGGCTACGCTATCTTCGAGATCAGCGATAACGGCCGCGGCATCGACCCCAAGGACCACCAGCGGATCTTCGACCTGTTTCGCCGCGCCGGAACCCAGGACAAGCCCGGTCAGGGCATCGGTCTTGCGCATGTGCGTGCACTTGTGCGTCGCCTCGGCGGCACCATGTCGGTATCATCGGAACTGAATACGGGCAGTACCTTCACCATCACGCTGCCCATCACCTGGAACGCCAGCAACCGGAACGCGGATCAATGACCCAACCCGTCAGCATCATCATGATCGAGGACGACGAAGGACACGCGCGGCTGATCGAGCGGAACATCCGTAGGTCCGGCGTCAACAACGAGATCATCTCCTTTGCCAACGGCACGGACGCGATGAAACATCTGTTCGGCCCCGATGGCAGCGGGCTCGTGCAGAAGGGCAATGCGCTCCTGATCCTGCTCGATCTCAACCTCCCCGACATGACCGGGATCGACATTCTGAAGCAGATCAAGGAGAACAAATATCTGAAGGCCTCGCCCGTGGTGGTGCTGACCACCACCGACGATTCCCAGGAAATCAAACGCTGCTACGAGCTCGGCTGCAACGTCTACATCACCAAGCCCGTGAACTACGAGAATTTCGCCAATGCCATCCGGCAGCTCGGCTTGTTCTTCTCGGTCATCCAGGTCCCGCCCGCCGCCTCATGAACCAGCGCATGCCCACATTGCTCTACATCGACGACGACGGGGCGCTTGCGCGCCTGGTCGATCGCGGCCTGACACGGCGCGGCTTCAAGGTCGTTCACGCCGCGAGCGGCGAGGAAGGCCTCGAGCTCATCCGCCGCGCGGGTGCGCAGGACAGCATTGACGGCGGCATCGACGTCGTGGCGCTCGATCAGTACATGCCAGGCCTCGACGGACTGGAGACGCTGGAGCAGATCATGGCGATCCCAGGCGCGCCGCCGGTGGTGTTCGTCACGGCGTCGCAGGATTCCAGCATTGCGGTGACGGCGCTGAAGGCGGGCGCGGCCGATTATCTCGTCAAGGACGTCAAGGGCGACTTCATCCCCCTGCTTCACGTCGCGGCCGAGGGCGCGCTGCGCCAGGCCGAATTGCAGAAGGCGCGCGAGGAAGCCGAAGCCGAGATCCATGCCTCGCGCGACCGCTACGCTGCTCTTGCAGCCGAACGCGAACTGCTGCTGCGCGAGGTCAACCACCGCGTCGGCAACTCGCTGCAGATCATCGCCTCCCTGCTGCACCTGCAGGCCAGCTCCGCCGCGCAGGACGAGGTCAAGGCTGCGTTGACCAATGCGATGGGCCGCGTCGCCGCGGTCGCGCAGGTGCACCGCCGCCTCTACACCTCGCAGGACCTGAAGAGCGTGGTCCTGAACCAATATCTGGACTCGCTGCTCGAGGATCTCAGGCGGTCGGCCGAGGGCAACCGGATGTCGCGCCTGACGCTGAAGGCCGAACCGATCGAGATCGATCCGGACCGTGCGGTCGCCGTCGGCATCATTGTCAACGAGCTGGTGATGAACGCGGTGAAATACGCCTACCCTGACGGCGCCGGCCCGATCCATGTCGAGCTGACCTCGCAGGGCGACGATCTCCTGCTGTCGATCAGCGACGATGGCGTCGGCGACAACGTCAAGGCCGATCCGCGCTCCACCGGCATGGGCCAGCGCATCGTCGCTGCCATGGCCACCAAGCTCGACGCTTCGGTCGAGCGCGACCCCACCCATTCCGGAACCCGAATCATGTTGAGGTTCCGCCGTGTCCCGGCTGCCGCCGACAAGCCGGCTGCTGCCGCAGCGAACTGATCTGCTCCCGCCCATCGCAACCGCATTGCGATCCTGCTATTGTCGCGAGCCATGACTTCGCGCGACTCTGCCCCATCTGAAATCACGCCAGCCGTGCTGCTGCGCGCCTATGCCTGCGGCATCTTTCCGATGGCCGAAAGCGCCGATGATCCGACCCTGTTCTGGGTCGAGCCCGAGTTGCGCGGCGTCATCCCACTCGACGGATTTCGCGTGGCCTCGCGGCTCTCGCGCACCGTGCGTTCGGATTCATTTCGTGTGACCGTCAATACCGCCTTCAAGGCCACGATCGCCGGCTGCGCCGCGCCGCAGGCCGGGCGGGAGGACACCTGGATCAACAAGCGCATCCGCGACCTCTATGGCGGGCTGTACGAGCTCGGCCATTGCCACAGCGTCGAGGCCTGGCAGGGCGAAGACCTCGTCGGCGGGCTCTACGGCGTCAGCCTGGGCCGGGCTTTTTTCGGCGAGAGCATGTTCCACACTGCGCGCGATGCCTCCAAGGTCGCGCTGGTGCATCTGGTCGCGCGGCTCATCCATGGCGGCTTCGAGCTGCTCGACACCCAGTACGTCACCGAGCACCTGAAGAGTTTCGGCGCGGCCGAGATTTCGCGGCGGCGCTACACCGCGCTGCTCGACAAGGCGCTCGCGGGCGAGCCCGGCGATTTCCTGAGGCTCTCCGCCGGTGAAGCGATCCCGGGTGCACGCGCGCTCGAGATCATCGCCGCGCGGCAATAATCAGCAATTGCCTGCCAAACCCGGGGCGATTGGCCTAGCGACCAAACGCTGGGGATTTGGCCTAGCGGCCAAACCCGGGGATACCGAACAGACCCGGCCGCTGCTCGGGCGGCGGAGGTGGCGGCGGCGGTGCCGGCTGCTGCTGCTGGATCGGCGGCAATTGCTGCGGCGGACGCTGCTGCACCTGCTTGGGCGCGGCCTTCTTCTGCGCGGGCGGCGGCGGTGCTGCCGGCTTGGTGCCGGGATCCGGTGCCGCGGTCGCAATCGTTTGCTGCGGCTCTTTGCAGTCGGTGAGCCAGATATCGTAGATCGGGTGCTCGACGCCGTGCAGGCCCGGACTTGCCGCGTACATCCAGCCCGAAAAGATGCGCTTCACCTCACCCTGCAAGGTGATCTCGTCAACCTCGACGAAGGCGTCGGTGTTGGCGGCCTCGGTCGCCGGCCGCGTGTAGCAGGCGTCGGTTTTGACGCGCAGCGCACCGAACTGCACCGTCTCGCCAATCTCCTCGTCGAAATTGATGATGCGCCCGGTGATCTTGTCGAGGCCGGAGAAGGTCGCTTTCTTGTTCACGATCTTCTGGGCCGGCGGCTCGGTGACGACCTCGTCGCCCGGCTGAAGGCTCGCCGGCGTCTGCGGGACGGCGCCGCCCGGCCCGCCCTTCTGCTGGGGCTGGCGTTGACCGGGCGCACCCGGGGCGCCTTGCGGATTGGTCGGAGCGACCGCGACGGGCGGCGGCTGGTTTGGCGGAGCGGCGCTAGAACCGGGCGGCGGCGCCAGAGGCTGGGTCTCGACAGGCCCCGGCATCACATTGCCCTGCCGACCCGGCGGCGGCGCCATCGGACGCGATGGCAGCACACGGCCCTGCGGCGGCAGCTCCGGCACCTCTTCGTCGTCATCGGGAATCTGCGGCTGCGGCTGGGGCTGGCCACGCGGAATGTTACCGGGCGGCCGCAGCGGCGGCGGATCGGAGAAGATCGTGCCGATCTGCGCCTGCGCCGGCGTCGCAGCCGTCAGTGCGGTGGCGGCCAGAAGCGCCGCAAGACCTGTCAGAGTAAATGTTCGAAACATCTCGCGCGGCTTCAACAGCGAATCGGGCTTGCTGGACATTCTACAGGGGATACCGCCGCTCGCAGGCCATCCGGTTAACACGGCGAATACGGCGGGGGAAGGGCGGCACCCCTGCCCTTCCCGGCCCGGTCTGGCCAGATCGGCCCCCGGATGGGATAGTCGAGCACTCCTCCCAGGGGTCAGGCGGGCATCGCCCCCGAAAACGACGTCCAACGAACAATCAGAAACCCGCAAGGTCGCTTCCCATGCCCGTTGTGCTCGATCCCGATGCCGCCGCCGTCTACAAGGCCTTCCAGGAGGCCGGCCGGCCCGCCTACGAGAGCCTGACCGCGCCGGAAGCGCGGGCCTATTACGCGCAGGCGCGCTTTGCGACCAATCCCGAGCCACCGGACCTCGCACGCATCACGCCGCTGTCGATCCCGGCACCGCACGGCGCCATTCCCGCACGCCTCTATGTTCCGAAAGAGCCGCGCCGGCATGATGGCTTGTCCCCAGCGCTGGTGTTCTTCCACGGCGGCGGCTGGGTGATCGGCGATCTCGACTCCCATGACGTCGTCTGCCGCCAGCTCGCCGACGCCGGCGCGCTGATCGTGATCTCGGTGGACTACCGCCTCGCGCCCGAGCACAAATTTCCCGCCGCCATCGATGACGCGATCGCCGCGACCAAATGGGTCGCCGCCAACGCGCGCGAACTCGGCATCGACGCCTCCCGGCTTTCGATCGGTGGCGACAGCGCCGGCGGCAATCTCGCCGCAGTCGTCGCGCTCGCCGCGCGCGATGGCAACGGTCCCGCCATCGCGGGCCAGTTGCTGATCTACCCGGCGACCGATTTCGCGATGACGCACGGCTCCCACAGCGAGGCCGAGACCAGCGTGCTGCTGACACATTCGGTGATCCGCTGGTTCCGCGACCATTATCTCAACGGCGCCGCCGATATCCACGACTGGCGCGCCTCGCCGGCACGGGCGACGAACCTGGCCGGCCTGCCGCCGGCCTATGTGCTCACCGCCGGTGCCGATCCCCTGCGCGACGAAGGCAACGAATATGCCGAGCGGCTGAGGCAAGCGGGTGTGCCCGTGGCTACCAAGCATTATCCCGGCCAGTTCCACGGCTTCTTCACCATGGGAAAATTGCTGCGAGAGGCCAATGTCGCCGTGAGCGAGATCGGCACGTGGCTGAAAGGATTGGGCTGAGACGCCATTCCCGATGACGCCCGCTCTTCAAAGCATCTTCGCCCTCCCCCTGCGCGGGCTGACATGGCTTGGCGGTCAGGGCACCCGCGCGGTGGCGGCCGTCGTGTTCATCGCGCTCGCCGTGCCGCCGCTCGGGGCGTTGCTGCGCCCCTACGTCACCGAGGCGATCTTCGTTCTGCTCTGCATCTCCTTCATGCGGGTCGATCTCGCCGCGCTCACCGGCCATCTCCGCCGGCCGGCGCTGGTGGCGGCCGCGACCGTCTGGACCATGATCGGCGTGCCTGTGATCGTCGGGCTGATCGTCCACGTCACCGGGCTCACGGCGCGCGCGCCCGACCTTGCGCTGGCCTTGATGCTGCAGAGCATGGCCTCGCCGATGATGGCCGCGCCGGCGCTGGCCGCGCTGATGGGCCTCGACGCCACGCTGGTGCTGGTCACGCTGGTGATCGCGACCGCGCTGGTGCCGTTCACGGCATCGCTGTTCGCAAGCCTGTTCCTCGATGGCATGCTCAGCATCTCGCCGCCTGCGCTGGGGCTGAAGCTGCTCGGCATCCTCGCAGCATCGCTGCTGGCGGCGACTGTGATCCGACACATCTTCGGTGCGGCCGCGATCCAGCGCCACAGGCAGCCGATCGACGGCTTCAACATCGTCATCCTGCTGGTCTTCGCGACCGCGATCATGGGCGACGTCGCGAGCGATCTCGTCGCCCGGCCGGTCTCCACCATCGGCTTCGCCGCGCTCGCCTTCGCGATTTATTTCACGCTGCTCGCCGTCACCACGCTGCTGTTCCGCCGCATCGGCTACGAGCGCGCGCTGGCGCTCGGGCTGATGGTGTCACAGCGCAATCTGGGCCTGATGCTCGCCGCGACCGCCGGCGCGCTGCCGCCCACCACCTGGCTCTATTTCGCGATGACGCAGTTTCCCATTCACCTGGCGCCCTACATGCTGATGCCGATCGCGCGGCGCTTGACGGCGCGCGCACAGGCCTCGGGCGCCGCGGCAACCGGCGGCAAGGCCGCATCGGGCTGAATCAACACGCAAGTCTTGCCAACACGCAAGTCATGCCCGCTCTGCCGTCGCGAACCGCTGGTGACCAGGCGAATGTCGTCACGCAGGACGCCAATGTCCCTTGTGAATGTCGAACTTCACGGCGCCTTCGTCACGCATCTTCAACAGGAGCGATTGACAGTCGTCCTGGTTCTTGATGTTCACGCGCTTCATGACTTCGAAAGTCTTCAGGGGCTTTTCGCGAAGGGCAATCAGAATCTTTTCTCGATCAGTCATTGGAGTTCCTTGCATCGGTATCGGCGACGGTACGTGTTGTAGACATCGTCTACAACGGGTGCATTCGCTTGACGAGGTCCGTTCCGGGCCAAAAGGCGGAAGACCGGGCATTATGCAAGTCTGCTCACCCGCTCAAGCGGGCTCTCTAACTCGATCAATTCTCCCTACCCGGCCCTTGCCGCGCGCCGCAGCGCTTGCGGCGGCTGACCGAAGGCGCGGATGAAGGCGCGCCGCATGCGCTCGGGATCGCCGAAGCCGGTCGCCTCCGCGACGAGCTCGATCGCCTCGCGCGAGGACTGGACGCGCTCGCGCGCGACCTCGATGCGCAGCCGTTCGATGGCCTTCGAGGGCGTCGTGCCGGTCTCGGCGGCAAAGGCGCGGGCAAAATGCCGCGCGCTCATGCCGGCGCGGTCGGCGAGATCTTCCACCGTCAAGCGGGCGTCGAGGTTCTCGCGCGCCCAGGATAGCAGCGCACCGAAGCGGCCGTTCGGCGTCTTCAATTCCAGAAGTGACGAGAATTGCGACTGGCCGCCGCTGCGGCGATGATACAGCACGAGCTGCCGCGCGACCTGTTGCGCGATCTCTTCGCCATAATCCTCCGTCACCATCGCGAGCGCAAGGTCGATGCCCGCCGTGATGCCTGCCGACGTCCACACATTGCCATCGCGCGTGAAAATCTGGTCCGGCTCGAACTTCACCTTGGGATAGCGCGCGACGAAATCCCGCGTGCGTCCCCAATGCGTGGTGGCGCGACGGCCGTCGAGCAGACCCGCTTCGGCCAGCACATAGGCACCCGAGCAGACGCTGGCGACCCGCACGCCGCGCCGCGCCAGCCGCTGCACGAAGGCACGCGTGACCTCGCAGCGCGCGGCATCCGTCACGCCCGCGCCTCCCGCCACAACCAGCGTCGTGATCGCATTCGCCGACTTGAAGTCGCGCGCCATCATCTCGACGCCGGACGAGCTGCGCACGGGCCCCGCGTTCACCGCCAGCACGCGGATCCCGGTCACCGTCTTTCCCGTGCAGCGCGCCGCGATCTCGAACACCGAGATCGGGCCGGCCGCATCGAGCAACTGGAAGTCCGGGAAGATCAGGATGCCGATCATGGTCATGTCCGAAAGCGAGGGAAATACGCCATTTTGGACGGAAGGGCATCATGAGAGGCTGCGTCCGTCAAGCTCATAATTGGAGGCTCTCATGTCGTCCCCGTTCCAGATCGGTCTCTTGGTGTTTCCGCGCGTCACCCAGCTCGATTTTACGGGTCCTTTGCAGGTGTTCTCGTCTCTGCCGGGCGCGAAGCTGCATCTGATCTGGAAACGGATCGAGCCGGTGCCGAGCGATACCGTGCTGACGCTGACACCGACCATGACGTTCGCCGGTTGCCCGCAGCTCGATGTGATCTGCGTGCCCGGCGGCCGCGGCACCGACGATCTGCTCAATGACGAGGAGGTGCTCAACTTCCTGCGCAGGCAGGCCGAAGGCGCCAAGTATGTCACCTCAGTCTGCACGGGATCGCTGGCGCTCGGCGCTGCCGGCCTCCTGAAGGGCTACCGCGCCGCCACGCATTGGAGCGCGATGGAGATGCTGGGCCAGTTCGGCGCGACGCCGACCAAGACGCGCGTCTGCATCGACCGCAATCGCGTTACGGGCGGCGGCGTCACCGCCGGAATCGATTTCGCGCTGACGCTGGTGTCGATCCTGGTCGACCGCACGACGGCGGAAGCGATCCAGCTCGGGATCGAATACAATCCGGCGCCTCCGTTCAATTCCGGTTCGCCGGATACTGCGTCAGCCGACGTGCTGGAGCAGGTCAAGCAACGGATCGCGCCGAACCAGGTCCGCCGTCTCGAAGCCGTCCAACGGGCGGCGGAACGGGTGATGTAGTTGCTCGCGTGTCCCGGACGCGGCGCGGCACGCAGTGACGCTCCGCAGAGCCGGGACCCAGGAAGCCACGCGGGTGCTGATGCATGGGCCCCGGCTCTGCAGCGCATCGCTGGAGAAGCGCTGCGCTGCGTCCGGGGCACGAGACATCCACAAGCCCCAACAGAAAAAGGCCGCCCGGTTTCCCGAGCGGCCTTTCCTGTCTTACGGCGGCTGCACATTTCATCGGGCGATTTCGGAGCTTCCAGACCGGGGGCCTATCTCCCGATCGAGTCCTGGTCGGCGGCCGCTGCATTTCGGGACAGTCGCGAGCTGTTGCCCGAACCGAACGCGATGGTCTCCCATCTCCGTAAGATGCGACCATTGAGCCGCATCGCTCGCGTGGCTGCAATCAGCGCGCGGGACTCATCCCCGCTGTTCCCGTTGTCCACAGCAAAGCGAGGCGGATGCGGGTGCATCCACTCCCACGACAAGAATTCAGACCGGGATCAGACGCCTAGCTCGGCGTCCAGGGCTGATAGTCGCCGGTCGCCTTCGGCCGCTTGCCGCTGGCGAGCGTCGAGCCCGAGGGACGGTAGGCGTTGGCCGTGCCGGTGAGATTGGGCTGGTGCGGCTTTTCCCACTCGCGCGGCTGGTAATTGTCCTGCGTCGGCGGCACGTCGACGGTGTGATGCATCCAGCCGTGCCAGGACGGCGGGATACGGCTGGCCTCGGCATAGCCGTTATAGACCACCCAGCGCCGCTCGAAGCCGAGCGTCGGGTCGATCACCCCGCCACGGGTGCGATAATAGAGGTTGCCCTGCTCGTCCTGGCCGACCAGCTCGCCATAGCGCTTGGTCCAGAGTTGGGTGCCAAACGTCTGGCCATTCCACCAGGTGAAAAACTTGAGGAAGAACTGTTTCATGCGGCAAGGGCCCTGCTTCGTCGGGTCCTGATGCCATCCGGACGGCGAAATGTCCAGTTCGGCGCGGGCGGCGGTGCCCCGCTGCAGATGCGGTCTACCGGCACGGAACGCTGCCGCAAATCGGACGCGATCCGTTCATGCCGGATACAGCGTCGCCATGAGAACTTTTCGTCGCACGCAAACCCCCGTGATCCCAGGAACTCCGGCCCTTTCATGGGGTTTGCTTCCGGGAAAAGGAGTTTTGATCATGAAAAGTCTGAAAGTCTTGAGCGCGGCTGCGGCAGTGGCGTTGGTTCTCCCGTTGGCGACGCCGAGCTTCGCCCAGAGTCGGGCCGCAGCGGTCGGAGGCGGAGCACACTTTGGCGGCGGTGGCGGCGGTGCCCACTTCGGCGGCGGCGGCGCTCACTTCGGTGGTGGCGGGGCTCACTTTGGTGGTGGCGGCGCCCGCATGGGCGGCGGCAATTTCGGCGGCGCGCGGATCGGTGGCGGCGGTGGCAATTTCGCCGCCGGCGCAGCGGTACGTCCCGGCGGTGGCAGCTTCGTAGGCGGCATGGCGAGCCGACCGGCCTTCTCGCCGTCCTACAGCGGGACACGCAGCGTCGCGACTGCGGGCAACTGGCAGGGCGGTAGCGGCAATTGGAGTGGTCGTCACTGGCATCACCGTCACGGCGGCGGCTTCTGGCCCGGCTTCGCAACGGGTGCTGCGATCGGCGGACTCGGCTCCTACGCCTATTACGGCGGCGGGTATTATGACGATCCCTACTACTATGGCGACAGCTACTATGATGAACCGTCAGTGGCAGTCGTGCCCGATAGCGGTGGCGATTCCGCGGGCTACTGCGCGCAGCGCTACAAGTCCTACGATCCGGCGTCGGGCACCTATCTCGGCTATGACGGCCAGCGTCATCCCTGCCCGTAACACGACCTGCTGCACTTGAAGAAGAAGGCGTCGCAGCGATGCGGCGCTTTTTTCATTCAGGCACGTCACCTGTGTCGCTCGCCTCGTCTTCGTCATCGGCGATGCCGCGCACAATCGATGCGAGTGGACCTCTATTCACCGCACCGTGCATATCCACCCTTATCCAATCCCAAATTGACCCGACGCGCGATTCACCTGTATCAACTTGGCTGTGGGGACTTCGATGACTGGGAAGTGTCATGCCGCGCATTCTCGTGGTTGATGACGATCCGATGGTCGGCGCGACCATCGAGGTCCTCCTCCAACGTCAGGGCTTCGACGTCACGTTGACTGACGGCGGAGAAACGGGTTTGGCTGCGCTCGAAACTCAGAATTTCGACGTGATGCTGGTCGACATCTTCATGCCGCACATGCGCGGCTTCGAGTCCATTCGCATCTTTCACGAGCGCGCGCCGGCGGTTCCGCTGATCGCGATGTCCGGCTACGCCTTCGCGTCGTCCGCCTCGCCCTCTCCCGACTTCCTCCGGATGGCGCTGGAGCTCGGCGCGACCCGCTGCCTGCGCAAGCCGTTCACGCCGGACGCGCTGCTGACCACGATCCGGGAATGCATCGCCGAGCCGGGCGATGGCTCACAGCCGAAGGACAAGAAAGAAGCCCCTTGATCCCAACGCAGCGCGTCATTCTCGGTGCTGGACTTGCCATCCTCCTGATCATCACCGCAGCCTCGATCGGCCTCGACGTCAAGTCACGGTCCGATGCGGCCTGGGTCAATCATACAGTCGAGGTGCTGAAGAAGATCTCCGACCTGCGCGTGCTGATGCGCAGTGCCGAGAGCGCCGCACGCGGCTACGAGATCTATCGCAACCCGAGCTTCAGCGAAGAATTCCAGGCGGTGCACGCCCGGATCGCACCGGCACTCGCCGATCTCAAGCGCAGCGTGCGCGACACTCCCGAACATGTCGCGCTGCTCGAGGGCACCGAGCCGCTGGCGCTGCGCCGGATTGAGATCGCCGCCGAAGTGATGCGCCTGCGCGCCGGAAACGATCAGGCCGGGATTGCCGCGGTCCAGGGCAAGGGCGAGGGCCGTGGCCTCATGGACACGGTGATGGGCAATTTCGATCATTTGAGCGCAGAGGAAGAACGACTGCTCGCGGCGCGCTCCCAGGATTCGCGCCGCACCGGCATCGTGCTGCTCGGCATCGACGTCGCCGGCGCGCTGGTGATCCTGCTGCTGGTCGTGATGATGATGCGTGAGAGCCGGCGCACCGAGGGAGCACTCAAGAGCACGCTATTGGAGACTACGGCCGCCAAGCAGCAGCTCGAGGCCGCAGTGGCCGAGCGCACCGAGCATCTGGTCACCGCGCATGACGAGCTGCGTCTGTCGGTCAACGTGCTCCAGAGCACGTTTCACAGCATGGCGGAGGCGGTGCTGGTCATCGATGCCGAAGGCAATGTCCTTCTGTCCAATCCCGCCGCGGAGCGCATGCTACTGCACCGGACCGGCATGAACCTGCGCAATCTGCGCGCGCTGTCCAGCGTGTTTCACGGCGACGGCGTCACCCCGCTCAAGCCCGACGAGCTGCCGTCGGCACGCGTGCTGCGCGGCGAGCCGTTCGAGAATATGGAGATGATCGTCCGCCCGCACAGCGGCAATCCTTCCCGCCATCTCATGATCAGCGGCCGGCCGATGCTGGACGGGCAAGGCAACGTCTCCGGCGCGGTGCTGGTTTATCACGACGCGACCACGTCGCGCGAGACCGAGCGGCAATTGTACCAGTCACAGAAGCTGGATGCGATCGGCAAGCTCACCGGCGGCGTCGCGCACGACTTCAACAACATGCTGACCGTGATCTCCGGCAATACCGAGACGCTGGTGGCAAGCCTGAAGCAGCAGCCCGAGCTCCAGCGCGTGGCGCGCCTGATCGACGAGGCCGCCGAACGCTGCGCCGAGCTGATCCAGCATCTGCTCGCCTTTGCGCGCAGGCAGCCGCTGCAGCCGCGCAACGTCGAGATCAACGCCGCGGTCGCGGACATCGCGAAACTGCTGCGCCCCACCCTCGGCGAGCAGATCGAGATCGAGACCGTGCTCGAACAGGGGCAGATGACCGCGCACATCGATCCGTCCCGCCTCACCAATGCTCTGCTCAACATGGCAATCAACGCCCGCGACGCCATGCCGAACGGGGGCAAGCTGCTACTCGAGGCCCACCGCGTCGTGCTCGACCAGGCCTATGCGCAAAACAATCCCGACGTGCGGCCCGGCCCTTACGTGATGCTCGCCGTCAGCGACACCGGCACCGGCATGCCGGCCGAGGTGCAGCAGCAGGCGTTCGAGCCGTTCTTCACCACCAAGGAGGTCGGCAAGGGAAGCGGCCTCGGCCTCTCCATGGTCTACGGCTTCGTCAAGCAGTCCGGCGGCCACATCAAGATCTACAGCGAGGAAGGCCACGGCACCACGATCAAGCTCTATCTGCCGCCGGGCGAAGGCATGGCCGAGGTTGCCCCCACCACGACTCCGCAGGCGGAAGGCGGCGCCGAGACCATTTTCGTGGTCGAGGATGATCCGCTGGTGCGCAACTTCGTCACCGTGCAGCTCCAGAGCCTCGGCTACCGGACCGTCGCCGCGCCCGACAGCAAGGCCGCGCTGGAGTTGATCCAGGCCGGCCAGCCGTTCGACCTGCTGTTCACCGACGTCGTCATCCCCGGCGGCATGAGCGGGCGCGCGCTCGCGGACAAGGTGGCGACGATCCGCCCCGGCGTGAAGGTGCTCTACACCTCCGGCTACACCGACAACGCCATCGTCCACCATGGCAAGCTCGACGACGGCGTCATGCTCCTGACAAAACCCTACCGCCGCAACCAACTCGCCGAGATGATCAGGAAGGCGCTCGGAAACATGCCGGCCGGCTAGCGTTTGTGCTTGGCAACACATCCAATGGCGTTGCAGATGATCCGCGCTGCGCAGATCGCCCCAATGTTCTGCACATCACGCTCCGGCACCAATTCGACCAGATCGAGACCGACAATTCTGGCCTTCGAGGCGACGCCCGCGATCATGTCTATGACGTCGAAATAGGACAGGCCGCCAGGCTGCGGCAGAAGCACACCCGGAATGACGGACGGATCCAGGCCGTCGCAGTCGATCGTGATCAGGCAATTCGCGTTTTCCTCGATGGCACTCAGGACGACATGAACGCCCCGGCTTTTGACCTCTCGTGCTGTAAAAATCCTGGAGCCCCAATTCCGCGCGCAACTGAGCTCCTGCGAGCCCGAGCCGCCGATACCCCGTAAACCAACCTGCACAATGCGTTCGACCCAAGGCAACTCGCTGGCGCGCCGCATCGTACTGGAAAAAGTATGTGCTGAGCCGTCGCGCCGGTCCTTCCAATCCAGATGCGCGTCGATCTGCAGGATGGTCAGCTTGCCCATGTCTTCGAACGCCCCGAAGAACGGTATGGGCACTGAATCATCTCCGCCCAGCAGCATGGGTACCGCGCCGGACCTCAGGATCTTTTTGGTGGCCGTCCTGATTGCATTCCGGTTTTGCTCGGAGGCATCGGGTGACGTGGCAAGATCGCCGCCATCAACGACCCGGATTTGCTCCGGGTCGAGCAGGATTCCGTCCTGGTCGAAATCCCACCTGGCAAGGTCGGTCTGGTAAACGCGCAACGCATTGCGAATGGCCGCTGGGCCGTTCGCGGCATGGCTCGTCCTGCCCTTCAAATGCGGCGTGGCATCCGCAGCTCCGAAGATGACAATGTCGGCTTCGCCAAGAGTCAGCGGAACAGGCAGAGCAAGGTCGCACGCCGCGACGCCGAGGAATGTATTGCGCTCGCTCGCCATAACCGTCTCGATAGGGGCACTCAGTCCGGGCGACAGAGCTAATCCGCAACGCTTGGACCAGTTCCTGACTTGCTCTTGGCCTGACGCCGAGCCGAACGGTCGAAGCCGCTCTCGCCTAGGACGTGACCTCGTAAACGTCGGGCTTACCAAGGCAAAGCGGAAGCTCCCACCCTGGGCGTGATCCGCGGCTTGTGACCACAGCGGACTCTCGCGCGTCGAGCTGCCCCTAAAGGAGTGGACGAGTCGGCGGGCCGCTTTCTTCTGGAACCAAATTAAATTGATTTAATTTAGTTATTGTGATTTAATTTTTGGGCTTACCTCTGGACGGAGAAAACGCATGCCGGATCAGGACGACCGTCGCGAGTTCTTAAAAACCTGCGGAAGGTTCGCGGCGGTGACGCCTCCAGCCATCACCCTACTCCTGTCGACATCCCTCACATCGGATGCAATCGCGAAGTCGGGCGCAGGCGCGGTCCACCACGACCATCACCATCACGGTAACAACGGCTGGGGCAACGGCGGCGGAGACGGCAGCCCCAACGGCAAGGACGATAGAGGCCGCTGAGACGACGACACACGGCCTCCGGAAGGAGACACAATGCAGCCCAGGCGCCGCGACGTAGATTGGCATTTCGCCGGCTTCGTTGTTTCGATGATCTGGCTGGCGGTCGTTGCTGCCGCTCTTCTTGCAGTGCTCTTCCGAGGGCACCCTTGAGGAGTTATGAAGTACATTTTCATCGCGGTCGGCTGCTGGCTGCTGCTGAACGTGCTCTTCGTTGTGCTAGTCACTCCGCCGCGTAGGCGCCGGCCGCGACAGCTTGCTCGCACGATTGATGCAGTCAAGAAATTCATTTTCAGCAGACGGCAGCCCCCTACCTGACGAGGGCAGTGCCGCGCTGCAAAAAACGACAGTAAGGCTGGCTGTTTATTTCCAGCGACGCCGCACCGCAGCTCGCTGTATCGTTCCGTTTTTCCAACAGCGGATTTGATTGCCATGCACCACATCCAGAGTACGCATATTGCCGCGATATTGAAACTGACCGCCCAGCAGCTTGAAGCACTCCGCACCCGCCCAGAGATCCAAAAGGAATATTCCGAAATCCTCGTTTTGAGAGAGAAAATAAAACTGGCGACCGATCTGAAGAAGGCTCGCCGGCAGCTCCTTACTCGGTGCCTGCCAAGCGCCTGAAGCGAGAGAACTCCACCCGTTCCTTGCGCTGTGAGGCTCGAGCAAGGAGCTGCTCGTTGGCATTCCCGCTTGTGGACCCTTGCGGTCATTCCGCTGTACAGGTCTGCGTCGGAGCGGTGAACAAATGCCGGGAATGTTCTATGGCCTGTTCAGCTTTCTGGTGCAGGCTGGATCGCCTTTGGGCAGGGTTGGCAATCCCGTCCGAGGCGAAGCCGGTCGGCCGGCCCGCTGCACGACCCGACTGACCGGAAGAAGGCGGAAAGTCCACTGCGCCCGCCGGCAACATAGGAGATCTCCGCGCGAGTGGCCTTCTGGTATGATGCTTCTCTCTGAGCAACGGCTTCGGACAGCAGGAGTTAGCTAGAACTGGCCGTCGATCGATGCCGATCGGGTTCAGCCCCAGAGTTCAGGTCCTTACCAACCGCGGCGATGCACGGGGTTTTGCCCCGTGTTGGCATGAAGCACCGTGAGCTCATGAGGATCGAACTCGGCAAACGCCTCGCGCATGAAGCGCAAGAATGCCGCCACGCGCGGAATGCCGGCGCTGCCACGCCGGTATAAAAGATGAATGCCGAAGCTTGGCGGGCATGACCATCCCGGCAGCAGTCGCGTGAGCCGACCCGACGTCAGGAAAGCCGGATCGAAGCAGGCCATGTAGATGACGCCGACGCCTGCACAGGCCGCCACGATCAGGCCTTCGCGATCCGGTGTGACGAACGAAGGTCGGATTTGGATCGTTTCGAGCATCCCATTGCGTTCGAATTTCCAATGGTCGACGGAACCAATCGACCAAGCTGGACGAAACAGCAGACAGCGATGATTGACGAAGTCGGCAGGCTGCTCCGGTGCGCCGAAACGACGGACATAGTCCGGCGAGGCATACGCGGCCGGCTTACCCTGACCGAGCCGTTGCGCCACCAGCCGGGACGGCGGAGGTTCGCCGACATGCAGCAGAACGTCGAGGTTTTCAGACTGCATGTCGCGGGGATCCTGGGTCAGCCGCGTCTCGACGAGCAACTCGGGGTATCGATCGTTCAGATTGGCCAGCCTCGGCATCAGGACATAGCGAGCGAGAGGCGCCTGCACGCCTACCCGCACAATTCCGCTGATCCGCCCATGCCTCTTCGTGTAGCCTTCTGTTAGCTCGGTAATGCGGGCAACAATGTCCACGGCCCTGCGATAGACGTCGATCCCTTCCTGGGTGAGCTTGAGCTGACGCGTCGTCCGGTTGAACAAGGGGACCTTAAGCTCGCGCTCCAGCTCGGCGATACCGCGACTGACCGCCGACGGTGTCAGCTCCATGATCCGTGCCGCCGCAGCAAAGCTGCCGCTGTCGGCGGCGCAGATCAGCATTTCGAGGCGACGGCCGCGATTCAAGACGAAACCTCACAAGCTTGGCGGTACCCGTATTCGTGATATTAACTCACGACTGAAGTTCGTCAAAGCTTCTCGACGCGACCGGCCCTGGTGCCTACGCTGCATCCCAGAATTTGCATTGTCGAGGAAGCGTGATGAGGAAGCCAGCTTTAACGACATGTCGCCGGGCTCCCGACGGGCTAGGCGTTTCGAAGTCGTCAGTCGACGGCTGCCTCGTTTTGTAACCAAAGCGGTCCGGCTCATATCCTGTGTCTTGAGGAGAATGTCATGCGTCGTCAGCGCTGGACTTTGTTGATGTTGCTGCTTTGCAGCCTGACGCCTGTCCTGCCAAAGGCAGCCATGGCCGAATGGCCCGAGCGGGCTGTGAAGATCGTGGTGACGTTTCCTCCAGGCAGCGCCAACGACGCGGCAGCACGTATTTTCGCGGATGCGTTGTCCAAACGGTGGGGCAAACCGGTGATCGTCGAAGATCGAACGGGTGCCGAAGGGACAATCGGCGTCGGCGCGTTCGTTTCAGCGCAGGACGATCACACCCTGCTCTATACTGTAATCGGTTCGGTGACGGTCGCGCCGCTGCTGATCGACAAGCTTCCTTATGATGTGGATCGCGATCTGCTGCCGATCGCCTCCACTACATCGATCGTTCTCACTCTCACGGTTAGCAACGGCATTGGCGTCGGTACCATCCCGGAATTAATCGACGTCCTCAAGGCGCAGCCCGGCAACTATGCCTGGGCTTCGGCTCCCACGCTGCCGAGATACGTGTTTGCGGGCTTTCTCAAGCGTCACTCGCTCTCGATGAACTATGTGAGCTATCGCGACGGAGCTCAGCCGCAAGCCGATCTGGGAGAGGGCAGAATCCAGGTGCTTGTCACCTCGCTGACGGCATCCCAATCTCCCGTGCAAACCGGCAAGGCGCACTTCTTGGCGGTGATCAATCCAAGCAGAGCTGCGCTATTGCCTGAGGTGAAAACCGTGCGCGAGCTTGGCTACCCCGAACTCGAGATCGATGGTCTCGCCGGAATCTATGGCGGCCGCAACATGCCGGAGATCGTAAAGGCGCGGATTGCGGCCGACGTTGCCGCCATCTGTGCAGACAGCGAGGTTCGTCGCAAGCTCGAAGCCGGCGGGCACAACGTGCTTGCCGGAACCGCAAGCGAATTGAGGGCCGGAATCGAGCGGCAGCGGAGTTGGCTCGCCGGAATACGTCAGTTGGTCGATATCCGTGACGCAAGATAACAGGCAGGAGATCCCGACGATGTCGTCACCGGCAGCACTCACACTTCTCGACTGATCCAGTCGCATCGGATCTTGCGCAGCTCGGCCAGGCTAATCGCGCAGCTTTCCTGGCCGGCGATTTCTTCGCGTCCGTCCCAGGCATTTGCGAAAGCCTCGACTTGAGTTGCATCAAGGACGTCTGCCGCTTCGACGTTTAGGCTTGTTCGAAAGGAGAGCAGCCATGTTCATAGCGCCCGACGATTTCCGGATCAAAGCAGACAACTTCGACCTCATGCGAATGGACAACGTCATTCGCATCGCGTGCGGCGCCTTCTATCTTCCTCACGTCGCCGGAAAGTTCGTCGGCTTCGGCGTTCTCAACCCGGCCATCGTCAAGTTCTTCGCGTCTGCTGGCTTGTCGCCGCCCGAGGCCTGGGTCTACGTCGCCGCCGCGGCCGAATTGTCGGTCGCCATTGCGCTGACGCTTGGCATCTGCACGCGCTTCGCCGCGCTCGGTTCGGTCGGGCTGATGGCCGTGGCGGTCTATTCGCTCCAGACTGTGAAGGGCTTTGGCTGGACCTGGAACACGGGCGGATACGAATATCCGGTGTTCTGGGGCATCTGCTCCCTCGCTTTGGCCGCGCAGGCCTGGCAGGTCTGGCTGGGCCGGCGGCAGGACGTCGCCCCGGCTGGCAAGCTGGTGCGGATTGTCGCCGCGGAGTAATGGCCCCACCGCCTCGCCAGCACCACCGCCGCCAGCGTGAAGATCAGTGCTGCAATCTGCCCCGCTCTCCTGTTCGTTTGTCGGTCACCTTGGCCAGCCCAAAACATCCCTGTTCGTCACCTGGCAAGCCAATACCCTTTACAAGCCCGAATATGGCCGGGATGACGATCAGCGTGAGCAGGGTCGACGAAATCATCCCGCCGATCATTGGCACCGCAATGCGCTGCATAATCTCCGAGCCCGTCCCGGTGCTCCACATGATCGGTAGCAGGCCCGCCATGATCGCGACGACTGTCATCATCTTGGGGCGTACGCGCTCCACCGCGCCATCCATGATGGCGTCATAGAGGTCGCGGCGGGTCAGGGCCCGCCCCTCGGCGGCACGCCTGGCCGCGGTCTCAGCCAGCGCCTGATTGAGATAGATCAGCATGACGACGCCGGTCTCTGCGGCGACGCCAGCGAGCGCAATGAAGCCAACGGCGACCGCCACTGAAAGGTTGAAGCTCAACCACCACATCAGCCAAAGCCCGCCGACCAGCGCGAACGGCAGCGAGAGCATCACGATCATCGTCTCCGCGATCGAACGAAAGTTCAGGTACAGCAGCAGGAAGATGATCAGCAACGTCACGGGCACGACGATCTTCAGCCGCGCGGTTGCGCGCTCCAGATATTCGTATTGACCACTCCACATCACGTAGTAGCCCGGCGGAAACTTGATGCTGGCCTGCACAGAGGCTTTAGCGTCCGCGACGTAGCCCCCGAGGTCGCGATCGCGGATGTCGACGTAGATGTAGGTCGCGAGCTGGCCGTTCTCGGTCCGGATCGAGGTCGGCCCGCGCGCCGGCGCGACCTTCGCGACCTCGCCGAGCGGTACCGCGCCGCCGGCGGGCATCGGCACCAACACATCGTTGGCGATGGCCTGCGGATTGTCGCGCAGATCGCGCGGATAGCGCATGTTCACGGTAAAGCGCTGCCGCCCTTCCACGGTCGTGGTCACGGTCTGGCCGCCGAGTGCAGTCGCGATCGTGTCCTGAACGTCCTGGACCATGATGCCGTAACGCGCCAGCGCGGCACGGTCCGGGGTGACTTCCAGATAGTAGCCGCCGATACCGCGCTCGGCGTAGGCCGATGAGGTGCCCGGCACGGCCTTGAGGACCTGCTCGATCTGCTTGGCGAGCTTATCGATCTCGACCAGGTCGGTCCCGATCACCTTGACGCCGATCGGCGTTCGTATGCCCGTGGACAGCATGTCGATGCGGGCCTTGATCGGCATGGTCCAGGCGTTGGAGACCCCAGGAAACTGCAGTGCCTTGTCCATTTCGGCGATCAGTCCATCGATGGTCACACCGGGCCGCCACTCCTGCTTGGGCTTGAGGTTGACCACCGTCTCAAACATCTCGGACGGTGCCGGATCGGTCGCCGTCGCGGCGCGCCCTGCCTTGCCGTAGACCGAGGCCACTTCCGGAAACGAGCGGATGATCCGGTCCTGGGTCTGCATCAGTTCGCCGGCCTTCGTGACCGAGATGCCCGGCAGCGTCGTCGGCATGTAGAGCAGCGTGCCTTCGTTGAGGTTCGGCATGAACTCGGTACCGAGTTGTCGCGCCGGCCAGATGCTCACGGCCAGAATGGCGAGCGCGAGCACCACCACCAGCGTCTTGGCGCGCATGACGCCCTTGATCACCGGGCGGTAGATCCAGATCAGGACGCGGTTGATCGGATTCCTGTGCTCCGGAACGATCCGCCCGCGCACGAAGATCACCATCAGAGCCGGCACCAGCGTCACCGACAGGAGCGCAGCGGCCGCCATCGAGAACGTCTTCGTGAACGCCAGCGGGCTGAACAACCGCCCCTCCTGCGATTCCAGCGTGAAGATCGGCATGAAGGACACAGTGATGATCAGCAGGCTGAAGAAAAGTGCAGGCCCCACCTCCGAGGCGGCGGCGATCAGGACGTCGATCCTGGGCTTTCCCGGCTCGGCGCGTTCGAGGTGCTTGTGGGCGTTCTCGATCATGACGATGGCCGCGTCGACCATGGCGCCGATCGCGATCGCGATCCCGCCGAGGCTCATGATGTTGGAGCCTAAGCCCAGCAGCTTCATGGCGCCGAACGCCATCAAGACCCCGATGGGCAGCATCAGGATCGCGACAAGGGCGCTACGGACGTGCAGCAGGAACACGATGCAGACCAGCGCGACCACGACGCTTTCCTCGAACAGCGTGTGCTTGAGCGTGTCGATGGCCGCGTAGATCAGGTTGGAGCGATCGTAGACCGGCACGATCTCGACCGACTTCGGAAGGCTGGAGGCGATCTCCCGGAAGCGCTTCTTGACGTTCTCAATCACCTCCAGCGCATTGACGCCGAAGCGCTGTAGTACGATGCCGCTGGCGACCTCGCCCTCGCCGTTCAGCTCCGTGATGCCGCGCCGCTCGTCGGGGCCCAGTTCGACACGCGCGACGTCGCGCAGCAGCACCGGCGTCCCGTTGTTCGTCTTCAGCACGATGTCGCCGAGGTCGTTGGTCGACTTGATGTAGCCCTTGCCGCGGATGACGTACTCGAACTCGGACAGTTCGACGGTCCGGCCGCCGACGTCGGCATTGCTGGCGCGGATGGCATCGCGCATCTTCTGCATGGTGATGCCGCGGTCGCGCATGCGTTGCGGATCGAGGATCACGTTGTACTGCTTGACGAAGCCGCCGACGCTCGCAACCTCGGCGACACCCTCGGCCTTCGCCAGGGCGAACTTCAGATTCCAGTCCTGGATGGTGCGGGTGTCGGCGAGATTCAGCTCCTTCGACATCACGGCATACTGGTAGACCCAGCCGACGCCGGTCGCGTCGGGGCCGATCGTGGGGCTCACGCCGGCAGGCAGGCGCGCGCTGGCGCCGTTGAGGAATTCCAGCACGCGCGAGCGCGCCCAGTAGATGTCGGTGCCGTCCTCGAAGATGACGTAGACGAAGGAGACGCCGAAGAAAGAGAAGCCGCGCACGACCTTCGATTTCGGCACGGTCAGCATCGCCGTCGTCAACGGATAGGTGACCTGGTCCTCGATCACCTGCGGGGCTTGGCCCGGGTACTCCGTGTAGACGATGACCTGGGTGTCCGAGAGATCCGGGATAGCATCGAGCGGCAGATGCAGAAGCGCGTACAGCCCCGCCGCGGCGGCGAAGCCGGTCCCGAACAGGACCAGCAGCAGGTTGCGGGCGGACCAGGCGATGAGACGCGCGATCATTGCTGCGCCCCCTCGGTAAAGCCCTTCAGCGCGGCCTTCAGGTTGCTTTCGGCATCGATCAGAAAATTCGCCGAGACCACCACGGCCTCGCCCTCCGCGAGACCCTGACGGACCTCCACGAAGCCGCCGCCCCGGTGGCCGAGCCTGACCTCACGAGGCTCCAGCCGACCCTGGCCCTTATCGACGAAAACGGCTTGCCGGCTGCCGGTGTCCATCACCGCGCTCTCCGGCACTGCGAGGACGGCATCGCCGCTGCCGGTGTCGATGTCGGCGTCGACGTACATGTCGTGCAGCAGGATCAGGTCCGGATTCTGCAGTTCGATCCGCACGCGCGCCGTCCGGGTCTCCTTGTTGATCTCGGGGTAGATGACCTGGACCTTTCCCGTGAACTCCCGTCCCGGAAAGCTCCGCGCCTTGACCGTGACGGGCTGGCCCGTGGCGATCATGCCGAGGTCGCGTTCGGCGACGTCGATCAGGGCCCACACCATCGAGTGGTCAGCGATCCGGAACAGGACGCCGCCCGGCTCGACGCGCATGCCCTCGATGGCGTTGCGCTCCAGCACGATGCCGTCGCGCGGCGAAGTCCATCCGATCGACGTCGGCACGGTCCGGCTCTTCTCGATCGCCGATATCGCAGCATCGGGCACGTCCAGATTCATCAGGCGCTGGCGCGATCCACGGCCATACTGAACGTCGCCGCTGGTCGTCTTCGAGGTGATGGTGGTGAGGTACTCGGCGGCAGCAGAGGAGACGGATGGGCTGTAGACCTCCATCAGCGGCTGCCCCTTGATCACGTGAGATCCGGTCGTGACGTCGGCGACCTTCAGGATGAAGCTTTCCGCCCGCATGGCGACGACGGAGATCCGCCGCTCGTCCAGCGCGATCGTGCCCGGCGCCCTGATGACGGTCCGGATCACGCGCATCGCTGCGGGCTCCGACTTGACGCCGGTCCGCTGGATCTTGCCGGGCGAGAGTTTGATCGACCCGTCGTCGCTGTCGTCGCCCTCGTAGACGGGGATGTAGTCCATTCCCATCGAATCCTTCTTCGGCGTCGGCGATGTGTCCGGCAGGCCCATGGGATTGCGGTAGTATTTGATCTTGCGCTCTCCGGAGGCGCCGGCCGGTGTCGCCGGCGGCGGGGCTGCCACCTGCTCGTCGTCGAAGCCGACGTCGGCGCCTGCGGGCACCGCGCGGAAATCCCGGCCATCCCGGGTCTTTCTCGGCACCAGCGAGTACGACGGTTTGCCGTCCGGATCCTGGTAGTAGATCGCGGCGCCGCTCTCCTCGGCCGCAGCGGGGCCGATCACGGCGGCGATTCGCGCCGTCGGCCGCTGCGGGCCGGCGACGACGAACGCGATGCCCGCCGCCGCGATCAACGCGGCGGCCAGGCTTGCTGCGATGGGGCGGGTCACTTCTGCGCCGTGATGACGAGCTTGTTCTCGACGGTGCCGGTCTCGCCCTGGACCTTGGCTCCGAGCGAAAGCTGCCACCGCCCCGCCATGCCGAAGGTCGCCTTGAAGCGGTACGTGCCCGGCTCCGTCCCCGGCATGGGCGCGACCTTGGTCGCCATCTCCTGCATGCCGTCCGGAGCCATGTCCAAACGGCTGGCGAAGATCACCGCATCCGGCACCGGTTTGCCGGTCTTGGTGTTCACGAGCCGGACGGTGACGACCTTGTCTGGCCCGGCCTGCACCGATTGGTCGACGAGCTCGAACTTATAGTCCTTGATGTCGGCCAATGCGGCCGAGCTTGCGCCGCCGATGGCCGCAGCGATCAACGCGGCCTGGACGGCGCGCGCGAAGGTAGACGTCTTCATGTTGTATCCTCGATGTCCTGAATTCGCCGCCGAGGCGGCGCGCGTCATCCGCGCGCGCGAGGCGCACGGACGCGATCGGCGTCAAGCGCCGCTCAGGCCAGGGTTCGAGGGGGTTGGTCGGGAGGTGGACGGACCAAACCGTCGCCGACCAAATCGTCCGCCACCGAGTGGGTGGTCCGGATCGCGTGTCGCAGCGGCAAAGCGACGGCCTCGGAGGGTCCCGCCTGGGTCGTCTTCAGGACGCACATCGCAACCAGCGGGCAGTCCAGGCAGTCATTGCTCTTCTGGTCGTTGGGGCAGCAGGGCATGTCGGCCGACATCGACATGTCGCTCATGCCGTCAAGACGAGCTTGCGCAGCGGCCGCCGGCGCCGCCAAGGGCGCCAACGTCAAACCGACGGTCACCAAGACCGCGAACGCAACTCTGAGCACTCGCCGCAGATTCATGGTCCCAACATCCCACGGGGAGCGGAACTTTGAAAGCTCGCCGCCTTCACATGTTCGAAATCGTCAGCCGCAGCAAGGCTGCAGAAGACGCAGCAGTCGAGGCCGATGTTCGCGGTAAACCGGACATCAGGCGGCCAGCCGCTTCATGAGTCCGCATCCTATTACCGCGTCGCCAGCACCACCGCCGCCAGCGTGAAGATCAGTGCTGCGATCTGTCCCGCGCCCAGCGGCTCGTGGAGCGCGATCGCGGATGCCACGACGCCGATGACAGGCACTGCCATGGTCCCGATCGCGGCGACCGAGGCCGGCAGGCGCGCAAGGGCAGCGAACCAGCTGACATAGGCGATGCAGAACTGCACCACGGTCGAATAGACCAGGAGCCACCATCCGACCGGCGTCACCAGCTCCAGATGCGTGGTCTCGACGGCGAGGCCGATGATCGTGATCGGCAGGCAGCCGATCCCGATCTGCCAGGCCGCGGCCGTGATCGGCGGCAGTCGGATCGGGTACTTCTTCGAAAACACAGTGCCGAGCGCGAAGCCGAGCGCGCCGCACAGCGCCATGACGATGCCCGGCAGCTTGTCCGCGGTGGCGGCAAAGCCGTTGCCGCCCATGATCGAGGCGAGGCCGGCAAAGGCCATCACCAACGCGATGGTGCGCAACAAGGTCGGCCGCTCGCCCAGCACCGGCCAGGCGATCAGCGAGGCCCAGACCGGCATGGTGTAGGCGATCAGCGCGGCTTCGCTCGCCGGCAGCCACAGCAGCGCCAGGCCCATCAGCACCATCCAGCCGGTGACGTTGAGGAGCGCGGCGGTGACGAGCCGAGGCCAGATCGCGCGCGGGACGCTGAGGCTGTCAGCGCGCATCAGCGCCAACGCCGCCAGCAGCACCGCGCCGAGCACGCCCGTCACCCCGCGCAAGGTCAGCGGCGGCAGCTCGGACAACAGGAATTTCGTCACCGGCCAGTTGAAGCCCCAGCCCACCGAGGTGATGGCGAGGAACATCAGGCCGGCCGGGGCGATGCGCGCTCGCAGCACCGGCCGAGTCGAATCAAGCATGTGGGTAGTCCGGCAAAATCTGATCGAGCTTGGCGCGGATTCGCCCCTCCCACCACCACCCCGGCGGGCATGCCTGCCCTCACCTTCCGTAGCCCTACGTGAGTCCCCCGGAGGCAAGCCCGCCATTCAAAAATATACCTGCCCTGTGAACAGCGGGGTGAAGCCTCAGCGGCGCCCCAAGATGGAAATTTTTTCGGTTGGGAATCCCTGAGGACTCACTGATACTTGGCTCAATAACAGGCGCGGGCCTGCCCCCTGTTATCCCCCACAATCCACCATATTTAGTATTTGATTCAGGAACTCGCACTAGTTCTTGACGGGCGTAACGGAGAGTCCTAGTTTTCGATCCGTTCGGCGCGAGTGTGTTTGCGTCCCGCCGGCACTCCCCCAAAGGGTCTGCAAAACAGCACTCCGCCAAGCCAGACAAAGGCAGCGGGATACGGGCTTGTCTGCCCGGCGAGAGCGGATCTTTCGGGCGCCTGAACGGGCTGGAAACAGGCTCGGATGGCAATGGTTGAAGACGTGACGTTGTGGGGCGTTGAACGCATGTCGGGCTCATCCCTTTGGGGCGGATGGGTCTGGACGTGCCGGCGGATGATCGGTGCGCGCATCGAGCAATCGCGTCGGGAGAAAATGGGCCGGGTCTACCGGCTGAACTGCGATGCCAAGGGCCAGGCGGCCTCGAGCACCGCGAAATGAAATGATGACCCGGCACGCCTGAACGGAGGCGGTCTGGTCAAAGATAGGACGGGGCAAGACCATGCGGATTGAGCGGCGCCACACCACTTCGGGACAGTCACCTTACGCCGGCATCGAGTTCCGGCTGACCACGTCGGAGATCAGGAATCCCGACGGCTCGGTCGTGTTCAAGCTCGACAATGTCGAGGTGCCGACCGCGTGGTCGCAGGTCGCCTCCGACGTCCTCGCCCAGAAGTACTTCCGCAAGGCCGGCGTTGCCGCGCGCCTGAAGAAGGTCGAGGAAGAATCCGTTCCCTCCTTCCTGTGGCGCTCCGTGCCCGACACCGAGGCGCTCGCCCTCCTGCCCGAGAAAGAGCGCTTCGTCAGCGAGCTCTCGGCCAAGCAGGTGTTCGACCGTCTCGCCGGCTGCTGGACCTATTGGGGCTGGAAGGGCAAGTACTTCTCCTCCGACGAGGACGCCCAGACCTTCTACGACGAGCTCCGCTACATGCTGACCATGCAGATGGTCGCGCCGAACTCGCCGCAATGGTTCAACACCGGTCTGCACTGGGCCTATGGCATCGACGGCCCCGGCCAGGGCCATTATTACGTCGACCCCTTCACCGGCAAGCTGACCCGGTCGAAATCCTCCTACGAGCATCCGCAGCCGCACGCCTGCTTCATCCAGGGCGTCGGTGACGACCTCGTCAACGAGGGCGGCATCATGGACCTCTGGGTCCGCGAAGCCCGCCTGTTCAAATACGGCTCCGGCACCGGCTCCAACTTCTCGCGCCTGCGCGGCGAAGGCGAACGCCTCTCCGGCGGCGGCCGCTCGTCCGGCCTGATGAGCTTCCTCAAGATCGGCGACCGCGCCGCGGGCGCGATCAAGTCCGGCGGCACCACGCGCCGCGCCGCCAAGATGGTCGTCGTCGACGTCGATCACCCCGACATCGAGACCTATATCGACTGGAAGGTGAAGGAGGAGCAGAAGGTCGCGGCTCTCGTCACCGGCTCCAAGATCAACCAGAAGCACCTCAAGGCGGTGCTGAAGGCCTGCGTCAACTGCGAAGGCTCGGGCGACGATTGCTTCGACCCCGAGAAGAACCCGGCGCTCCGCCGCGAGATCAAGCTGGCGCGCCGCAGCCTCGTGCCTGACAACTACATCAAGCGCGTCATCCAGTTCGCCAAGCAGGGCTACAAGGACATCCAGTTCGACGTCTACGACACCGACTGGGATTCGGAAGCCTACCTCACGGTATCCGGCCAGAACTCCAACAACTCGGTCTCGCTCAAGGACGACTTCCTGCGCGCGGTCGAGACCGACGGCGACTGGAATCTCGTGGGACGCACCACGAAGAAGGTCACCAAGACGCTGAAGGCGCGCGACCTCTGGGAAAAGATCGGCTACGCCGCCTGGGCGTCGGCCGACCCGGGCCTGCACTTCAACACCACCATGAACGACTGGCACACCTGCAAGGCGTCCGGCGACATCCGCGCCTCCAATCCGTGCTCGGAATACATGTTCCTGGACGACACGGCGTGCAACCTCGCCTCCGCCAATTTGCTGACGTTCTACGACATCCCCTCCAAGCGTTTCGACGTCGAAGGCTACGAGCACCTCTGCCGGCTCTGGACCATCGTGCTCGAAATCTCGGTGATGATGGCGCAGTTCCCGTCGAAGTCGATCGCCGAGCTCTCCTACGAGTTCCGCACGCTCGGCCTCGGCTACGCCAATATCGGCGGCCTCCTGATGACCATGGGCCTGTCTTATGACTCGAAGGAAGGCCGCGCGATCGCCGGCGCGCTGACCGCGATCATGACAGGCATCACCTACAAGACCTCGGCCGAGATGGCGTCCGAGCTCGGCACCTTCCCCGGCTACAAGAAGAACGCCGCGCACATGCTGCGCGTGATCCGCAATCACCGCCGCGCCGCCCATGGCCAGTCCAACGGCTACGAGGCGCTCAGCGTCAATCCGGTGCCGATGGACTTGGTGTCCTGCCCGCAGACCGACCTCGTCACCCATGCGCAAGCGGCCTGGGATGCGGCGCTCGAGCTCGGCGAGAAGCACGGCTATCGCAACGCCCAGACCACGGTGATCGCGCCGACCGGCACGATCGGCCTCGTGATGGATTGCGACACCACCGGCATCGAGCCTGATTTTGCGCTGGTGAAATTCAAGAAGCTCGCCGGCGGCGGCTACTTCAAGATCATCAACCGCGCGGTCCCCGCAGCGCTGCGCGCGCTCGGCTATCGCGAGAGCGAGATCGCGGAGATCGAGGCCTACGCCGTCGGCCACGGCTCGCTCTCCAACGCGCCGGGCATCAACGCCTCGACGCTGAAGGCCAAGGGCTTCACCGACGAAGCCATCGCCAAGGTCGAAAAGGCGCTGCCGACCGCGTTCGACATCAAGTTCGCCTTCAACAAATGGACTTTTGGCGAGGACTTCATCCGCGACCAGCTCGGCATCGGCGCAGAGGCGATCGCGGCCCCCGGCTTCGACCTGCTCCAAGCCGTCGGCTTCACCAAGCGCGAGATCGAGGCGGCCAACGTCCACATCTGCGGCGCGATGACGGTGGAAGGTGCCCCGCACCTCAAGGCCGAACATTATCCGGTGTTCGACTGCGCCAACCCCTGCGGCAAGGTCGGCAAGCGCTATCTCTCGGTCGAGAGCCACATCCGCATGATGTCGGCGGCGCAGCCCTTCATCTCGGGTGCGATCTCCAAGACCATCAACATGCCGAACGACGCAACTGTAGAGGACTGCAAGTCCGCCTACATGCTGTCGTGGAAGCTGGCGCTGAAGGCCAACGCGCTCTATCGCGACGGCTCCAAGCTCAGCCAGCCGCTCAACTCGCAGCTCATCAGCGATGATGAGGACGAGGACGATGCGGTCGATCATCTCTACGAAAAGCCGATGGCGGCCCGCACCGCCCAGGTCTCGGAAAAGATCGTCGAGAAGCTGGTCGAGCGCATCATCGTGATGCGCGAGCGCGAGAAGATGCCGGATCGCCGCAAGGGCTACACCCAGAAGGCGGTCGTCGGCGGCCACAAGGTGTATCTGCGCACCGGCGAGTATGACGACGGCCGTATCGGCGAGATCTTCATCGACATGCACAAGGAAGGCGCCGCACTGCGCTCCTTCATCAACAACTTCGCCATCGCGGTGTCGCTGGGTCTCCAGTACGGCGTGCCGCTCGACGAATATGTCGACGCCTTCACCTTCACCCGCTTCGAGCCGGCGGGCCCGGTGCAGGGCAACGACAGCATCAAATATGCGACCTCGATCCTCGACTACGTCTTCCGCGAGCTGGCGGTGAGCTATCTCAGCCGCTTCGACCTCGCCCATGTCGATCCCAGTGAGACCGGGTTCGACGTGCTCGGCAAGGGCGTCGAGGAAGGCAAGGAGCCTGATGATCACGGCCAGCGCGCCTCCAAGCTGGTGTCGCGCGGCCTCACCCGCTCCCGCACCGACAACCTCGTGGTGATGCGCGGCGGCTCGACCGCGGTCGCGCAAGGCAACGACAGCGCACCGGCGGGCGGCAGCAAGGTCACCTCGCTCGCCTCCCACGGCGCGGGCCGTGCCGGCGACGTCCTGGAAGGCGCGGTCGCGCTGAAGCAGGAAGTGGCCCACGACCTCTCGCCCACCGAGAAGTTGGAAGCCCTGCAATGGAGCAAGGCCGGCAGCGCGCAAGTCGCAGTGCCCAGCAAGGCCGAGCGCCGCGCGGAAGCCAAAGCCAAGGGCTATGAGGGCGAGATGTGCAGCGAGTGCGGCAACTTCACGCTGGTGCGGAATGGCACGTGCATGAAGTGCGATACGTGCGGCAGCACGACGGGGTGCAGCTGATACCAATAGCGCAAGCCGCCCGGAGGCATTGATGCCAGTTGCATTACGCCAGGGCGGCTTGCGTTACTACTTCTTCTCAAATGAGGGGCAGCCACCCGAGCTGCCCCATATTCATGTCAAAGGCGGCGGCCGGGACGCCAAGATTTGGCTTGAGCCTGGCATATCAATAGCCGACAGTTATGGCTTCAATCCGCGGGAACTTTCGAATATCCTGCGCGTCGTGGAAGACAATCGCGATCTTCTCCTGAAGGCCTGGCATGACCATTTCGGCAACTAGCGTTCGCTTCGACGAACACACGATGTGGGTCGAACTGTCCGATGGAAGGACACTCGGGATCCCGCTTGCGTGGTTTCCGCGCCTGCTCCATGCAACGCCAGACGAACGCAACCAGGTCGAGCTCAGCCGCGTCGGCCTGCACTGGGAAGCACTTGACGAAGATATCTCCGTTGCCGGCCTTCTCGCGGGACGCGGCGATGTCACCCGCTCCCCGGAACACGCCGCCTAAGTGGCCGATCCGCCCTGCGGATGCGTCGCCCGGAAGCTGCAGGCAAGCCCGAGGTCTACGACAGCGACATGTGCTCGGTATTGCGGCGACAGCACGTAGGATGGGTGGAGCGAAGCGATACCCATCGCCGCCAAATCCCCAGAAGGGATGGGTTTCGCAAGGGCTCAACCCATCCTACGAGCTCATCAACACCCTGCCGCCGAAATTACCTTTGCGGTCGAGCCCTTCCCTCCTAAACTCCGACCACCGCCGGCATCGGTTCCGACGGGCCCGGTAGAAGCGGAGTCAAGTAATGCCCAAACCGGAAAGCTTCCCGATCGAGAAGATCTTCGTTCCCACGAAGCAGAAGAAAGCCATCAAGCCCGAGACCGTCGGAGAGATCGCTGAAAGTATGCTGGACATCGGACAACAGGAACCCATTTCCGTCCGGCTCGACGGAGACCGCCTCGTTCTGGTCGAGGGACTGCATCGGCTCGAAGCCTGCAAGGCGCTCGGCGAGACGACGATAATCGGTGTCATCGTCCCGGCGGAGGTCGCTCAACACAGGCCGCTGCTCTCCGAAGGACCCGCAGTCGAGGCAGAGCGCATCAAGATGGCGCGATTGAAACAGCTGCGCCTCGAGAAGGAAGCTGCGGAAGCATCTATGGCTGGCTCAAAGAGCGTCAACGGAACGGAACCGCCGCGCACCCGTCCGACGAAAGGCGTTCGCGACAATCCGAAGGCATCACCGGGCCGGACCGTGGGATCGACACCGAAAACATTGTCGGACTGGATCACGCAGCAAAAGGGCCACGGCGGCCGCTATTGATTGTTGGCTCCAGCTCGGGTGGAGCGAAGCGATACCCATCACCGCTCGATCGGCGAGAGATGATGGGTCTCGTAAGGGCTCAACCCATCCTACGACCTTGAGCTCAACCCACCCTACGCGCTATCTACGCCCGCCTCACCGTATCTCGCTCATCGACACCTTGGCGGCGATCCCGTTCAACTCGGGCTGTTGCGATGCGAACTCCTCGTTGGACGATGAGCCTAGCGAGACGTCGACCATTCTGCGCTTGACCTGTTCGCATGTCTTGCGGACGTCTTCGGTGAACAGCGCACATTCTTCGATGCGCCTGAAGATCTTCCGACCCTCTTCACGATACTCCGCCGCCGTTTCTCGCATGAAGGCGATCGCATCATGGACCTGGGCTGTCAGCGCCTCGCATTTTTGCGCGGCGTCGATCAACTCGGTGCCCATGGCCTCGATCTCTTTTGCAGCGGACTCATAGTCCCGAACGACCGCCTCTGCACTGAGCGCGCCGACGCGCGTCACGCCCGCGGTGTGCTCGACGTAATCAGGCAGCGCAATGGAAGCAAGAGAGCTTCCCGAGCGTATCGATGCAATGTCCTCCTCAAGCTGGACCAGGTTCACTCCGTCCCGCCTGCGCAATTGTTCGACATTTGCCATTATTGATCCTCCCATACGCACCCAGAACCCCTAACAGCATTGGGTTTATTACGGGGATAAGCTCCGTTCTACCCTGATGTATCCTTGACAGCCGCAATTTTGCCGCTTTTTCCCGGTCGCCGCGAATGCACGCAGCGATCGACTTTTCGGCGTTCAACCTCTCATGGTGGCGGCCGGCGAAGATGGCACGCACGCCTCGCTAGAAGTCGAGCTGTCGAGCAACAGACGCGCCAATACGCACGGTGAAGCGAGCACAGCCCGGATCCCGTGTGTGCGGGCCCGGAACTCGGATCACCTCTCCCCGCTCGGAGAGAGGTGCTCCGCGCACAGCCGACCCATCGGTGCTCTGGCCGCTGCGCCAAGACCGGCTACAAGACCGGCTAGTAGCAGGGCGGGTAAGGTTCGTAGCCGCAGCGGCGATAGCCGCCGTAGGCTCCGTAAGCCCCGTAAGCTGCCGCACCAACCGCAGCAGCTCCGACGCCCACGGCAACTCCGCGGCGCACGGCTGCACCACGATAGACGCCACCGCGATAGACACCGCCGTGATGAACACCAACTCGACCAACCCCGACGCCTCTTCGATACGCGAAGGCGTCGGTCGAAACAGTCGCGATGCAGGCGATGCCAATGATTGCGGATGCGGTAAGTGAAACGATGGTTCGGCGCGACATGTCCACTCTCCTTCCTGGATTGGAACGGTGCGTCAGCGTAATTCTCCAATCAGCGGGTTTTGTTGATTTAGAACAATGCGGGCCGTTGCGATCTGGCGGCCGAGTTCATAACGAGACAGCGAAACTGTCACGCTGACCTACATAGGGCATCAGCGGGAGCCACACCGATTTCGCTCATGTACCTGACGCTCCCGACGCATGCCGGTTCGGCAACGCCCACGCCCGCCCCCGAGCCCGCCATAATTTCTCCTTCGCACGCGCGTTGTGTTGGACGGCGGCGAGTCCTATCGTTCCGATCGGACTGCCGCACTCCCATTGACGCCCGACTGGATCGAGAGCGCATCGGTGCCCGAGACGAACGACCCCAAACCTGACGACCACAAGCCTGATGCCCCTAAGCCGGACGCTCCCAAGCCGGACGAGGTGCGCGCCGATGGCGGGCTGGCGCGGGCTTACGACCGGATCAAGAGCGCAGAGCAAGACCTTGCGCGGCTGGACCGGCTGGTTTCCGGAATGGAACGCGGCAGCGAAGGCCCGCGGGTCTCGCGAGCAAGCGCCGGTGCGGAGACTATCCAGGCTCCCAAGGACAAGATTCCCGAGGACAAGACTCCCAAGGCCGCGGCGCCGGCGCCAGATAGCGAGGTTCGCAACCAAGGCCTGAAGGGAGATCGGCCCATGCTGCGTGCTCTGGTCGGTCTCGTGCTGGCGATCGGCATTCTCGGTGCAGCCTTCGCTTCGCAATATAGCGATCAGGCCAGGTCGATGACCAAATCGATCATGGCGCGATGGGCTCCACCGGCCGCCACTCGGCCTCCGCAAGCGTCCGCGGTTGAAAGTCCGGCGCAACCGGCGGCCGTGCAGCTGGCTGCCGCGGATGAGCCCGGCACGGTGCCCGCGCCGCCGGTCGGCAAGGACACTGAGAGCAATGCAGGGTTTGACGCTTCAAGACCCGACGCTCCAAGGCCCGACGCTTCAAGAACTGGCGCCACAGCACCTGACCCCTCGTCGTCCGATCTCGCGCAATCGCTCAAGACCATCACCAGCGAGCTTGCGAGCATGAACGGAAAGCTCGAGCAACTGAAGAGCCGCAACGAGCAGACGCTGCGCGAGCAGGCCGACACCATTCAACAGCTCAAGGCGGCGCAGGAGAAGGATGCGGCGGCTAACGCACGCCTCGCCGCACAGGTCCAGGCGCTGCAAAAGGAGCCGACGACGTCATCCGCATCTTCATCCGCACCCGCGAAACCCGCCGTGCGGAGCGCAATCAACAACGATACCGCTGCGCCTGCCCGGCCGCACGCGCAGGCGGCCGCACCCCGGCGGCCCAGGCCGCCGTCGCGCGGGCCCTGGATGCCCCCGCCTTATATGGTCGATCCCTACTACGGCGATCCGGATTGGTGAGCCCGCGGGATGGGTGGAGCGAAGGGATACCCATCGCTAGCCAATCGACAGAAGCGATGGGTTTCGCAAGGGCTCAACCCATCCTACTAGCTGCATATCCATTCACCCCTCTCCCAAGCCGAGGATGAAGGTTTCAAGATCGGGCGCGAGTTCGTTTGTGTTCGGGAAATCGGCGAACATGTCGCCACCGTCCACCGGTTCATGCTCGTGATCCCAGTAGAAGACCTGCCCATAACTGTCCTCCTCCAGACTCAGCAGGAACAGGTCGCCGCCGGGATCGGGTGCGAAGGGGCAGCTCAGCCGGGGGATTCGTTTCATGCTCCGATACACATCGTAATTGTCGATGACGCCGTAGCTGTCGGTCGGATGCGTCGTGAATAGCACGTCCAAAACGGTGCGGTCGTTGCGCCAAGGCAGCTCGACGCCGCAGCGGTCGAAGCCGCCGCCGTCCGATTGCGCCAGCAGCTCCTTGTAGGGCGCGGGCAACGGCGCACCGATGTGTTGCTCCAACGCGCGGATGGCGTTGGAGGGCGCCGGTGTCCGTCGGTCGTCCATGAGATCCAGATAGTTCATCGGCCTAAACTTCGTGCCCCGTGGGCCATCAAAGCGCCCGCGCTAGTGAGCACACCACTAGATCGGTGTGGCCAAATCCATGGCGTAGTCGAGCACCGAGCCCGAAGGATGGGTAGAGCACTTGCGAAACCCATCGTGCGATGACGGCGATTGGTGGGTCGCTTCCGCTCTACCCATCTACGGCCTGATCGCTTCGGTATCTGCCACTGAACGTTCTCCGCCGTCTGAACCGCCAGAGGGACGCGTCCTGCTCCCAGCCGCGAAAATGTCGTGCACGAGGCCAAGCTTCCCGAGTCCCAGAATGATCAGGCCGTTGATGTCGATCTCGTACCAGGCGTGCGAAATGTAGGCGTCGCGCGGAAACCGGTGATGGTTGTTGTGCAGGCCTTCACCGAAGGTGAGGATCGTGGTCACGAACTCGTTGGTGGTGCCGTCGTCGAGATCGAAGCGGCGGTAGCCGTAGCGGCCGTCGCTGTGGCAGACCGAGTTGACCAGCGATGTCGCCATGGTCATGAGGTAGCTGCGGAACAGGCCGGAGAACAGGATGCAGCCGGTCATCGTGTGCACGCCGCCAAAGGCGTAGCCGATCGCGCCCGGAATGATCACCGCCGAGAGCGCGTACCAGTACCAGCGCGTCCTGGTGAAGAACATGGCGATCGGATCGGCCAGGATATCCTTGGCGTAGTATCCGGCATCGGTGGTGGCCTGATCCCACACCCAGCCGCCTTGCGCATGCATCATCCCCTTGGCGAAGGTGACATAGGGATTGCCGTCGCCGTCATAGTAAGGGCTGTGGACGTCGCCCGGCTTGTCGGAGTGAAGATGGTGCCGGCGATGATTGCTCACCCATTTCAGGATCGAGCCCTGCACCGCCATGGTGGCGATGGCCGCGAACAACGTCCGCATCACCGGACCGCAGCGGAAGCTGCGGTGGACGAAGTAGCGATGCATGAAGCCGATCCCGACCGTGGATAGCGCGAACGTGCCGGCGAAGACCGAAACCTCCACCCAGCCGATGCCTTGCCAGAACGCCCAGACCAGCGCCGCGATCGAACCGCCGATCATGATGACGAAGGAGATGTAGGAATCGCGAAACTTGGCCTCGACCACCGGCCCTTCGACCAGCACGCCCGGCGGCATTTTCCGCTCCGCAACTTCCGCCGACACCACGCTTTCAATGACGGTCATTCCAACGATCCATTCACACAAAATTAACCCTGTTGCGGCGCACAGTACAACCTCGGGTTATTTCCATCAAGGATACGAGCTGCCGTGGGAGTACGGAGCGGCGACTTGAAAAGACGCGACCAGAGAGAAAAGAAGCCGGATTTCAAGGGCTGGTGACCGCGTTAACCAGCTACAAAGCCTCCGCAATGCACTCCCAGAAGACCGATGCCAGCACGAAGCAAGCCCCTCCTCTCTCGCCTTCGCAAGCTCAGGCGACGCGCGCGATGGCTGCGAAAGACATTCGCCCGCGCACCGCGCATGGTTCGGATCGCGAGCGGCGTGGCGATGCTGCTGGCGGTCGTCGTGCTCGTGAACATCGCCTATCAAACCATGCGCAAGCCGACCGAGCTGTTCGTCCTTGTCGGCCACGCGCTCGACAAGGAGCCATCGGAGACCTGGCGGCAATACGGGCCGCTGTTCCGCAAGCATGCCACCGCGACGATCACGCCCGAATTGCTGGCCGCACTGGCGCAGGTCGAGAGTTCAGGCAATCCGCTCGCGCGCACCTACTGGCGTTGGCAATGGAGCCTCAATCCGCTCGCGATCTACCGGCCCGCCTCCAGCGCCGTCGGCCTCTTCCAGATGCTGGACGCAGCCTATGCCGACGCCGCGCGGTTCTGTATTCGCAGTAACGCGGTCACGGAAGCCGGCTGCGGCTCTCCCTTCCTCTATGTCCGCGCGATTCCGAGCCACGCCATCGAGCTCGCATCGGTGTATCTCGATCGCAATGTCGCCGATGTTCTCGCCCGTGCGGGTGATGTGAAGGCGAGCGCGCGCGAGCGGCAGGATCTGGCCGCCTTCATCCATCTCTGCGGCGCCGGCCCCGCCACGGCCTACGCACGCCGCAAGTTTGCGATGATCGCCGACGAGCGTTGCGGCGATCACCTCGTCGCGAGCTATATCGCCAGGGTCAACGCGATGAAGCGGCAGTTTCAGCGGCTTGCGGCCGACGACGATTAAGGACGTAGCCCGGATGAGCGCAAGCGAAATCCGGGATTCGTGCCATGCGGGCGATCGTGCGATGCGGATGGTCCGGATTACGCTTTCGCTCCATCCGGGCTACGGGATCACCACCAATACGGCCACCGCCAACCCTCATACCGCACCCACGACGACACCAAAGGCGGTCCGTACGGATCGACCCGGTCATCTTCCGGGCGATAACGATAACGCGGAACAATATTGTAATCCCACGGCGTCGGCCTGAGCACGGGGACATCCACCCTCAGCCGTTGTTCATCCACCACGCGAGCCTTCCGCGTCCGGGCGTCGGCATCCGATATTCCGAGATTGCACAGCACCAGGGCGGTTCCGAGCGCACACGCGACAGTCATGATCTTCATGCGTTGGTCTCCTTGCCCCAAGAGTGCAAAAGGACGCCAAGCAAGGCAAGCGAATTTGCGATCAAGCTTTGCCGGAATGACCGATGCCGGCCACACCGCCTCCGTCGGCTTCATCCTTCTGCTTGTCCCACCGGCTCTGCTCCGCCTCGGCGCGCTCTCCAGCGCAGCGTGCTGCGCTTTGATCGACTCCGCTCTCCCCAGGATTGCAAACAGCGATCCAACACGCTAAACGTCTGGCGATTGAAGCAAATCGATTCCAGCCTCTGGGGGATATGTACAAGCCGATGGCATTTTTCGTCGTGGCGTTTTTGTCCCTGGGTATCTCGATGGCCAAGGCTGCCCCCGTTTACGAGTGTGGCGGCAACGCTGCGTGCCAGGCCAAGCGCGAGCGCATGTCCCAGGACGCTTACGATCGCAACATCGGCCGGTGCCTGACCGCAGCGGGCGCCACGCGCGAGCAGTGGCGCGCCCATGCCGTGCCCCGCGCGCAGGCAGACAAGGTCCGCGCTTGCCTCGAAGCGCGCGGCTGAGCCCTACTCCCGCGCACGTCGCACCGCCTCCGTCAGCTTCATCCGCTGCTTGTCCCACCGGCTCTGCTCTGCCTCGGCACGCCCATCGAGCGCAGCGCGCTCCGCGTCGATCGCCTCCGCCCGCTCCTCGTGCTCCCGCCTCGCCTCGTCCAGCGCCGCCTGTGCACTCGCGACCGCTTTCTCGCGGCGCGCGCGCTCCTTGGCGCGAGCGATCTCCTCCTTGCGGCGCTCGGCTTCCCGCCGGCGCTCTTCCTTCGCGAACGCCGCGGCGGCCTTGCGCGCCTGTTGATCGTCGATCTTGCGGGATGGTTGCTTTGCAGCGTTTGAAGGACTCTTTTTCGGCTTGGATTTCGGCCTGCGCTTCGGCTTGGCCGCGTCGTCAGCGAGATCGGTCGGCAACTCGGAATGCTCGGTGAACGCCCCATCCGATCCGACCGGACGCCTGAGCACCACGCCCGGCTTCTCCATGGTCGCCGCGACGATGTCGGGGTCGTCAGTCTCCTTCGCGGCGCCCTGATGAAACAGATTGGACCTGGCGCCCCAGGCGTCCAGCGCTGCCTTCATCGAGGGCGCGGCGATCGCCTGGTCGTAGAAGCCGAGCGACGTCTGGAAGGTCTTCAGTTTTCTTTTTGGTTTTGCTTTTTTCGGCATGTCGCTCCGCAGCTGGCGAGCCACCAGCTTCCAGCGGCGCCATCATGCCATACTGCTCCTGTTTTGCCCGACGAGTCAAATTCGATTCGGTATCGCCGAAGTGGATTTGAGGCCGTAGCCCGGATGGAGCGCAGCGTAATCCGGGACCGGTGCCCCCGCAGGATTCCCGGATTGCGCTGCGCTCCATCCGGGCTACGGCCCAACACCGACGACTTTTCGGATTTCCAACACTCTGAAATCCCTCGGGATTTCTACTGTGCATGGGGTTGTTTTCGACGTTTTTGTTTTGAAGCGGTGCCGATTACGCCGCGTCGACATCCTCCGGCGCCGGCCCCGCGACGAGCCCGTCGAGGCCGACCATCAGCAGATCGGCGATGTGCATCAGCTGGTAGAGCGGAATGTCCGCGAGGCCCTGCTCGGCCAGCGACACGAAGGCCGGCGTGGCGCCGACGAGCTCGGCGAGCTGGCCTTGCGTGTAGCCGCGCTTTTCGCGCGCAGCCTTGAGGCGCGCACCGATCCCGAGCCGGTGCCGGGACTGCTCGTCCGCGGTCATCATCACGGCCTGCTCATCCGCGCTTGCATAGCCGTCCACGAACGCGCTGCCGATCAGCCTGCCCTTGCGCCAGGCGACCCGGCAGTCCTTGCGCAGTCCGCTGCTGAAGACCAGCGTGAACTGCTCGGCCACCCAGAGCGAGGCGTTGAGGCCGAGGCGCGCGCCGGTGCCGGAGACATCGCGAATCGTGCAGGGTGCGCTGATGGTCTTGCCGGTGCCGTTGTCGAACTCGACAATGCCGGTCCGCAAAATGTGATGTCTGACTGCGGCGCGGTGCTCGCTCATGACGGGACGTGGCTCCTGGACGCTCCTTGCGCAGCGACGTCGAACCGACGCAGCCGCAAAAATCCCGGACCTCGATACCGCAGATTTTTTCCTGAACTCCTAAATTTCCAAGGGTTCCCCAAGGACTGAAAGCCATGGTAAAGGATTTGCTCCCAATCCATCTTTTTCCGGCGGAAAGCGTGCGGCGCGCCCGTGACGGGCGACGAGGCGAACGATGACCGACGCGATGAAATGCCCGACCTGCAACTCCGAGCACGCCTATCAGGATCGCGGCCTCTGGGTCTGCCCGGAATGCGGCCATGAATGGAGCGGCACGGCGGAGGCCGCCGCGGATGCCGCGCAGGAGGCCGGCGTGCGCGATGCCAACGGCAATGCGCTCGCCGATGGAGACAGCGTCATCGTGATGAAAGATCTCAAGGTCAAGGGCTCGTCCTCCGTCGTCAAGGGCGGCACCAAGGTCCGCAACATCCGCCTGCAGGACGCCACCGACGGCCACAACATCGCCTGCAAGATCGACGGCATCGGCGCGATGAATCTGAAATCGGAGTTCGTGAGGAAGGCGTAAGCCGAGCCCCCGGACTCGCCAGGGCAAATCCGCTAGCGAACGCGCCGAGCGGCTCGGGCGGGAGCTGACCTGTCGCGGCGTCAAGTTTACCGCCATCGAATGGTAAGCGCCGTGCGGAGGCCGCAATCTATCGCTGCCGCTGCGCCAGATAGAATCCGCACAGCACCGTCACCAATCCCGCCGTCTGCAATAGTGTCGGTGGCTCGCCGAGCAGGAGCCAGCCGGCGAGCACCGTCAGCGCCGGCACGCAGGCGGGGACAACGGCGGCGCGGGCCACGCCGAGGCGTTGGACCGAGACGGCGAACAGATAAAGCGCAGCGGGACCTGCAAGCACGCCCTGCGCCAGCGCCTGAATGGCGTTCTCACCGATACCGATCGCCGCGATCCGCGCGAGCCCGCCGGTCATGAGGTAGATCGGCAACAGCAGCAGCGACAGCACGTTGATGACGAGCGCAGCCGACACGGCGGAGACACGCCAGTGGCGCAGCAGCGCGCCGAAACCTGCGAACATCAATCCGGTCAGCACGAAGGTCAGATCGCCGAGCACGCCGTCGACGCCGATATGGCCGATCGATTCCGCGCCGATCACACCGAGCCCGCCGACGATGACGACAGCGCCGGCGATGCGCGACGCGGAAACATGCTCCTTCAGGAACAGGGCCGCGAGCAGCAGGCCGCCGAGCGTCGCACAGGAGGGCTGGATCACGCTGCCATGGCCGAGCGGCACGAACAGAAAACCAGTGTAGGAGATCAGCGACATCACCGGGCCGCCGAGCACCATCAGCACAAGGCCCCTGCCCCAACCGATGCCGCAGAGATCGGAGATTCCGCCGCGTACCACCAACGGCAGGAATGCGATGCCGGACCAGACATAGCGATGCACGAGCAGATCGACCGGCGTGAAGCCGACCTTGAGGCCGTGCCGCGTGCCGGCGAAGCCAAGCGCCCAGAACACCGCCGCGGCGAGGCCGCAGAGCACGCCGACAAGGGCCGGCGCCTGATCGTTCCTCCGAATGAGAGCGTCGGCGCTCGTTCGCTGATCCATGGAGCATGCCTTATGTCAGCAAGCGACGAGGCTCAACCCATGCGGTTGCAGGGCTGGCACGCGGCGGAAAATATGCCTGCTCATCGAGCCTCCTCGCCGAACACCATCCGCCATCTCTTGCGCGTGTCCACGTATTCCCGCACCTCGCGGATCTTGTCGCCGGCCACCGTGAACACGAAGCTATAGTCATTCTCGTAACGCGCTCCCCCGGCAAGTGTAGCGCGCATCCGCTCCTCCACGATCACGACATCGCCGTCGGCATAGACGCCGCGAAAGCCGATATCGATCCCGGAGAACATCCTGTGCATCTCCTGCGATGAAGCGCGCGATCGCTTGCGCGCGGATCATGTGGTCGGTGTAATCGAGCGCGACCGCGGTGGCGTTGCCCTTCGGCGCGATCCACTCAGCGTCGTCGGTGAACAGCGCGGCGATGCGCATCGAGTCGCATACTGAAACAATCTTCCAGGCGTTGAGGACGGTGTCTTTCGGGCTGGTCACGCCGGGCTCCAAGACTGGCATCGCAGGGGGGCTTGCGTCGAGGGCGGCTTTCTAAGCCGCCCTGCCCATCGCGGCTCGCCGCAATCGGACTCGGTCATCCCGCGGCCCTTTCGCCTGCGCGGCCATGCGCTATCATCAGGCCATGCTGAGCTTTGATGTCTGCAATGCAGCGCGCCTGCGCCGCGATCCCCGCTATGACGGCCGCTTCTTCACGGCGGTGAAGACCACGGGCATCTATTGCCGCCCGGTCTGTCCGGCCAAGCAGCCGCTGACGCGCAACGTCTCCTACTATCCGTCAGCCGCCGCGGCCGAAGCCGCAGGCTTCCGCCCTTGCCTGCGATGCCGTCCCGAGACCGCACCGTTCTGCCCGGCCTGGAACGGCACGCGCTCGACGGTCGCACGCGCGGTGAAGCTCATCAATGAGGGCGCGCTCGACGAGGATTCGGTGGTGTCTTTCGCGATGCGGCTCGGCATCTCCTCGCGTCATCTGGCGCGATTGTTCGAGCGTCACGTCGGCACCACGCCGCAGCAGCTTGCGAAGACGCTGCGCGTCCAGCGCGCAAAACGCCTGCTCGATGCCGGCGATCACACGATGACTGACATCGCATTCCAGGCCGGCTTCGGCAGCCTGCGCCGTTTCAACGCCGCCTTCGCAGAGCTCTACGGCCGCTCGCCGTCGAGCCTGCGCTTATCGAAGCATGCGTAGCCCGTCAGAAAAACCCGGGGCTGAGATCGAGCCCGTATGTCAGGCTGAGCACGAACACGAACAGCGCGGCAGCTGCGAACAACGCGAGATGCCTGAGAATGAACGCGCGCGGCGAGACGCTTGCAACAACGGCTTTCTGTGCAATGGGCATGACTACTCCATTATGAAAAATGATTCTTGGCTGCTCAATAAGCCGCGGCCGCATCAAGCGCTCCGATCTGCAAAGCAACTATTAAAGAGATCACACTCGCTTTGAACGGCCGTACACAAGTGGCACGTGATCATCACTCGCTGCGCCAAAAAAAAGACCGCGCTCCCGAAAGGGAACGCGGTCCGGGCAGGCTCGGAGAAAACGAGCCTGCATCACGTTGACTTGATGTTGGCTAGTGGCGCCCCCAAATCAGCGGGCGCTGCCCGTCGTGACATCAGCGGTCTTCATCTTGCGCGGCGACAGAACGCGGGTCTGGTGGACCGAAGCGATCGTGGTGGGCGCCGAGGCCTGCTGCTCGACATGCGCGGCACCGAGCACGCGCACCTGCATCGGGGACACCGGAAAACCGTTGGCCTCGTAAGTCGGCAGCTCGGCGGCGAAAGCCACGGTGCTGCCAGCGATCGTCAGGATGGCGGCGGCGATCGACAGAGTCTTCTTGTTCATGGGTGATGCTCCTGAATGAAACGTTCGGAGCACATCTAAGCGCATTTTGCTGCATTGCGACATGCACTGCTGCAACGCAACAACGCGCCGAGTGCATGGCAATATGTTTAATGCGCGCCCCGGCGCGACATGACGCTGTTATGAGCGGCGGTCAGCCGCCGAGCACATGACCCCAGCCGTCGAAAACGTAGTCCTTCCAGATCACGGTTCCGTCACCGCCTGGCCGGCTGGCCCGCCTGAAATCATCGGCCTGCTCAGCGCTCCAGGTGATGATCGTATCGGAGAGCTGGTCGTGCAGGATGGCGGGCTCGGTGGGGTCGAAGGCGTCCATCGGACGAAGCGAGGAGTGCGTCATGGGCGCCTAACGCGCCGACCGTGACAAGGTTGCGCAACGTGTGGGCGAAACACCCTTACGCCGGCCGGCGCCAAAATATTCGTCTTTATCGAATTTTCTACACCGCCCGCGCGCAAGCGCCGGTGGAACCGCGATGGGAACCCGCGTTGCCGCCGCGCAACACCTGGTCGAAAAGCCCGCTTTCGCCGAATTGCGCCATTGCGCTGCCACACCGTCCCCCGAACAATCGGCGCGCGGCGTGCCTTTTCGTGCAAGACTGTTTGGCCAAGACTGTCTGGTCAGACTGTTCGGAGAAGACGAGGTTCAATAGAACCGTTTGGAGGCAGGGATCATGAATGATCGGCGGTCTCTTCTGGTGGCGGTCTCCTGCCCCTCGGCGGTTCTCGCCGGCTGGCTGGCGCTCTCTTTGTCCGCCTACGCCCCTGCCCTGATCGAAAACAGCGGCGCCAATGCTTCTGCCGTCTCGCGCGCAAAAGATCTTGGTCGGCTCGACCTCGCCGACATCCCGCACGCTGCGGCCATCGAGGACGGCGTCGCCCTGACCGCGGATATCGCCGCCGCGGTCGCTGCGACACCAAGCGCGGTCACCGCTGAAGCGGCAGCGCCCGAGGCGCCAGTTCCGGCCATCAAGCTCGCCTCGGCCGACCCAGTGCTGATCTTGCCGACCGAAGCGCCACTCGCGCCGCAGATTTCGCCTGATCCGACACCAATCGCCAGCGAGGTTGCTCCGGCTCCGGCGCCGGAGCCCGTGGTAAAGCTCGCATCCGCCGATCCCACCGAGATCGTGACGACCGAGGCGCTGTCGCCCGCGACGATCGCGACCGGCCCCGCGCCCGCGGCGAGCAAGGCCTCGCCGTCTGCGGACACGACCGCGGTGCTCGACGAATGCTACGTCATGGAAGCCTGCATCGACCGCTATCTCTGGGCGCTCTACCAGCGCACGCCCAAGGAAGACTCGATCAAGGTCGAGGATCGCCGCGCCGTCACCGTCAAGCGCAAGGGCAAGATGGTGACCGTGATGCGCAGCTTCACGAAACTGGTCGACGAGGACTTTGGCTGGAAGGATCCGAAGGCGGCCGACCGCGCCGGCATGTCGATGATGGACTACGTCATCGGCGGCATGGACAAGAGTTTCAAGAAAAAGCTGTTTCGCACGTTGCTCGCGGCTGAGGCTGCCGGGCTTTCGCCGGGTATCACCAGCGCGTTCCGCGACGACTATCGCCAGTCGATCGCGAGCGGCTTGAAGGCCGCCTCCGACCGCTCCTATCACGGCGGCAGCACGCGCGGCGGCTACGGCCACGGCATGGCGGCCGACATCGTCAGCACCAAGGGCGACAACCGCGCGCAGCGCTGGGTCTCGACCGAGGTGCTGTGGAAGTGGGTCGATGCCAATGGCAAGGCGCTCGGCATCGGCCGACCCTATCTCGGCCGCGATCCCCCGCATGTCGGCCCGGTCGACGGTACGGAATATGTCTCGCGCCGAGGCACGTCGGACCGCAAGGAAGCCAACGTCAAGCCGAGGAAAGCGCGGGCCGTGGCAAGTGCAAAGCTGCCAAAGGCGAAGGCACAGGCGACGCGCGAGCAGAAGGTCCCCGCGAAGCCGCAGAAATCAGCGCAATCGGCCGCGAAGCGCGCGACCTGAGTATGACGGCTTACCGTCCCGGCGTCGGCAGCGGCACGAGCCGCATCTCGGCGGCGCCGGCCTCCTGCGTGCGCACCAGCACTGCAAAGATGGTTTCGACTGCGAGCCGCACCGCCGCCTCGGTCGCAGTGTCCTTGGCCAGATGCGCCGCGATCAGGCCGGTGAGGAGATCGCCGGTGCCTGAGGGGCGGATCGGCAGGCGCGGCGTCGCAAAGCGCGACAACTGACCGTCGGCGCACAAGATCGTTTCCACGTGCCCTTCCGCCGTATCAGTGAGCGTGCAACCGGTGGCGACCACGTCAATGCGGCCGGTCCCGGCCAGCGTCGCGCACGCAGCGCGCAGACCCTGCGCATCCGAGATGTCGAGGCCCGCGAGCAGCCCGAGCTCGAACTGGTTCGGCGTGGTCAGATTGGCGGCGGGCAGCAGCCGGTGCCGGACCACATCCAGGATGCCGTCCGCGACATAGACCCGGCCATCATCGCCGATCACGGGGTCGCAGAGATAAACCAACTTTGAATTGCGGGTCAGCGCCCGCTCGACGAAATCGGCAATGACAGCGGCATTGCCGGGCGAACCGAGATAGCCGGTGACGAGGACCGCGGCCTCGTCGACAAGATCGCGCTCCTCGACGCCTCTCAGCAGATCTGCAACGAGCTCGGTCTCCAGCACCCGCCCGCGCAGGGTCGGATAGCGCGGATGGTTCGACAGCAGCGTTGTCGGCACCGCCGCGACATTCACGCCCTCCGCCTGCATGGCATAGGCGGCGGCGCTGTTGCCGACATGGCCGTGGACCACCTGGCTTTGAATGGAGATGACGAGCATGAAAGAGGTCCGTAGGGTCAAATGCCGAAGGGCGCAAGAGTAGCCCGGATCACGAACCGTGATACCCAAGCCCGGGCCGCAAAGCCTGCATCTTCCGCGCCAGCCGCCGATGCCCGTTCTCCTCCGACCGCGCCAGCCGGTCCACGACCGCGACATGATCCACATCACTTTTGTGCTGGTTGAGCTTGGCCTGCCCCTCGACGGTATCCACCAGGAGATCGATGACGCGAATGGCGGCCAACATGGTCTCGCGCTTGTCTGGCTCCATCTGTGTCAGGTCCCAGGGCGCCTTCGGCATTCGCGCTTCGGCGACCGCGAGCAGCGCATCGCCGTGCCCGCGGTTCTCATCGAGCCCGCGCAGATGCGCCACGCCTGACAGGTGTACGGCCTCGTAAAGCCAGGTCGAGACGTTGTCGCGCGAAGAATACCAGTCATTGGAGATGTAGGCGTCGTCGCCGGCAACGATCAGCAGGAAGCGCCGCGTGCCGTCCGCGAGCGGAACGAGCGGATTCCTGGCGGTGAGATGGATCTGGACGATCGCACGCCCCTCGCGTTGCTCCAGCACGAACGGCACATGCGAGGCGCGCGGGCCGCGCTCATCCGCCGCGACGATCATGCCGAAGCCGCGCTGGCTTGCGAATTCCAGCGCTTGCTGCTCCTCGATGCGGAATTGGGGGCGGAGGACATGCATGGCGGGGCGCTCGTCGACAGGCTGGAGGACAAACCGAGGCTAACTCATGATCCAGTCAAGTCGGAAACGATATTGGCCCGCAAACGCGGATGTCAGGAATGACTTCGCCGCCGCGCAAGCTCATCGATATAGGCGCAAAACATGTCGGCCATTGCGTTCGCATGACGCGCGATCTCCGCCTCGTTGCGCGGTGTCTCCGAGAACTGCTTGCCAACCTCGCTCAGCGTCGTCTTGATCAGCTCGCCGGCAAGCTCCCGCGTCGCATCCGGCGCCTCGGGCAAGGCCTCCCGCATGAAGGCCGCGACGATGCCCTTACCGGCGGCCCGCGCGTCGTGTGCTTCGGGCGCATCGCGATAGAGCGGCGCGGCGTCGCTGAGCGCCGTGCGGATCGCAGCCTCCTCGCACTCGGAGCGGATGAAGGCGCGGACCAGCGCGCGCAGTCGCACCAGTGGCGGTTTCGCCTGGTCCGCCAGGATGCCGCGCAAGAGTTCGCTCGTGCGCCGCCACTCCTCGCTCTGGAGGCGGAACAGGATCGCCGCCTTGTTCGGAAAATATTGATAGAGCGACCCGACGCTCACCCCGGCCCGCTCGGCCACCCGCGCCGTCGTGAAACGCTGCGCCCCTCCTTGGCCAGGACCTGAACAGCCGCGTCCAGAATGGCCGCCACCAGCTCGTTCGAGCGGGCCTGCTGCGGCTGTTTTCGTGTGGAAACTGAACGGCTTCGGCGATCGGCCATGGCGCCCTCGAGCAATGCGAATAGCGAATGCGACGAATTAGTCGTATTTCCATTGTCACGCAAGCACTCGCCTCGCGGCGACATCTGGAGACGACACATGACCATCCCGACCATCACATCACTTGCGCCACTGCTCGATCGTCTTTTCGACCAGGACGAAGCGGCGCGCGGCGCGATGCGAGCCGCCTTCGCCGATGTGACCGACGCCGACCGCGCACGGATGATGCGGAGCAAGACCGCTTACCGCGACCTCTACGGGCGGCTGAAGGACGCACCGCTCGCGGTCTCCCGCGAGACCGGTCACCTGCTTTACATGCTCGCACGCAGCTCCCGCGCCAAAGCGATCGTCGAGTTCGGCACCTCGTTCGGCATCTCGACCCTGCACCTTGCCGCGGGCTTGCGCGACAATGGCGGCGGCCGCCTCATCACCACCGAATTCGAACCGTCCAAGGCGGCCCGGGCGCGCGAGAACCTCGCGGCCGGCGGGCTGCTGGACCTCGTCGAAATCCGCGAAGGCGACGCGCTGAAGATGCTTCGAGTCGATCTGCCTGATACGATCGATCTCGTGCTGCTCGACGGCGCCAAGGCGCTCTACCCCGATATCCTGGATCTGGTCGAAGGCCATCTCCGGCCGGGCGCGATCATCGTCGCCGACAATGCCGACGACAGCCCCGACTATCTGGCGCGCATGCGCAGGCCCGGAAGCGGCTACATGTCCACGCCCTTTGCCGAGGACGTCGAACTCTCGGTGCGGATCAACTGACGCCCCGCCACATCGAGCAAGCGCGACCCCAATGGGCCGCCGCGCAAACCATCGCGCGGCGGTTTCGTGCCGCGCTCCGCCGTGTCGCAGGCTCGTCACTGACACGTGATAGCTGGACCCGGGCAAACGTCATATTCCCCGTACCGCGCGGTATCTTTCTTTGCACAACACGCCCGAGCCCGTGATGACTTCCGCCTTCAATGCCTACGCAGCGCTTGCCCTCGCTATCGTCCTCGAGGTCACGGCGTCCGCCTTCCTCCAGCAATCCGTGCAATTCACGCGGCTGTGGCCGACACTGGCGATGGTGCTGTTCTATGTCGCCTCGTTCTACGCTCTGTCGGTCGCGATCCGGGTCATCCCCCTGAGCATCGCCTATGCGATCTGGGGCGGGGTCGGCATCATCCTGACTGCAACGGTCTCCTTCGTGCTGTTTCGCCAGATGCTCGACGCTGCGGCCTTCGTCGGCATCGCGCTGATCGTGTCCGGAGTCGTGGTCATCAACCTGTTCTCGGCGAGCACGGTGCATTGATGCCGGCAAGCACGGTGTTCACCGGCAGGCCTTGCTTCGCGACGCCCTGCGGCAGCCGGCTCCCGCCTACTGGCTTTGCGACGGCTTGGGAGCACGCGGCCCGGATCGCTTTGTGCCAGGCTTGGCCGCAGCTCGCGGGGACGCCGTATCGACGGATTCCAGATAGGCGGCAAGCGCCCTGGCTGTGTCCGAACTGGTTGCGTAATGGTCCTTCAGGAACCAGGACAGCGTCAGGTTGAAGCGCCCCTTGGCAAGGCCGCGGGGGCTGCGATGGCAGGTCGCGCAACCATCGGCGAAAAGCTTTTGCGGCGACTTGCCGGCATCGAGATTTTGCGCGGCGGAAAATGTCGTCGTCAGGACGGCCGCGGCTGCAAGAGTCACTAGGGGCGTGATCAGGTCGCGCCCCGGTCGAAAGTGCGAAATCAATGTCGTCCCCTGCCCCGTCTTGCGGTCAGGCCGCCAATAGCTGATCGAATTCGGGCGGCGCGTAGGCCTTGCCGTCCTGGTCGGTGATGACGACCTTCCACCCCTCGCTTGCCCAAACCTTCGCCTTCGCCACGATGAGCAAACGGCTCTCGCGGGCAAAACTGCACTTCTCGTTGTCGCGTTCTGCGACCATCTTGTAGGCCAATGCGCATCCCCTTGCGTTGCCCCTGCACCCGCTCTCGTCGTGGCAGCGGGCTTTGGCGGCAATTCGCCGGGAGCGTGGCAATTTGATGCCATCCAAGGCAGCATTGTGCCTGGTTCCGGCCGAACGATGGAGATGGATCGTGCGCCGCATCATGAATGCGATTCTGCTTGTAGCGGGCTGGCCTGGTGCGGGCTTGCTCGGCGTGACGCCGACAGCCGCGCAGACCTATGATCCGCGCCATCCCGTCTGCATCGAGATCTACACGATCGACGGCCGCAGCATCGATTGCAGTTTTGCGACAATCGCGCAGTGCGCCGCGACCGCCTCCGGGCAGTCCGCCCAGTGCTATGCCAATCCTTATGCCACGCCGAGCCGGCAGCTGAGCCCGGTTCCGTCGCCGCCGCGACGAAGCCGATAGCATCAGGTCTGCGCTCCGATCAGTGGACGCGAATGATATGGGGACGGCCGAGATCAATCAGCCCCTGCACCGCCGAGAGGCGGTCATCGAGGGCTGCGATGGTCAGCAACAAATTGTTGCGGCGTTCGTCGAGAAGGCCCATCTCGGCGCCGGAGAGTTTGGTGCTCGATCGCTCCTTGTGAATCACCTCGAGAGATTGGCGCAATCCGGCAATCAGGCCGGACAGCTGCTTGGCTTCCTTGGTCATCGACCGCTTCGCGACATTATGGCGGCGCGCCTCCGCTTGGTTCTGTCTCATCGTCGTCATCCTCCCGTGCCCCGCTGCCCCGAGTGGAATGCTTACAGCTTTGAGTAGACATATTACGATCGATGAAATCTGCCCGCGAAGAAGCTTCTTAAATTGTACGCGCACGGAACCCGGTCCGCCCCGAGCAGAAAGCCCGGCGCGAGGGCCGGGCTTTCTTTGGCAACTCTAGTGCTTTTGGTGCCCGCCACCGGGACCGCCGGCCGGCGCACCGCCGCCATGCGGCGCGGCGTTGATGTGAGGAGCGCCGCCGCCACCGCCATGAGGCATCGCAGGCGCAGCCGCGCGCGGCGCCGGCATCTGGGCATGAGCATTCATCGGCGAGCCGTGGCTCACATTGGGCTGGGCCACATGCGGCATCGCAGGCCGGCTTGCGGGAGCGGCTGAGACACGCGGCGCCTCGTGTGCGCGTGCCATCGGTTGCGCAGGAACAGCCGCGCGGTGTGCGGCCTGCTCGTGCATGATGCGGGCTTGTGCATCGCGCGGATTGCGGCTCTGAAGATTGGTCCGCTCATGCGCGATGCGGTCGCTTCGTCCCGCGCGGGCCCGGTCCGTCGTCACCGCAGTCTCGCGCCTGGCGATCGCGGCGTCGTGCCGTGAAGTCGCGGCATCACGGCCCGAGACCGCGGCCGCGCCTCTAAGGCTTTCCTTCGCATTTTCCCTTGCACTTTGCTTGGCATTCGCACCGTTGCGCCCGAGTGTGACTGCCGCATCGCGCGTTGCCGCGCGGCCGATGCGAGCCGCGCGCGGATCGATCGTCATCCGCATCGCGTCGCGCTGATGCGAAGTCCAGTAGCTATTCCAGTGGGCATGCCGCCGATACCAGGGCCGCCCCTGATAATAGCTCGACCAGTACGAGGTCAGCACGAAGGGGACGATCGGCACGTCGATCTCGTCGACATAGTCTGGGAGATAGACGTAGTGATTGCGGTAGAGATATTCGAGATATTGCGACGACACCCAGCCGCGGTCATCCGAGAAGCTCACGTCGCACCAAGCGTTGCCGCGCAGGCAACCATGGATGTCGACGCGGGCGCCCTCGGGGATGCGATCGACCAGCGGAAAGCCCGGACCCGGCCCGGCGCGCAGGCCGGTCGAGACGGTGACCATGCCCGGTGCGGCCAGCGCGGCCGTCGGGGCAAGCAGCAATGCGGCTAACAACACGCTTCGGAATTTCATGGCGTAGTCCTCCTCTTTCGAGTCGGAACGCGCCAGCGGAACGGGCGTTCCGCGTACGAAGGTCTCATTCGTCGAAAGATCGAGACCGATGCCGCGCGCGGTTCAATATTCATTGGCTGTTCATCGACACCGCGCGCAGAGAGGGTGTGCGCTGCCGTCCCGTCAGTTCACTTGCTGCATAAAACCGTCGAAGTACGCAGCAAGCGCAGCAAAATCATCGAGCGGCAGCACGGTCGCGACATACTGATCCGGCCGCACCACGACCATGCAGCCGGCCTTGCGATCGATACCGCGCATGGTGAAAACGTCTTGACCATTCTTGAGGTCCGGACAGAACATCTTCTCGTAGTCGATCAGGCCGTACCGGCCCTTGCGCGGAAGCAGAAGCGCGGGCATCGCCTCCATGGCGAGCTCGCGATGATCCTGCTGGAAGACCGCCCGCAGGTCGATCACGCTGTCGATGTCGGCGGCCGCTGGCGTGTAACGCCGGACCGGCGACTCCCGGGCGTCGGAGAGAAAACTGCACAAGGCGCGAATGGCCGAGCCGGCTGCTGCCGGATCCTCAGCGCCGGAGAAAGCGTAGATGCGGAAGCGGCCATCCGCCGGCGCGGCGTGACCGAGATGCACCGGCTTGGCATCCGCAAGCCGGATCACCGGTGCGGAATGAAAGCGCGTGCCGATGACGAAGCCTTGCGCGAGATGCTGGTGGGACGTCGCTCCGGTCAGAACCGACGGGCGGTAATGCGTCGCCGTGCCCGCGGTGTAGCGACCGTGCCTCACGAAATAGTCCTGCGTCCTGGCGGCATCGGCGCCGCCGGCCTTGGCGGCGGACGCGAGAATTCCCGCCCATTCGCGGTCGAAATCGATCAGCTCTTTCGCAACCGCCTGGCGCTCGGCCGAATAGGAATGCAGCAGGCTCGGCGCAGACTGCTTCCGCAAAACGGCAGCGAGCTTCCAGCCGAGATTGAAGGCGTCCTGCATCGAGACGTTCATGCCCTGCCCCGCCTTCGGGCTGTGGGTGTGGCAGGCATCTCCGGCGATGAAGATCCGCGGCAGACGCGCTGCGATCTCGGTCTCCGGCACGTCGTCGAACTTGTCGGTCAGGCGCTGGCCGATCTCGTAGACCGACCACCACGCGATCTCCTTCACATCGAGCATATGCGGCTTCAGGATCCGCTGCGCCTTCGCGATCACGTCATCGGCGGTGATGTTGCGATTGGCGACGCGCTCGCCGACGTCGAGCTTGGCGAGCTCGACATAGAGGCGGACCATATAGCCGCCCTCGCGCGGAATGAGCAGCAGGCTGCCGTCCTTCGCCGACTGGATCAGGGCCTTGAAGCGGATGTCGGGAAAATCGGTCACCGCCAGCACGTCCATGACGCCCCAGGCATGATTGGCGGAATCGCCGAGCAACTCGCGACCGATCGATTTGCGCACCATGCTGCGGGCGCCGTCGCAGCCGACGACGTAGCGCGCCTTGATCGTCTCTATCTTGCCCTCGTTCTCGGGGTCGACCCGTTCGAGCCGCGCCGTCACGGCATGGTCGGTGGGCCCCGCGGAGGGATGGACCTGAAGGTCCAGCAGGCGCCGGCTGTAATGGGGCTCGATCCTGGCCGGCGCTTTGCGCATGACGTCGAGAAAACCGTCATGGATGCGCGCCTGGTTGAGAATGACGTGCGGGAATTCCGACAAACCGTCCTCGACGTCCTGCACCCGGCCGCTGCGGACGATGTTTTCCGGCATCCGCTCGTCCGGCTTCCAGAACGTGGTCTCGTTCACCCAACAAGCTTCCTTCAGGACGCGCTCGCTGAATCCGAAGGCGTGGAACATCTCCATGGTGCGGCATGCGATGCCATCGGCCTGCCCGACCAGCAAGCGATCCGGCTTCTGCTCGACGATGCAGGTCTTGATGTCAGCAAACTGCGCAAGCTGGGCAGCGAGCGTCAGGCCCGCAGGGCCACAGCCGACGATGAGGACATCGACCTCGTCAGGAACGCCCCCCGTTGCGCCCGAAGCCTGAATGCGCGCGGCGGGATCGGCGATTTCAGGGTCGCCCGGCTGAAATCCATTGAGATGGAATTGCATGAGCACCTCTCCCGGAAACGTTCTGTTTGGATATTGCTCAGTATGCTGACTATCAGTATACTTGTCAACGATCCCGGCCGTCCTGCCCCAACGGAGAAATTCGGTGAAAGACAACAACGACATGCCCGGACATCTGGCGCGCCGGTTCCAGCAGATCGCGGTGGCGGTGTTTTTGGCCGAGGTCGGCGATGCCGGATTCGACCTCACGCCGGTGCAATACGCCGCGCTCGCGACCATCAAGGCCAACCCGGGCCTCGACCAGGTGACGCTCGCAGGATTGATCGCCTACGACCGCACCACCATCACCGGCGTGATCGACCGCCTCGTGCAGAAGGGGCTCGCGGAGCGCCGCGCCTCGCGCCGCGACCGTCGTGCCCGCGAGCTCGAGATCACCGACGAAGGCCGCCGCACGCTGCGCAAGATCACGCCGGCCGTCGAATCCGCGCAACGCATCATGCTGCGCGGCCTCAGCGCGAAAGAAAGTGAGGATCTGATGCGGCTGTTGCACAAGGCCATCGCCGCCGGCAACGAGCTCAGCCGCGCCCCGCTGCGCGAAGCGCAGGCCTAACCCCGTAATTGTACCGGTCGTTGTCGCAATGTCGCGAAACCTGGAACTAACCTTCGGCTGTTAGGGTCCGCCGCATTCGGCGTTTAACGCGCGATTAACTTTGCCGGTCTGGAGTTTCGGATGTTCAGGTTCCTCATTGCGGCGGCGGCCATCGCGCTCTCGACCGCTCCGGCGCTCGCGAATGGCCATGGCGGCGGCGATGCCCCTCCTCCGCCGAAGCCCGCGACCTCACCGGCGAAAGTCATCCTGACCAAGCAGGGCCCCACGCTCGTCGACCTCAACGGCATGACGCTCTACTATTACGAGCGCGATACCACCGGCAAGACGTCGAACTGCAACGGCAAATGTGTCGAGAGCTGGGTGCCGCTGCCCGCAACGGCCGATGCCAAGGCGGTCGGCGACTTCACCGTGATCAACCGTAACGACGGCAGCAAGATGTGGGCATATCGCTATCGCCCGCTCTACACCTCGCCGGCCGACAAGGCGCCGGGCGAGGCCAATGGCAATGCCACGACGCTGCAATGGCGCATTGCCCGTCCCGAGAATTAGGGCGACCTACCCGCGCCAGCTGGGCTGCGCTTCGACTTGCGCGTTCTGTCCGGGCGGCAGCACCACGACCGTTGAATTGAGCTTCACCCGGTCATAGAGATCGATCACGTCCTCGTTGCGCATCCGGATGCATCCGGACGAGATCGCCTGCCCGATATATTCCGGCTGGTTGGTGCCGTGGATGCGGTAGAGCGTGTCCTTGTTGCCGGCATAGAGATAGATGCCGCGCGCACCCAGGGGATTGGCGGGACCGCCGGGCACGCGCGCCGGATAGGGTCCGAGCCGCGCCTGGATGTCCGCCGTCGGAACCCAGTCCGGCCACTCCGCTAGACGACCGACCCGCGCGACACCGGAGAACGCCATGGCTTCCTCGCCGACCGCAACGCCGTAGCGAATCGCCTTGCCGTCGGGCAGCACGAAATAGAGATAGCGCGCATCGGTATCGACCAGAATCGTGCCCGGCTGCTCCTTGCGCGGATAATCGACGATATGACGAAGATATTGCTCGGGCACGTTCGCTTGCGCGTACGGCGTATGCGCGAGTAACTGCCGGTCGCGCGGCGTCATGCTCGCGTCCGTCGATGGCGAAAGCGTTGTCTGCATGCAGCCGCCCAATGGAAGCATGGCAACAACGAATAGAACGAATAAGGATCTTGGCACCGCCGGCCCCGATAGCGATAGCAGCACCCCCAGCAACACCAGATGCTGCCAAAATCGTGCTGAAAACAAGGCATTGTGGAACACGTACGCGTGTTTTCTGAGGCGGGTTCCATCACCACAAAGGGCGCAAGAGCGTCGCACAGTCTCCATCCCCTCGCCTTGCTTTGGTCAAACCCGGCTGGACTCGTGCGTCATGGCTTGGGCCTCGGGGAATTGGACGGGCTCACCTCAACGGATCTGCTCGCGCGAATGCGGACGGCCAACACTTCAACTACTCAACGCCCGGGCTTCAAAACACCCGGGCTTCAAAGGAGCTGCGATGCTCGCGACGCTGAACTCTCGGCAAATCGTCGATGAGATCGTGAAGGACACGGTCACGAACAACGACCCGCACGACGCGGTGCAGATTTCGCCTGACATTGTGCTGGCCTCGCGCCCTCTCAGCGTCGCGCCCGCGCTCGCGCCTGAGATCACGGCCCGTCCGGAGCCGAAAATAGATCCGGCGTTCACGCTGAAGTCCAGAATGAATCCGGAGCCGAAGTTCAGTCCCGTCGCGGAGCCGCAGGCGGCAGCGCCCTCGGTCGACACTGCCGTGCGCGTCGCGGCCGGTGATGGTCTCAGCCGGCAGAAGCGCTCCTCGGCTGGCAAATGGCTGCGCGGCGCGTTCGTCACGATGCTGTTTGCGGGCGGAAGTGCGGCCGCCACTATCGCTTGGGAGAAACACGGCGACACCGCAAGACAGATGCTCGCCGAATGGACGCCGGTATTGGCGTCGCTGCTGCCTTCGACCTCGCAGACGGCACCGGTCGCCGCCGCGCAGGCCGCGCCACCTGCGGACCAGGCCGCAACGGATCAGGCCGCAACGGATCAACCGACAGATCAATCTGCGGCTCCGCCCGCAACCCAGGTTGCAGCAGCGGTGCCCACGGCAACACAATCCGATCCTGCACAATCGGTGCAGTCGATGACGCGCGATCTCGCCGCGATGGCGCAACAGATCGAGCAGCTCAAGGCCAACATCGCCGAGTTGAAGGCCGGGCAGGAGCAGATGGCACGCGAGATGACGAAGCCGCCCGCGCCGAAGCCGGTGGCCGATGCTAAGCCGCGCGTCGATCCGCGCGCGCAAATGTCCGTGCTGCCGCCGCGGCCTGCGACGGCGCCGGTTCGCAAACCGAAGCCGGTCGTGTCGCACACCTACATGCCGGCTTATTCGCCCGCGCCGCTCGCTCCGCCGCCGCCGTCGCAGGCTGCCGCGGTCCCACCGCCAGCTGCGCCTGTGACGACGACGCAAGCCGTTGCCGACGACGATGGACCTGTCGTGCGCCCGCCAATGCCGCTGCGCTGAACGATCGTCACGCGAGGACACGACGCGTCGCGCCAGCGATGGTGTCCGAGTCGATGTGGCGTGTTGAATCCGGGTGACTACGGGGAAGCGATGCTTCCATCGTTTCCCATGAAGAGAAAAGGCCGTCGGGATCTATGCCGGCGGCCTTCTCTTGCAGCTGCCGGTTCCCGGAGCCCGGTTCTGCTGCAATTCCATGCCTGATGATCACGCCGACATATTTAATAAAATCTTAACACGCTTGAATGCTGCACATCATTTCTGCGCCATAAGCACAGAGATTGCGCGCGCCTTTCATTCGATAAACATCGACTCAGTGGTACCATCAGTCATGTGTTGAAAGCCGAAGCTCAATTCGTCACACCGGGGAATTCGGATGCCTTACTATTCCTTCGATCTCGTGGTTGGTGAAGAGTTCAAGAACCAGGGCGGTATCATCCTCGAAGACATCGAGGTCGCCTCCGATCGCGCCGTCCAACTGGCCACCGAGCTGTCGCAGGTGAAGCCCGAGTTGCAAAGCAAGGGTTGCGCTGTGCGCGTCACCGACCGCGATCACAAAGAGGTCTATCGCACGCCGCTTGATCCGGTGCCGGCCTGGCGGCGCTAGCTCGCCGGCCGTCTTCGCGGCCGCACGCTATCCCCATTGCGGAGCGGCGCGGCAGCCGCTAGCCTTCCCGAAAATTCGGGGAGGTACCAAGGATGCGGACTGGTTTTCTGATGACGGCCCTGTTGCTGCTGGCGGCGCCGGCCCAGGCGGCCGACCATCCACGTTCGACCTATGTCACGCTGGTCTTGCAGGCCTTCGCCGCCAAGGTCGAATGTCCCGGGACCGATATCGTCTACCAGGATCTGGTGCAGAAGGCGGAGCAGATGCAGCTGCCCGAAGGCACCACCGAGAAGGTCCGCAAGGCGATCGCCTGGATGCACACCGGCGGCAAGTTGGGCGAGAAGCAGGACGACGATCTGATGGCCGAGGTCGCGGTGGCCACCCAGGCGACCGACCTCAACCAACGCCGCCTCGGCATGCCCAGCTGGTGCGAGGCCCAGAAGACCAACCTCGCCGGCCTGATCCGCAGCAAGGGCGGTTAGCGCTCATCGCGCGGCGTTAAGCACGCTGTGCCGGAACTTTTGCTTCGGCCAATAATCGTCACAATCCTCGCCAGCATGCGGCTCTCTTCGAATTCGAACAGGGGAGCCCCATGCGGATCAACCATGTCCTCCTTACCGTCGCGTTTGCCCTCGCAACGGTGACGACCGCGCCCGTGCTGGCGAAGAATTCCGACGCCCAGAAGGGCGAGGACAAATCGACCTCGTCCTCATCGTGTAGCGCCTATCAGCAGGCGCCGGACGGCTCGTGGGAGCCGCTCCCCTGCAAGGAGACCGGCGAGCGCTCACAGCCGCAGACGCAGCATCGCACGTCGCCGCAGGGCGCCGACCGCGGGGAGCGTTGAAGGCGGGGAACCTTGACGCGCGAGGGTGTCAGCTCTGGTGCGGACCGCGGATGATCTTCATCGCGTCGGCGATGTGACGCCACTCTTTGGCCTCATCGCCCTCGCCGCGGTCCTCACAAGCCCTGGCCTGTTCGGCGGCCTTCGCGATCGCAGCAAAACCATGCTGTTCCAGCATCTGGCGCGCGACGGTGTGGACCTGGACCTCGGTCATCATGGGCGTTCTCCCGTTTTGACGAAACCGCGGTGCATCGCGCCGCCGCGGGTTTTCACAACGATTGAGCCCTGACCTCGTTCCGCAGCGTTCCCGTCGGCGCGCAAAAAGGCGGCCCGCTATGCCCAGCGGACCGCCTTTTCACCCACCCCAAATTTGAAGCGTCGCGGCCGAGGTCCCTAGCCGGCCGCCGCGCGCTTGCGTTCGAAATCGTTGGGCACCTCGATATCGACCTCGAGGGTCGAGACCTCGTCGCCGCGATCGAGCCGGACGATGACCTTGGTCGGGTCCAGCGTGACGTGCCTGGAAACGACCGCGAGGATTTCCTCACGCAGCACACCGAGCAGGTCGGGCTGGCCGCGCAGTCCGCGTTCATGGGCAAGCAGGATCTGCAACCGTTCGCGTGCGACGGGTGCAGAGGCCTTGTTGCCGCGGAGAAGCCGAAGCAGACCCATGCTCATGCGGCCCTCCGTCGCAGCAGGCGGTCCATGAAGCCCTTGCGCTCGGTCGGCACCTGCATCGGCACGGTGTCGCCGCACAGCCGGCGGGCGGCGTCGATATAGGCCCGCGCCGGTGCGCCTTCCGCGTTCGACAGCGTCACGGGCGTGCCGACGTTGGAGGCGCGCAGCACGTCCTGGCTCTCCGGGATGATGCCGAGCAAGGGTGTTGCAAGAATTTCGAGAATGTCCTCGATGGTCAGCATCTCGCCGCGCGCCGCGCGCGAGGGATCATAGCGGGTAATGAGAATGTGCTTCTCGACCCGCTCGCCCTTCTCGGCCCGCACCGTCTTCGAATCGAGCATGCCGATGATGCGATCGGAATCGCGCACCGAGGAGACTTCGGGATTGGTGACGATCACGGCTTCGTCGGCAAAGCGCATCGCCATGGAGGCGCCGCGTTCGATGCCGGCCGGGCTGTCGCAGATCACCCAGTCGAAACGGCTGCGCAGATCGTCGATGACCTTGCCCACGCCCTCTTCGGTCAGCGCGTCCTTGTCGCGGGTTTGCGAGGCCGGCAGCAGCCAGAGGTTCTCCAACCGCTTGTCCTTGATCAGGGCCTGCGGCAGCTTTGCGACGCCCTGCACCACGTTGATGAGGTCGAACACGACGCGGCGTTCGGCTCCCATCACGAGGTCAAGGTTGCGCAAGCCGACGTCGAAATCGACGACCACGACCTTTTCGCCGCGTTGCGCGAGCGCAGCCCCCAGTGCGGCGGTCGTCGTGGTCTTGCCGACGCCCCCCTTGCCTGACGTCACGACCAGTACCTTGGCCATCTCTGAAATCTCCTTCTGGTCAGTTCAGCGCAGTAATTCGCATGGTGTTGCCCTGGAGCCAGGCCTGAGCCGGCTTGCCGCGCAGGGCCGCGTCGATATCGTCGGCGGTCTGGTAAAAGCCATCGATTGCAAGCAGTTCGGCTTCGATCTTCTGACAATAGATGCGTGCGCTCGTGTGACCGTTCACGCCCGCCATGGCGCGGCCGCGTAGCGCGCCGTAGATGTGGATGGAGCCGCCGGCGACGACTTCGGCGCCGGAGCCGACCGAGCCGAGAATGGTGACGTCGCCTTCGGGGAAGATCACAGTCTGGCCCGACCGAACGGGGCTTTCGAGCAGCAAGGAGGTCGGCTTGGTCTCGACCTTCGCCTCAACCTTCTTGGGAGCGCTCGGTTCGATGACGCAGCTCCGCCCGCCCGAAAGCAGCGGCGGCATCATGGGGGTCAACCGGCCCTCCTCCACGCCCTCGATCCCGAGCACGCGAATGTTGCGGTCCTGAAGGCTGGTGAGCAGATGCCCGATGCCGGACTGGCTGAGATCGACCGAGGACAGGTCGATCACCACGGGGCGGCCGGCAAAGAAGCCCGGCGAGCGCGCGATGGTGGTGTCGATCTCCTGCAGCCAGTCCTGGATGGGAACCGTCGGCACGAACACGAAGGCCACATAGGAGCGCCCGCGCAGGCGAACCATTTGGCGTTGAGGTTTTACTGCAGCCTCCATAGCGGCCGACTCGTTCCCTGTTATTGAATGGTTAACGATGCCGCCGATATGGTTAATGGCCGGTTAATTTCTCCGTGGGGTTACGTGCCCGTCCCAACTGTCATCGGCCGCGAAAGCTGGCGATCCAGTACTCCGAGACGGTTGTGGGTCAATCGACAGGGCGCGGCGTACTGGATGCCCCGCTTTCGCGGGGCATGACACCGGTGTGTGGGGCGGCGCGACGGCTCTTCGCCCCCTACTTCTTCACCTTGCTCGCATCCATCTTGACGGCGGGATCGAGCATCTTGGTCGTGAACGCCGTCGTGACGTCGAACGGCTTTTCCATGCCGAGATAGGTCTGGACCAGTTCGTAGTCCTTCTTCATCCGCTCGCCGTCGATCCAGCCGAGCGCCTTCGTCGTGGTGAACTCATCCGTCATCAAAAACTTGATGCGCTCCCACTGGCGCTCCTGGTTCTCCTTGTCGAGACCGGAGACCTGGTCGAGCAACGCCTTCAGGCAGGGTGCGGCGTCGGCGACGCAGGTCGCAAAGGCCTTTTGCGTGACGCGCACGAACTCCTCGACCAGCTTGGGATTCTTCTGCAGATAGCCGCCGTTCACGATCAGCGAATTGCCGTAAGGGTTGAGCCCGATGTCCTTCCAGTTGACGTAGCCGAGATCGCTTCCGAACTCGATCACCTTCAAATCGTGCTCGTTGTAGAAGTCGCTGATGATGTCGACGGTATGGCTCTTCAGCGCGGCGATCTTCGCGGTCGGCCCGACATTGACGAAGCCGACAGAGTCGGGTGCAAGCCCTGCAGCCTTGGCGAAAGCCGGCCACATCACGCGCGAGGCGTCCCCGGGCGGATTGCCGATCTTGTGGCCGGCAAAATCCTTCACCCCGTTCACGCCGTAGCTCTTCAGCCAGTAGAAGGTCTGCCCGGTGTTGGCGTAGACGCTCATTACGGCAACAGCGTCAGCGCCCTTGCTCTTCGCCACCAGCATGGTGGCGAGATCGGCGACGCCGAAGGGCGAGCCACCGGAGCCGACCTTTGCGGCGGAGACGCCGGAGCCCTTGCCGACCTCGATGGTCAGATCGATGCCCGCCTTCTCGTACCAGCCTTGCGCCTTGGCGTAATAATAGGGCGAGTGATCGGCCGTCGGCGCCCAGTTCAGGATCAGATTGACCGCTTCGCCCGCGGTCGCGGGCACGACTGGTGATCCGAGCATCAGGGCCACAGCCAGGGCCGAGCCCGCCGCCTGCAAACGCTTCATCGCATCTCTCCTCGTTGCCCGCGACCCGGCTTGTCGCTCTCCCCCTGTGAGGATACCAATGCAACAAGGCCGCCCTCAACTTGTCAACTGTTTGGTTGGAAATGCCCGCAAAACGTTCAGGCGACACCGTGCCGCAGCGGCGCGACCCGGTCGCCACACGCAAGAAGCTGCTCACCGCGGCGCGCGAGGAGTTCGCCCGGCACGGCTTTGCCGGCGCCCGCGTCGACGAGATCGCGGAGCGCGCCGGCGTCAACAAGCAGCTCGTCTACCATTATTTCGGCGACAAGGACGCGCTCTATCTCGCCGTGCTCGAATGGGTTTACGCCGATATCCGCGAGCAGGAACGCCAGCTCAATCTCGAAGGCCTGCCGCCGGAAAAGGCGATCCGGAAACTGATCGAAGCCTCGTTCGATTACCTGGCGACGAACCCCGATTTCATCGTGCTTCTGAACGACGAGAACCGCGGCGGTGCCCGCCACGTCCGCGGCTCGACGCGGCTGGAGGCGATGCATTCACCGCTGGTGAAGAGCGTGTCCCACATCCTTCACGAGGGCGTCCGCGCCGGCATGTTCCGCAAGGGAATCGACCCGATCCAGCTCTATATCTCCATCGCGGGCCTCAGCTATTTTTATCTCTCCAACACACCGACGCTCTCGGCGATCTTCGGCAAGGACCTGTCGAGCCGGGCCGCGCGCCGCGCCCGCCGTCGGCACGTCGCCGATCTCGTGCTGCATTCGCTCCGGCCGTAATCAACCAACTGGTTGAAACTTCCCTCGATGCCGGTTAGGCTTGCGACCAGCGGCAAGGTGGCCGCTGGCAACAGGGAGCAACTGGTGGCAGGAGACGGCGCCCGCAATACGCGCAGCTTTGCGATCGTCCTGATCGTGCACCTCGCCGTGCTCGTGCTCTGGCAGGTCCTGGTCGATGCCTTCCACGTGCCGAAGTTCATCCTGCCCTCGCCGCTCGCGACAATCCAGACGCTGGGAACCGCGAGCTACGCCTGGGGCGCCAATACGCTGGTGACGGCGATCGAGATCCTCGGCGGCTTTGCGCTCGGCGCATTCGTCGGCGTGGCGCTGGCCGTCATCTTCAGCTGGGCGCCGCTGATCAGCCTCGTGCTGCTGCCGCTGTTCGTGACGCTGAACATGATCCCGAAGGTCGCGCTCGGCCCGCTCCTCATCGTCTGGTTCTCCTACGGCATCGTGCCGAACATCCTGATCGCCTTCAGCATCTGCTTCTTCCCGATCCTGCTCACCACCGCGCGGGGCTTGCGCGAGGTCGAGCCGGATCTGCTCGACCTGGTCAAATCGCTGCGCGGCTCGCGCTGGACGCTGTTCCGCAAGATCCAGCTGCCGGGATCGCTGCCTTACATCTTCTCCGGCATGAAAGTCGGCGCCATCCTCGCGGTCGCCGGCGCCATCGTCGGCGAGTTCATCGCCTCCGAGCGCGGGCTCGGCTACCTCATAATCCAGGTGCAGTCATCGCTCGACACGCCCGCGATGGTGATGGCCGTCGTGCTGCTGACGCTGCTCGGCGTCGCGCTTTACGGCTTCGTGCTCGCCCTCGAACGCATATTCGTGGTCGGTGACGCAACACCGACCTGAAACGTCAAAGCCAAGACCAGGGACCACAACCATGCTCCTGACCCGCCAGACACTGCCGAAGACCATCCCTGATATCGCTGCGCTCGACGATCTCCTGTGCCGGCCGACCCAGGCATTGATCGACGACCTCGCCAGGGTCGAGGGCGACATCATGATCCTTGGCGTCGCCGGCAAGATGGGGCCGACGCTGGCGGGGCTTGCCAAAGCCGCAGCGCCCGATCGCCGCGTCATTGGCGTCGCCCGCTTCAGCGACGCCGGCGTCAAGGACTGGCTGCACGGGCGTGGCGTCGAGACCATCAATTGCGACCTGATGGACGAGACCGCGATTCAGACGCTGCCGAAGGCGCCCAATATCGTCTTCATGGCCGGCCGCAAATTCGGCGCGGAGGGCGATCTGTCGCTGACCTGGGCGATGAATGCGCACGTGCCGGCGCTGGTCGCGCAGGCCTTCCCCTCGTCGCGGATCGTGGCGTTCTCGACCGGCTGCATCTATCCCTTCGTCCCCGTCGACGGCAAAGGCTCGCGCGAGGACATGGCGCCGAACCCGCCCGGCGAATACGCCCAATCCTGCGTCGGCCGCGAGCGCATGTTCGAGTTTTTTTCGCGCAAATTCGGAACGCCCGGGCGGCTGTTCCGCCTCAATTACGCGATCGACATGCGCTATGGCGTGCTCCACGACATCGCATCGAAGGTGCTCACGGGCACGCCGATCGACGTCAGCATCGGTCATGTCAATTTCATCTGGCAGGGCGATGCCTCGTCCCAGGCGCTGCGCTGTCTCGCGCATTGCACGACGCCGACCTCGCCGATCAATGTCAGCGGCCACGAGATCTTGGCGGTACGCGACCTCGCAGCACGATTCGGCGCCAGGTTCGGCCGCGCGCCGGTGCTGACAGGAAACGAACAGCCGACGGCGTGGCTGACGGACACGTCCAAGGCCGTCGAGCTGTTCGGCCTGCCGGTCGTCGACACCGAGCAGCTGATCGCCTGGACCGCGGATTGGGTGTCCCGCGCCATGCCGAGCCTCGGCAAGCCCACCAAATACGAGGTGCGCGATGGACGCTACTGACGAGCCGGCCATCGTCAAGCTCGGCGTCGACGATGCGATCGCCGGGCTCGTGCTGTCGACGGAAGCACGCTGGAACCAGACCGAGGAGGACTGGCGCATCTTCCTGCACGATGGAATCGTGTTCGGCATCCGTGACGGCAGACGGCTGGTGGCAACCGCGGCCCTGCTGCCCTACTCCAGCAAAAATGCCTGGATCAGCATGGTGCTGGTATCAGGCACCCATCGCCGCCGCGGCCTTGCAACGCGCCTCGTCGATGCCTGCCTGGAAACCGCCCGCAGGAACGGCCTGACGAGCTGGCTCGACGCAACGCCGGATGGTGCTGCCGTCTATGGGCCGCTCGGGTTCACGCCGACCCTGCAATTGCGCCGCCTCAAACTGGTGAAACCCGCGTCAACGTCCGGGCAGGCACCTTCATCCGCGACGCTCGACGCGCTCCGCATGCGTGACCGGCGCGCCACTGGTTTCGATCGAACCGCCCTGCTCTCCAACTTCGCTCGGCGTCCCGGCTCACGCATCGTCTCCGCGAACGGAGCCATCGCGCTGGTTCGCGACGGACGCACCGCGCGCCATATCGGCCCGCTATTTGCCGACAACACGGCAGCAGCGCTGACCCTGGTGGATGCCATCGCACGATCGGAAACCGGGCCGCTGCTGCTCGACGCCGTCGCGTCGCAAGCCGCGTTCCCTGACGGATTGACCGCGTCGGGCTGGAGCATCGAACGGCCGTTCCAGCGCATGCGGTTCGGCCCCGCCACAGCCGCGGGTGAGGACATGCCATTCGCCGTCGCCGGCCCTGAATTCGGATAGGACATCATGCACCACAGTCAGATCAACAGCGATATCCGCAAGCTGATCGCCGACGGCACCGTGCTGCCAGCGCATCCCCTCGCGCTCACCGCCGAACGCCAGCTCGACAAAACGCATCAGCGCGCGCTGACGCGCTATTACATCGACGCCGGCTCCGGCGGCCTTGCCGTCGGCGTGCACACCACGCAGTTTGCGATCCGCGATGTCGGCCTCTATCGTCCCGTGCTGGAGCTCGCTGCCGAGACGGCGGCGGACTGGACCAAGCGTCCGCTGGCGCTGGTCGCGGGCCTTGCCGGCCCGACCCAGCAGGCCACCGCTGAAGCCCGCACCGCGCGCGACATCGGCTACCACGCAGGGCTCCTCAGTCTCGCTGCGATGAAGAGCGCGTCCGAAGACGAGATCATCGCGCATTGCACAGCGGTCGCGGCCGAGATTCCGCTGGTCGGCTTCTATCTTCAGCCGGCAGTCGGCGGCGTGGTCCTGTCGAGCCGGTTCTGGCAGCGCTTTGCCGCGATCGACAATGTCATCGCGATCAAGATCGCGCCGTTCAACCGCTACAGGACCCTTGATGTTCTGCGCGGCGTCGCGGCGGCTGGCGCGCTCGACCGCGTTGCGCTCTATACCGGCAATGACGACCACATCCTGCTCGATTTGATGCTGCCGTTCGACCTCCGCGACAACGGCATCACCACGCGGACCTACTTCAAGGGGGGTCTGCTCGGCCATTGGTCGGTCTGGACGGCGAGCGCGATCAAGCAATTCGAGCGCTGCAAGGCGGCACGGCACAAGGACAGCGTCCCGGCCGATTTGCTCGCGCTCGATGCCCGCGTCACCGATTGCAACAGCGCCTTCTTCGACGTCGCCAACGATTTTCACGGTTGCATCGCCGGCTGCCATGAGGTGCTGCGACGGCAGGGCCTGATGCAGGGCTTGTGGTGCCTCGATCCGAACGAGGGCATGAGTCCCGGCCAGAAGGACGAGATCGACCGCGTCACTCGCGAGCATTCAGATCTCAGCGACGACGCCTTCGTGGCCGCAAACTTGAACAAATGGCTGGCATGAGCTCAAACCCCTTCATCAGCCTGCAAGGCGTCCGCAAGGTCTATCGTAGCGGCGGCGCCGAATTCCTGGCGGTGTCCGACGTCACCATGGACGTGCAGGAGGGTGAGCTTGTCTCGCTGGTCGGCCCGTCCGGCTGCGGCAAGACCACAGTGATGAAGATCTTGGCCGGCCTGCACGGCGCCGACGGCGGCACGGTGAAGATCGGCAATGCCAAAAGCCCGTTCGATCCGACCCGCGACATCGGCATGGTATTCCAGCAGGCGCTGCTGCTGAAATGGCGGACGATCCTGGACAATGTGTTGCTGCCGGCGGAGATCGTCGGCCTTCCCATGAGGGCCGCGCGCGAGCGGGCGCGCGATCTGCTCAATCTGGTGGGTCTTGCCGGCTACGAGCAGAAATATCCGCGAGCGCTGTCCGGCGGCATGCAGCAGCGTACCGCGATCGCGCGCGCCTTCATTCACGACCCGAAACTGATCCTGATGGACGAGCCGTTCGGCGCGCTGGACGCGCTGACGCGCGAGCAGATGAATCTGGAGATGCTGCGGATCTGGCGCGAGAGCGGCAAGACCATCATCTTCATCACGCACTCGATTCAGGAAGCCGTGTTCCTGTCCTCGCACTGCGCCGTGCTGACCGCCGGCCCGGCAAAGATGGCCGATTATTTTCCGATCGACCTGCCCTTCCCGCGGGCTCTGCCGCTCAAGACGACGGACGCGTTCGGCGCCTATGCAAGGCGCATTTACGAGAAGCTGGGTCTGGGCGCGGCTTAATTCACCGCACGATAGATGCTGTAGGGTGGGCAAAGCGAAGCGTGCCCACCATGGCGAGTCATGCAAGCAGTGGTGGGCACGGCGCAAGTGCGCCTTTGCCAACCCTACGGGAGTTTGCGCGATCAGGTCTTGTTGCGCATCTTGCCGAGCAGATAATTATCGTAAAAATTCTCCGCGATCTGCGTGTAGAACAGCAGCTCCTTCATATAGGCGTCGTGGCTTTCCTTGGTGCGCTTGAACAGGTCGCTCTTGGTGGCGAGCTCGTTCAGATGCTCCTGGGTCGCGGCGTAGCAGGCCTCCAGCACCGGCTGCGGAAACGCCTTCAGCTCCGCGCCATTGGCGATCAGCCGCTTCAGCGCTGCCGGATTCACGCTGTCGTATTTCTCGAGCATCCAGGCACCCGCGGCCGACGCGGCCTGGTTGACGATCGCCTGGTACTGCTTCGGCAGCGACGCCCACTTCTCGTCGTTGACGATCATGTGCAGCATGGCGCCGCCTTCCCACCAGCCGGGGAAGTAGTAGTATTTTGCGACCTTCTGGAAGCCGAGCTTTTCGTCGTCATAGGGTCCGACGAATTCGACCGCGTCGATCGTGCCCTTTTCCAGCGCCGGATAAATGTCGCCGCCCGCGATCTGTTGCGGGACCACGCCGAGCCGCGCCAGTACATGACCGCCCATGCCGGCGATGCGGAATTTGAGACCCTTGAGATCGTCGACCGTCTTGATCTCCTTGCGGAACCAGCCGCCCATCTGGGTGCCGGAATTGCCGCATAGGATGGCGTGCGCCTTGAATGGCTTCAGCGCCTCGTTGGTGAGGTCGGCGCCGCCGCCGAAGTGCCACCAGGATTCCTGATGGCGATGGTTCATGCCGAACGGCGCGCCGGTCGCATAGGCCAGCGCCGGCTCCTTGCCGATGTAGAAATAGAGCGGGGTCTGCGCCATGTCGACAGAGGCTGTGCTGACGGCATCGAGCGCCTGCAGGCCCGGGACGAGCTCGCCGGCCGCAAAGGTCTGGATCTGGAATTTGTTGTCGGTGGCCTCGGCAACATATTTCGCAAAGGTCTGCGCAGTGCCGTAGATGGTGTCCAGCGACTTCGGGAAGCTGGAGGTCAGGCGCCATTTGATCTCGGGCGCGCCTTGCGCGATCGCAGGTGCGGCAACCAGCGTCGTCGCGCCGGCCATGGCGCCGCCCTTGAGGAACGTACGGCGTTTCATGATGGTCTCTCCCTGAACTATGTTTCAACGTCTCGGCTTGAGCGCGATCTTCGCGAGCTATTGCCGTTCCTATAGCGGAGTTCAAGTTGTGAGCGGTAGCCCGGATGGAGCGCAGCGCAATCCCGGGATCCCCCAAATATCTACCGCGTCACTCTCAGAGCAGCTTGGCGCTCACGAACAGCGCGCGCACGGCGTTGGTCGCCTGCACCACGAGCATGGCGTTCTCGGCGGCGCCTTCGAGCGCTGCGACCGCATCTTCATGCAAGGAGCGGAATTCCATCCACTCGACCGATTTGAAATTGGTGAGGAATTGATAGGCCTGGCCGACGGTCGCAATCGCCAGCGTGTCGCCGTTCAGCTTGATCTTGAACGTCGTGCGCAGCGGGGTCCCGGAACTTTGCGGATCACTCACTTTGCGGATCACTCATGGGCTGCTTCTGCACGATGACGGCTTAACGAAGGGAAAACGGCAGCCCCGCCGTGGCAGGCAAATATCAGGAGCAGATATCAGGACTCGGTGCTCGCGCGCTGCGAGGCGGTCGCCGATGGGCTCAACTTCGGCACCACGACCAGACGGTTGAACTCACCGTTATCGTAGGCCTTCATAAAACGATCGTAGTCCTTGATCGACACGCAGCCGTTGGAGTCGCCACGGGGCCCGAGCATGTAATTGTGGGTGAGCAGGCCGACGCGGCCGAGCGCGCTGGTGCCCTCGGTGGGGGTCAAGCGCAGTGCGCGGACGCCGTGAAACAGTTTTTCGCGGGGCTTCAGGTCGTAGGTCGCGGGCGGGGTCGCGCCAACCATGCGCTGGTCGACGTGCTCCGGGTCGTCCATCAGCGCGCCCATGCCTGAATGCGCTTCCAGCGCGAGGCCGCTCGGCAGGTAAAGCGCCTTGGCCGAGATGTCGTAGACCGCGGTGCGCGAATCGTAACCGAGCGCGGCGAGATCCGGCGCCTTGCCGAACAGGCCGCTGTCGGGCGTCAGCGAGGCCAGCTTGATCTTGTCGGTGAATTTTTCGAAGAAGTTGCGGTTGTCGACCCTGGGGTTGGTCTCGGCATAAGCCTGGCTCGAGGCGATCTGGGCGGAGATGTCGGCCTGGGGCGGGCGCGAGCGCGGCATCGGGATGGCGTCAGCACGCTGCGATTGTCTCGTCTCCTCGGACATATGCCGGTCGTCGTCGGTCAGAGTGGAGCGCCAGTCATCGCCCTGGAGCTTCTGGGCGAGCATCGCCTTGGCGTCGCGCAATTTGAGCTGGACTGCACTCACCGCGGAGCGCTCCAGCGTCCGCAGCCCAAGCTCGCGGGCGGGCGGATTGCCGGACGCCGAAGCGAAACGATCATCGAACGAAGGCGCATTGGCCGGCGGCAGTGCGGCGGTGACCAGCGAGGCCGGAGCGCCGATATCCGCGACCCAGGCGGCAGCGCCTAGTGCCAGCGCGACGGCGGCCAGAGACAGCAATATCGTCTCGGCTCGCCCAATACGGCGGCGCGACAATAGCCTCTCGGCTTGTGCCCGGTCGGAAACCATCAGCTCCCCAAAATCGACCCCCGGGGGGACCCACCCCCACCCGGAGACTCTATACCAGCTACCACATTGGGAGCCAAAAGTTAGGCATAATCGGGGCCGGCAGGCGTCTGGCAAGGCTCCGGCAAGCCATTCCGGGGTATTCCAAGGTATCTTATGACCGATCCGTTCGATCTAGAACGCTTTGTCCGGGCCCAGGACCCGGTCTATGGCGACGTTCAGGGGGAGCTGACCCGGGGCCGAAAGCAGAGCCACTGGATGTGGTTCGTCTTCCCGCAGGTCGCCGGCCTCGGCTTCAGCGCCATGTCGCAGCGCTACGCCATCGCCTCCCGCGCGGAGGCCAAGGCCTATCTCGCCCACCCCATCCTCGGTCCGCGCCTGATCGAATGCACCCGCCTCGTGCTTGCCGTCGAAGGCCGGACCATCAACGCGATCCTCGGCGCGCCCGATGATGCCAAATTCCGCTCGTCGATGACGCTGTTCGACGCGGTGTCCGACGAACCCGTTTTCGACCAGGCGCTCGCCCGGTATTTTTCGGGCAAGCGCGATCAGGCAACGCTCGATATCCTCGCGGTCCTCGACCGACAGCCCAAGTGACCGCGGCCACCAGCGTAAACCCGGGATTAACATCGCCTGCCTATTGTCCGTGCAAATTATTTCCCGCGCCAGTTGCCGGACAGACTCATGAAAATCGGTACGCTCCTGACCACCGCGATCGTCTCGCTCTCGACCGTGGGCGGCGGCCTCGCCGTCTACGTCGCCGTAACGAAATACCAGACGATGGAGCGAATCACCGAAGCCCAGGGGCGGCTGGCGACCGTCCGCGCCGTCAGCGACATCCCGCGCTACCTCAATCCCGAGCGCGGCTTTTCCACCAACATCCTCTATGGCCCTCCCGCCGTCGACCCGGCGCTGCTGGCCGAACAGGACAAGCTGCGCAAGCAGACCGATGCCGCCCGCGACAGGATGAACGCGCTGCGCAAGGACCTGCCGGGCCCGTTCGACGACGGCAACACCACCGGCGGCAACATCGACGCCATCAATTCGAAATTCACGTCGCTGCGCGAGGCCATCGACAAGGCGATGTCGGGCCCGCCTGAGGCGCGCAAGGACGCCGCCAAGAAGATCGTCGCCGACAACGCCGTGCTCAACGCCAGCGTGACTGCGCTGCTCAACGAGCAGGTCCGCCGCATGGCGATCCTCAATGGCGACGCCTACCGGCAGGCCAGCTACGCCAACATCGCGATGACGTTGCGCGACGTCGGCGGCTTCAACTCCAGCCTGCACAAGAACCTCGTCGGGGGCAAGAAACCAGCGACCGATACCGAGAAGGCCGAGATCAGCCGCTCGCAGGGCCGCAACGATCAGATCGTGATGTCGCTGCTGGAGCTGCGCGGCAATCCCGCAACGCCGGCGAACATCGCCGCCGCACTGGAGAAATTCAACGCGATCTACATCGAAGAGTTCGGCCGCGAGCTCAAGCTGGTGAAGGAGGGTGCGGTCAGCGGCAAGTACGAACACGACATGGACACCTATTACACCGCCACGCAGCGCGGCCTCGGCACCATCATCGAGGTCCGCGACGCCTTCTACGACAACGCCGAGCACATTCTCGCCGGTGCCTCCACTGCGGCCCACACCAGCTTCACCATCGCTCTCGCGGGCCTTCTCGCCGTGCTGATCGCCAGCGCCGGCCTCATCGTCACGGTCCGCCGCCGCGTCTGCGCCCCGATCGTCAATCTGACAACGCGGATGTCGCGGCTCGCCGACGGCGAAGTCGCGGAAGAGATTCCCGGCGCCGAACGTTCCGATGAAATCGGCGCGATGGCCGCGGCTGTCCGGGTCTTCAAGGACAACATGATCCGGGCTGACAGCCTCGCGGCCGAAAAGCAGGCCGAGAACGACGGCAAGATGCGCCGCGCACAGGCGCTCGACGGGATCACCCGCGCGTTCGAAGCCAAGGTCACCGAGCTCGTCGGCGGACTGTCAAAAGCCTCCTCCACTATGGAAAGCACGGCGCAGTCGATGACCTCGACGGCAGCCCAGACCAACAGCCAGGCCGCGGTCGTCGCCGCCGCCTCACAGCAAACATCGAGCAACGTGCAGACTGTTGCGAGCGCCACCGAAGAGCTGACCTCTTCGATCTCGGAGATCGGCCGTCAAGTGGCCCAATCCACCGAGATCGCCGCCCGCGCCGTCGACAACGCCCGCCGCACCGGCGACACCGCCCGTGCGCTGGCCGAGGGCGCGCAGAAGATCGGCGACGTCGTCACGCTGATCCAGAGCATCGCCGAGCAGACCAATTTGCTGGCGCTCAACGCGACCATCGAGGCTGCCCGCGCCGGCGACGCCGGCCGCGGCTTTGCGGTGGTTGCTGCCGAGGTGAAATCGCTCGCGGGCCAGACCGCCAAGGCCACCACCGAAATCTCCGAGCAGATTGCGGCGATCCAGGCCGCGAGCGACGAGACCGTGACCGCGATCCGCAACGTCGCCGACGTCATCGGCGAAATCGACCAGATCGGCACCGCGATCGCGGCCGCGATCGAGGAACAGGGCTCGGCGACCAAGGAGATCGCCCGCAGCGTCCAGGAGGCCGCGCGCGGCACCCAGGAGGTCAACACCAACATTTCAGGCGTGCAGCGCGCCGCCGGCGATACCGGCACGGCCGCAAGAGAGGTGCTGGGCGCAGCCGAGCAGCTCTCGACCCAGTCGCGCGATCTCGCCGGACAGTTCGACCGCTTCCTCGGCGAGGTCAGGTCGGCGTAGCATCCAAATTCGTAGCCCGGATGGAGCGCAGCGTAATCCGGGAATCGTGCCGCAAACACCGACGGCACCGGATTGCGCTGCGCTCCATCAGGGCTACGGGACCGTCAATAAGGCGGCGCCTTGCGCGCCCGCTGCGCCTTGGCGGCCTCGATCCACCACGCGAGATCGTCGGCGAAGCGCGGGAACGAGCGTTCCAACGCCTTGCCGCCTTCGCCGATCGGTTCGCCCGCCTCCGACAGCGTCTGTGCGATCGGGCCGACGCCGATGGTGCTCGACACCACCACCATACCCATCTCCGACAGCGTGCCGTGCCAGGCGGTCGAGGCACGCGCGCCGGACAGGCGGCCGGCCGAGTAGCTCACGATCGCGGCCGGACGCCAGAACCACTCCTCGAGGAAGTGGTCGGTGAGATTTTTCAGGCCCGGCTGGATGCCCCAATTGTACTCGCCGGTGACGAAGACAAAGCCATCGGCGCCGCGGATCTCTCCGGCCAGCTTCTCCAGCGCCTCAGGTGCGGAGCCCTTGGGATATTCCTTGTACATACGATCGAGCATCGGCAGGCCGATCGCCTTGGCGTCGATGAACACGACGTCGTCGCCGCGACCGCGCAGGCGATCGATGACGAAATTCGCAAGGCGTATGCCCATGCGATCGGAACGGTAGGAACCGTAGAGGACGAGGATGCGATTGCTCATGGCCGGTAGTATAGCACGGATCAGCAGGCCGGCCTCAACGTTTTGACGCGCTAGGTTCGCCGTCCGTGCTCGAGCGTTTGCGACGGTGTCTCGCCGAACCTGTCACGATAGCTTCTGGAGAAGTCGCCGAGATGCCAGAAGCCGAACGCCAGCGCGACGGCCTTGACGCTGTCGGCACCGGCGAGCAACCGCTGACGCACCAGCCACAGCCGCCGCAGACGTAGATAGCGGTGCAGGCTCATGCCGCGATAGCGGCGGACGACGTCGTGCATGGTGCGAACGGACAAGCCGAGCTTGCGCGCGATCTCGTCGCTGTAGATGGGCTGGGAGATGTCGTCGGAAAGCAGCGCGCGGATGTCCTGAAAGACCTTGAAGTTGCGCTCGTCATTGGGGCGCAGGGTCCATCGCGCGGGACCCATATTGTGGAAAATTGCGTCCACAGCGCCGAGCAAGGTCTCCCTCATGGCGGCAGCCTTCAGCGGCACGTCGGGTGCATCGACCGGCCCCGAAGCGGCTGCCAGCACCTCCCGAACCACACCGCGGAGCCGGTTCAAGCCCGCGGCGGTCGTTTCGAAGATGTTGAAGCAGAGGGCTGCTTGTGGCCAGCCGCGATCCGTCACCTCCGGCCTGAACACCACCGAGCCGATTTGCCGCGGCACTTCCTCGATGGTGGTGTAGGTTGCGCCGCCGCTGCCCATGACGATGACGGGTCGTGTGCGCTGCGTGCCGTTGAATCGAACCGGCACGTCCAAATCGTCCATCGTGAATCCGATCGCGGTACAATTCTCGACGAGCTGTGCGTCGACGACCCGCGGAAATGCCCGCGTCAAGTTCACGTCGCAGCCGGGCAGCGACAGAATGGTCTGCTCGGCCGAAATCCTCCGTACGAAAGGCGTGAACTCGAAGTTCAGGCCTCGTATGGCACTTCGAAATTCATCGACGTCGGTGAAACGAAATACCTTCGGCGCTAGCGTCGGCGCATCATCAGTTCTGTTCATGGCAAATGTGAAACTTCGCGTCGCAACACACGCGCGTCCGGCGACGATGCCGGCCCAACTTCCCCGTTCCGGTGTCCCTTAAGTCTGAAAGAATCACTTCGAACTATGTTGACCAGTTGGCGAGCGTCGAAGTCCAAGGACAAGCCGGCGCATCAAATCTCGCCAATTTTCGATAGCGTTTCCCGTGTGGCCAGCGGTGCACATATACCTAGACGAGCAAAATCAAAATTTCAAATTAACGTTTGTCGAGCGGAATAGAAGCAGTTCGATAGTCCAAATTAATTTTAGGTCAGGCCCCTGCCATGATGGCAAATTCGCCTGCTGATATTCTCGCTGAATTGGAAGAGACGGTCGCAACGTGCCCGGCGGAGCGTTGCGCACGCATTCTCTCCGGCATGGTGCAGTTGCTCACTGGTAGCCGCGGCCAGTGCCGGGAATTGCTCGTCAACGTGGTCGACGGTGTTCTGCTGCGATTGACGGAACGGGTCGAGACCAGCGCACTGGTTCAGCTCAGCATGGCGCTCGCCGAGCTTGACATCGCGCCTCCCGAAACATTGTGGCGTCTCGCCTCGCACGATAATCCGGACGTGGCATGTCCTGTGTTGCTCAAGTCGCGCGCACTTTCCGCGGCAGATCTCGAGGCTGTCATTGACTCCCGTGGCGAGTGGCATCGACGCGCGATCGCCGCCCGCAGCGACATCGCGCCGACCGTGACCGAAGCGTTGATCAAGCACGGCGGCCCGATCTGCCTTGCCCTGATCAAGAACCCGGGAACGAAATTCTCCGACGCAGCCTATGCAGCGCTGATTGCCATGGCCGACCAGGACGGCGAGATCGCGAAGGCGCTGGTGCTCCGGCCCGGCACGCCCGACCTGGTCGTGCGCAAGCTGCTCTCCGCCCCACCAGCCCGGAAGGCGCCGGCCACGCCCAACCCGCTCGCCGCGTCGCCGGTGCCGGAAACGGAGCCGGCTCCGCCAAAGCGGCCTTGCAGGGCCGACTACGCCAGCGCGAGGCCGGAGATCGTCGTCCTCAACCGCATCGGCAAGCTCAACGATTCCACGGTGAACCGTTTTGCGATCCGCGGCGAGACGGCCAACCTATTCACGGCGCTGTCGGTGCTTTCAGGGGCGCCGCTCGAAATCATCGAGCGTGTCGTGAGCGACGACGATTGCGAGGGGCTGGTCATGGCGTGCCGGGCCTCGCGGCTGAACTGGCAGACCACCCTTACCATCCTGAGCAACCGCAGCGGGAAAAGGCTCTCCTATGCCGGGCGCGAGCGCGCGCAACGGATCTTCGAGACGCTGCTTCTGTCCACCAGCCAATGGACAGTGCGATGGGGGGAAATAGCGGCAAGCGCCAACACGAGCGATCCGGCAAATCGCGGCGCGAAGATGGGGGTTAGCCGATGAAGTTCGACGGTCGCAAAGCGCAGCGCGTGAAAATGGATCACAAGCAGCCGGTCAATCTGATGGGCTCGGACGGCACGTGGCGGCGCAGCTGCGTTCTGCTCGACATATCGCAAAGCGGTGCGAAGATCGAAGTCGAGGGCACGCTCGACGTTCTGCGGGCCAAGGAATTCTTCCTGCTGCTGTCGTCGACGGGGCTCGCCTACCGGCGCTGCGAATTGGTCTGGATCGACGGCACCACCGCCGGCGTGCACTTCGTCACCGCAGACGGCAAGAGGAAACCGGCAGCCGCCGCGCAGACTGCCGCTCAGAGCAAATAGGCCCAAGGATTCATCAGCCCATCCACTCAGCATAATTCAGGTCAACCGTGCAGAACGCGCGAATTATATCCCGCCCCGTCAAGGGCGACGGCGGCATCCGAGAGAAGGAAGCGGTACGCCCGTTCGTGCATGTGCTGGCTGATTCTTCAGACAAATTGTCGAGCGTCTGTTCGATGCTCGAGCAGCAGTTTGCCGTCGCAGGCGAACGGCTCGACGCGGAAGCCAAGCTGTCCCAGGTGCCGTTCGCGATCGTCATCCGTGCGGAATTGCGTGATGTCCACACCATTGCGGCCATCAAGAAACGAGGCGTAAAGCTCGCGAAGGCAACCAAGCGCATCTTCCTGGTCGAGCACTCCTCTCACATGAGTATCTCGCAGGCCTACGCGCTCGGAGCCACGCTCGTCCTTCCCGGGACGATCGACAAGATCAAGCTGCTGGCAGCGCTGGTTGATCCCGCCGAAGAGGCGCCTGCTTCCTCAGGTCACGCGCCGCAGCCGGACAACGCCGTCGAGACCGCGGCGATTGCCATCGCGTCGATGTTTGCCTCGGTGACATCGGGGCAGCCGATTGACGTCAGCGGCGCCAGGGAAGCCGGCCGCCAGATCGCCGATCGCATCACCCAGCATGGCCTGTCGGAATGGCTCACGACGGTGCGGCGCCATCACGAGGGGACCTATCAGCATTGCCTCCTCGTCACCGGCGTCGCCATCGATTTCGGCCTGAGCCTTGGCGTCGGCAGGTCAGATCTGGAGCGGCTATACACGGCGGCCATGTTCCACGACATCGGCAAGGCCCGGATCCCGCTTGCCATCCTCGACAAGCCCGGCCGTCTCGATCCGGAGGAACGTGCCATGATCGAGACGCACCCGGTGGCGGGCTACGATTTTCTGAAAGACCACGACAATATTTCGCCGGAGATCCTCGATGCCGTGCGGCATCATCACGAATTTCTCGACGGCAGCGGCTACCCGGATGCGCTCTGCGCCGGGAACATCGGCGATATCGTGCGCATCCTGACGATCTCGGACATCTACGCTGCCCTGATCGAGCACCGGCACTACAAGCCAACGATGCCGCGGGCAGAGGCTTATAACATTCTCTGCGGAATGAGTGGAAAGCTGGAAAAGGCACTGCTGACCGCGTTCAGACAGGTCGCACTCACGAGATGAGCGCAGCAACCCGTCTCGACCCCAGCCTAGTGCGCGGCGCGGTGTCTGGTGCGGCGCGGAACGGTCCGGCAGGCCAGCCCTTCGGCCAGCAGCTTCATGTCCTCGTGCCGGCCGCTGCGGATCATCCGGCCGAACTCTTCGGGGGTGAAAGGAAGACTTGGATCATCATCGATCGGACGCCGCACTCGCGGGCCGAAGAACCGTCGAACCAGGCTAGCGAGCCGCCGCATGTCAATTCCCTCGCGCCAGCATCAAACCTTTCAGTCCGCACATTGTTCCTCCCGCACGATCGAGAATGCAAGAGGCCGCCAAGCGGTCCGCACCAAAAAAAATCGGCGAGAGAATAATCTCCTCTGCCTGCGCTACTCGGCGAATCCGACGTAACGCACGAAATCGTCGTTGCCCCCGCGATCGGAGCGAACGGCGTTCGCGGCAAAGTTGTCGTCGGGATAGCCCATCGCGACGCAGGTCATGATCACCTCGTCCTCCGGAATGTTCGCGACCTCGCGCACGATGTCGGAACGCATGATGCCCTGCCCGTTGATCACCGAACCGAGACCGCGGTCCCAGGCCGCGAGCACGATGCCGTAGCAGAGCGCGCCCAGATCGAAATGGCAGACCGCGCCGGGATCGAGCACGCGGTCATAGGTCAAGACCAGCGAGACCGGCGCGTCGAACTGGCGGAAGCCGCGCAGCACCCAGTCCTGCCGCATCGGCTTGTCGTCGCGCGCGATCCCCATCGCGCCGAACAGTTTCTTGGCGACGTCGACTTGCCGCGTCCGGTGCACGCCCTGGTATTCGCCATGGCTGACGATGTCGCGCTTGACTTTGGCGCCGCCAACCATTTCCTCCATGTTGCGTCGGCGCAGCTGATCCAGCGGCCCGCCTGTGAGCACGTGGACATGCCAAGGCTGGGTGTTCATCGACGACGGCGCACGTTTGGCACTGTCGATGATCGCCTCGATCACCGCGCGCGGCACCGGCTCGTTCCTGAAGCCGCGCACGCTGCGGCGCGACTGGACCAGCGTTTCGAATTCCACCTCAAGACCTCCCTGCCCGTTCATCCCATGGCATCGCAAACCCTGGCATGGCAACTGCGAGCCGTTGCCGATGCGGCGCGCCATATCTATGCTAACCCGCAAGCAAGACCAAGAACCCTGTGAGGATCCCAACATGGCCGCACCGCTCGATCCCGTCATCGCCCAGATCATTCCGCTGCTGCCGATGCGCGATGCCAAGACGATGACGCCACAGAGCGCACGCGATTCCTTGCGCGCACTGGCTGCCTCACGCGCGGCCATAGCGCCGCCGCCGGTGGACATCGTCGCGGATATCAAGGTGAAAGGCGGCGCCGGACCGCTCGATGCACGTATCTACCGGGTCGGCACCACGCCGGCGCCGACCGTGGTGTTTTTCCATGGCGGCGGCTGGGTCGCGGGCGACCTCGAGACTCACGACCGGCAGGCACGCAACCTTACGATCGAGACCGGCGCGGTCGTCGTCTCCGTCGACTACCGTCGCCCGCCCGAAACGCGCTTTCCCGGCGCGTTCGAGGACGCCTTTGCCGCGGTGAGCGACGTGTTTGGCCGCGTCGCGGAATTTGGCGGCGATGCAAAACGCCTCGGCGTTGCCGGCGACAGCGCCGGCGGCAATCTCGCCGCCACCAGCGCGATCGCCTGCCGCGACGCCGGCATCAAGCTCGCCGCACAACTGCTGGTCTATCCCGTGACCGATGTCCTCGGCAGTTATGCGGACGCGCGCGAGAACGCACGCTTCCCCTCGCGCGCCGAGAATGCCGAAGGCTACTTCCTCTCGCGCGCCGTGATGGAGTGGTTCTGCGGCCATTATCTCGCCGATCCCTCGCATGCGACCGACTGGCGCGTATCACCGCTGCGCGCGGCTTCGCTCGCCGGCGTCGCGCCCGCGATCGTGACCACCGCCTGGTTCGATCCCCTCCGCGACGAGGGCACAGCCTATGCACGCGCGCTGGAAGCCGCCGGTGTGCCGGTGAAGCATCATGAAGGCCCCGGCCTGATCCACGGCTATTTCGGCCTCGGCGACGCCTCCGCGGTGGCGCGAGCCGAAGCACAGCGCGCACGCGCGGACTTCAAGGCGCTTCTCGCGCGCGGCGCCTGAGGGCGACGCCCGGAGCGGCAGGATCGGCTGCCGCGCCGGCCAGCGCTCAGGCTTTGGCTGCGGGCACCTCGAAGAAGCCCGTCGCCTGAACGAGGCGGCCATCGTCGCCGAAGCGGCCAAAACTCTCGCCCGTGACGAACACGCGACCGGCGCCGTCGTACATCGTCCAGCGAAAAAGCCCCTGATCATGGTGCTCGAGGAAGCTGTCATTCCTGAAATGCGCGCCGGGAAACTTGAGCTGGGTTTGACCGATGCGCGCCATCAAGGCGTCACGTCCCTCAATCTGCGAGCCCGGATCGGTATACACGCAGTCCGCGGCCACGCTTTGCTCAAGCAGCCGACGCCGCTCGTCCTCATCGATGGGTCCCCACGCCGCCTGATAGGTGTTCCAGATCTTCAGTCGCGCTTCATCGTTCATCTCGCAGAACCTCTCGTGGCCTCATGCCGCTTCCGTCAAATTGACAATTATTGATATTTTGTCAATATGACTCGACGTTCAATTCCAACGCTTGTGAGGCTCATGGCTCGTTCCAGCATTTCGAAAGAGGCGCTTGCCGTCGAGGCTGCAACGGAGGTGTTCTCCCGCTACGGCCATGCCCGCACGACGATGGGCGACGTCGCCGCCAAGGCGGGAATGTCGCGGCCGGCGCTCTATTTGCTCTTCCCCGACAAGGATGCCGTGTTCGCGGCGGTGATCCAGCGAATGGACGAGCAGAAGCATCGGGAGATCAGGGCCGCAATCGCGCGCCTCGACGGCCTTCACGCCAAGCTGCTCCACGCCTGCAAATCCTGGGGATCGCATGGCTTCGACCTGATCGAGGCGCATCCCGATTCGGCAGATCTGTTCGACCTCCGTTTCCCCGCAGTTCGGAAGGTCTACGACAACTTCCAGTGTCTGGTCGCCGACCTCATCCGCGATCAGGTGAAGGCCGCCGGGATAGCGATCGAGCCGGAGGTGCTGGCGCGATGCCTGGTGTTCGGCATGCGGGGACTGCGCGAAACCGCCAGGAACGGCAAGGAGATGCGGCGGCTGATCGCCGTTCAGGTCACCATGCTCGTCAGAAGCATCGATGACGGCAGTTGAGCTGCGAAGAGCCGCCTATCGCGGCCTCCCCGCCCGTTGCGCGTTGGTGTGCCCCCACGTTTGGTCCCAATCTTGACCGGCGGCATCGACGACGCGGCCGTCGGCTTCGAAGAACTTGTTCGGCACCTGGAAGATCGCCAGGATCAGGGCGCCCTCCGGGCACCAGGCCGCATGCCGGCTGCCCGCCTCGCGCCAGATGAATTCGCCGGCCTTGCAGGCAATCCCCTTGGCCGGTCCCTGGTTGTCGACGAGAGCGCCCTCTATGACATAACTCTGCTCGACGCCGACATGCTCGTGATCGGGCAGCACCGATCCCGGCGCAAAGCGCATCAAGGCCGTCATCAGACCGCTGCTGCGATCGAACAGCAGCGTCTTGGCCTCGCAGCCGGGAAAGCGCGTCTTCTGCCATTCCATGTCTTGCGGCCGAACCAGGTGAGAATGCCGGTCAGAAGCGGCATCCGGCATGTTCGCAATCAGGGTCTCCATCACGATCTCCCTTCGGCTAAACTCGCCCGAAGCTAGCAGGATCGCCCGTCCCGGTCAGCGAGCAGTGCAGCAGACCGTGGGCCCCGTCGAACCCGCGTTCGAAAAATCGCCAGGAAGACCGGACAGCAGGCGCTCATCCAGCTTGATTGCGCCACGATTCCCGGCTCCAATCCGCGTGCCATTTCTGGTTTAGGGAGACAATCATGATGAAGCGGATTTTCCTGGCTGCGATCGTTGCCACGTTTGCAGCGGGTTCGGCCTTCGCGGAGGACACCTGCGAAAGCAAGGCCGTCGGCAAGGACGGCAAGGCCCTGGCTGGCGCCGCCAAGACCTCGTTCATGAAGAAGTGCAAAGCCGAAGCCTGCGCGCCCAAGGCCGTCAGCGCCGAGGGCAAGCCGCTCGCCGGCGCCGCCAAGAACAGCTTTATGAAGAAGTGCGAGATGGGCGCGTAAGGCGCCGCGAATTCGCTGCTGCTTTAGCGAGCAATCGCCAGACGAACTGCCACATGGCCGGGCTTGTCCCGGCCATTCGCGTGTGTGTTTGCGTGTGCCGGCTTCCAGACCAAATCATCCGAAAGCGTCGCCCTAGACAGGAGCTCTCGACTGACCGATCATGTGGTGCTGAGCGAAGCGGGGCGCATCGACAAGGCTTTCTAGGAAAGGGACGTCAAGATGTGGCAACCTCGAGTGCGTCATCACTTCATCGCGGCAATGAGCTTGCTCTTCGCGCTGCTCATCGGACTTGAAGCCGCGAACGCGCGGGGCCCGGGACTGCCCAACGTCATGGTGCTCGCAACCGGCGGCACGATCGCCGGCAGCGGCGCGAGCAGCACCACCGTGGTCGGTTACACCGCAGCCACGGTGGGCATAGAGACCCTCCTGAATGCCGTCCCCGAACTGAAAACGGTGGCCAACGTCAAGGGCGAGCAGGTTTTCCAGATCGCCAGCGAGAACATGAACAATGACTACTGGCTGAAGCTTGCCAAGCGCGTCAACACGCTGCTCGCGCAGGACGACGTCGACGGCATCGTGATCACGCACGGGACCGACACGATCGAGGAAACCAGCTATTTCCTGGACCTCGTCGTCAAGAGCAAGAAGCCCGTCGTCGTCGTCGGCGCAATGCGACCGTCGACGGCGATCAGCGCGGATGGGCCGATCAACCTCTTCAACGCGGTGATCCTCGCGGGCAGTGACGAGGCCGTCGGCAAGGGCGTGCTGGTTGCTCTCAACGATCAGATCAACGCGGCTCGCGATGTCACCAAGAACAACACCTCGACGGCAGACACCTTCCGCACACCGGAACTCGGCTTTCTCGGCTACATGCAGGGCAACAAGCCGTACTTCTATCGTCAATCGACGCGCCGCCACACGGCGGACTCCGAATTTGACGTCTCCAGCCTCGATGTCCTGCCGCAAGTCGATATCGTCTACGGCTATGCCAACATGAACCGGGTCGCGATCGACGCTTTTGTCGGCGCCGGAGCCAAGGGGATCGTGCATGCCGGCGTCGGCGACGGCAGCCTGGCCAGGCCCGCGGTCGAGCCAGCTCTCGACGAGGCCCGCAAGAAGGGTGTCGTGATCGTTCGCAGCAGCCGCGTCGGCAACGGCATCGTCGCACGCAATGGCGAGGCCAAGGACGACGAACACGACTTCGTCGTTTCGGATACGCTCAACCCTCAAAAGGCGCGCATTCTGCTGATGCTGGCGCTGACAAAGACGACCGACACGAAGGAAATCCAGCGGATGTTCTACACCTACTGAGCTAGCCCTACTCTCGCTTGAAACGGTAATCAAAGGCGGCGCCGAGCGGCTTGATCAGCCCGACCGTCGGCGCCGGAAAATGGACAGGCAGGATCAGCGTGTCGGTGTCCGCGACGGAAGCAAAGAACTTTCGCCGCGACACCGCCGACTGCTTCGGATCCCAATCCGGTCTGGCCGACCAGTCCAGCTCGCGGCACTGGATCTGATGATGCATGAGGTCGCCGGCGACCACCGCGCGGCGCCCCTTCGAGAAGATGTTCACGCAGCAATGGCAGGGCGAATGCCCCGGCGTCGGCGTCAGCGTGACGGTGTCGTCGAGCGCGTAATCGTCATCCACCAGGAGCGCCTGGCCTGCCTCGACGATCGGCAGGCAATTGTCGCGAAACACGGTGCCGGGCGGGTTGCAGCCCTTGGCATGCTCGGCCTCCCAGGCCGCATATTCACCCTTGTGGAAGACGTATTTCGCATTCGGGAACGTCGGCACCCAACGACCGTCGCGCAAGCTCGTATTCCAGCCGGTGTGGTCGATGTGAAGGTGCGTGCAGAACACGTAGTCGATCTGCTCAAAGCCGATGCCGAGCGCGAACAGCTCGTTGCGCCAGCGCGCCTTGCCCGGAAAATCGAACGGCGGCGGATGGCCCTTGTCCTCGCCGGTGCAGGTATCGACCAGGATGGTATAGCGCGGCGTGCGCACCACGAAGGTCTGATAGGTGATCACCATCATGCCGCGCGCGGCGTCGAACACCTCCGGCTCCATCGTCGGCAAATGCCGCTTGAATACGCCCTCGTCATAGGCCGGGAAAAAATCCTGCGGCCGCCGCCACGGGCCCTCCCGCTCGATCACCGCGTCGATGGTGATGTCGCCGAACCTGACCTGCTTCACGCGCGTTTCGCTCCCTTTTTTGAAAGAGCGTAGCGAGAGCCCCTGAAACGCGCAAGCAAGCGAATGGATTGCAAATCTCTCGATCTGGTTGTAGCCCGGATGGAGCGAAGCGTAATCCGGGAAGGTGCCCGCGTGGTTCGCTACCGGCGCAACTTCGTCCCTGGCGGGACCTTCTTCTTCACGGTGGCGCGGGATGATCGAAGATCATCCGCGTTGGTCGATCATGTTGACAAACTGCGCGACGCATTTCGTATGACGCGCGCCGACAGGCCGTTCACGATCGATGCAATCGTGGTCCTCCCTGATCATCTGCACGTCATCATGACGCTGCCGGACAATGACGCTGACTTTTCCGGCCGATGGTGGCGGATCAAGAGCTCCTTCACGCATCAACTGGCTGTTTCAGGTGCCCCCATCTCCCGCAACGTCGGGGCGAATTCGCGTTGTGGCAACGGCGATTTTGGCAGCACACCATTCGCGACGATGCCGATTTCGAACGCTGCGCGAACTACATCCATTACAATCCAGTCAAGCACGGCCTTGTCGCGTCACCGATAGACTGGCCGCATTCGTCGCTCCATCGCTACGTCCGCGAAGGCGTGCTTCCGCCCCGATTGGGGAGGAGCCGCGGAGGTCGACGGCAACTTCGGAGAGCGCGGAGATTGAATCCCGGATTGCGCTTCGCTCGATCCGGGCTACGAAATTCCAGCGGCCGCTCCTGTAGCCCGGATCGCGCGAAGCGTAATCCGGGGCCGGACCAACCGCATCGCGCGACTGCCCACGCGGCACGAAACCCGGATTGCGCTTCGCTCCATCCGGGCTACCGCCGATCACTACGACCGCAACCCCGGCGCTTCCTGCCCCGTGCGCGCGACATATTCCGTGTAGCCGCCGCCGAACTGGTGGATGCCTTCGGGCGTCAGCTCCAGCACGCGGTTCGACAGGACGCTGAGAAAATGCCGGTCATGCGAGACGAACAGCATGGTGCCCTCGAAATCCGACAGCGCCGTGATCAGCATTTCCTTGGTGGCGAGGTCGAGATGGTTGGTCGGCTCGTCCAGCACCAGAAAGTTCGGGGGATCGAACAGCATCTTCGCCATCACGAGGCGCGCCTTCTCGCCGCCCGATAGCACACGGCAGCGCTTCTCGACGTCGTCGCCGGAGAAGCCGAAGCAGCCGGCGAGCGCGCGCAGAGAGCCCTGCCCCGCGGTCGGAAACGCATATTCGAGTGACTCGAACACCGTCTGCTCGCCGTCGAGCAAATCCATCGCATGCTGCGCGAAATAGCCCATCTTGACGCTGCCGCCGACCGCCACGGTGCCATCGTCCGGCTCGCTCGCGCCCGCGACGAGCTTGAGCAGCGTCGATTTGCCGGCGCCGTTGACGCCCATCACGCACCAGCGCTCCCTGCGGCGGATCATGAAATCGAGCCCGTCATAGATCCGCTTGCTGCCGTAGCCCTTGAACACCTTCTTGAGCGCAACGACATCCTCGCCGGATCGCGGCGCCGGCGGAAAGTCGAACGCAACCGTCTGGCGGCGGCGCGGCGGCTCCACCCGCTCGATCTTGTCGAGCTTCTTCACCCGGCTCTGCACCTGAGCTGCGTGAGAGGCGCGCGCCTTGAACCGCTCGATGAACTTGATCTCCTTGGCGAGCATGGCCTGCTGGCGCTCGAACTGCGCCTGCTGCTGCTTCTCGCTTAGCGCCCGCTGCTGCTCGTAGAACTCGTAATTGCCGGCGTAGGTGGTGAGCGAGCCGGAATCGATCTCGACCACTTTCGAGATCACGCGGTTGATGAACTCGCGATCGTGCGAGGTCATCAGCAGCGTGCCTTCGTAATCGTGCAAGAACTTTTCCAGCCAGATCAGGCTTTCGAGATCGAGATGGTTGCTGGGCTCGTCGAGCAGCATGACATCGGGACGCATCAGGAGAATGCGCGCCAGCGCCACGCGCATCTTCCAGCCGCCGGAGAGCTTGCCGACGTCGCCGTCCATCATCTCCTGGCTGAAGCCGAGGCCGGACAGCGCCTCGCGCGCGCGGCCGTCGAGCGCGTAGCCATCGAGCTCTTCGAACGCGTGCTGCACCTCGCCGTAGCGGGCGATGATCTCGTCCATCTGGTCGGCCTTATCAGGGTCGGCCATCGCGGTCTCGAGCTCGTGCAGCTCGGCCGCCACCGCACTCACCGGTCCTGCCCCGTCCATGACCTCGGCCACGGCGCTGCGGCCGGCCATCTCGCCGACATCCTGGTTGAAATAGCCGATGGTGATGCCGCGATCGGTCGAGACCTGCCCCTCATCGGGCGGTTCCTCGCCGGCGATCATCCGGAAGAGCGTGGTCTTGCCGGCGCCGTTCGGCCCGACGAGCCCGATCTTCTCGCCCTTGTTGAGAGCGGCGGACGCTTCGATGAACAGGATCTGGTGGCCGGCTTGCTTGCTGACGTTGTCGAGGCGGATCATGAGGTCTTTTTGGGGATTGTTGCGTTGCAGCGTCATAGGCCATGCGGGCCCCCAGGGGAAGCCCGGCCGGACCCGGATCAGCCCCGCGCGCCGCCGAATTCGCGCAATTCGACCCGCAGCTTAGGCCTTGTAGACCTCCACGGTCTGCATCATGCCCATCTCCTCATGGTTCATCATGTGGCAGTGGAGCATGTAGACGCCGGTGAAATCGATGAAGCGCGAGCGGAACACGACCTGGCCGCCCTTGCGCTCCACGATCACGGAATCCCGCCATTCCGGCACCGCCAGCGCCTTGCCATTGGCCGAGATCACCTGGAACGGGTTGGTATGGATGTGGAAGACGTGGTCGTCATGCTCATGGGTGTTGACGATGGTCCACTCCTCGACCGCGCCCAGCTTGACCCGCTGATCGATGCGGCCGGGGACGAACTTCTTGCCGTCGACGAAGAACTCGAATTCCTGCCAATGGCCGGCGGCGTCGGCCTCCGGCGCGGTCGCCGACAGCACCACCTTGCGGCGGTTGGTGATCTCGGAGTCCTTGATGGTCGCGAGCGGCGCCGGCGGCAGGACGCGCGGCAGCTTCATGTCCATCGGCGCACCTGACACCACGACCCGCGCCAAGGGCCCGACCGGCGACGGATGCCCCTGATCGTAGGGCGTAGCGTTGAAGGCGTAGGTGCCGGGGCTGCCTGCCTTCACCAGAATGTCCGCGCGCTGACCGGGCGCAATCAGGACCTGCTTGAGCGGCTGCATGGCGCCGAGCTGGATGCCGTCATAGGCGATCGCTTGCAGATCGTGCTTCTCCAGGTCGAGCAGCATGTCGTCCTGATAGGCGGCATTGAGGATGCGCCAGCGCTGCACCTCGCCGGGCCGCATCTCGATCATTGGCCGGCGTTGGCCGTTGATGGCGAGAAAGCGCGTCGCGGTCTCGGGAAACAGCGTCTCGAAATTCTCGACCATGCCGTTGGAATCGTAGACCACCTGGGTGAGCACCATGAGCCGTTCGCGGGCTGTGGCGATCTCGGGAATTTCGGCGAAATCACCCTCGATGACGACGGCGCCGACCATGCCGGAGGACATCTGGATGTCGGCGCTGCCGTGGTGATGCGGGTGATACCAGTAGGTGCCCATGGTGTGATCGGCCGGCAGGGTGATTTCGATGTTGTAGCTGCGGCCTGGCGCCATCGAGCGCATGACGTTGTCGGAAATCCCGCTCGGGCTGGTATGCGCGCCGTGGAAATGGAAATTGGTGTTGTTGAACTGGTGCGGATGGCTGATGTCGGCCGGCAATCCATCGCGGTTCGGCGGCAAATCGTTGATCATCTTGATGCGCAGGGTATCGCCGGGTTTCATGCGCAAGGTCGGGCCGGGGCTGCCGCCCTCATAGGACCTGACATAGAGCCTGACGCCGCCGATCTGGCGATAGGCATAGCCGACGCGCATGGTCGTGCTCAGCACGCCATTGACGGACCGCCGCACCTCGGGCTCGACCAGCGCTTGGTCCATGGCGGGAACCGGCGTTTCAGCGACCATCCCCATGCTCGGCGACATGTCCGCGGTGTGGGACATGCCCGCATGGTCGTGCACGGCGTGCTGGGCATTTGCGGCACCTGCGAACAGCGACAACGCGCCCGCTTTGAGACCGCAATCCAGCAATTGACGGCGCGACAACGTCGTCGTGCCCATCGTGCTGGTGACTGAAGACGCACCGTTCGGATCCTGCTGCATTTGAATTGCGCCCCCTGTTGCCGGACCGTCTTCCGTTCGATTCGACTCTAAAGCAAGCACCAAACCACAATTCGAGGCGCAAGCGCACCACATTCATTGGTTGTAAACCTCCTCAGCCGTTCTATCGTCGCAGGATGCATCGTGACGGATTCGCGCTGGCGCTGGCCTATGCCCTCCGGACATTGCATGCTGGCCGCATCCCGATGTTCTCGAAACTCTGTACAAGGATATGATCATGGGGCCTTCGCGACGCGAGTTCGTGAAGTGGTTGTCGGCGGGAGGCATCTCGGTCAGCCTGTCACATCTGGCGTCCGCGGCGGGCGTGCCCTTCGCAGCGCACGAGACGCTGCCTGGACGCGGCAAGTTCAATCCCGCGACAAATGGCGCCGGCCGTGTCGACGGCGTCGCCAAGGTCACCGGCGCAAAGCTTTACGCCTCCGACTTCCGCGCCAACGACATGCCGGGCTGGCCGCAGGCCACCTCGCACGCCATCCTGGTCCGCGCCAACGACGCCACGCACGTCTATACCGGGCTGGACCTCGCCCGCCTCGGCGGCGCGCTCAAGCCGTCGGTGGTGGTGACTGCGACTGATCTCGACCGGATCGGGACCCAGGTGCCGGAATTCTATGCGGGCGACCTGTTCTGCCCGATCGGCAAGACGCCGCTTTATCTGGGACAGCCGGTCGCGCTTTTGATCTTCGAAAAGTTCGACGCCTTCGACCAGGCGCGTCTGGCGCTGCGCGACGGCACGTTCGTCCATTTCGGCGAAGAGACCGGGCCTGTCGTCGTCCCGGATTACGGAGCCTTCCGCTTCACCCGCGTGGCAGGCCCCTCGCCTGACAAGCCGGATGTCTATTCGCCGCTCCAGGCCGGCTGGGTCTCGCCCAAGAAGGTCCAGAGCGCGGCGCTGCCAGTGTGGTCGCCGCTCGCGAAGGACATGCCCGCGGATTACGCCAAGGCGGCGAAATATGGCGAGCAGATCCGTGCCGAGCTTGCAGCGGATGACGCCTCCATGCTTGTGCTCGACCGCGAGTTCGAGACGCAATCGGTCGACCCGATGTTCCTGGAGCCGGAATGCGGGCTCGCCTGGTACGACGGCAAGGGCGGCAATCTCGAACTGCTGTTGGGCGTCCAGTCGCCCTACGAGGCGGCGGAATCGATCGCGCATCTCTTGGGCAAGGCCCGCGCGCCCTACAAGCCGGCGCACATCAACGCGCAGTTCGCCCATGTCGGCGGCGGCTTTGGTGGCCGCGATCACACGCCTTTCATTCTCTATGTTGCGCTCGCGGCGGTCTGCTTTCCCGGCAAGCCCGTGCGGCTGGCGCATGACCGCTACCAGCAGTTTCAGGCCGGCATCAAGCGCCATTCGATCAAGATGCGCTCGCGCATCGGTATCGATCGCGCGACCGGCAAGATCAAGGCGTTCGCGGCCGATCACGTGCTCGACGGCGGCGGCATCGCCCATTTCTCGGCCAGTGTTGCCGTCGTCGCGGCCACCGGCGCGATCGGCATCTACGACATTCCGAACGTCGACGTCAGGACTGTCGCGGTGCACTCGCGCGGCGTAAGCGCGGGTTCGATGCGCGGCTACGGCATCCTGCAAGCCATGACGGCGCTGGAGGTCCTGATCGACGAGGCCGCGTCCGAGCTCAAGCACGATCCGATCGAATTCCGGCGGCGCAACGCGCTGCCCCAGAACGGCCGGACCATGACGGGCAATCCCTACATCGTCTCGGTGCGCACGCCCGAAATCCTCGACAAGCTCGAGAAGCACCCGATCTGGCAGCAGCGGGCGCAGTTCAAGCAGACCTCGTCGGATCGGCTGGTCGGCACCGGCGTCGCCTGCGTGACGAAAGACTATGGCTCCGGCGCGGACGGCTCGCTCGGCCGTGTCGAGCTTGGACCTGACGGCAAGATCGTGATCTTCTGCGATCATGTCGAGATGGGCAACGGCATCGGGACGGCGCTGGCCAACCGCGTCGCCGGCCATCTCGGCGCCATCGCCGACGAGGTCTCGGTCGCCCGCGTCGACAGCTATGACGTGCTCGGGCTGGTCACGTCGGGCGATCCCTCCACCATGGACCAGAAGACCCAGGATGCCGCGGAGAAAAACCCGCGCTGGGTGCCCGCGATCAGCTCGCCGACAAGCTCCTCGATCGGCGCCCATGTCGGCACCCATTCCGCCGCGGAAGCCGCCCGCGTCATTTTCCGCTTCGGACTATGGCCCTCGGCGCTCGAGCTGTGGCGCATCGCAAAGACTGATCCGCGCGCGGGACAATGGGCCAGCGCAAGCTGGAAGAACGGCCAGCTCACCATGCCCGGCCTCGAACCGCTCGCCCTCTCCGTGCTCTCGGCAACAGCTCATTCGCGCGGCTTCGTCACCGGTGCGGTTGCGCACAGCTTCTCGCGCTGGGCGTGGTCGCGGGCACGCTTCCCGCTGTCCGGCGAGCAATACCGCGCCGATATCGACGCACTGGCGATCCGCAAAGGCAACGGCAAGTTCGAGCGGATCAACCGCACCAGCGTCAAGTTTCCGCCGACCGACAACAACCGGATCGGCACCGCCTACACCTCGATGTGCGGCACGGTCGTTCGCGTCGAGATCGAGCGCGCAACCGGGAGCTTGCGCATCGCCAAGGCCTATAGCGTGCTCGAATGCGGCACCGCGCTCGTGCCCGAGGTGGTGATGGGCCAGGCCCAGGGCGGCTTCGCCATGGGCGTCGGCTACGCGTTGCTCGAAACCCTGCCCCCGTTCGAAGGCGGGCCGGGCAACGGCGAATGGAATCTCGGGCGCTATCTGGTCGCACGCGGCTCCGACCTGCCGCTCCGCGATCTCGAGATCGAGATGCTGAAGCCGCAGACGGCAGACGAAGCACCGAAGGGCATGGCGGAGGTCGTGATGATCCCGATCGTGCCGGCGCTGATCAACGCCATCCACGACGCCACCGGCCATCGCTTCCGTGCGCTGCCGGTCACCGCAAGCCTATTGAAGGGAGTGCTCGCGTGACGACCCTCAGCCTCACCATCAACGGCCAGAAGCACGGTCCGATGGACGTCCGCGACGATCTCTCGATGAATGATTTTCTGCGCGAGATGCTGGGCATGACCGGCACCAAGTTCGGCTGCGGCGCCGCGCAATGCCTGAGCTGCGCCGTCATCGTCGACGCGCCCGACGGCACCAGCACCACCAGCCCGACCTGCGTCGCGCCCGCCGTGAATTTCGACGGCAAGTCGATCCGCACCGTCGAGGGGCACGCGAAGGACGGCGAGCTCTCGACCCTGCAAAAGGCCTTCATCGCGCATTTCGCCTTTCAGTGCGGCTATTGCACCGCCGGCTTCCTCAATGAGGGCCAGGTCTTGCTGGAGCGCCTGTCGCGGACACCGGTGGCGCGCGAGGCACTGGAGCAGACCATCGCGGATGCGCTCGACGGTCATCTCTGTCGCTGCACCGGCTACGTCAAATATCACGAGGCGGTGCGCGACGTGATCCTCGCCGACTCCAAGCGCTACCTCATGGCCACCAAGTGACGCGCATCATGATCTCCGACCTGCGGTTCAAGATGATTGCTGTGGTCGCCGCCCTCGCCGGCAGTCTCAGTGCGGGCTTTGCGGCGTCGGGGACGGCAAGCCACGCCCTCGCCTCATCCGAGAGCTTTGCTTCGATCGGCGACACAGAGAAGCGTTCGGCCGCAATCTTCACCGAACTCGGCAAGGTACTGACGCATCCGCGCTGCACCAATTGTCATCCGGCCGGCGACAGGCCGCACCAGGGCGACAATGCCCGCCTGCATCAGCCACCCGTCACGCGCGGCGCCGACGGCCACGGCCTCGAGGCGATGCGCTGCAACACCTGCCACCAGAAGGCCAATTTCGAGCCCGGCCGCATGCCCGGCCATCCCGACTGGCATCTGGCCCCGCGCGAGATGGCCTGGGAGGGCAAGACTGTCGCCGAGATCTGCGAGCAGATCAGGGATCCTGCGCGCAATGGCGGCCGCAAGGTGGAAGACCTGATCGACCATATCGGCAAGGACACCCTCGTCGGCTGGGCCTGGAAGCCCGGCTTCGGCCGCTCGCCCGTGCCGGGCACGCAAGCGCAGGCCGGCGCGCTGGTGGAGGCCTGGGCGAAGACCGGAGCGGCGTGTCCGGCGCCGTGAGCGGGTGCTCACAAAATCGATTTGGGTGAATAGCCGCTCTAAACTTGCGAGTAGATATCGTCAGCCCACGTTAAAGGAGTCGGCTGAGGACCAATTCCCGAGACCGCCGCACTTCGAAGTAAGTTTTGCCGCCTCGTTCGAATCCTGCCCGCTCGTAGAAGCGCAGAGTCGTCTCACGCTTGGACCCCGTTGCCAAGTGGACCTTATAGCAATCGGCCTGCGATGCGATCTCAAGCGCATAGGTGAGGACCCGTCGCCCGAGCCCTAATTTGCGATGGTCGGCGTGGGTGACTACATTCTCAATGACGCCATATGATCGGCCCCCCCGAACGGTTCAAAAGCGGCGGATGCCGGGTTGCCGTCGGATTTGTCTCCAAGAGCCGACATGACGCGTTCAGGCGCCCCCTCGGCTAAGGGAAAAAGCGCTCCCTACTGTCGCGTTCCATGGATCGGCTGCTTTAGCGGCTCTCACCCTGGCGAACGAGAGTTTCTCGAAAGAAATCGATGATGCTGGCATTGAACTCGCGATGGAATGCCCTCCTGTCGAAACCTGGCGGATCAGCACAGAAGCGAGGAAGCTTCTCCGCGAACTCTGCCGAGCACGGCGACAGGAAAGCAAAATGACCGGCAGGCACCACACGCACTTCCTTCTTGCCGGGCAGCGACTCAGCAACGAGCGCTGAGTTTTTCGGGTCTACGCCTGCACCCCCAAACTCTGATCGCCAGATCAGCAGCGGGATTTTTATGTCTGCCAAGCGGTCGGCGGGAAAGGCAAAGTTAACTGCCGTATCGGCGAGCACTGCGGCTCGGATACGAGGTTCGTGAGGCAAGCTGTTTGGTATGTCGCCGCTACGGAGTTGCTCGCATGCCCGCGTTCGGTTCGCATCCGAGCAGTAAAGCGCAAATCTCCGGAGATCGGGATTGCCGCCCGCCAAAACCAATCCGGTATAGGCGCCGAGCGAAAACCCAAAGAAGCCGATCCTGGAGGAATCAATCGCAGCCCGGTCTTTCCAGTCATTCAAGATGAAATCAAGCAATCGGATAATGCTGGCGGGCCGGGATGCCAGAATGGAAAGGCTGTCTCGCTGCGAGGAATCGTTTCCATTGTCACCCGGAAGGTTGATCGAGGCGACGACAAATCCGGCGTTTGCCAGAGCCTGCACCGTGTCATCGTGTTGTCCGAACCAACCGCCGCGTCCGTGTGAGACAATCACGAGTGGCAATTTCGTTCCTGTGACAGGACAGTCCTTCGCACCTTCAATCGCTTCAATAAATTGGACGGTGAGTTTGCCGAGCGGCACTCGTTGCGCCGCTGCCGCGCAAGGGTACCATATAGCGCCAGCCAGACTGGGATCGGTAGCCAGAAGCTGAACACCGGCAGCCTGTGCAGACGAGGTCAAGCAGCCGAGTACGGCAGCATAGATCCAATACAATCTGACCATCAGCGTCCCCATTCGCCAGCGAGCTATCGGATTAGCCCATGGCCGAAGTGTGTTGCGTGGCCGCATTGAACGCCGCTATCGGTCAAAAGCAGCCATCGCGCAGATTGCACGTCGGCTCACCTCCCGAAAGCGGCCGCCGCGGTGTTCTGAGCTAAGGTCCGTCACGGGCCACAAGCGGACGTCTACTGCGTTCTAAAAATGCTGCGTAAACAAAGACAGACCGACGCCAATCACAATCAAAATCATCATAACGCACGTGGGACGTACAGGCGTCGGCGCGCCAGGCCGGAACGTTCGCAATGTGATTGCAACATACAGCATCGGGATCAGCGCGACGGCTGAGACGGTCAAGATCGCCCACGGCGCCCAGCGTTCGCCCGTGTAAAGCGCAAAACACAACCAAAGGAGCGTAATGCCTAATGTGGCAAAACCACTGCCAATGATTTTCAGCATGCCGAGAATGATTGCTTGAACACCCGAATCGAGTTCGTTGAAGGGCTTTCCAACTACGATAGCGTGATACGGCAGGTAAGCTTCGCGACGCATATATCTCACACCGAACAAGACTCCTCCGAGAGCCACAACAATCACCATGGCCAACGCCAAATCCTGCATCCTTTAGACCCCGCCTATTCGATGCCTTCGCCGATTTCGGCAACGAAGCTAGTACCCTTTATGGTTGTTTCAATAAAGGGTATCAACCCTGCTCGCGCACTTTATATCGCTTCGGCCTGTGAGGTCTGCTAGACTGTATGTCCCCCCACAAAATGAGGCGACTCACCCTCGATGTTGCGACGAGGGTTGCCCGGATGGACCGGGTAGAGCCTCAAACAAGGAGGGCGAGTCGTGGGTCATCATACCGAGTTCTTTGTCGGAATCGATACGTCAAAATCGCGCAATGCTATAGCCATTGCCGATGGCGGCCGTGGCGGCGAGGTACGATATCTCGGGGAGTTTCCTGCCACGGAGGCAGCGATCCGAAAGCTGGTGGCAAAGCTTGCAGCGAAATGCTGTCAGTTGACGTTTTGCTACGAAGCAGGGCCAACAGGATACGGTCTCTACAGACTGCTCAAGAGCCTCGGCCATGACTGCCTGGTGGTGGCCCCCTCGCTCGTTCCGAAGAAGGCCGGCGATCGAGTGAAGACGAACCGGCGCGATGCGGTAAGCCTCGCCAAGCTGTTGCGCGCGGACGAGCTCACGGCGGTGTGGGTGCCGGACGAGCGCCATGAGGCTATGCGCGATCTCTCGCGCGCCCGTCAAGCAGTGAAGAAGGACCTCCAGGGCAAGCGTCAACAGATCTCGTCATTGATGCTGCGGCTGGGACGCATCTATCCGGGCAAGACAACGTGGGGACCAGCCCACATGAGATGGCTCATGTCGCAGAAGCTCGAGCATCGCGAGCAGCGCATCGCATTCGAAGAGTTACTTGAGGGGGATACGCCAGGAAAGTGAGCGGCTGGAGCGTTTGGAAGATGCCATCCGCGAGGTAGTACCCGAGTGGTCGCTCGCCGAGGTTGTGTCGGCCC